>CAYVRK010000001.1:0-16758 GCA_964453785.1 uncultured Bacteroides sp.
TTGCATTCATCCTGAATCTTGCCTTAATCTTAATCGCTTCTTCATGCGAAAAAGAAAAAGACAAAGACCCTAATTTCTTTAAAGAATTAATTAGTGGTTATGTACAAAAAGGGCCCTATATAAATGGTACTTCGATTACCATTTCCGAATTGTCAGATGAGTTGATACCTACAGGAAAGAATTTTAATTCTCAAATACTTGACAATAAAGGCACTTTTGAGTTAAGAAATATTGATTTATCTTCTGAATTTGTTGAACTTAAGGCAGATGGATTTTATTTCAATGAAATTAAAAATGAAAGTTCAAATGCACAACTAACGCTATTCGCACTATCAGATTTGACAGACAAAACAAGCATCAATATCAATGTTCTATCAAATTTAGAGAAAAGCAGAGTCGAATATTTAATTTCAAACGGAACTACATTTGATAATGCAAAAAAACAAGCTCAATCTGAAATCCTTCAAATTTTTAGAATAAATAAACCGGATATTCCTGAATCTGAAATTCTTGACATTTCCAAATCAGGTGAAGACAATTCAATCTTATTAGCGGCCTCGGTTATTTTACAGGGGTATATGTCCGTTGCTGAATTATCTGAGCTATTAGCAAATATAAGCACAGACATGAGAGAAGATGGAATATTGAATAGCCAAACATTGGGATCAACCCTTATAAATAATGCCAAAACAATAAAACTGGATTTAATTCGTGAAAATCTTGAAAAAAGATATGAAACACTCGGATTAGAAGTAAGCATCCCCAACTTCGAAAAGTATGTAAATCAATTTATTGATAACACTGATTTTGAATTCACAGGAGGTATCAAATATCCTGCAATTGGAAAG
Organism: uncultured Bacteroides sp.; assembly: GCA_964453785.1. Classification (GTDB taxonomy): domain Bacteria; phylum Bacteroidota; class Bacteroidia; order Bacteroidales. The sequence goes on from CAYVRK010000001.1 coordinate 849, forward strand.
CATGGTTTAAACATTCTTGATAAAGAAAAAACAGAGTATACAACGGGTACTTATTCGATGAACGCCACATTACCGGAGGGTACAAGTCTAAAAGTAAAAATCAAGGGTGAGTTTCACTGGTATTTTTCTGCATTCCAGACAAATACAGGATGGGAGAAATCTTCCTGGAATGACATTGATAGTTCAAGAACCTTTACTTCAATCCGTACAGGTGACATTGATTTTGAAATGATGCTTGAATCATTCGAAGCTGACTCAATACATGGTGACTCAACAATTACTTATACCAATATGATTGATATACTGGTCTATGAAAATGGTGCATTTGATCCTACCTGGACCAAAGTAATAACTATAAATGAATAGAATTACCTGGTAGAATATTACATCGACGAAATTATTGGTTTAATAGCCATACAAACATATTATTTAAGGCTGCAGCAATAAAATGAAAACAAATGGAAGAAAAATACCAATTACAGGTATTATTTGCCTATTGCCATTGTACTCAGTATATAGTCAAACACTTGAAGAAAGACTCAGTCCGCTTATACCATGAAGAATGAAAGCAATTCAAGTTGGGGTGAAGGCTATTTCTATTGGGATGATATAGCAGGAAAAATCGCCTTCTTTTTTATTGAAAGTGGTGGAGTCTTCAACACTGGTTTTGTTTCAGCAGATAGTAATGTAATAACAATTGAAGGTAAAATGACATGGCCGATCCAATTCAATCCAGAGGTAATGCAATCATATGATTTTAAAAATTCTTTTGAGTTTACAGATGACGGGAAAATGATCGACAAGTGGTTCCAGAACGCATTTGGGCCATGGCAGCCAGGACATGTGATAGAATTTACAGGAGATTGATGATGATGTAACCCGGTGTCATTCGCAAAATTCATTTTAAGCAGTATTTAAATGCGCTAGCTAAAAGTTTTTGATTTTGAAAGGGTAGGGGGAACAGAACACTGGTTTTGCGAAGTTTGCGGAGCAAAATGGGTGCGAAGTGTAATATATAGTTAAGGAACATCAATTAGAAAATTTCAGTACTTTTATAAATTTCCCATTGCAGGCAATGGAATACTATTATCACTAAAAAAAGAGAACCATGGATAAAGAAGAGATGGATTTAACAGATCCCAAAACCTTGCGCACTCTTGCCGAAAAAAGTCTAAAACAAAAAAATATTAAATCAAAAGATACTATTTTGGACATAAATGAAAAAAGGCTCATTCACGAACTTCAGGTTCATCAGATTGAATTGGTAATGCAAAATGAAGAGTTGCAGAAGGCTAACGATATAGCTGTGGAAGCGCTAAAAAAATATACTATGCTGTACGATTTTGCACCAATGGGCTATTTTACACTCGATTCAGAATGCAAAATCTGTGATCTGAATTTTACCGGAGCTGAAATGCTTGGTGAAAAGCGCTTTAGCTTGGAAAACACCAACTTTACTCTTTTTATCTTAGAAGAATATAAGCCTGTATTTAATAATTTCTTTAAAAGAGTATTTGTCAGCAACATAAAAGAAACATGCCAGATAAGATTGGGTCATGATAATACTCCTTTATCTTTTGTTTATATAGAAGGCATCGTCCTTGACGACTACAATAATTGCCTTTTATCGGTTATTGATATTTCAATGTTAAAAAAACAAAACAACTTTACTCACGACTGAGCTGAATAGGATTTACCTTGATTGCACTAGAATGTACTTGCATTATGTTGATATTGCTTTGGGAACCAAAGCGATACATTCAATTTTTAGCAGACTGTGTACCAGGTGTTGAAATTTCAAGAGGGGAGAAGCTTTGGCTTTTCCGGATTTGTGATGGATACACTCTTTTTTTAATGCAAAATTCTGTCCCAATTTGTCTTGCCGGAAAACAATGAAGCGCGCCCTTTTCTTCAAAAGGTTCTGCTGGAAAATTGTTAGCTATATTTTCTTTTCAGCTCTTGCATTTCTATCCCTGGGGTTTGCAATTTTTTCATTTACTGATAATGAGATACAGCAGATAATTGCCAAGTCGAACATCTATAACTTACGATTTCCGCAGGAAAAGATTTATCTTCATTTGGATCGGCCTTCATATTGGGCCAACGATGATATTTGGTTTAAGGCTTATGTAAAAGACTCTCCAGTTAAGGAGTGTAACTTATATGTTGAATTAATTAATTCTTCGGGATCGGTTGTCTATAAAAATACTGCATGGGTACAGAATGGTTTAGCATATGGGGATTTTCATTTGGGAGACACGCTTTCCAGCGGGCTTTACCAAATAAGAGCCTACACCAATTGGATGCGAAACTTTGATGATGTATGGTTTTTTCGTCAGGATTTACTTATATGGAATCTACGTGATAAAGAATTTGTAGCAGTATCAAATGGCTCAAAGCAGAAAAGTATTGATTTGCAATTTTTTCCTGAAGGGGGAACCTTTATTACCGGCGTAAATAATAAAATTGCGTTTAAAGCCGTCGATGACCGGGGAAAAGGAAGAGATTTTAAAGGGGTGGTTATTGATAATTCCGGGAACAAAATTGTTGATCTGAAAAGTGACTATAAAGGAATAGGAAGTTTTGTTCTTCGGCCGGAAAAGGGTGTAAAGTACTCGGCTGTAGTTAGTTTTGCCGATAATGTCGTTCAGGGAATAGACCTTCCTAAACATAAAAATGAAGGAGTCATTTTATCTATTAACTCTTTAGATCCTGCAATAATTGAGGTTAAGCTTACAGAGATATCATTGGATTTAGACAGAACAAAAGAAACAGAATACCTGGTTCTTGGACAAAATGGAGGCGAAATCTGCTATCAGTCAAAAGTTGCAGCAAAAGAAGAAATCAATACCATTAAAATTGAGAAGCATACATTGCCCGGAGGTATAATAAAATTCACCCTGTTCGATTCAAACCTTATTCCTGTTTGTGAGAGATTGGTATTTAATAATCATGTAAGTGTTGTCAATCTGATTATTAAAGCCGAAAAATCAGACTATATCCCGCGCGAAAAAGTAAATATTGGCGTAGGGGCTTACACAAGTAGCGGAGAGGCATGTAAAACAAATCTTTCAATGTCTGTCTATAATGCTTCTGCCCAGCTGGAAGAGAAAGAATATCCCAATAATATTTTCACTCAATTTTTAATCAATTCGGAGCTAAGGGGGAATATCGAGGATCCGGCATTCTATTTTAAAGACGATAGTTTAAGCACTTTGATTGCTCTTGACAATTTGATGTTGACCCATGGTTACAGAGAATTTATATGGAAGGAAATTCTGGACGATGAATATCCGGAAATTCATTTCCAGCCCGAGTCATCAATTGAAATAAAAGGACAGGTTATTTCAACAGGTTTGGGAAAGCCAGTTGTAAAAGGGAAGGTTACCATGATGACCTTAAAAAGTTTACTTGGCGTATATGAACAAGAAACCGATTCCCTGGGGCAATTTGTATTCTCTAATCTATATTTTTACGATACCATTTATGTGGCAATAAGAGCATTAAATCAACGAGGAAAAAATGCTACTTTCATCAAAATTGATAGCAGTTCCTGGACTTCTCCCAAGTCAAAAATTCTTCCATATCCCATTGATTATTATCGGAATGAGTCAATTCTGTCTTTAGATTATACGAGAGAAACAAAAAACGATCTCATTAAAAAGAAATGGACCTTAAGTGATACAATACTGTTCGATGATGTTTATGTTTTGGCGCCTAAAAAGGAAAGTGATGACGGGCACCCTCGAGTTTATTTAAAAGCAGATTACGTATTTGACATGGAGAAACAAGATGATGTATCTGCAAACATTTTTGAATCCATAGAGGGTAGGTTTCCTGGTGTTATCTACCAAGGGGGTGCTTTTTATGCCAGGGGAGATCAATTGAAAATTTATATGGATGGCATGGAAGATAAAAATGGTGTTGTAGGGTCACTACCAAGTCAAATGTTTGATAAAGTAGAGTATGTAAAATCAGGCATATCGGCTGGTATAAATTATAAGGGTGGAATCCTATTTTTCTACGCCAAACGAGGAGGTAAATTTGTAAGCGCTCCCGGGGAGGCATATGGAATGACGAGTGCACAAGTAATAGGTTATTCCGTATCCCGAAAGTTTTACTCTCCGGTATATGAATCAACTGTACAAGCCAATAAGAAAAGGGATCACAGGAATACTATCTATTGGAATCCTGTAGTAAGAACTGATTCTACCGGATTTTCACACCTTGCTTTTTATAACAATGATGAGATTGGTGATATGCGGATTGTGGTTGAGGGGCTTACATCTGATGGAAAACTGTGCAGAGGTATTTCAACATACAAAGTGAGGTAATAATTATAGAATTCTCCTAATACCATTGTTACAAAAGATAGCAAGATAAAATCCTGCATTTTATGAAAACACTCATTATACTTTGTAGCACGCTTCTTGTATTCCTAATCATTCCATCTTGTGACCAAAATAGTCATAAACCTGAAATTTTTGACCAGGTTTTTTACTTGGATGAAAACAGTGAAACCGGAACCATCATAGGTAAGATTGAGGCTGACGACCTGGATGAACAGCAGGTATTATCATTCGAGATAATTAAAGGAAATACCGAGAATGCCTTATCCTTGGAAAGGAAAACAGGGATCCTTTATGTAAATAACACATCTGTACTGGATTATGAGAAAATCCAAAAGATTGAGCTTCAAGTAATGGTGAGTGATAACCACCATAACGATCCCCTTGAGTCTGTGGCCAGTATTTCTATCATAATAAATAATCTGAATGAGTATGCCCCCGTAATAAATGAACAAACATTTTCAGTAGAAGAAAAATGTGCCACAGGTACTGCAATTGGTATTATAGCTGCAACTGACGCCGATTCGGGTCAATTCCTTTCTTTCAGGATTGAAGACAGCACAGGAGATCAGGTCCTGCATGTCGATAGTGTGTCCGGTGAACTAACTGTGAAGGACTCAACATGGTTCAACTATAGCATCAATCAGGAAATAGTCTTCATGGTTTCGGTATGTGATAATGACAGTGTGAATCCTATCAGATCCTATGCTTTGATCACGGTTAATGTAGAAAACGTTCCATATGCTATCTTAGACATTGCTGGATATGTTCAGAAGGGACCTTTTATTTCTGGATCCTCCATAACCATATCTGAGTTATATCCGGACCTTCAACCCACAGGACGTGTATTTTCAACTCATATTGAAGATAACTCAGGAAAGTTCGTGCTACCTGATGTAGAACTGGAATCGCAGTCTGTTAGCCTGAAAGCAGAAGGGTTCTATTTCAACGAGAGAACCGGTAAGCTATCAGAAGCGCAATTGACTTTATATAACACGGTGGATATAACCAATCAGGGATCCTTCAATATAAATGTCCTATCTCATCTTGAAAATGACCGGATCGGTTTTCTAATGGGTAATGGGCTATCTTTTAGCGAAGCCAAAAAGCAGGCAAAAAGTGAAATACTTGCCGTATTTGGTTTTGAAGGCAATGAAGAACTTACATCAGAACAGCTGGATATTTCAAGAGCTGGAAATGACAATGCGATCCTGCTGGCTGTTTCCATAATTCTGCAAGGCCAAAGTACCACTGGGGATTTTTCTGAACTAATCAGCCAATTCAGCAATGATATCCAAGCAGATGGTACAATGGATAATGCAAGTATCGGAACGGATCTTATCAATGGTGTGAATCATGCCAACCATGAAGTGATCAGGCAGAATATCGAAGCGCGTTACATGGAGCTAGGGATTGACGCAGAGATCCCTGATTTTGAATATTATATCAATCAGTTTATTGAGAATACCGACTTCGTGCCAACAAATCAATTGGTTTATCCAGCAAGCGGGTCATATGGGTTAAATTTCCTAATTCCAGACAAAACCTCAGTGGCTAAAAACAGCGAGGGTAGCTTCGCAGTATATGTTCCTGAAGGCAGGTCACTTAAAATTGATGCGATCCACGAAGGTACATTATGGATAGCAATGAATTCTGGTGTGAACATGGTATTTAGCAAATATGCAATTAACCAGCAGGGATATGGTCACAATATTTTTGAAACCACCTCTTCTGGCTTATGTGAAATTGAGGTTAGTTTCTCTTGCACACAAGAACATAATACTGTACAATTGAACTATTTCGAAGACGACGAAACATTGCCCTCATATTCAAAGATTATTCAAATCAGTGGCTACGAGATTCCATAGATTAAACTCTTCTTAAATTGAAATACTTTGCACCGCATTATTTACCAGAGTTATTTGGTCTACTTATCCATAGGAACTCTTCCTCGCTCATCTCTAGGTACTTCGCTACTGTTCGCCAGTTAATGCCTAAAAACTCAGATATCCTGACCTACCAAAATATCAAGTGATTTCGAGAGGGGAGAGGCGAAAAGCTTTTCAGGATGGCTATTGATACACTCTTTTTGCGGAACGGAGTGAAGCAGAAAGGGTGTTAAGCAACACCTGCTTCGCGTTATAAAATAGGAATCCCTTTTTTTTTTACGATCTGAAGCAAGGGTGAAACATCATCATTATCGTACCGGGAAAGTCCAACAGCAAAAGGTTCAATCCGTGAGTCAATTCTGCGTGTTAATTTCCATATCAAACTGTAAGCAAGGTCATCAGTGCTGTCGTCGAACCTTTTGGATATAAGCATAACATCGATATCACTTCCTTCATGTTCTTCATCCCTGGATGCACTACCAAAAAGAAAGGCTTTTTCAATTAGCAAACCCGATTCATTCAGAATCTTAATATATTCCGAGACCTTGTTCAGAGTTTCCTTTCGATCCATGTTAACATCATCTTTGTTTTATTCAGATACTCAAGGACATTATCCTTTATTGGTATTACCGGGTCGAAATCTGGATACCGGCTCTCCAGTTGATATTTCATCAGAATTCCAAGAAACTCCTAAAAATCCTTTTCAAACTCGAGATTGGAAAGATCAAGTAAATAGATCAGGTTGTGTGTTTTAGGAGGAATTTCTCCGGTTTCCTTGGTCACATGCGCCTTAAGAGCATTCTCAATTGCCAAATGGCAAAAGAATAGACCATGGACATACCTGGCTTTCCTAATCAGCAATTTTGCTGTATCCAGATCGGATCTTGCCGAAATAATCCAATATTCTATTTGCTTTCCAATGTTTGGCACAATGACAGTTTTACTAAAAATACTATTTTTTTCAAAAAAAAGCCCGGGTATGGTTTTCCTATAATACACGGAGTAGGCTGCACGGGCTATTTAATATAATGCCAATTCTAAATGCATGGTAGGATCCATTGAATAGCAATAATTGGCAACGGGTACACTAGAATGTCCTTGCATTATGTTGATATTGCTTTGGTATTCAAAGCAATACACTTCAAATAATCAGATAGATCTGATCCAAAATCCAGGATTTCAGAAGGGGAGGGGCTAAAAGCTTTTCACGATGGAAAGGGGATACACTCTTTTTGCGAAGCGAAGCTGAGCGAAATAGGTGTAAACATCCTAGCCCAGGGACCACTAAAGGGTATTCATCTATTTCAACAATTCAGCAACCTCATTACGTAACACTGGCAATGATTGCTTGATAATCAGCCACAAGATATCTGGTGTTATACTATCATAGCCATGAATAATAAGGCCTCACCAATAATTTCAATGTTTCTTTCAATTGCCTTTCGGGTCTTTAGGTCCTTCTCAAACTCAAAATAGTCAATATCCTGGGGCAAGAATTCGTATATTTCTTTTATTGAGATGCTTATATCTTCAAGCCAAGTATTGATCTCAGGCTTCATAGATAATCTTCTTCGAATTATTAATGCTTAGCGCAAGATATTTATTCCTGATGGCCTTTTGTTCCATTAAGTCAATCGGCCGATTAAGTAATTCTTCTAAAGCAAATTTCAGAGCAAAGTAATTCTCAGCATATTCTATTGGGTCTGTGGTGTTGAAATCAACTACAAAATCGACATCACTATCGTTGGTGAACTTCGAATTAAGAACCGAACCAAACGCAAATAGTTGACGAACCTTGTGATTTTCACAAAGCCTATAGATTTCGTCTATGTATGAATCCAAAAACATATAATAAATACAAAAATATAAATATTATTCGGAAAAGCCGGGCGTGGTTTTTTCAAAATACACGGAGGAGGCCTGCCGGAAGGCTCTTAGTCGTTAGCTGAGCATCAATTTAACATAATGGCTGATTCTAGTGTCAGAGCATCAACCAGGCAACAGTGCATGAAAGCTACAAATGCACTAGAATTAATATTATGTTAAATAGAATATATGGAAAGAAAGGGAGATAATTCTGCATTACCTCCCCTTCAATATATCATTTCGTTCGATTTCTTCCAGGCTACAAAGCAGCTTTCAGCGCTTTTACCCTCTCGTAGTCATCCATCCTCTGCTCCTTGTAATACATCCGTTGCAGGATATCAAGGGTTTCATATTTCACTGAAGGGTTCTCATTGTTCAGCTTATAGGCCTTCTCAAGTGACGAAATGGCCATTTCGTATTTTTCTTTTCCCAGGGCAAGAAGTGCATTCCTGGTGGGTTCATGTTCTTCCAGCCCCCCCCTGTCATAGAAATCAGCTCCCTGCAGGTAATAGATATAACCCACATCATACCAGATATAATAAAGATCAGGATTCAGCTCTGCTGCTTTGTTGTAGGACTCAATCGCCCTTTCAATGTACTCAATATCTTCCTTGTTGATCAGCAAACGGCCGTTCCAGTAATATGCTTCGGGAATCGAAGGATTGTTTTTAATCACTTTGGCCATAAACTCGATTCCTTCATCAAACTGCCTTGCCAAGATGTAAGCATCTGCAATATTGGCAATTACATTGACGCTATCAGGAAACTTCTCATAGGCTTCTTTCAGACATTCAATTCCCTTCATCGTATCTCCCAGAGCAAAATAATCCATCTTCATCTGCAGATATGTGTTGGGTCCACCGTAATTGACATCAGCCAGCTGTTGATAATACTTTATGGCCTTCTTGTAAAGCTCCTTGTTTTCCGTCTTCCCTGCAATCTCCCTCGAGATAATCCCCGAATACTGCACCATAATGGTATCCATTTCGCCTGCAAAAAGATCCATATTGTTTATTTCCAGTACATTTTCAAAATCATTTAACGCTCCATCAAAATCACTTGTGTAATAGCAATTTACACCCTCTCTCTTCAATTGAAGCTTCAATTCAATCAATTGTTCCTTAACCTTTGGACCAACTTTGCCCTTTTCATCCAGTTCAAGTGCCTTTTGATAGGCATCCATAGCAATCCTGAGGGGATCTTCAACGATGGGATCGATCCGTTCCCAATCCTGGAGGGCACCGTTGACAAAGGTGTATTTCATATGCTCGTAATTATACGTTTCATACAATGCACCATCTTTTGTTTCATTGTCGATGCTCAGAGGCTCTTTGTAAAACAACACCACTGTAGTAGTTGACATGCCTTCCTGAAGCTGTTCCAGCCCAACCATGAATACCTGCTGGAAGAGTTCTCCCCTTTTTACCCAGGTAGCTGGCTTGATATTTTTTTTGGGGTTCTGAATTTCTTCGTTGCTCTTTTCAACTTTCTTTTTTACTGTATTGTAGTTCAGCAGAACAATGGCAGTGCCGCCTTCCTGGGCTTGGAGCCCAATAAGTGCTACTGAAACAATGACCAGTGAAATGATTAACTTTTTCATATTGATTTTGGTTTAATGTGCTGCAAAAATAAAAACTTTACTAATAACCTTCAAATAAGATGCCAGAACTATTTACTGATTCTCGCCGTCTGCTCCCGTAGACTCCTGTTCTTCCTCGCTTTCACCATTGGCAGGAACCTGGGTGGCAGCTGCGATCCGGTCTCCTTCACGTAGATTTATAAGTCTGACTCCCTGCGTATTACGCCCCATTACACGGACGCCTTTCACCGCCAGCCTGATGGCTAACCCATTCTCAGTAATGATCATCAGGTCATAATCATCGGTTACTGCCTTCAGTGCAATAAGTTTCCCGGTTTTCTCCGTAATATTCATGGTTTTGACACCTTTCCCGCCACGGTTGGTAAACCTGTAATCCTCCAGCGCAGACCTTTTTCCGAATCCGTTTTCAGAAATTACCAGGATATCCTTTTCATTTTTCCGGGTAGTAACAATGCCGACCACTTCATCCTTGGGACCACCCAGGGTAATTCCTTTTACACCGGATGCGGTTCTTCCTACAGCCCTGACAGTCTCTTCATGGAAACGTATGGCCTTGCCGGAGCGTACTGCCAGCATCAATTCCATATCACCATCCGTAAGTCGCGCATCGAGCAACATATCCCCTTCCCGGACAATGATGGCATTGATCCCGTTCTGTCGTGGTCTGGAATAAGCTTCCAGCCTGGTTTTCTTGATGATTCCTTTTTTGGTGGCCAGAACGATGTAATTGTTGTTGATATACTCCTGGTCCTTCAGGCTTTTCACATTCATGAAGGTCTTTATCGTATCATCACTCTCAATGTTGATCAGGTTTTGAATGGCCCTTCCTTTACTGGCCCTGACCCCTTCCGGGATCTGGTAAACCTTGAGCCAGTAACATTTTCCGTTTTCCGTGAAAAAGAGAATGGTATTGTGCATGGAAGCTACAAACATGTTCACCATGAAATCCTCATCCCTGGTGATGCTTCCCTTGGCACCCACTCCCCCCCTGTTCTGGGTGCGGAATTCGTGCAAAGGTGTCCGCTTGATATATCCCAGATTGGATATGGTAATCACCATGTCTTCATCTGCATAGAAATCCTCGGGATCGAATTCGCCCTCATCCGGTACAATTTCGGTACGGCGTCCATCCCCATATTTCTCTTTTACCTCCAGCAACTCCTCTTTGATGATCTCCATCCTGAGCCCCTCATCGGAGAGCACCTTCTTATAAAACTCGATCATCTTCATCAATTCTTCGAACTCGGCGGCCAGTTTTTCGCGTTCAAGACCAACCAGGCGCTGAAGGCGCATCTCCAGGATGGCTTTTGCTTGTACATCGGTAAACCCGAAGGTCTCCATCAGCCCGTCGCGGGCGTCATCAGGCGTTCTGGAAGCCCTGATCAGGGCGATCACCTCATCAATGTGATCAAGTGCCTTTAAGAGGCCCTCAAGGATATGAGCACGCTTTTCTGCCTGGTTCAGATCATACCGGGTCCTTCGTACAACCACTTCGTGCCTGTGTTCCACAAAGTATTTAATGATCTGCTTGAGATTAAGCGTTTTGGGCCTTCCCTTGACCAGGGCAATGTTATTCACATTGAAAGAAGTCTGTAACTGAGTATACTTAAGCAAGTTATTCAGAACCACATGCGCACTGGCATCCCTTTTGATAATAATCACGATGCGCATTCCCTGACGGTCCGATTCATCGTTGATGTAAGAAATCCCTTCGATCTTCTTCTCATTGATCAGGTCAGCTGTCTTGCGAATCAGCTCAGCCTTGTTGACCAGGTATGGAATTTCAGTAATGATAATTTTCTCTCTGCCCGAATCGGTAAATTCGATTTCAGATTTTGCGCGAACCACAATCCGTCCTCTTCCGGTCTCATAGGCCTCCCTGACACCGTTGTATCCATAAATGATACCTCCGGTAGGAAAATCGGGAGCTTTCAGAATCTCGATGAGTGCACTGATCTCAATGTCGTTGTTCTCAATATAGGCCACGATGGCATCAATTGAATCCGTCAGGTTATGGGGCGCCATATTGGTTGCCATACCCACTGCTATCCCGGAGGTTCCATTCACCAGCAGTGTGGGGATCCGGGTTGGCATTACCTGGGGCTCCTCAAGGGTATCATCAAAATTGAGCTGAAAATCTACGGTATCCTTTTCCAGATCGGACATGATCTCTTCCGCAATTCTCTGAAGCCTGGCTTCCGTATACCTCATGGCGGCCGGACTGTCCCCGTCTACCGATCCGAAATTCCCCTGACCCTGCACAAGCGGATAACGCAAGGACCATTCCTGGGCCATGCGCACCATTGCATCATACACAGATGTATCTCCGTGCGGGTGATATTTTCCAAGTACCTCCCCTACTATTCTTGCCGATTTTTTATAAGGTCTGTTTGAATTTACACCCAATTCAGACATTCCGAAAAGCACCCTTCTGTGAACAGGTTTTAATCCATCCCTGACATCGGGCAATGCACGTGAAACAATCACCGACATCGAGTAATCGATGTAGGCTGATTTCATCTCCTCCTCTATATTAATCCTCAGTATTTTTTCGCCTTCTGCCATTTCAATCTAAATCATTTATTATCAATATCTTAAATCTGCACTATTTGTCAAATATAAGAACATTCGAAATTAGTTAATTCCGGCCTAAAAACCTCGGTTTTAAAGGGCTTTTATTAACATTGAACTGTTTATAATAGATAATTGTTCTATTGTTATATTCACGCCTTATTAGTTACTTTGTTTTTATATAACAGAAGGGAGCAAATTTCATGGATGCACAGTTTTCACAGCGGATAAAAGACGTACTGGGATACAGCAAGGAAGAGGCCGTCAGACTGGGCAATTCACACATCAGTGTGGAGCACCTGTTCCTGGGAATCCTGAGAGACGGGGAGGGACTTGCCATTGATGTGCTGGTTGTTCTGGGCGTAGAATTGTATGATTTGAGGATGGCCATTGAAAAAAGCATCCGCAATGATCAACCGTCCACAGTTTCAGATCCCGACAGTTTACCCCTGCTGAAGAGTGCAGAGCGGATACTGAAGCTCACGCACCTGGAAGCAAGGTCGATGAAGGAGAAGACCATTGATACCAACCACCTGCTGCTGGCCATACTGAAGGATGATAACAACTACGCCACCAGGTACCTGGTGGAAAACGGAATTACTTACAACAAAGTGAAACAGGAGATTGCAGATTCACAGCCTGAGGGCCGTGCTGATTTCCCGGGTGATGAGGACGAGGAAGGCAAAGGTCCGTTCAGCGGAGGAGGCAGTGGCCATGGTGGCGGCAGCAAAGGAAGCGGAGGATCTTCACAAAAATCAAGTTCTGATACCCCCGTACTGGATAATTTTGGAATCGACCTGACCAAGGCAGCCGAAGAGGACCGTCTGGATCCCATTGTGGGACGGGAAAGAGAAATTGAGAGGCTGGCCCAGATCCTCAGCCGGAGGAAGAAAAACAATCCCATCCTGATCGGCGAGCCCGGCGTAGGCAAGTCTGCCATCGCAGAAGGACTCGCCCTGCGGATCATCCAGCGGAAAGTCAGCCGTGTACTCTTCGACAAGCGGGTCGTCACGCTCGATTTGGCCTCCATCGTAGCAGGAACCAAGTACAGGGGACAGTTTGAGGAGCGGATGAAAGCCATTCTGAATGAACTGGTTAAAAATCCGGGAATCATCCTGTTCATTGACGAGATTCACACCATCGTGGGTGCCGGAGGAGCCACCGGATCACTGGATGCAGCAAACATGCTGAAGCCGGCACTTTCAAGGGGCGAGATCCAGTGTATCGGAGCCACGACCCTGGATGAATACAGACAGCACATAGAAAAGGACGGGGCCCTGGAAAGAAGGTTCCAGAAGGTCATGGTAGACCCCACCTCCATGGAAGAGACCATCGATATCCTGAAGAACATCAAAGAACGGTATGAGGAGCACCACAATGTGAATTATACGGATGAGGCCATCGATGCCTGTGTGAAGCTGACCCAACGTTATATCAGCGACAGGCACCTGCCGGACAAAGCCATCGACGCCCTTGACGAGGCAGGATCCAGGGTTCACATCTCCAACATCGTGGTTCCGGATCAGATTGTGGAACTGGAAAAGGAGATAGAACGTACCAAACAGGAGAAGATACAGGCTGTCAAAAATCAGAACTTCGAGAAGGCTGCCGGATACCGCGACCGGGAAAAAGAGTTGCTGGACAAGCTCGATTCCGAGAAAAAAAGGTGGGAAAAAGAACTTTCCCAGAACAGGGAAACAGTGGATGAACACAAGGTGGCCGAAGTGGTTGCCATGATGACCGGTGTACCTGTACAAAGAATAGCACAGGCTGAAGGAGCAAGACTGCTGAAAATGGCTGATGAACTGAGGGGATCCGTGATCGGTCAGGATGAAGCCATCGGAAAAGTTGTTAAATCGATCCAGCGCAACAGAGCCGGACTGAAAGATCCGAACAAACCCATCGGAACCTTTGTATTCCTGGGCCCCACCGGGGTAGGTAAAACCCAGATGGCCAAAGTACTGGCACAGTACCTGTTCGAATCTGTGGATAACCTGATCCGCATTGACATGAGTGAGTACATGGAGAAGTTCACTGTGTCCAGGCTTGTGGGTGCACCTCCGGGATATGTGGGTTATGAAGAGGGCGGCCAGCTGACGGAAAAGGTGAGAAGGAAACCCTATGCTGTGGTGCTGCTTGACGAGATTGAAAAAGCGCACCCCGATGTTTTCAACATCCTGCTTCAGGTCTTGGACGAAGGGCAGCTTACCGACAGCCTCGGTCGAAGGGTCGATTTCCGCAATACCATTGTGATTATGACCTCCAACATCGGGACCCGTGAGCTGAAAGACTTCGGTCAGGGAGTGGGATTTGCCACAAAGGCCAGGCAGAACGCTACAAACGATTATGCCAAGGGAGTTATCCAGAAAGCACTGAAGCGGGCCTTTGCCCCCGAATTCCTGAACAGGATTGATGACGTGGTGTTGTTCAATACCCTTTCCCGGGAAGATATCCACAAGATCATTGATATAGAATTAATGGGACTTTACAATAGGGTCAATTCGCTGGGGTATGAAGTCAGGCTTTCGGAAGAAGCCAAGGATTATGTACTTGAAAAAGGATACGATATCCAGTTTGGCGCCCGGCCCCTGAAAAGGGCCATTCAGAAATACCTGGAAGACCCCATGGCCGAAACCATCATTAAATCAGCGCTTGTCGAGGGTGACTCCTTGGTTGTGGATTTCGATAAAGAGAAAGAAGAGATCATTGTGGCCATTCAGAAGAAGAAAGCAGCGCTTCCAAAAGGAAAAAAGGCACTCCCCGAACCGGAGGAAACGAAAGAGGATAAACCTAAAAAAGATTAATTCTCACTCCACGGTACCAAAGAGGTCAAATTCTGCTGCACCGGTGATTTTTGCATTGTAGAAAGAACCAATATCCAGCGTTCTTTCTATGGGAATGAGTACTTCGTTATCTACTTCAGGAGAATCGTACTGCGTCCGCGCATAGTAGTAATCATCATCCTTCCTGTCTATGATGACCCGGAATATTTTGCCGACCCTCTGCCGGTTGAGCTCCAGCGAGATCTCCTGCTGTAATTCCATCACAGCCTCTGCCCTTTCAACCTTTATTTTTGAGGGAATCAGGTCTTCATAGGTGCCATATGCCGGGGTGTCTTCCTCATGGGAATATGGGAATACCCCGAGTCTTTCGAATCTGATCCTTGAGAGATAGTCCAGCAGTTCCAGGAATGCTTCTTCGGTTTCCCCCGGAAATCCCGTCATCACTGTGGTCCGAAGCGCCACATCAGGTATCTTTTCCCTGAACCGTTCCAGAAGTTGTTCCAGTTTTAATCTTCCGTGTCCCCTGCCCATGGCAGAAAGGACATCGTCATTGATATGCTGAATGGGAATATCCAGGTAGTTGCAGATCTTCTCTTCCGAGGCCATGATCTCAATCACCTCTTCCGGGAAGCCTGTGGGATAGGCATAATGTAGCCTGATCCACTCCACCCCTTCTATTTTCACAAGTGCTTTCAGGAGTTCCGGAAGGGCGCGGCGCTGGTAAAGGTCTATCCCGTAGTTGGTGAGATCCTGTGCAATCAGGATAAGCTCTTTGACCCCCATGGCTGCCAGATTGGTACCTTCCTGCACGAGTTCTTCAATGGAAACCGATTGCTGGACTCCCCTGATCCC
>CAYVRK010000001.1:16858-190906 GCA_964453785.1 uncultured Bacteroides sp.
GCAAGGATGGTTTCAATGGATTCCTCTTTGGCATCCAGGATAAATCCGCAGGTATTGATGATCACCAGGTCGGCAGGCGCGGCATACGCATCATGAAGAACCTTGTATCCTGCTGCACGGAACTGGTAGAGCAGGTGTTCTGAGTCCACCAGGTTTTTGGAGCAACCCAGTGTAATGATGTTCACTGTCATGTTGATTTGAAAAGGCTGTCAACAAACTCAACCCGGTTAAAGACAATCAGGTCCTCCATCTTCTCTCCGATCCCGATATATTTCACCGGGATTTGTAACTGGTCGGAGATGCCGAGCACGACCCCGCCCTTGGCAGTTCCGTCTAACTTTGTAAGCGCCAGTGCATTCACATCGGTAGCCAGGGTAAACTGCCTGGCCTGTTCGAATGCATTCTGTCCCGTAGAGCCATCCAGGATCAGCAATATCTCATGGGGGGCATCGGGAATGATCTTCTGCATCACCCGCCTGATCTTGCTCAATTCATTCATGAGGTTCACCTTGTTGTGCAAACGGCCGGCCGTATCGATGATGACAACATCTGCTCCGGAAGAGACAGCCGATGAAAGGGTATCATAGGCAACCGATGCGGGATCCGAACCCATGTCCTGTTTCACGATTTCAACCCCTACCCTTTCCGCCCAGATGGAAAGCTGATCCACTGCAGCGGCCCTGAATGTATCTGCAGCACCCATGACTACTTTTTTCCCTGCCTGCTTGAAACTGTAAGCCAGCTTCCCAATGGTGGTGGTCTTTCCGACTCCGTTCACACCCACCACCATGATCACATAGGGTGTATGTGGAAGCGGATCTTCGAATGAGGCAACCAGTCCCGGATTGTTCTCCTCCAGAAGAGAAGCAATCTCCTCCTTTAAAATGACATTCAACTCACTGGTATTAAGGTATTTATCTTTTAAAATCCGGGCTTCTATCCGCTCGATGATACGCAGGGTGGTCTCCACCCCCACATCAGATGTAATCAGGACTTCCTCGAGGCTGTCAAGGACCTCGTCATCCACCCGGGATTTCCCAACCACAGCTCTGGAGAGCTTTTTAAATACACTTTCTTTGGTCTTTTCAAGACCTTTGTCCAGGCTTTCCTTTTTCTCTCTGGAGAAAATTCCCATGATTGTTCAGGTATAAAAAAAGCTCCCTTAAATAAGAAAGCTTTGTGTCGAAAACGATATAATCAAGGTTTACTTTGCGAAGAAATCCTTGATATGGTCATTGTGAACCATCTGTTCTTCGAATACATAGGCGCCGGTTTTATCAGAACGGACCATTTTAATACACTTGGTAAATGTCCTTCCTACGCCACTCTGTAATGATGCAACAACTTTCTTTGCCATTTTTCAGCTCCTTATTTGATTTCGCGATGTACTGTTACTTTTTTCAATACGGGGTTGTACTTCTTCAACTCCATTCTGTCAGGAGTATTTTTCCTGTTCTTGGTAGAGATATACCTTGAAGTACCAGGCACTCCGCTTTCTTTATGTTCCGTGCACTCGAGAATAACCTGCACCCTGTTTCCTTTACCTTTTTTAGCCATTTCCTACTTGAATTAATAAGATTTAAGAAATCCTTTTTTAACGGCGGTTTCCAGTGTTGGCTTCAGGCCGTTCTTATTAATGGTGCGGATGCCCTGTGCTGATACACGCAGTGTCACATATCTGTCCTCTTCTTCAAGATAAAACTTCTTATCGAAGAGATTGGGCTGAAAAGTTCTCTTGGTCCTTCTCTTTGAGTGAGATACATTGTTTCCCACCATCATCTTTTTTCCTGTTATCTGACAAATCTTAGACATATTTTCTTATAATTTCAGATCGATTCTTCTAACGAGCCGCAAATTACGCTATAATTTATGAATTTACCAAGCCCAAGGAGCAAAAAAGTACTATGAACCATCCCATTAAACCAGATCCAGAATGAGCCGTCTCAGGAGTTGCATGGCTGTGTAGGAAGCCTGATCAATAATCCGGTCACGAGTGCCCCAGAACAGGAATTTCCTGGAAAGGATTTTATCTTTGTAAGCAACAGATATCCAGGTTGTTCCCACTGGCTTTTCCGCAGTACCACCATCGGGCCCGGCGATGCCAGAAGTGGCTATGGCTGCATCCGTGCCAAAGTGCTCTTTCACCCCCATGGCCATCTGTTCAACAACCGGCTGACTCACTGCTCCAAGGGTGTTAATAACTGCCTCTTCTACGTTCAAAACTCCTGTTTTGATCCTGTTTTGGTAGGCGATCACCGAACCGACAAAGTACCCGGAGCTTCCCGGAACAGATGTAATCAGCCGGGCTATGTTCCCTCCTGTACAGCTTTCAGCAGTGGCCACGGTGAGCCCCTTCTCTTTCAAAACGTCACCGAGTGCCTGCTCCAGGCTCAGATCATCGTATCCAAATATGTGTTGTGGTATAATTTCCAATAATCCGGCTTCGAGTACCTCAAGTATCTGCTTTGAATCCCTGGCACACTTTTCCGACAAAGTCAGCCGCAACCTGACAATGCCCGGTCTGGGCAAATAGGCCAGCTTTACGCACTCCGGCAGGTTGGATTCCCAATCCTTGATAAGCTCCGCCAGGTAGGATTCGGGAACACCCTGGGTCATGATGGTCCGGTGAACCACATCGGGAACCTTCACCATCCCCCTGATCCTGGGCAATACCACATCTTCCATCAGGCCCTTCATTTCATAGGGTACGCCAGGCAATGAAACAATGATGGTCCCTTCCTTCTCAAACCACATTCCCGGAGCGGTACCATGGTTGTTAATCAAAGCTTCACACGCCTCTGGAACATCGGCCTGCCTGAGGTTGGATTCAATCAGGGAGCGGCCCCGCGCCTTAAAATAGGCCTTGATCTTCTCCATTACTTCAGGGATGGTCACCATGGGGCTTTGGAAATATTCAGCCAGGGTCTGTTTGGTAAGATCATCCTTGGTGGGTCCCAGTCCCCCGGTCATGATCACCAGGTCATAACTGCCCACATAGCGGTCCAGGGTCGAAATAATTTGTGCTGCATCATCGGAAACAGTCACCATCTCCCCCACCGACACACCCAGGCTATTCAGCTCAGTGGCGATCCAAACCACATTGGTATCGGTCACCTGTCCGATCAGGATCTCATCTCCTATGGTAATCAGGGCACTGTTCATTGTCCTTATTGATTTTCAATCGAGCTTTCAAAAGTAGACAAAAAAAAATGTAAATTTGTCCCTTCTGCGGGAGTAGCTCAGTGGTAGAGCATCAGCTTCCCAAGCTGAGGGTCGCGGGTTCGATCCCCGTTTCCCGCTCCAAAAGGACCTGTGGTGATTTATCCGGGTCCTTTTTTTTCAACGGATCAGATAGGCACAGCAAAGAAGTACTTCAAAGGGATAAATCTTTGTACCCCAGGCCCGCTCCTCCTCAGGGACTTGCGTGGCATATTCTGAATTCACAACGGAGACAAGCCCCAGGTCAAAATGCAGTTTCCAGCGAATATTTTCTTTTTCAAGGGCCATTCCTCCGTTCACCGCCATGTTCCAGTTGCGGAAACAATACCTGGGAACGCTGTTGTTATTTAAGTCATCTGCGTATGGAACAGAAAGGACCCAAACCGGGGCGATCCCCCCAAAGGCATATAATTCCCTGTTCTTCCAGTATTTTAAAAACTTATAATATTTCATTGAAAAGTCAATGCAATTCATTGCCAGCACTTGATGCTCGTTTATGTAATAGGTTGTAATGGTCGTATACCCCTGTGTATAGTTAAAATTTGATGCCCAGGAGTAACTTCTTTCGTGAAAGACCAGGCCCATCTCCATATAAGAAACAGGGTTCAGTGCCTTGGATACATGAATGCCCGCCTGCCATGGTATTTCAAGGATCCTGTATCCTAAAAATTTGGAAGTGAGGATGTTGTTGTCAAGATTAAAATCAATGGGAATGCCCCATCCCAGGCCCATTTCGATGGCACCTGAAAAAGGCTGGTTCGCTTTCTGCGCACATAGCTGAGCAGAAAATGCCAGGCATACGATGAGAACCAGGATCCTCATACAGTAATAACTACATTCCGGGAATATTCTTGTGTTTCTGTTCTGGAAATACCCGGGACCTAAACCCGCATGGCCCTGATCCGCTGAAGAAGGGTCGGGTGCGAATAGTGAAAGAACACATACGCCGGATGGGGCGTCAGGTTGCTCAGGGTGGATTTGGATAGCTTCTTCAGGGAAGAGATGAGATCCTCGGCATTGTAATGATCCCTTGCATAGCGGTCAGCCTGGTACTCATTCCTTCGGGAAAACATGTTTGTGCCTATACCCAGCAGCATGGAGATGGGAGAATAAAGCACGCCAAAAGCAATCAGGCCCAGATGAAAGGAAGCCTCCGATCCACCCAGAGCCACAGCGAAACTATCCTCTCCCACGAAAAGTGAGAAAAGGTAAAGGGTAAAAGCAGTCTGAACCACAGAAAGGATCAGCCCGGATGTGGTGTGCCGCTTCTTGTTATGCCCTACCTCGTGGGCCAGGACAGCTACAATCTCTTCTTCCTCAAGGTCTTTGATCAAAGTGTCGAACAGAACGATCCTCTTTTTTGGTCCCAGGCCGGTGAAATAGGCGTTGGCTTTGCTGGAACGCTTGGATCCGTCCATCACATAAATGTTATCCAGGCGGAAATCCACGCTTTTCGCAAATTCCTCGATCTTACTTCTCAGGGAACCGTCTTCCAGGGGCGTCTGTTTGTTAAAAAGGGGGACGATCAGGTTTGAATAGAACATGGTCATGAATATGGAAAAAAGCGTCACCACACCCAGCACCACCAGCCAGAACCAGGTTCCCGTGATCAGGTAGATCCAGGTGACCAGGGCCAGCAATCCGCCTCCGATGATCAATCCCAGCAACCAGCCCTTCAGCTTGTCCAGAATGAAGGTCTTTGCAGTGGTCCGGTTGAAGCCATACCGCTCTTCGATCACAAAGGTGCCATAGATTGCAAACGGTGTGGTAAAAATGTCACCGGCCAATCCCAGTATCCCAAAGAATACCAGAACCAGCAGAATGTAGTTTGAAATGAATCCCGAGATCCACCTGTCGAGCCATCCGAAGCCGCCCAGGAAAAAAACCACAGCCATAACCACCAGACTCAAAGTGCTGGTAATAAAAGAAAAACGGGTGTTATCCCTTTTGTAAAGCTGGCTTTTCCGGTACTCCTCCTCATCAAATATCCCTTTCAACTCCTCCGGCAAATCTGGTGCCGTGTGTTTCAGGTTCAACAGATCAAGGATCTGGTTCAGCACATAACCGAAGACCAGCACGGCGATGATGACCACAAATATTGTATTATACATCTCCATTATTATTTTGTATCACACTGAGCACAGCACTGAGTACTAAGCACTACCGTACCTGCTTGTAGAGTTCGCGCCTGTTCAACATCCTCATCTCCATCTCTTCCTGATAAGCTTTGACTTCATCCAGCGGATCAAATTCCATGGCCCTGGATATGAACAGGTTGGCTGAATCCAGATTGTCTTCGAGCTCACAATAAACGGCCATGTTATGGTAGGCTTTGGAAACCAGGGTGCTATCCTCGCTTTCAGTCAACATCTTCCAAATGGAATAAGCTTTGTCCCATTCACCAAGGTCGGTCTGTTTGGCAGCCTGTTTCAGAGAATCCTCTTTTCCCCTGTAGAGGCTCCTTGTTGTGCGAACCCAAACAGGCACCAGGTAACGCCCATACCTGGCTCCACTGTGGTAAAAAGTCTCCCGGATCATGGTTGCCGCGGTAAAATTATTCACGATTTCACCGTCCAGTATCTCAGTAAAAAACAGTGTATCTGCTATGGTATAGGTATCGAAGGGCTTGGGAGAACCGGGTAAATAGATCATCCAACTGACTTTGTCGGATACTTCATAGTATTTGGTCACGGGGACTCCAGGCGCATCCATGAAGTAATATCCTTTTTGATTGAAATCCATGGAGTAGGATTCCAGGCTTAGGATGGCATCAGCCTTCATCTCTTTGCAAAGGGCATCCACCTCCCGCCTTGTGAGGATCAAATCATTCATCAATGATGTATCGATCCTCCGGTCAGCAATCCAGATGGGAACATGGAACCTTTCAATGGGCGATTGCCGGAGCACGTCAAGCAGTCCGCGGTTCATGCTATTCACAATCAGCGTATCAAGCACAAACAGTTGCTCTCCACCCATGCCTTTCCTGTCCTCCTCCTCGAAAGAATCCAGCGTGAGGGGTGCCCTGTTCAGAATGATCAGCTGATTCACGTTTTCAGGCAAGCTGACTGTGGCAGGTTCAAGCACCTCAAACTCAACCACACTGTAGATGCTGGCGCATCCGTGCGCGAGCAGCAGTCCAGCCAATAGGACCAGCATCGATGAATTTCTGCTCGCTTTAATCTGCTTTTTCCTTTCTCCTTTCACCTTTTTCCATTCTCCTGCTGCGAAGCTGCTTAAACGCTCATTCCCCCGCATACCTGAAGGGTCTGACCGGTCATATAGGATGAGAGGTCGGAAGCCAGGAAGACAGTTACGTTGGCCACATCCCCGGGCAAACCACCCCGCCTGAGGGGAATGGTTTTGATCCACTCTTCCTTCACATTCTCGGGAAGTTTGTCTGTCATATCGGTAATAATGAACCCGGGAGCGATGGCATTGCACCTGACGTTTCTTGAACCTAGCTCTTTTGCCACGGACTTGGTGAATCCCAGAATTCCGGCCTTTGAAGCTGCATAGTTCGCCTGACCGGCGTTTCCATTCACACCCACTACGGAACTCATATTGATGATGGAACCGGTTCTTGCCTTGAGCATATATTTCTGGACTGCCTTGGTAAAGTTAAATACCGATTTCAGGTTTACCCTGATCACCAGGTCCCACATCTGCTCATCCATCCTCATCAGCAGGGTGTCCCGGGTGATCCCTGCGTTGTTAACCAGGACATCCACCTTTCCGAAATCCTCCACGATCTGGTCCACCACCTGGTGTGCCTGCTCATAATCACTGGCATCACTCACATATCCTTTTCCCTTCACGCCCAATTTGCTGAGTTCTTTCTCAAGGGAATCCATATTCTCATCCCTGGATAGATCGGTAAAGGCAACATCTGCGCCTTCTTCAGCGCACCGGAGGGCAATCATGCGCCCAATTCCCCTGGCAGCACCGGTTACAACGGCAACTTTTCCTTTCAGTAATTCCATAGTTATATGATTAATTGATTATGATATCAGCGCTGCCATCCTCTGCCCTATTTCAGCTGGCGATACAACCACAGTGATCCCACATTCCTTCATGATCTCCATTTTTGCTTCGGCTGTATCAGCTTTGCCGCCGATGATGGCTCCGGCATGCCCCATTCTTCTTCCTTTGGGAGCTGTCTGCCCGGCAATAAATCCAACAACCGGTTTGGTTCCATGATCCCTGATCCAGTAAGCAGCCTCGGCCTCCATACTGCCACCAATCTCCCCGATCATGATGATTCCCCTGGTCTGCTCATCCTCCATCAGTAATTTCACTGCATCCAGTGTAGTGGTCCCTATGATGGGATCTCCACCGATCCCGATACAGGTGGATTGTCCCAGCCCGGTCTTGGTGATCTGGTCCACTGCTTCATAGGTAAGTGTTCCGGACCTGGAAACAATCCCGATCACACCCTCTTTGTGAATGAATCCGGGCATAATTCCTACTTTGGCCTGGCCCGGGGTAATCACACCCGGACAATTGGGGCCCACCAAGCGGGTGTTGCTGTTGGCCAGGACTTCCTTTACTTTGATCATATCTGAAGTTGGGATTCCTTCGGTAATACAAACCACCAGCGAGATCCCTGCATCTGCAGCCTCTATGATGGCATCGGCCGCAAAAGCCGGGGGAACAAAGATAACCGAAGTATCGGCGCCGGTATTCTCAACCGCATCCTGCACGGTATTGAAAACAGGTTTTCCCAGGTGTTGCTGTCCGCCTTTCCCGGGTGTAACCCCACCGACCACATCCGTACCGTACTCCAGCATCTGAGTTGCATGGAAAGTTCCTTCACTTCCGGTAAATCCCTGGACGATTACCTTTGAATTTTTATTCAGCAATACACTCATAAGAATCTCTGTTTATAATCTTGGTAACTAAAGTTTGACATGCAAAGATGTTGAAAAAAAACCAAAAAATAAGTACCTTTAAGTATGGAAGCAATCCTGTACATCGGTATATCGCAGACTCTTTTGGCAGGTATTCTTATCGCTGTAAAACAGCCCAGGATGCTTGCCAACCAGATTCTGGCCGCCTGGTTGCTCCTGATTTGTATTGAAATGATCATTGTGTTGCTCAACGAAACCTTGATCAATCTCTATCCCATTAAAATACTCCCCTATACCTATGGACCTCTGCTCCTGTTGTATGCCCAGTGGATGACATCCGAGAAACCGCATTTTGATCCCCGCTTCCTTTGGCATTTTGCTCCCTTTTTCATTTTCCTGATCGCCTCCCTGGTATTTATCGACGAACCAGTCATGAGCGGAACAGAAGGATTCCTGGTCATCGACCGTTTTGTCTCCTTTCGCATTATTTATGCCATCACTTTTTTTGTATCCATCACAGCCTATTCCGTGGCCACTTTTGTGGCGATCCACCAGCACCAGAAACGGCTCAAGGACCTGGTCAGTTATTCATCGGGCAAAATTACCCTGCAGTGGTTGCTGGGTCTTTCCATTACATTCTATCTGGGTTATGTGCTGATGTTCATTCTAGGCGGAGTTGATATCCTTACTGGTTTCATGCCCTTTGATCCTTATGAGGTATCATTTATAGGCCTGACCATCCTGACCTTCCTGTTTACCATATTCGGATTCCATCAGCCCAGTATTTTCGAGGAAGTTGTCAGGTATTCCGAGGTCCTGGCAGGTCCCGAGGAGGAGAAGGAAGAGAAAAAATATGCCCGTTCCGGCTTAAAAAAGAAGGATATTGACCGGTACAAGGGAATCATCGGTAAATATATGGTCATCGATAAACCTTACCTGAACAGGGAACTGACCATCTATGACCTTTCTTCCCAGTTAAAAATACCGAGGCATTTCCTTTCTGAAGTGATTAACGAACACATGGGCAAGAACTTCTATAACCTGGTGAACGAATACAGGGTTGAGGAGGTCAAGCGGAGGATCGTTGATCCAGCGTACAGCAATCTTACCATCCTGGCCATTGCCTATGACTCCGGTTTTAATTCCAAATCCAGCTTCAACACCATATTTAAGGAAAAGACCGGGATGACTCCCAGCGAATACCTGCAATCGGTCAGCGCCAAAAATTCCTGAACGACCGTCCCAGGACTGACCTGTATAATCGAAGATATATCTTTCGATAAGGTGGATGCTTCAAGAAGAGTTCAAACCACACGGGTTTAATCATGACTGTTTTATGATGGCTAAATGCTTCAAAACCAAGCTTACCGTGATAGTTTCCCATCCCCGATTCCCCGATTCCTCCAAAGGGAGTATTCATGTTAACAAAATGCAAAACCACTTCGTTGATCATACCTCCCCCGGAAGGGATCTCCCTCATGATCTTCCTGGCTTTACGGATGTCGCTGGTAAAAATATACAGCGCCAAGGGAGAAGGGTTTGATTTCATTGTTTTCAGCAGATCTTCGAGGTTGTTATATGTAAGTACGGGAAGCAGCGGTCCGAAGACCTCCTCCTGCATCACCTTATCTTCCAGGGTCACCCCATCCATGATAGTGGGTTCAATATAGAGCTCCGACCGGTCACTCCTTCCCCCCATGACCACCTTTGCCGGGTCAATCAGGGACAATACCCGGTCGAAATTCCTCTCATTTACCATGCGTGGCAGAACGGGGCACTGCCGTGGATCCGGACCGGCAATCTTATGAATGTATTTTTTTATCTCCTCCACCAGCGCATCCTTGATATCCTCGTGCACATACAGGTGGTCGGGAGAGACACAGGCATTTCCATTGTTATGAAGCTTTCCCCATGCAATTCTCTGGGCAGTTCTTTTCAGGTTGCAATCGGGCATCACTATCACCGGATTCTTCCCTCCAAGCTCCAGGATTACCGGAATGAGCTGTTCTGCCGCAGCTTTCATCACGATACGGCCCACCTGCGTGCTCCCGGTAAAAAAAATCTTGTCAAATTTCTGTTTGAGCAATTCGGTGGTCTCCTTCACCCCACCCTCCTGTACATACAAAAGTTCCCTGGGAAAATTGGAATTGATAATTTCGGCCATGGCTGCCGAAGAGTTGGAGGTGATCTCGCTGGGTTTGAGCACAACCGTATTCCCGGCTGCAAGAGCTGAGATGGCCGGGATCAATGTAAGCATGTAAGGATAATTCCACGGACCAATGACCAGGGTAACCCCAAAGGGCACCAGAACTGTTCTGGAACGGGCAGGAAAATTGGACAGGTTGGTAAGCCGCCATCTCGACCGGTTCCACCTGTTCAGGCGTCGAATGGCTATATTGATCTCACCATAGGGCAGGCTGAGCTCATTCTCCACGGTTACCTGAAAGGGTTTCCTGAAATCCTTGTAAATGGCATCGGCCAGGAGCTTTTCATTTTCAAGGAGCAGGTTGTGGAGTTTTCTCAGGTTCTTTTTTCGTTCTGATAAGGATCGGGTATGTCCGGCCTGGAAATAGTCCCGCTGGGATTGGATCAGTTCATTCATGGATATAAAAATAGCAAATTATCAAACCGGAGGTTCAGACTTGTAGGTCTGAACCTATTCCGGCGTTTGAAAAGGTCCCATCCGCACAAAACGGGCGATATTTGCAGTGCTTTCCTCTATGTTTGGAAAAAAACAAGATGAGGCAGGCGACAAAGTCGGGAAGTATTTTGGTGTGGTTGATGTTGATTCTGTCTCCTGCCTTTTCCCAGAGCCTGTTTGAATCCTCCCAGTCCAACAATGAGAAATTAGTTAGCAGCAATCTTCAACTGGGGGGATTCATTCGGTCTCTGGCCTATGTGGCCAATACCCCTGAAACTGATCATTTGTACCTCCAGAGCGCCTATGGCCAGGTTGGTTTGCTGTTGGAGGCCACTGCCGGTTCATGGGTATCTGCAAAGGCAGATATCCGGTTCAGGTATGGAACAGAATTCCGGAAACCGGTCTCTGAGATGGATTTTCGTGAAGCCTATATTGACATCTGGACCGGCCCTGCCAGCTTCAGGATTGGAAAGCTGATCACCCCCTGGGGAAAGGGAACTGTATTCAACCCCACCAACAAACTTACCCCACTGGACCCGACAATCCGATCTCCATTGGAAGACGACATGATGCTGGGGTCATGGGCCATCCAGGGCAAGATCAATCTGGGCAGTTCCATGAAATTGACAGCCACCTGGAATCCATTGTACCAACCCAGTGTGCTTCTGATTGACCCGGTCCCCATGCCCGACTACGTAAACTTCCTGAAACCCGACTACCCCGGTACAGAACTCAATGAGGGTAGTTATGGATTGAATTATGATGTTTTTACCAGTGCTATTGACCTGTCTCTTTACTGGTTTGACGGATACAATCACTGGCCCGGCATTGCCTATGACTCATTCATCGCAGATGCCACAACCATGGAACCAATTGCTTTAGACCTGTTTGAAAAGGCATACAGGATCAGGATGGCCGGATTGGATTTCTCCGTGCCGCTGGGATCCTGGGTGCTCAGGGCTGAAGGTGCCTGGCAAAAGACCTTGGAAAACCATGATCAGGCTGAGTTCCTTCCTTTTCCCGAAATCTCTTATACGGCTGAATTGGAAAAAAGCAGCACCCATTTGAGTATCCTGGCCGGTTATTATGGCAAATACATCCTAGATTATACTTCGCCCGCTGCAGAGCCCTCTCTCTCGGCAGGACAGGATCAGTTCCTGCAAATGATACAGGCCGGATTTGTGCCCACGGGTGAGGCCATAGACGGAGTGATACGGGAACGTATCGGAGCTTTTAACAGACTGTACAATTATCAGTTGGAGGAGTTTTACCATACGGTTTTCATTGTGGGGAAAGCTTTCCTGTTGCATGACAAGATTGAAATCACCATTCCGGTTATCCATCACCTGACAACAGGCGAGTGGATAGTACAGCCCGGGATCTCCTATATGCCTGCAGACGGGATAAAACTGACTGCTGGATTCAGTGGTTTGTTCGGACCTGAAGAATCGTTATTCGACATGGTAGGGCCGGTCCTCAATGCCGGTTACATGTCAGTTAAATTATCATTTTAAATCAAAATAACCATGCACAATAAAATTATCAAATACCGCTGGATCATTATTATTTTCTCCGTGGTGGTCACTTTGGGATTCTCCACCCTGCTTTTCAAACTGGAGGTGGATCCTGATTTGAAAAACTATTTTCCCAAGACCATGACATCTGTCGTGAACACAGATAAGATAGAAGAGGTATTTGGAAACCAGGACCTGATCATGGTTATCTTCGAAACCGATGATATCCTCAACGAAAGTACGCTGAAGCGGATTAAAAGCGTTGAAAAGGAATTAAAGCATGTGGATGGAATCGGCAAGACTTCTTCGCTGTTCGGATCCAATCGGATCTATGGCGAAGATGGGGTGATGTATGTGGAGCCAACTGTTCTTCGCATCCCCCGGAATGAGAATCAAAGGGAGGAATTAAGGGAAATCATCAAAGAGAATGATCTGGTATACAATGTGATGGTTTCCGACGATTTTACAGCAACTGCCCTGATACTTACCCTTGAAAAGGAGGCCAATGAGGATGAGGTTTTTGCACGGATTCACTCCATCCTGGAGGAGAATCCCGGAGCGGAAAAAGTACATTTCGGAGGTCTTCCATACCTCCGGCAGGCCATAGACAAAGATGTAAAAAGAGACGGGCTGATACTGATTCCCATTGCCCTGATCATGATGCTTATTTTTCTTTACCTGGTATTCAGGGAGTGGCGGGGCGTATGGCTGCCTTTCCTTGTGGTGGTGATGTCTGCCCTGCTGGGGATCGCGCTGATACCCATCCTGGGTTGGAAGTTCTATGTGATCACCCTGCTGGTCCCCATCCTTCTGATCGCTGTGGCAAATGATTACGGGATCCATATGATAACCAGGTACCAGGAACTGAATGCATCGGGCAATGGGTTCACCATGGAAGAACTGGCGAAGAATATCACGAAGTCGTTGTGGAAACCGATCCTGCTCACAGGAGCTACAACCATCGCCGGGATCTCCGCGCTCTGGGCACATACCATGATCCCGGCCCGCCAGATGGCTCTTGTGGCAAGCGTGGGAATCATGTTTGCCATCTTCTACAGCCTGGTCCTTCTGCCCGCGCTCCTCTCCCTTCTGAAGAAGCGGTATGTGGCACCTATATATAACGAAAGTAAGAACAACAGAAAGTGGAACCTGCTGAGGCGCTTTGCATTCGCAGTGACCCGAAGGTACAGGATAATTCCTATCATTGCCCTATCAGTAACCTTGCTATTCTCCATAGGGATATTCTTCCTGAAAGTGGACTCCAATGAAGAGAATTTCTTCCCGGAAAAGCACGAGGTGAAACAGGCAGCAAAGATCATAAACAGCAAATTCGGTGGATCTGAGAATATTTCTGTGATGTTCAGCGGGGATATGCTCGATCCGGCTATTCTGAACAGGATGGAAAGCTACAGGGAGCAGCTGGAAGAAAATGACGCCATCGATCTGACCATGTCCTTTTCAGGTGTCATCAGGGAGATCAGCAAGGCTTTGAACGATCCGGGGGATTCGCTCTATGACAAGATACCTCCAACACGGAATGCAGTAGCTCAGTACATGGAATTGTACTCCATGAACGGGAATCCCGGAGAGCTGGATCAGCTGGTGGATTTCAACTATGAAAATGCACACCTGATGATCCGTATCAACGATCCAAATGCAGAAACCGTAAATGGCATCCTTCATACGCTGAAAACCTTTGCCGCCGGGGATCCCACCATCACATCCATTGGAGGCTACGGCTATATCCGAACGGAACTGGCCAACAAAGTACTCAGCGGGACCTTCTATTCACTGGGAATTGCTATACTGATCATATTTGTACTTCTTTGGATCATCTTCAAATCCCCGACTGCAGGCATCCTGGGAATCATCCCCCTGGCTGTATCTGTGCTGGTGCTTTTCGGAATCATGGGTCTCACCGGGATCAGGCTGGATGTGGCAACCGCCCTGTTATCCTCCATTATGATTGGCGTGGGAGTGGATTATACCATCCATTTCCTCTGGCGGTACAGGGAGGAGAGGCAACAGGACCGACTGCCAAAAGAGGCTGTGCTTACCACCATCACCACCACCGGAAGAGGCATCATATTCAACGCCATGTCGGTTATAGTAGGATTCGTTGTACTGACCATCTCCTCTTTTACTCCCATCCGGTTCTTCGGTATACTGGTGGTAGTCTCCATTTTCTGTTGCCTGGTGGGAGCCCTGGTTATTATCCCGGCACTCATACTCAGATTTAAGTTCAGCTTCTTAGAAGGAGAAGGAAAAAAGGAGAAAGGAAAAAGGGAAGGGTTAAGGATCATCAGGAGAATTGCCATGGTATTCATCCTGTTCATGCTGGCTGTTATCAGCACAAGTGCCCAGGGCGCCAAAGAGATCATCTCGAAAAGTCACGCTGTGGTTAAAGTAAGTTCATTCGAAGCCATTTCCACCCTTACCATTACCGACGCCAAGGGAAACCAGCGCATCCGGGAGAATACAATGGCTTCCATGTCCATGCCTGACGGTACGGAGAAACGGATCATTAAGTTTCTTTCTCCCGCAGAGGTGAAAGGGACAGGGATCCTGATCTATGATTATCCGGAAAAAGATGACGACATGTGGATCTATCTTCCCGCCCTGAGGAAAACCAGGCGAATCGTCAGCCAGGAGAAAAGCAAGAGCTTCATGGGCAGTGAATTTTCAAATGCCAACATGACCGCACCCGGACTGGAGGACTTCGCCTACAGGATTATCGGAGAAGAGCCGCTGGAAGGAAACGCTTGCTACCTGATTGAATCTGTCCCTGTTTCCACTGACCTCGAAGATCAATACGGGTACGCAAAGTCTGTATCATGGGTGGATAAAAATAGCTATCTTGTGCACCAGACGCGCTATTTTGATTTTGACGGCGAATTATTCAAGACCATTGAAAACAAGGAGTTTAAAAAACTGGGAGAGGAGAGAGATAGCTATATGGTTACCCACATGCTTGCCCTGAACCACAGCAACAAGCGCAGTTCTGAAATGGTCATGAAACAGATCGCAGTTACGCCCACCAAAGAGTCATACTTTACGGTGGCATACCTGGAAAAACAATGAGTAAAGGACTTCTGACAGCACTTCTTTTATCTATTATTATTATACCCTTTTCATTCACTCAGTCCCCTCACTGCGGCACACTGGAGATCACATTCACCGGGATTCGGAATACCACCGGGCTTATGGCCATTGGAATCAACAATTCCCCGGATGGCTGGCCCAGAAAACCGGATATGGAGCTTAACTGGAAGAAAACAAATGCCACATCAGGATCGATGACCGTACTGGTCAGCGATCTCCCTTATGGAACCTATGCAATTTCTGTATTGGATGATGAGAACTGCAATCTGGATATGGACTATATGTTGATGTTTCCCAAGGAGGGTTTTGGCTTCTCCAACAATGTGAAGATCAAAATGACCATACCGAAGTTTGAGGCGTGCTCTTTCGTGGTTGACCAGCCTCTGAAGAAGATCTCTGTTGTGATGAAATATATGAAAAATGGGAAATAGGAAATGGTTAGTGGGTTAGTGGGTAATGGATTATGAACAGTGAGACGACCATATGTGCACTGGCAACCCCGGGAACCGGGGCAATTGCCGTGATCCGGATGAGCGGGCCCGATAGCATTCCCCTCATCGAAAAGGTCTTTCATCCGGCCACCAAAGGGAAAAAGCTATCCGGTCAGCAGCCCAATACCATTCATTTCGGGACCATCCAGGACGGAAACAATGTTATAGACGAAGTCCTGATAAGCCTTTTCAGGGCACCCCACTCCTATACCGGTGAGGACTCCATTGAGATCTCTTGTCACGGTTCGCCCTATATACAGCAAAAAATCCTTGAAGTCCTTGTGGCAAAAGGAGCTGTGCCCGCAAGAGCGGGCGAATTCACCCAGCGGGCCTTCCTGAACGGAAAAATGGATCTCTCCCAGGCGGAAGCTGTGGCGGACCTGATCGCAGCCGAATCCGAAGGGGCGCATCAGGTGGCATTGCAACAATTGCGGGGAGGGTTTTCTCACAAGCTGAAGTCCCTTCGTGGCCAGCTGCTCCACTTTATCTCCATGATCGAACTGGAGCTGGATTTCAGCGAGGAGGATGTGGAGTTTGCTGACCGTACAAAGCTGGTCAGCCTTGTCAATGAGATCGCTTCACTGATCGGGGAACTGATCAGCTCCTTTCAACTGGGAAATGTGTTGAAAAGCGGTGTCCCGGTGGCCATCATCGGCCGCCCCAATGTGGGTAAATCCACCCTTCTGAACGCCATCCTGAATGAAGAGCGGGCCATTGTCAGTGAAATCGAGGGGACCACCCGTGATTCCATTGAAGATACCATCAACCTGGAGGGAATTACCTTCCGCTTCATTGACACCGCTGGTATCCGGGAGACTGCCGACACCATCGAAAACCTTGGAATCAGGAAAACCTACCAGAAAATAGGGCAATCCTCCATCGTACTGTTACTGACCGAAGCCAGTGATGATCCGGGTATCATCCGGAAATCAATAGAGGCCATTCGGGAACAATTGTCACAAGATAAGCATCTGGTGGTGGTCCTGAATAAATCCGACAGGATATCAGAGGGTCAGATCAAGGAACTGGAAAATGGCATCTCCCTTTTGGAAAATGAAAGGGTTATCTCCATCTCGGCCGAAACCAGGGAAAATATCCACGGACTAACAACCCTGCTGCTCGATATTGTCAACATTGGAAGCATCAAACACCAGGATGTGGTCATCTCCAACATCAGGCATTACAATGCGCTTAAATCGGCTGCTGAAAGCCTGACCAGAGTTTCAGAGGGCCTCTCCTCTGCCCTGCCCTCCGACCTGCTTGCCCAGGACATCCGCGAAGCCCTCCACTACCTGGGCGAGATCACCGGCGAAGTCACCACCGACGAGATCCTCGGCAACATCTTCAAGAATTTCTGTATCGGAAAGTAACATTTACACACCTGTTACCTATACTTCATTACAAATAAATGTAAATCTTACCTATTCCTTATTACATATTATTACTATATTTACCTCGTATTCTTTACAATCAACTGATGACTCTATACAGGAAAGCTTTAATAACACTCATTAACTGGAAGAATTCAGATAATCGTAAACCTTTAATTATCAGAGGTGCCCGACAGGTCGGGAAGACTACCCTGGTGAGGAATTTTGCTTCGGAATTCGATCAATTCATCGAGCTTAACCTGGAAACTGAATCTGACAGGAGATTATTTGAGATTGAAGACTTCAATAACCTGCTTTATGCAATACTTCTGCTACGGGGTCTGCAGTTGGAGAATAAAACCACGCTGCTCTTTATTGATGAAATACAGGAATCCCCCAAAGCCATTCAGAAACTCAGGTACTTTTTTGAGGAGAGACCTGACATCTTTCTTATTGCTGCAGGCTCACTTCTTGAATTTGCATTAAAAGATGTTCCCGGTTTTCCCGTGGGCAGGGTGTCTTATCTGTACCTGAATCCATTGTGCTTTGAAGAGTACCTGACCGCCATCGAAAACAGACCGGCCCTGGAAGCTCTAAATTCAATTCCAGTTCCTGATTATGCTCATCAAATATTATTGGACCACTTTCATACATATACAATAATAGGTGGTATGCCGGAAGTGGTAAGACAATTTGTTCCTTACAAGGATATTGCTTCACTTGCCCCGGTCTACAAAGAACTATGGCAATCATTTAAAGACGATGTAAAGAAATATGCCTCCAACAGAACAGAAAGAAAAGTAATCAGCCATATCATCGAAACTGCACCCCACGAAAAGGACAGGATAAAGTTCGAGGGTTTTGGAAAATCAGGCTATCGCTCGAGAGAAGTCGGTGAAGCCATCAGGGCACTGGATCAGGCAAATATAATCAGACTCATTTATCCATCCACCAGCCTTGAACCTCCCATAGTCAGCGATTTCAGGAAAAGACCCCGGCTACAATTTCTCGATACCGGTTTGCTAAACCAGATCCTTAACCTGCAAGGGCAGTTGCTCGGAATTCCCGACCTGAATAACTTCTACCGGGGCAAAGTAATCCAGCATGTGGTCACACAGGAAATCATCTCATTGAAGGAAGATGAAAGATGCACCCCGCATTTTTGGGTAAGGGAGGAAAAAGGCACCAGCTCCGAAGTGGATTTGCTCTATCAATACGGAAAATACATCATCCCGGTGGAAGTGAAGTCAGGGAAACAGGGAAAACTGCGTTCTCTTCATCAATTTATTGAGCGAACAAATCATTCTTATGCCATCAGGTTATATGCAGGTACGTTTTCTATTGAAAATGCCAAAACACCTGGGGGTGTGCCCTATTTGCTAATGAATTTGCCTTATTACCTGACATCAAAACTCCCTGAATATATCCAGTACTTCATGAATCAATAGACCTGCTTTCCCGGGACATCCGCAAAGCCCTCCACTACCTGGGCGAGATCACCGGCGAGGTCACCACCGATGTGATCCTCAGAAACATCTTCATGAATTTCTGTACCGGCGAAGGAATAGCAGCGGTTGGATAAGAACCTGCCCTTACCTAACTTTGTTAGAGGATGAGACTATTGCACACAGCCCGGTTGCTTTGGCTATCTGCTTTCCTGATTCAAGCTGCAAATGCTGATTGCCAGAATAGTGAGAAGCTGGTAAACCCCATCAGTATTGCGATCCGTGGACATTATGGCTTTATTATTCCACACTCAAGGGCCATTGCCGAGATATCAGATTCGAATCCGTGGGGGATTGAGGCTGACCTGGCCTGGCACCTGATGCGCGAGAGAATCTGGAAACACTGTTATTGCTATCCGCGTACCGGTTTTTCCCTGAATTATTTCAATTTCAGCTTTCCGGAGGTCCTTGGGCATTCGATAGTGCTATACCCCTATATCGAGCCCTATATCTGGCCACAAAAAATAATCAGTATTTCTTTCCGTTTTGGAATGGGTCCCGCCTGGGTCACCAGGATCTATGATGCCGAAACCAATCCGGACAAT
Organism: uncultured Bacteroides sp.; assembly: GCA_964453785.1. GTDB lineage: Bacteria > Bacteroidota > Bacteroidia > Bacteroidales. The sequence goes on from CAYVRK010000001.1 coordinate 36,093, forward strand.
TTTTTCTTCAGCGACCACCTGAGTTTTATCGTCACGCTGAATGCTGCCTTGAATTATCGCCTGAACAGCAGGGTGACTACCCGGGTTGCCTTTCATTACAACCATATTTCAAACGGAGGATTGAGGCAGCCCAATGTCGGCATGAATTTTCCTACCCTGAATGCAGGATTTGATTACAGTTTTACGGAAGTCAGTTTCCCCCGCAGGACCAAGGATACCATACGGGTATTGTATCCTGATAAATGCTGGTGGGATGCCTATGTTCTCGGAACTATGAAAAGTGCCGAGAAGGGTGAAGATACAAGCTATCCAGTTACCGGTGCCGGCATATATTATAATTACCTTATTGGACGGATTTTCGCCCTGAACATAGGAACGGAGTGGATTTCAGATTTTTCCTTGAAGGAGAAAATACACCGGGAGTATATCAATGATCCCGGTACAGCACCCGACCACAACAGGGCTGCAATTCTGGTGGGTCTCGACCTTTTATTTGGTCGCTTCTCCTTTGTTCACCAATGGGGTATCTATTATTATGAACCCTACCCGGCAAGGAACCGGGTATACCAGCGGTACGGATTAAACCTGAGGTTCACGGAGAGCTTCTACCTGGGAATCAATATCAAGTCGCACGGGCATGTAGCCGACCTGATGGATGCCCGTCTGGGTATCCAGTTTTAGAAGGCCTCCTTTGCCTTTTTGCAGCTGTCCTGTCGTCCTGCGAGAAAAATGATCCTGAGATCATTCCGGGAAAAGCTACCGTGATTGCCAACGACTCAATCGCAAACGAAAACACTCTCCGGTCCATCCCGGAAGAATATATCAATGCAGCCCGCAATACCCTCCATATAGCTTACCAGCACACCTCGCATGGCACCCATGTCTCCTACGGGATGTTCGGATTACCCGGTTTCAAGGCAGGAGACGAGGGTTTGTTTGCCATAACCAACAATAATCCACAGCCTGATAAACTCGATTTCAGAGACAATGCCATGGCCTCCTATGCTGAACCTGGAGAGGACGCATCTGACCTTAGCAGAAACGAAACAGCATTTATCCAGGCAACAAGTAACTATCTTGATGATCCCGACAATTCGGAGATCAATGTTGTCATGTGGAGCTGGTGCGATATTGCGGGACATGATGTTGAAACCAATTACATCCCCGGAATGCAAACCCTGATCAATGAGTATGGAAATTCTGTCACCTTTGTTTTCATGACCGGACATGCCAACAAGGACAACAATGTTGGAAAAGGAAAACCAAAGAACCAGGCTGAACTCATCATCAATTACTGCAGGGAGAACAAATTTCACTGCCTTGATTATTACGGCATCGACACACATGACATGGAAGGGAACTACTGGGAAGACGCAGGAGACGATGGCAACTCTTCCACAGGCGGTAATTTCTATGCAGATTGGCAGAACAGCCACAGCCTCGGTACAGGGTATTTTGAAAACCGGTCCTCACCCGGTGGTTCGGTCGCCTATGGTCAACACAACACACAGCATATCACTGCCAATCGAAAGGCTTATGCCATGTGGTATATACTTGCCAGAATTGCAGGCTGGGATGGGACCAGCTAGGGAACAACTTCGATCACCCTTGGCGGGCATATGACAACGCATGCGCCACAACCCACACATTGATCCTTAATAACTGAAGGCAGCATCCGGATGGCCCCTTCAGTCTTGTCAATCTTGATGGCATCATAGGAGCAAGCCGCTTTGCAACGGTCACATTCGGTGTTCTTGGCCAAAAGACAATTTTCAAGTTTTATATCCGCGATACCAATGATCAACCGGTTTTTGGCATTCTTGCCAAAAAGGGTGATGGCCCCACTCGGGCATACCTGGCTGCAGGTATTGCAGTTTTCAAGGCAATAGCCATCGATGAAACTGATTTCCGGAACCATCCACGACAGTTTGTTTTGCATATCCATGTGGTGGCTCAAAATTCCAGTTGGACAAGACTTGATACAATTGCCGCACCGGAGGCAAAGGGTATTAAACAAATCCCCGGGCACTGATCCCGGGGGCTGCAGGTATCTCTTTCCAACTGGTGTTAAAAAGGAGGGCAACAGCAATCCGCCCAGCAGACCTGTTGCGGAGACCAGGAAAAAACGCCTGCCTGTGGATGTAATGGTTTTGACTCTTTCCTCCTTTACCTGTTTTTGGAGAATCACATTTTTTACCGCAGTAATTTCATCCTGCAGTCCGCCCAAAGGGCAAAGTTTTGTACACCATATCCCCGGGAATGGTATGTTGATGGCTAAAAGGAAGGGCAATCCCAAAAAAGAGAGCACGATGGGAACAGACAGTTCCCGCGAGAAAATCACGAAAAAACCATTGAAAACGGACATTGGATCAAACAGAATAAAGAGCGGGATTCCGGCAAACGCAGCTGCCAGAGACCCAATGGCCAGCCACTTTCCCACAGGAGGTATCTTTTTTATGGAATAGCCCCTCCCCTTTCTATATAATGACACGGCGTCGCAGCCCCAGCCCACAGGGCAAATTGTTTTGCAAAACCACCTTTTCCGTAAGAATATGAGAACCAGCGTGATCACAGCAAGGCCATTGAGCCACACAACTGATTTCAAAACAAATACGGAATTCAGCATCACAAACGGGCTAAGCCATATGGTAAATCCCGTAAATCCGCCCCATCCAAGGGGGAGAGCAAACAGGATGGATAGCATGGTAATTCCACCCCGAATACTTGCTTTGCTCATGATCCTTTTTATCCAAGCCATGCGCCCTGCTGCAACAGCACTCCTTTCAGTTTGTCCTTGTCCAGGTTTCTTACCATCTCACCTTCTTTTACAGCAAGTCCTGCTGCTGCTCCGGCGCCATGACCGGTGATCAGGCAGGTCCCGATGATCCGGGCATCCTCCACCAGTTCTCGTTCGAAGCAAAAACAACGGCCTGCCACCAGCAGATTCTCCGTTTTTTTCGGGATCAGGGAGCGAAGCGGGATCTGCCAGAGTGGACGCTCCTGCCTGGGTACACTTTTTCCTTTATAGAGAATGGTTGTCCAGGCACCGCTGACACCGATGACATCATCAAAAGATGTATAGGTCATGGTATCCTCCAGTGTCAACCTGTATTCGGCATCCAGGATCCTGGATGCACGAACGCCCAGCTGTGATGCGGTATCCAGAAGAAACACCTTTTCATGGCCCGGTGTCTGCCGTATTTTCTGGACGCTTTCCCATATTTCTCTTCGATATTCCAGCTGCAGACGAGATAAGTTCAGCACATCCAGGGCGTCCTGATTATTCTCTCCGTGCATATTTACCCAGTTTACACTTGGAATGGGTGTTGGATCGCCCAATGCCATTTCTACATATCCGGCTTTGGATTTATCGATCCGGTCAATATTGCCCAATCGGTGGACCAGCCCAATATGATATTGCATCTCATCATACTTCTCTCCGGCCCAATGGAAGATATCCCCGTCACCGGTACAATCCACTACTATTTTTGCAAGGATGGCCATTCTCCCCGACTTGCTCTCAACAAAAACCCCCTTCAAGGTATTTCCGTCCATGATCACGTTGGTGGCCCATGTGTGATACAACATTTTTACGCCTGCTTCTACAATCATCTCATCAAGCACATATTTTGCTGCTTCGGGATCCACGACAGGATCCACCTCACTGATGGACATGCCCAGGTCCTTCAGCCTTTGGGCCATTTCACCCCCAATCCCATAGATGACCTGTCTTGTTTTTTTGTTTTTATCTATAGCATGCGTAGCAAGTAAAGGCAATACCAATCCGCCGGTCCACAGACCGCCTAAATGATTATATCGCTCTACAAGGCAGGTTTCTGCCCCTGTCCGGCTGGCAGCAATTGCGGCAGCTGTGCCTGCCGGACCGCCTCCGATAACCAGGACGTCTGTCTCGGCAAGGATGGGGATCTGTCTGGCGGGCTCTAAAACGGTATTTCTGTTTTCAGACACAGGTGCTGCCATACCTGTTTCCGTCTCAGTGGGGAAAGATTCAATTTTCCTGCCACAAGCCGTTCCGAGAATGAGTGATCCTGATGTAAGTACGACATTGCTTAGAAAACTCCTTCGTTTCATGCTGTTCTGTTTTTCTGCTTTGTGAATGGAATCCTAGGGGTCGACTAAAGTTATAGAAATATTCAAAACCGTAATTGCCTGTAATTCATGGCAAAATATCCGGTGTACTTTTTCAAAAGTGCAGGTTTGATTTCCAGCTGAATATTAATTGATTAAGTTTGCCAAGATTTTACATGTTTTGTAGCATGAAGTCTCGAACAGTTTTATTCATTTCAGGTTAAGCTGAATGGATAAATAAAGAAGCGGATAAATGATGAAGAAAGAAAGAGAGCCATTGGCAATAATAGGGATGGGGTGCAGGTTTCCGGGTAACGTGAACTCACCTGAAGAGTTTTGGGATTTGATCATCAACGGCGGCGATGGTATCTCCGATATCCCTGCCGATCGCTGGAATGCAGATGCCAAATTTTCTCCCGATTTTAAAACTGCCGGTAAAATAAGTGTTAAAAGGGGTGGATTTATCAAGGACATTGACAAATTTGATGCCTCCTTTTTCGGTATTTCCCCCCTGGAGGCCTCGCGAATGGATCCACAGCAAAGGATGATTCTTGAGCTCTCCTATGCAGCCATTGAAGATGCAGGGCTCACCTTCAGGGACCTGGATGGATCCCGCACATCGGTATTTGTTGGTATCTCCTCACATGACTATGGTGATATTCAAAACTCCCCGGTTGAACAAATCAATATCGGATCACATACCAACCTGGGATCGGCCCTTTGTATTACAGCCAACAGAATTTCATATTTCTACAATCTGAAGGGCCCCAGTATGGCCCTGGATACGGCATGTTCATCATCACTGAATGCTGTTCACCTGGCCTGCAGGAGCATATGGGAGGAGGATGCCGATCTTGCCTTTGCAGGAGGGTCCAACGCCATCCTGAAGCCCGAACCACAGATGGGCTTTTCCAAGGGAGGTTTTCTTTCTCCCGACGGGATTTGCTATGCCTTTGACTCAAGGGCCAATGGGTATATCCGCAGTGAAGGTGCCGGAGTAATCATTATCAAAGCCCTTTCGCGTGCCATTGAGGACGGGGACTTGATCTATGCAACCATCAGAGGATCAGGGATCAATCAGGATGGGGCGACCAAAGGGATTTCTGTACCCAGCGGTGAAGCCCAGCAGGAGATGATCAAAATGGCCTACGAGGATGCGGGTGTGGATACCCGGTTGGTCAAATATGTGGAGGCCCATGGCACAGGAACCTTTGTGGGTGATCCCATTGAAGCAAGGTCTATTGGCAGTGTCGTTGGTAGCAATCGCGAAGACCATTGCTATATCGGTTCGGTCAAATCCAATATCGGACACCTGGAGCCCGCCTCGGGTATTGCAGGGATCATCAAACTGGCCCTTGCCATGCAAAACAGGGTGATCCCCCCCAACATCCATTTCAAAAAGCCAAACCCCAACATTCCTTTCGATGCGTTGAATCTTGAGGTACCTGTTGTTCCTATGAAATGGGAAGAAGAGGAAAATGGCAGTATTTACGGGGGAGTAAATAATTTCGGCTTCGGGGGTGCCAATGTACATTTGGTGCTCGAAGGCCTGCCAAAAGAGCAAGCATCTAAAAAGAAAAAGGAAGAAAGACTGCTTATCTGCACACTTTCTGCAAGGGATCCAAAGGCCCTGCGCGAACTGGCAGAATTATACATCAGCTATTTCAGGGACAAAAACAATACAGCAACGCTGGAAGACATCTGTTACTCTTCAACGGTTCGCCGGACGCACCACAACTACCGTTTATCGGTGGTGGGCGGAACCAAAAAAGAGATGGCAGACCATCTTCAGAAGTATCTGGATGGGGAGACACTCAATGAAATCTCTGAAGGAAAAGGAAATGAATCCAGGGAAAAGGTGGCATTTGTTTTTTCGGGCCAGGGACCCCAGTGGTGGGCCATGGGGAGACAGCTCCTGGAAAATGAACCCCTTTTCCGGAAAACCATACAGAAACTGGACACACTCCTCGGTAAACACGCAGACTGGTCTTTGATCGAAGAACTTACCAGGGATGAAGAGTCATCACGGATCAGTGAAACAAATATTGCGCAACCGGCCATTTTTTCCATTCAGATTGCCCTTCTTGAAATGTGGAAGGCATTGGGAATCCAACCTTCGGCTGTGGTTGGTCACAGCATCGGCGAAGTGCCTGCGGCATATGCCTCAGGAGCACTAACCCTGGAACAGGCTGTGCTGCTCATTTTCCACAGGAGCCGCATCCAGTTTAAGGCAACGGACAAGGGAAGGATGCTGGCAGCAGGATTAACCACGGCAGAGGCAACCAGGCTGATCCAGGGCCGGGAGAACAAAGTATCCATCGCTGCGGTAAACGGGCCAGCCATGGTTTCCCTGGCAGGTGATACAGATGTAATTGAGCAGATCTCAGAAGAGCTTGAAAAAAAGGATGTTTTTAACAGGATGCTGCAGATCAACGTTCCTTTCCACTGTCACCACATGGAACCGCTGAAGGAAGAACTGCTTGAGTCGCTGAAATCATTGAAACCTTCAGCCACCAGTATCCCGTTCTATTCCACCGTCACTGGAATGGCCATGGATGGTAAAAAGCTGGATAACAAATACTGGTACCGCAATGTCCGTGAAACAGTGAGTTTCACCAGTGCCATTGATGAAATGATCAATGATGGCTTTGATACTTTCATTGAACTGGGCCCCCACCCCATTCATGCCCTGGGGATCAATGACCTGCTTGAGGCCAGGCAGAAAAATGGTCTTGTTATTCCATCCATAAGAAGACAGGAGGAGGAGAAACGCACCTTCCTCTCCTCAGCGGGAACGCTCCATACATGGGGTTTTGAACTGGACTGGAAGGCACTGTTCCAAAATCCCAGATTCGTTCGGCTTCCGTCCTATCCCTGGCAAAAAGAACGATTCTGGCTGGAAACTGAAGAAGGCAGAGCAGAACGACTGGGAGCTTTCGTTCATCCCCATTTAAAGCGCAAAACTGTTTCTCAACGGGAGAACCACAACATCATATGGGAGATCAACCTGGATCTTAGATCCCATCCCTACATCGATGACCACAAAGTTCAGGGACCCATTGTCTACCCCGGGGCCGGTCATGTTGAGCTGGCGATATCTGCCGGACTCGCTTCCTTCGGAGAGAAATTTGAATTCCTGGAGGACCTTCATTTTGAAAATGCATTGTTCCTTCCCGATTCGGGTGAGCCGATCCATATTCAAATGGATATTTCCCATGACGGTGGTGAATATTTTATCTATTCAAAGCCGCGGGGGGAAAATGCTTCCTGGACCATGTGTTCCAGAGGAAGGATGAATCATATCAATGATTCGTTCAGATCCATCGAGGTTGATTTCCAGGATATCCGGAAACGGATTACCACCCCAGTCCCGGTAAAGCCGCTCCATGATGAGTTGCTGGAAAGCGGGCTTTACCTGGGTCCCACCTTCAGGGCCATCAAACACCTGTGGAGAAGCGAAAAGGTATGGGAATCCTTCAGTGAGATCGAGGTGCATGAAAGCATCCGTTCCGAGTTTTTCCAGTACAACCTTCACCCGGGTGTGCTGGACAGTTGTTTCCAGACTGTCTTCGGAATATTCAACACAGGGGAGGATTCGAGCCGAAAAATGGGTGTCTATGTGCCCGTACATATCGACCGGATCAAATTCCATAAGAAGCCAAATTCATTTAAATTGTATGTCCATGGAAGTCTCAGGGAATGGACCGAAGAGTATGCCCTGGGGGAATTATGGATCTTCAACGAGGAGGGAGAACTGCTCGCTGAATTCCAGGGTTTCCGATCCCAGTACCTGAAAGGTTCAAGGGGCGAATCGGCTGGTGAGCAGGAAAAATGGTTCTATGAGTACAACTGGAACATGAAATCCAGGTCGGACCAGGAACTTGTGCGCAACCCGGGAGAATACCTTCCTTCTCCCAATTCCATCAGAAAGCAGGTAAGCGAGACCATCAGCCAAATCAATGCATTGCCCGAACAGGCAGCATATTATGATCATTATGAACCGCGGCAATACAGGCTCACCATAGGTTATATCTGCCACGCACTCAAAGAATTGGGAATGGACTTCACCCCCGGATCAACAATCCATGTGAAGGAACTGATCAGGGACTTTGGTGTGGTTAGCGATCATCACCGCCTTTTCTACCACATCTTCAAATTGCTCAAAGATGCAGGAATTGTAGAGGGTGAAAATGAAACTTTCAGGGTGGTTGAAGCTCCCGATTTCAGGGATTTGAAGAACTGGATCCATGAGATCAATGAACTGTACCCGCAGTTTCGTCATGAGACAACCCTGCTGGGCCGTTGCGGACCTGAGATCGCAGGTGTATTGACGGGAGTGGTGGATCCCATCCAGCTGATCTTCCCGGAGGATCAGTGGGACCTGATTGTCAAATACTATGTTGAAGGATTTGCTTTCCGAAAATACAATGACCTGGCCGCCCGGGTAGTATCGGAACTGGTGAATTCAGTACCCGAGGATCAGACCCTGCGCATTCTTGAAATAGGTGCAGGTACAGGCGGGATGACCCAGGCTGTGTTGCCTCTGCTTCCTGCCGGAAGGACCGAGTATTATTATACGGACGTTTCCCATATGTTCATGCTGAAGGCACAACAACGTTTTGCCCGCTATCCGTTTGTTCAGTATAAACTGTTGGATATTGAGAAAGATCCGGCCGACCAGGGTTTTGATATCAACTCATTTGACCTGGTCATTGCTTCGGATGTGATCCACGCCACGCGCAACCTGACAACAACTTTCGGCCATGTGAAAAGCTTGCTTGCTTCAGAGGGAATCATGATGATGCTGGAGGTGACCAACTCTCCCGTTTACCTGGATTTCATTTTTGGGATGACCGAAGGGTGGTGGCTCTTTGAGGATACCGATATCCGGCCCGATCATGCCACCATGGGACCGGACCGGTGGAAAAAGGTGCTGGAGCGGGAGGCTTTTTCGGACGTTGCCATCTACAGCGATTTTGAAAAGAATGATGTCTCCTGCCAAAGTGTGATCCTGGCACGGAATGAGAAGCTGGACCTGACCAACATGGCATTGGAGGAATCCCCCAAGCTTGGAGAGGCAAACTGGCTTGTGTTCGCCGATGAGAAAGGTGTGGCCGGTCCGATAGCGTCCAGGCTTGCCGCCCTGGATAAGAGGTCAACCATGATCAAACAAGGAAAGGAGTTCAGGGAGGTTTCTGAATCTGCCTTTGAGATTAATCCCGGAAGCCAGGAGGATGTGAACCGCCTCATTGACCTGATGACAAAAAAGGGAGCTTTCCAGGGAATCATCTTTTTATGGGGTCTTGATTCGGTGCCCAATGAGCAGCTCAGCATCAAAAGCATTATCCAGGCAGAGGATCTTTCATCCCGTACCTTGATGAATGTGATGAAAAAGCTGAATGACAGCAACTTCGAAACGAATCCTGAGATCTGGATGGTCACCTCCGGTGCTCAATCCGTGGGAGGCTCGCCGGAAACTGTTCAGTTGTCCCAGGCCGGATTAAGGGGGGTAAACAGGGTGATTATCAATGAATTTCCATTGTTCAATTCCACCATGATCGATTTCAGTGATCCGGTAGGTGATCAGGAAATGGATGCCTTTATTGAAGAGATCCTGGCAGGTGACAAAGAGGATGAGATCGCATTCAGGGGTCGGAAGCGCTATATCAACAGGCTGGAGAGAATTTCCACTGATAACATTGCACAACGCGCATTGCGTACCCTGTCAGCCGAGGATTCACCCTATACCGTAACCATCGATGATTATGGCGTCCTGGATCACCTGGTGATCAGGGAAACTGCCAGGAGGGAACCCGGTGATGATGAAGTTGAGGTGAACATCCGAGCCTCTGCTCTGAATTTCAGGGACATCATGCTTTCCATGGGTTTGCTTTCCAATGATGCCATCAGTGGTGGTTTGTTCGGAAAGACCATGGGACTGGAGTGTTCCGGGGTGGTTACCGCCATAGGAAAAGACGTTCATCATCTGAAGGTTGGTGATGAAGTCATGGCCACAGCGCCATCCTGCCTGGGAAAATATGCATATCCCAAGGCATTCCATGTGGTACGGAAACCCGGGGAGATCTCATTCCATGATGCAGCCACACTTCCTGTGGTGTATGTTACCGCGTATTATTCCCTTGTATACCTCTGCCGCATCCGGAAAGGTGAGAAAATACTGATCCACGCAGCAGCAGGTGGTGTTGGAATTGCTGCCATTCATATCGCCAAAGCGGCCGGAGCAGAGATCTATGCAACCGTGGGCAGCCAGGAAAAGAAAGCCTATATAGAGAGCATTGGTGTACGGCCAGACCATATACTGAACTCCAGATCACTTGAATTTGCCGGCCAACTCATGGAGCTCACAGGCGGAGCAGGAGTGGATATTGTACTTAACTCCCTTTCGGGAGAAGCCATCTACAAGAGCATCAGGTGCCTGGCCCCCTATGGCAGGTTTGTGGAGATCGGCAAGACTGATATTTACCGGAACAGCAAGCTCGGATTGCAGCCCTTTGGCAACAACCTCGCCTACTTTGGCGTGGATGTGGACCGGCTGTTCAAGCAGAAAGCAGAGTTCAGCGGTGAACTGTTCCAGGAAGCCATCGACTATTTCGTTGAGAATAAATTCCCCGTACATCCTACTGTTGTATTCCCCATTTCCGAAATCAGGCAGGCTTTCCAATATATGGCCGGGGCCAGACACATTGGTAAGATCATCATCGGCATGGAGGGTGAAGTTCAGGTGGCTCCTCCCAGGGAGATCCGGTTCAAGGAGAAGGCTTCCTATATGATCACCGGCGGATGTTCGGGATTCGGACTGGCCGTGGCTGACTGGATGACCACCAGGGGAGCCAGGCACCTGGTGCTCATGAGCAGATCGGGGCCCAAGACAGATATGGAGAAGGATACCGTCAGCCGGATGCGTGACAGGGGTGTGGATGTGATGATCGCCAAAGGGGACGTTTCCAGCAGGGAGGATGTGGACCGGATCATTCAGGAGGTGAAGGATACCATGCCTCCGCTGAGAGGAATCCAGCATGCTGCCATGGTTCTGGATGACGGCAGCATACCGGAAATTGACCATGAACGTTATCTGAAAGTCTTTGTTCCCAAAAGCATCGGTTGCTGGAACCTGCATGAGGCAAGCCTTGATATGGAGATGGACCATTTTGTTCTGTACTCCTCCATCTCCTCCATCTACGGGAATCCCGGACAGGTGAGTTATGTGGCAGGAAACAGTTTCCTGGAGAATTTTGCCCAGTTCAGGCGATCCGGGGGAATGGCTGCCATGACCATCAACTGGGGTGTGCTGGGCGATGTGGGTTTTGTTGCAAGAAGTGGAAACGTGGGCGGTTTGCTTTACAAGCAGGGCTGGAAAACTTTCACTTTGAAGCAATCAACAGATATCCTTGAGCAGATGCTGCTGACCAACCCGGTTCAGCGGGTGGCCACCGACTCGGATTGGGAAATGGTGGGTAATTTTTATCCCCATTCGGCCAAAACCAGCCGTTTCGGCCACCTGATCAGGGAGAAGGAGCTTTCTGCTGCAACTGCATCGGGAACCGGCGACGGGGGACTGAATGCTACATTAAAAAAACTCGACAGGGAGGAACAGGTAGAAATCCTGGGAACCCGTTTGCGGGATACATTCGCCAGGGTGCTGGGTTCCTCTGCCGAGAAAGTGGATCCAACCGAACCGGTGACAAAGTATGGGCTGGACTCTTTGATGGCCAATCAGATCCGGAACTGGATCCAGAGCAGTGTGGCTGTGGATTACTCCATGATGCGGATCATGAAAGGTCCCTCGCTCCAGGAGATGACCGAGCAGATCCTGGAGGAGATGAGTGGTCAGTTTGGTTCGGAGGATGGCCCCGGAGCAGAAAGATCCGAGTTGGATAAATGGGTAGTGCGATCAAAGAAAATTGACAATCCGAGAATACGGCTGTTCTGCCTGCCTTATTTTGCAGGGGGTGCATCCGTGTACAACAGCTGGAGTGATTCCCTGCAGGATGGTATCGAAGTTTGTGCCATTCAATACCCGGGCCGTGAAGAACGTGCCGGTGAAAAACCAATTGACAACTATCAGGACCTGGTGAAAGCGATCGCTGATGTGATCGATCCACTCCTGAACTGCCCTGTCGCATTTTACTGCCACAGTGCCGGAGCGGGTATCGGGCTGGAACTGGCCAGGTACCTGAGAAGGGAGAAAGGGATTCAACCTGTTAAGTTCATGGTGGGCGGATGGCGTTCACCACACCTGATAAGTCCTTTCAAGTTCCTCGATGCCATTGCGGATGATGAAGTGTATATGGATAAAAATATCCCCAATATCATCAACCACCTCCGGTCGCTTGAAATACCTGAGTCGGTTCTGGAGAACAAGGAACTGATCAATGAGATGCTTCCCGCCCTTCGGGCAGACATTTTGTTGGGAAAACGGTATACCTACTATGAGGATGAGCCCCTGAGTTGTTCCATTACAGCTTTGGCCGGGAAACAGGATACGGTATTCACCGAGGAGCAGGTGAAGGCATGGAAGAAACATACTTCGGGTGAATTCAGGTTTATCCGGGTCAACGGCAGTCACCTTTTCTGCAGGGATAACAGGGAGGAACTCCTGGAGATTCTCGCCGAAGAGCTAATGGAATTTGCCAATGTATAAGGAAGCAGAATTTCCTGAATCACTGAAGGATGTGATTATGCAGGATCAGCCTGGCAGGGTGAAATTCCCACACCTCTTAAAGGGGGAAATTCACGTGTGGACAGCTACACTTGTTCCTTCCAAAGAGAAAATTGAAAAGCTTCGATCTATTCTGTCCCCTGAGGAAAAAAGGAAAGCATCCTACTACAAGTTTGAACCAAAACAGCATAGCTATATCATCACACAGGCTGTCTTAAGGGTTTTAATCTCGGCTTACCTGCATATCGAACCTGCAGATGTAATCCTGGTTGCCAGTCAAAAAGGCAAACCCTTTCTCATCAACGATCCCTCTCTCTTTTTTAATAATTCCAATTCCCATGAGCTCTGTGTATATGCTTTCTCCAGGGATGCAGAAGTGGGGATCGACATCGAAAAAATCAGGAATCTTCCTGACTTGGACCAGCTTATTGAGAAGAACCTTACTTCGAGTGAGAAAGTCTATTTCCTGAAAGATCCGGGACAAAAACTATCTCTGTTCTTCCAGTTCTGGACTTTTAAGGAATCGTATCTGAAAGCCATAGGGGAAGGCATGCGCCTTACCCCGGAAAATCTCGAATTTTCACTGGAAAACGGAAACATCAGGCTCCGATCAGTAAAGTATGGATTTGAGGCCACCGACTGGCAATTCAAAGGCTTCACCAGGAAAAACAATTACACCGGCACCCTCACCTATAAAGGAAAGGATACTGTCATCAGGGATATGAATATAGCTTAAAAGCTTTATAATTTATATCCGTTCTCGTACGCACGGTGATAGAACTTCTCTGCCTCAGGATCATTGATGAAATACTGCTCTTCGGGCGACCAGCTTACAGGCCTTTTCAATTCATAGGCCACATTTCCAAGGATGCAACAGACAGCAGTTCTTTGACCAACTTCCACAGGTACGATGGGATCGATACGCGCCCTGACAGCCTCAATGAAGTTTTCCAGGTGCAGCGGACTCCTTTCATACATCCCTGCATCTTCATTCTCATCTTTTTCAGGAAGAAGGGAATCATCGGAAGCAGCAATGCTCCCCCGGGAAACTTCAATCCATCCGTCTTCACCCCAGAATTTAAGCCCCAGTGTTTTTATCTCGTCATAAGGCTCATTGGTCATCTCAAGACCGTTATCGTACACATAAGTCAGGGCCTTGGCTCCCTGGTAACCGGGTGGAATCACTTTCACCGGTCCGCTGTGATCTTTCTTTAATGCCCACTGGCCGATATCAAAATTATGGGCTCCCCAGTCGCATGTAAAACCGCCACCTGTTTCCTTATAATATCTCCACCTGGCCCAGAAAGTTTCATTCACGGGTGGATTCAGACTGATGGGTGGGTTCAGTGCCGAATTAAAATGTACGGCCGGCATGGGCCCCAGCCACTGGTTCCAGTCCAGGTCCGCAGGGATGGCCTCCTCCGGCAGATTGTAGGGATCGGGTCCCGGTCCCACATAGGCAAACACCTTCTTCAATTTCCCAAATGCTTCGCGGTGAACCATATTGACCGCATGCTGGTAATTGCTGTCGGAGCGTTGCTGGCTTCCGGTGGCAAATATGATGTCGTTTCTGCGAACTGCCGCGGCTACCTTCAGACTCTCCTTGATGGTGAAGGTAATGGGTTTTTCCTGGTAAACATCCTTCCCTGCGTTGCAGGCATCAATACAAATGAGGGCATGCCAGTGATCGGGCGTTGCAATAACTACCGCGTCAATGTCAGACCGGTCAATGATCTTCCTGTAATCCTTATAGGTGGTGATATCAGCCTTTTGATTGACCGACTGATGATATTCTTTGACCCGTTGCTCGAACCGTTCCCTCTTGATTCCATAGACGTCGGCACCGGCAACAATCTGAACATTCTTTATTCTGCTAAAACCATTCAACAGGTTCATGGCTTGCTGACCAAGGCCAATAAAACCGATCCGGATGGTATTGTTGGCACTCATCCCGAAACTCTTTATGATGGGTAGCGATGCCAGACCGGCCGCTCCTATCATGCTGTTGTTAATGAACCTTCTTCTCGAAATATTTTTCATAATGATAAAAGTTGGATTTGTTGGATTTTTAAAACTAATCAAATATTCATTATTTACGACAAAAATATTCTGCCATTTCTTTGGAATTTTAGGATTTAGTACAACAGAATATTTGAAATAATTGCAATTAATTTTCGATTTTAGCTTAAATAATGATATATTTTGATCATTACTACTGCTAATTTATCGAAAAATCAACTAAACTTTCGTAAAAATGATACAATGGGTAAAAAATAATGATGCCCTTGGAACAGTCAACCGGGGTATCCCTTGTGAATCTGGATTATGTACACTTTGCGATTCAGCCTGCAAAGGAAAATGTGAAACATGGCTTTCCTCGCTAAAAGGTAGAAAGCTACTGTATCCAAGAAATTTCGGTCAGACAACCTCAGGATCATGGTTGGTTTCTTCCGTAGGAGTAGGATACCACTCCATCAGAATTCAAGGGTATGCATATGGCGCAAAAGGTATACTCCCACCATTAAGCAATAATCCCGATAACTGCCTCTTCACAAATGCCGATGTTACAACTGAATTCGGCAATATTGAAAAGACCAGGTGTCGTGTTCCTATCATGACAGGTGCTCTTGGATCAACCTTTATAGCAATGAACTATTGGGAATCATTCGCAGTAGGATCCGCACTCAGCGGTATTCCGATTGTGGTTGGAGAAAATGTAGTTGGTGTGGATAAAGCATCCGTGATGAAAAGCGGGAAAATAGAGAAAGCACCTGAACTTGACCGCAGGATTGAGACCTTTTTCAGGTACTATGATGGGTATGGAGCCATTATCGTACAAATGAATGTTGAAGACACCAGGAATGGTGTGGCCGAGTATATCATGAATAAGTACGGGAACAAAGTAATCATGGAATTAAAATGGGGTCAGGGGGCCAAAGACATAGGCGGTGAAATACAGGTTACCAGCCTTGAATATGCGAAATTCCTGAAAAACCGCGGCTACTTGGTCGATCCCGATCCCGATAATCCGATCGTAGAGTCAGCTTTTGAAGCCAGGGCAATCAATTCGTTTGCAAGACACAGCCGGCTTGGCGGGACTGATTTTGCATCACCTGAAGAGGTGAGAAAATCTTTTATGACCAGTGTGGCGTATTTGAGGAAACTTGGTTTTTCCAGAATTACTTTAAAAACCGGTGCATATGATATGGAGGCACTTGCCATGGCCATACGCTTCTCAGCGGATGCTGAACTGGACCTTCTAACCATAGATGGTTCAGGTGGTGGAACAGGAATGAGCCCATGGAACATGATGCAACACTGGGGGATTCCATCTGCAGCGTTACATGCAAAAGCATACGAATATTGCAAAATCCTTGATGAAAAAGGCATCAAGGTTCCGGACATCTCATTTGCAGGTGGATTTGCCAGGGAAGATCATCTTTATAAAGCACTTGCCATGGGCGCACCATTCTCCAAACTGGTCTGTATGGGCAGGGCTCCAATGATTTCAGGATTTGTTGGAAGCAATATTGAAGGAGTATTCAAACCAGAGAAAAGAGCACAGCTTCATGGCCATTGGGAATCATTACCCCCTGCTGTGAAGGAATTAGGGAAATTTCCGGAAGAGATATTTGCTGGTTGGGAACCAATTAAAGAAAAGGTGGGCAATGATGAAATGAAAAATATCCCATTCGGAGCTATTGCCATGTATGCATTTACAGATAAGCTTGCATGCGGACTTCAACAATTTATGGCAGGAGCCCGAAAATTCAATCTGAGGGAGATTTCAAGAGACGATTTGATTGCTGCCAATCGAGAAACCGAGGAGGCCACAGGCCTGTCATATATGACTGATGCCAGGAATGAGGAAGCATTAAGAATTCTAAATGGCTGATTTTAGTATGTAAATGATTATTTTACGCTTTATATCCTACCGATTGTGCAAATAGTATTCGCTGCCCGGTGTTTAAATTGAATTCCCGGACCGGATTTTCTTTGTCGCAGTTGTGGAACCAGGCTGCAAGTCCCTGTGAGGCAGCAAACAGGTATACATTCTGAGCAATAAAACCTGTGTCGGTATAAAAGTATGATTTCTGAACTTCAGGATCTCCGATGGCCCTGTCGGGCTGGTCAGGTCCCAGATCATACCGGGAGAGGTCAGCCACATAGAAAATATTTACCGGTGCTTCAGCGGCTCTTCCCCTTCCGGCCCTGCCCCGGAAATCTCCGGCTACCACAGGTGCCAGGTGATGAGGAACCGCCTCATACAAGTATACTCCTCCAGGCAATGCCACATAAAGATCGATCTCCTGTGAATTGCTGGCTGATGGTGCTGTTCTGCCCGGCTTATTGAATGAGGCCTGTTCCCTGTTTACTCCAAAAGCAGCCCATAGAAGGCTTGAAAGCACCTGCAACGGAAGCTCTTTCGAACTGATGTTTCGTATGGTTTTTCTTTGCTGCAGAGCCTCAAGCACCGATGTACCACCAGCTTTCTCCGGTGGAGGAAGTAAGATGGTCCGAAGACCAGGTGAAACTGCAGCTTTCATTGAAAAGCCTGATGTTGAGCCTGCCACGATGGCTGCAGCAGGGAGGGTCTTGACAAATGTTCTCCTTTTCATGTAGTGTGTAAATTTAATTTTCTTATGGATGTGATTCAGCAATATCGTAGGCGAATAATTTATCCTGGTGGCGGATATAGAGCCTTGCTCCGCATAGGTGATCGATCCTTTTCCACCCTCCTTCCATGTTTGTTCGCCTGTCCGGAAATCCATGCAGCTCCATCCCCGGTCATTTTGGCCTGCCCCGTAAAAATAACCCTCATGCAGGATCACCCCACCATGATGGTTGTCCATATGTTCGGTTTGCCATACCGTTTCAGGAGTCATCCTGCCATTTGCAACATTGAGTTTTAACAGGATGCTTCCTTTGCCATAACCGCTGGAGGCAAAGAGATACCCATTGTGAAAGATGGGGTCCGGAACATTGTTGGACCGGCTGTTCTCAAATTCGGTTTGCCAGAGTAGTTTCCCTGTTTTGATATCCACTCCGTATATTGTGTTTATCCAGGCAAATCAGGAAGCCTATCTTGCCGGCCGGACAGCAATACAACCTGTCGCCTTCGATATGCACTGATTCTGAATATCCGTATTCCGGAATCTCTGCATCAAACCGTTCACGCAATTCAATGCTCCAGATCTCATCACCTGATTCGGAATCAAAGGCTGTTAACCTGCCAAGTTCGCCCAGATGGTATACAATCCCCTCACTGTAGGTTGGCGTACTTCTGGCACCGTTATAGGAGATAGCCCAGGGCAATTCAGTTTCCCATGACCTGCCATTGGGCTTCTTCCATACCAGGTTTCCATCAAGGTCAAATGCAAACACATTGGTTTGCTGGTCATCAATCCCGGCAGTAAATAGATACCCGTTGGCGATGGACACCGTACAGTACCCTTTTCCCAAACCGGAAATCGTCCAGAGCATCTCCGGTCCTTCTGCCGGCCACTGACTCAATAATCCCGTCTCGTTGGATTTATTGGTCCTGTCCGGGCCATGGAAACATGGCCATTCAGCATGATGCTGAGACAGCACATGACAGCATGGGAAAAGGAACATGAATGCCAATATGAAACTGAACTGAAATGCCTTTTTGATTGTGATAAGATGTTTCATGGATTGCGGTGCATGTGATCAATAAAAATAGAACACCTACCTGACAATTTCCAGTGAATTGAAGGATATCAAAACAAAATAGAGTCCCTAAATTGTCATCTCATTCAAGTTCAGAATATTAAATAAATCTGAAGATCATGAAAAGAACAATGACGTTTGGTCTTATTTTTAGTCTGCTCGCTGCAGGAATGATGTTTCCGGGAGTTGCAGAAGGTCAATCTCTAAATGAAAATCCTGCCCTCGATAAAGAAGTGGAGAAATTCCTTTCGGAACATTCTGGGCGGTTATTCAGGAATATATCTTGCCTGGGCCCTCAGCAAAACCGGAGGCAAACTGATCACCATCGATATTGATGAAAAGAGGCACATGACTGCTGTGATTGAAGATGTATTGTTGTTGCCAATATGATAGGGGCCGGAATTTTTACCACTTCCGGATTGCTCCTTGGTCAGTTGCATGATCCCATACTGCTCCTGGTGCTATGGGTAGTTGGCGGGGGAATCGCCCTTTGCGGCACATTGAGTTACAGCGAATTGGGGGTTAAATTTCCCAGGGCCGGAGGTGAGTATGTGTTTCTTTCGGAGCTCTTTTCTCCCGTGGCAGGATTTTTAAGTGGCTGGGTCTCATTTATCGTAGGATTTTCAGCCCCCATAGCTGCCTCATCACTGGCCTTCAGTGAGTATCTGCTCCGGACGATACCTGAAGGAGAGAGCCTGGATCATTTGATCCTTTTTAAAAAGGCAACAGCCACAGGTGTCATCCTTGTGTTTACACTCATCCACTATTTCGGGATGAAATCGGGATCGAAAGTACAGAACATGCTTACCATGCTCAAAATTGCCATGATCTTTGGGCTGGTGATTGCCGGGTTCGCATTTGGAGTCAGAGGTTTTGAATCCTGTAAGAAACATTTCCCGTTCACTGATTACCGGAACAATGCTTGTTACCCTCATCTACCTTTTGCTGAATGTTTTATATGTTTATGCTGTCCCTGTGGCTGAAATGAAGAATGTGATCTCCATCGGAGGTATAGCTGCCAACAAACTGTTCAACCGGACCATGGATCAGTTCTTCTCCCTCTTTATTGCAGTCATCCTGCTTTCATCGATCAGCTCCTTAATCATCATTGGACCTTTGTTTACTACGCCATGGCCAGGATGAGTGAGCAATCTTAGAAAGGATACCCAATGGCCAGGTAAAACAATGCCCCGGAAAAGATATTTCCGGTTCCGAACAGCCAGTTTCTGTCATCAACTACATATGGAGTCCTGATGGGAAGCCCAAAATCTGTCCTCAGCACAAAAAAGGTGAAATCAAACCTGAGTCCGAAACCGCCGCCAACGGCCAGTTGATTATAAAATGTATTGAAATTGAATTTTGCACCGGGTCTGTTCTCATCCTCATTGGCCAGCCAGATGTTTCCAGTTTCCAGGAACAGTGCCCCTTTGATGATCCCGGTGATCCCAAAGCGGTACTCCATATTGCCCTCCAGTTTGATGTCGCCCGACTGGTCAATGTACCCAACATTCCCCTCGTTATAGGATCCCGGGCCAAGATGCCGGGCAGTGAAACCCCTGATACTGTAGGCACCACCGCTGAAGAATTGCTCCACATAAGGAAGTACCTCAGAATTACCATAGGGTATCCCGAGACCTGCATAGAACCTTAAAACAAAAGTCTTGTTGACTCCGTGCAGGTAATACCTGAAATCAGAAGTAAGCTTCAGGTGCTGTGAATAGATATTGCCCAGAAAATAATAGGGCCTGTTGGTACCCTCTTTTCCGATCCCGGCAAATACATCCAGTAAATTACCCGATGTGGATATGCCCGCCTGGTAAAAGAAATTGTGGGGTTTAATCCTTAAGGTATTGTCAAAATTAAACAGATACTTCATCCCGATAATGAACTGTTCTTCAAAGCTTTTTCGGATATATATATTATGATCAACCACTGAATCAAATGCCGGCGTTGTTTGAAGCATGTTTACCGAGTTGATATATAGAGGAGAATAAGAGTGCTGAATCGTCCGTGATTTTCCCCACTTATAATTCATCTCTGCCTTAATGGAATACATTCTGTAATATGCTGTCCGGTTCAGGAAGTCAAGATCCAGATTCACTGAAGTTTCCTGAATCATTAATTGTCTGCTTCTCTCCAGCTTACCGGGGAGGATAATTTTCGGGAATGCCAATCCGGAGCCAATTCCAAAATCATAGGAAAGTGTTCCCAACTCCGATCCGGATTTTTTCCCCCATTGCCATTCGAATCCTCCATTGATTGCAACACGCAACCTCTCCGCTCCTTTAAAAGTATTGCTGTTTGTTATCCCGGCTGAAACCTGAGGACCCACATATCCAGAGGATTTCGTGACCATGTCAGCCTCAAAATCAAGACTGATGTTGTCTGATAATATTAAATCGATCCTTACATCCAGGACATGAAGCAGGCTATCGGTTCCCGATTGCTCATAAGAGATCCTGGCATAACTGAAAACGCCAAGATTGTTCAGACGGGAAATTGTTTTTTGATAAGCATCATAG
The DNA here is from genome assembly GCA_964453785.1 of uncultured Bacteroides sp. Classification (GTDB taxonomy): domain Bacteria; phylum Bacteroidota; class Bacteroidia; order Bacteroidales. The sequence goes on from CAYVRK010000001.1 coordinate 57,075, forward strand.
GTATAAGTCTCGCCTTTGGTGAATAATACAGATCGCTTGATGAGATCCGGTTTCAAGAAATCGCCTTTTGATATAATGGTCATATCACCATATCTGATGGTATCGGGTTGATTGGAAACAGTATCTGATGACCGTGAAATATGAATGAAAATATCTTGGATGCCATAGGAGGATAATACGGTTTCAGGAAGCTCTTTTTTTCTGCCTATAACCAGATCTATAATATTCGCTTCATGCGTAGTATCAGCACGAAGGTCAATATATTCAGGTATAAAATAAAAATATCCTTTGTTCTGAACACTCCTGGAAAGTTCATTTCTGACAGATACCAGATGATCAAGGTTGAACTGGTCTCCTGGTTTTATATAATTCGAGTAATCATTCTGGCTGATCAGCGTGTCAATGGCTTCATGGAGCGTATCAAATGTGATCTTATTGTAATGAAAAGGTGAGGCAAGCTCCACAAAATATTTCACCCCTGCCTTATTAGGATTCCTGGAACTGGTATCCACAACAGACCAGGCCCTTGAATGAAAATATCCCTGATCAAAAAGCTTACTCTCGATGTTTTTTGCCCTTAGGTCCGGATTGACATCGGTTACAAGTATGGGTTTGGATGATAGGGTTTTATATACCCAGCTTCCAAATTTCTTTTTTTCGTTTACCTTCCAGTAATTTTGTACCCACAATCCGACAGGAGGAAGCATCCTGTGCCCAAACAATCCATTATTCACCTTATGGAAGGTCACAGATTGAACGTAGTTTTTAACTTCAGCGCTTCTTGATTTGTGCTGATCATAAATAATATCAACCTTTTCCCGACCTGTATACAGAACCTGGTCTTCCGTCAGAAAGCGGGTGTTTGAACAGCCCGCTCCCACCAGAAAAAGAATCAGCAATAATAGGGAGGTTCTGATCATCATGGACTCAGGTTCTTTTTTTCCTTGTTTTTCTTTTTACGGCGCCAGATATCTCCAACAGATCTGTACCTCTTTCTGTAGGTGAACCCCACACCCGTTTTTGCTATTTCGCCTGTAAATACATCCTCGTAAGAGTGCTCGTTGTATACTTTAATGTATTTAGAGGCAGCCGAATCAAGCCTGTATTCAAATGATAGATTATTCAGGGAAAAGTCGGCAGCCCCCTGCTGCTGAGTCAGATCATTCATGCGCCCTGAAAATTCAATCTGGGCCCTGTTATTGAGAAAACTCTTTCGAACTTCATATGAGAGGCTGGTTTTGGTCTCTTCCCCGCCCGACTGGGTTGCTGCCACATAGGAATCAATTCCAAAAGAGATATCAACTCCCTGGATGGTTGTTTTGGCAAGCTGATTAAGCTGAGTCGCCAGCAACTGGTTTACCTGCTGAGACATATAGTTGCTTGTTGTTGATATCCCGGGCAAATCAATGATTTCAAACAGCAGGATGGTGATGGCCTGCTTCATCACCTCCTCAGGACTCAGGGTGTTGATAATACTCATTAAATACTTATCGCTTGTATTGATAAAAAATGAAACATCCAGATCCGAAAGTTGCTGGGAGAGTTTCAGGACAACGTCAAAATCAACGTCCCGCTGTTTTCCATCCACCGGATTTGTGTATGAACTTCTCACCCGGTTCACCGCTTCAAAACTAAGCTCGGGATTTTCAACCCGGCCCTCCCACCTGATAAAACCACCTTCTGAGATCCGAAACGACTTATTGGGCCAGCCTATCAGTCTTACGTCTGCATTTCCCTTGCTGATTTCATATCTTCCGGATAATGCAACCTGATTGTTGTTGAGCATCTGATAGTTCAATCTTCCACCCCCTTCAATCATAACATCAATATTGTAGGCCCATTTGTCCAGATTGAAATTAATCTTTGTGGCAGGATCTATGTTTACGATGGTTTCAATGGAAGAATTGATGGCCATTCCCGATGAAGTTAAAGGATGCTCGATGGATGGGGTCACCTGTGAAGAATGGTTCACGAAACTTACAATTCGCTCAGTCTCCGAAAGCGAGAGATCCTCCATTTGCCGGTAGAACACCTCTGTTCCATTGGTGAGGAGGATTTGGCCTTCAACATCGGGATTTGAAAGTGGCCCTTTGAAGGTTAAGCGTGAATCAACAAAAATATGACCATACAAAGGAATATCCTCTTTTTCGCTCCTGTTCATCACCTGAAGCTTGGAGGAAGATATTTCCAGGTCAAGGTTGGCCAGCCAATCTTGATTGAAGTCCACAAATCCATCTATAAGCAACTTATTATCAAGTGAATCCAATACGGTGAACTTGTCGAATATCACCTTCCGTCCGGTAAACCGGACGTCATCTTTTGGTATTTTAAATATCGTATTCAGGGTGTTAATTCTCACTTTGGCATCAACGAATTCCAGATGACCGATGAAGTCTAAATCATCCGCTATGGATGACACCTTGAGTTCACCCGAAATATGTCCGGACAATTCTGAAAGATGCTTCTTTACAAAAGGCTGGACAATATGGATCGGGATGGAATGAATCCCGGCGGTAACGGTTCCCTTTTCACCGAATATATTGTCTCCTTGAACAACAATTTCTGAGGAATCCAGTCCAACAGACATATCAATGCCGTATGCCCCGGAACTGTCAATTTGAAAGGAGCCCTTCACCCCGACAGTGTCGAAATTCAAACCTGACCAACTGGCATCCCGGAATGTCAGATCACTATGCACTATTTTTTCTGTAGTTCCAATGACACGATAATCGAGTGAACCGGAAATGGAACCCGCTGGCTTGCCCGGTATCAGGCCTTCCTGAATGAGCAACTTCAAAGCCACATTGCCCAAGGCAGCCCTGTAGTTATATATTCCATCCTTCTGATCTGTGGAAATTTGAATGGAAGAACCCTCTGTATGCATATTCAGTGCCGGTAAAAATATTCTGTCACTCAATTGAACGGTTAACAGCTTGCTTGTATCGGTTTGCCATAAATGATGATTCAGGATCAACTGGCCCGAAGGAATATAGAAAGCCATTTGGCTGCTGTCAGCCAGAGAAGCGATTTCAAGACCATATAGAATATCATCCTGCCTGTCCAGAACAGTAAGACCGGTCAAACCATTCCAATCAGAGTAATGACTGGTTAACAGGACCCTGTTTGCAGGACTTGAATGTACGGTACTGGAATCGGCAACAAGATTTACATCAATAATACCGGCTGAGTCCGTAATGTTGGTCATCAGATTTCCGATTTTCACAACCTTATATTCCAACCCGGATCCCATGATGCCAACCTTGATTTTGCGGTCAGCAGTCTTATTGACAATTGAAAAATCAATATTTTTAAAACACAGGCTTGTATCCTGAATGAATAATCTCAGGGCAGGATGGAAAATCAAGTTGCCTTTCGCATTGAATTCAGGAATTTCCATCACCCTGGTTGACGAATGCAGATGTTTCGGATCTGTAAATGTTGCCAAATATTCCCTTAAACCCTTCTCCACTGGTTCCATCCCATTGAAAGTACTGGCCACCTGCACATCCATATTGAAAAAATCAGAACTTGCCCGAAGGATGGAATTTGTCGAGTCCGTTTTGAAAAATGCAATCAAATGCTGAATTTCAGCGCTGTCATTGGGTGTAATGATTACAAGTTCCGAAGCATTTATCTCAGCTTCAAATGAACTTCTCTTTTTCATCAAATTTGCTTCAAGTCCGGTTTTAAATGCCAGGGTATCTTGATCAAGGTGGAGTTCGTTCATTTGGGCAAACAGCCATCCCTGAACCTGCACCTTCATTACTGAATCGGATGGGATGAGGAAGGCATTCAAATCCCCTTTAAAAAATGGATCATTGGCCAACACCTGAAAGCTATATTCTTCATGCCCGAGCTTACCGTCGATGGATGTATGGGTATAAGTGTATCCATTGAATCCCAATGAATCAACCATAAAAGAAAAGTCTGCCTGTAGTTTTTCGGGGGAAAATCCAGCCCCTGATATTTTCCCGGATCCGTAAAATGACCCCAACTTCGCTATTTTCAGAACTTCCCCAAGGTTTATTCCTTCAAATGAGGATTGGGCAGAAAAACTGCCGGTGCTGAAATCCAGGGACCCGGAAACATTCACAGGCCCAGAATTGCTCCTGATATACATGTCAAAATCAGGCGATCTAAAAGTATTGGAAACCTTGCATTCCACTGCAAGCCCGCTTGCATCAGGTATATCATTTTCCACTCCAAATCCGGCCAGGATCTCTTTCAACCAGGTCGTGTCAATATTAGAAATACCAATATTCAGGTTGCCTTGCCCTTCAGCGATTGAAAACGGATTTTCTACTTTTCCATCCAGTGCAATTAAAAAATTCCGGTCTTGAGAGAGAAAAAATCCTGACAGGCTGATGAGTGAATGAACCACTTCAAGGTCACCCGCAATGGAACAGGGTGTATCGGCCATGGCCATGAAATGTGGATTATCTTTCAGTTCAACGAAAAAGGGATCAAAATCTTTCAGCGATAAACGGGTATTACGGATGGCAACATTTGCCTTCTTCACCTCTCCATGTTTTGAAATGATATCCAATACACTTTGAGTGGCAAGTCCTTTAAGGTTAACCTGGCTATTCCCGGTTTCAAATTCCAGATCCAACTTTGTCCTACCGGTATCAGAATCCAGTTCACCCTTCATCTTCTTCATGGAAAAGCCATTTCCAAGATCAAAACTCAAGCGGTTGACCTTTACGCCTGTATGACGTTCATCCAGAATAAAACCACTGAGCTTCATCTCAAGGTCTGTTACATTGAGTCCCGTTTCAGACGAATCAGTCCCGGAACCATTATAGCTTCCAAATTTTAACCCAACATCTTCAATATCAATTTCTTTTCCCTTAAAATACCAGAGGGATTTTTCATGAACCGGATGGGTGAATGCATCTGGATCGGGCGATGGTTTGGATGATTGTATGGAGGCGGAGCCCTTAGAAATGGAGATTTTCTTCAAGTCAACCACCCTGTTCACGAAATCCATTTCATTGGCCCTGATCTTTCCCTCACCCAGAATCAGATGCATGATCAAACGTTCGCTGACTTGATGATAGGTAAAATCAATGTTATTCAGGGACAGATTCGTCAGACCAAAGTTCCAGGGCGATTGGCCATTATCTATTTGATTTGAATCCTGGGGTGCAAGTACGATTTTTCCACAGGCTTTATCAAGCTCAAGGGTTTTGGCCCTTATCTCCTTATCTGCCAGATCAAGTGTAAAGTTTCTCAGCCCCAATTCGTCAACATCCTGTTGTATATGGATCCCGCCAATGGAGTCGGTCATCAGGAATTTAATAAAAGAGAGGGCTCCCTTTTTAATAGAAATCAACCAGGAATCCTTTCCACTGTCAGGTTTGGAGGCTTCGGTTTTCCCGCCTGACTGAAATGCCTCGGCAATATTGTAATTGCGGGTCGAATCATTCATGATTATGTTGACGCATAAATGCGTCAGCTCCAGATCCCGGAGAATTACTTTTTGTCGCATCAATGCAGGAAGGCGACAATCTGTTCGGAGCTCACCAGCATAAATAATTGTATCTCCTTGAAAATCGGTAATCAGAATTCCGCGTATAACCAACGAATTCGGCAGGATTCGCCTGATGGCATCGATGTGAACAGGTACATGAGCGCCGGCGAGGACCTGGTTTACCTGCCGGGTGGCAAATCGTTGAGAAAAAGGCAGGTTCAAAAAACTAAAAAGCAAAGCAAAAATCCCCGTAACCGAGATAATACAAATCACTAAAAAACGTCTCAGTTTCCGCAACTTCATGAATGAAGAATTATTCTCTTCCGGCGAAGTTAGTCTAATGTAAGATTCTGTCTATAATATTTTCGTACATTTCCATACCGCTGTTAAATTCTAAACCATGAAATTTCTTGTCATACCCATTGGCATTATACTGCTCCTTGTCCCCCCCAGCCCCGTTCAAGCCTTTCCCAGTCAGAATGCAGGGGTCAATGGTAAAATCAGTGTGGCCTCCTGCCAGTTCCCTATATCTGCCAACGTGGGACAAAATGCAGCCTGGATCATGCAACAAATGAAAGCTGCTGCAGATTCGGGAGCCGAGATTGTCCATTTCCCCGAATGCGCATTATCAGGTTATCCCGGGGTGGATCTCACCTCTCTGGAGGGATTTGACTGGGACAATCTCCGTCATTATACTGAATCCATCATGGATCTTGCGGCAGAACTGAAAATCCGGGTCCTGCTTGGATCCATGCACTGGCTGGGTGAAGGATACAAACCCATGAATTGTCTTTACCTGATCGACACCACCGGCAAAATCGTTGATCGTTATGACAAACGTTTCTGCACAACCGGTGATCTGGACTTTTTTTCAGCAGGGGCACATGATGTGGTTTTTGAGATCAACGGAGTAAGGTGCGGACTGCTTATCTGCTTTGATGTGAGATTCCCCGAATTATACAGAGAATACCGGAAGTTGAATGTGGATGTGATCTTCCAGTCCTTTTACAATGCCCGCCAGAAACCCGGTGGCATCCATCCATTGATCATGCCTGTGACTGCACAGACCCGGGCTGCAACCAACCATTTTTACATGTCGCTTACCAACTCTTCAGCGCCCAGCAGTTGGCCATGCCATTTCATAACACCGGATGGTATGATTGAAAGTAAACTTGATCGGGATGAGCCTGGCATCCTGCTTTCTGAAGTAGACCTCTCTCAATCCTATTATGATGCCAGCAGGGAATTCAGACAAAGGGCCATGGATGGAAAACTCTCTTCTGAAGAAGCACCGGACCATTTGAAATACCTAAACCGCCAGGGAATGTAGTACAAAGAACTGTGCTAAAATCCAAACTTAGGTATCACTAAAGAACGGCTATTTTATTCATTCAAGGGCATCAATCCGTTCAGGCACCTGACATGGTTGGCCTCCATCTTTTTTTTCATGAGGGCTTCATTATACTTTCCATCCTCACTGGTGGAGTTCTTCGGATGATACAGGTGATATACATTCGCTTTGTTTCTGATGGACCTCTTCCTGAATCCGGCAGATTTCAACCTCCATTCCACATCGAAGTCCTCTCCTACTCCGGGCCTCACATAGTCTTCATCGAAACCATTTACGCTTAAAATATCCTCCCGCTGGATTCCCCAGTTGCAACCGGACAGTTTCCGGTTCTTTGCGTGCAACCCAAAATAAGGCCAGTAGATGCCCTCCTTGATCAAGGAGGAATCAGAAAAAAGCAGGGAGAAAAAGTGCAGCGATGAAAATGACTTTTTCCTCCTCATATGAACTGTAAACTTTTCACCCAGCAATACCCTTCTGCCATAATTGTAAATACCACGCTTTGAATGCTTCTGATGCTGCTTCAGGTAGTTTTTATGCGGAATGCAGTCCCCATCAATAAAAACCAGTGTCCTTCCCCTGGATTCGCGGATTGCCTTGTTCAGCATGGTGGTCTTGCGAAAGCCCTTTTTCTCATCCTGGTTCACATGAACGATCGGAAAATGGTACAGAGACCTGCTTTTGTTTATAAATGCTTCCGTTTCCGGGTTGTGGTCATCTTCGGCCACAATAATTTCAAAGTCCCTGAATGTCTGTTTCTTAAACGCTTCAAGCATCAGCTCAAGGTTCCCCAGGTTGTTATAATATGCCAGAATTACAGAAATCTCCATTCTCCACTAACACAATAACCCAATATCTTCTATCTACTACCCTTTTCCCTTTTCCCTTATTCATACCTGATGCATTCCACCGGATTCATGTTTGCCGCCTGATAGATCTTTCCGGCAATGGTCAGCGCTGTGGCTGCTAATATAATCAACACGGAGTAGATATATACCACCGGCGTGAAATCCATGTATTGTTCCCAGATGCTGCCCATCAATATGTCTGACAGGAAATAACCTCCAACACATCCCAGCACGCTTGAAATGGCCAGGTTGATCAGAAAACCTTTGCTGAGAATCAGGAATATATTTGGAATGGGTGCGCCCATTACCTTTCGAATTCCAATCTCCTTGGTGCGGTTCAGGATGCTGAGCGATACAAGGGTATAGAGACCGGTCATGGACAGCAATGTGGCCACAATGGCCAGGAATATGTACAACTGTTTGATGCTCCGGTTGATACTTTTCTCTTCCTCCAGGGTATCTTCCTGGTACATCCCCCGAAATGGATAGTTCGGGAACATTTTGACCCATGTTTCGCGAAGGGAGTCCAGAATTTCGGGCAAATCTTCACTATCGGCCCTGACAGCCATGGAATAATATTCGTCCGCTTGCGGGAGCTTAAGGATGGTGGGCTCTATTTTTGACCACATGCCATTGATAAAAAAGTCTTTTACAACACCAATCACTTCATACACGATCGTATCATTCATATGCACCTGTTTCCCCACGGGATTCTCCCAACCGAATACATCCACCAGCATCTGGTTCACCACGATGGAGACATTCCGGTCTGCATCAGCCCTGTCCCACTCAAATACCCGTCCGTCCAGCACTGTTAAACCCATGGTCTGCAGGTATCTGGGCCCCACATCCATCACACTGACCTCCATCTCCGTTTGCTCATCTTCGATGGATCTTCTGTAATAGCCAAAACCGATATGCTCCTGGGTCCCCGCAGCTTCAAGGATCTTCGGATTCTCTGTGATTGTTTCATAGTAGGAAGTGAAATCCCTTGGACTGTTCATGGGAACCACAATGAGCTCATCCCGCTTATACCCCAGGTCCACCGTATCCTGGTAAACGGCATTCATGGAGAAGATAATCCCGGAAACGATGGACAGAACCGAGATCATAAACTGAAATCCCAGGAACACCCTGGCCATGGGCCCCCCCGTACCCAGACGGGTCCTGGACTGCAGGATGCTCAGCGGTTTGAATGAACTGATGTAAAAGGCCGGATAGGCCCCCGCTATGAAACCGGCCAGGAGCAAGAGCAGGACCAGGAATACCCAGAATCCCCAGAACTCGGTAAATGTCAGGATAATGGTCATGTACTCCCACATGCTGCTGTAAGCCGGTACCAGGAAATAGGCCCCCACAATCCCCACCATCAGTGCCAGGAAACAGATGATATAATTTTCGATCAGAAACTGGGTAAGAAGCTGCCTGCGCATACCTCCCACTACTTTTCGCAGACCGATCTCCATAAGCCGTTTTCCGGCAGAGGCTATGGCTGTATTGGCAAAATTAAAGCAGGCAATCAGCAATATAGTCAGAGCCATGATCAGCGGAGCCAGCACAGCTGCGGGATGCAGTCCCGGCACAAGGCCGCTGTTCCAGGTCTCCCTGGTGTTCTTGTTCACCTCTTTCAGTGGAACAATGTTAAAACCAGTGATGGTAAAGCTCTCATTGGCCTCATTCTGAACCGGGATGTATTTTTTCAATTCATTGGCAATCTGCGGGATTGCCTCCGGGTCGGGTACCTGGATAAACAATGCCCGTACAAAACGCTCCCACTGAGTATCATCCATCTTCCACATGGTCAGATAATTCTCTATATTGGTCAGGATATCGATCCGGAAACTGGAGTTCTGTGGCAGGTCCTGAAACACCCCTCCGATGGTGTAGATAAACTCTTCATTGGAATCGTTGAAAATCGATATTGGTTTTCCAACAGCACCCTCATCCCCGTACAACACATCGGCCATCTCCTCCGAAACAAGTACATAGTTGGTATTGTCAAGCGACTGTCTGTTCCCTGCCACCAGGTAAAAGGTGAATATATCCAGGAATTCAGGATCCACATAAGAGACCTGCCTGTTGAAATTGTCAATTCCCACCTTTACCGGGGAATAGGAACGCAGCAGGCGGGCTGACCGGGTGACTGCCGGAATGTCCTGTTCGATGTTCAGCCCCAGCGGAGCGGGTACGATCCCGTACTCCTGCTCCCTGTCCTGCATCTGGCGATAGCAGTTCACCCGGTACACCTCCTCAAAATTCTCATGCCAGCGGTCAAAATCATATCCGAACATGTGGTTGAAGTAGGCTACGATACAAACAGAGATAGCAATGCCGAGCCCCAGGATGTTGATCAGGGCAAAGATCCTGTTTTTGTACAGGTTACGAAAGGTAATCAGGAGGTAATTTCTGAACATAGGGCCAGATCTAATTTAAAAAGCGGATTTTATTCATAACGCAGCGACATGACGGGATTCATGGATGCAGCCTGGAAAACCCTCACGAGCACGGTGACACTGGCAACGATGAAGGCCAGCAGGGAACTGATAATAAATACCTGCGATTCAAGGCCAATCCGAATGGGATAGTCCTGCAGCCAGTCCTTCATGATGAAATAACCGATGGGCCAGGCTGCCAGTGTTGCAATGACGATCAGCCAGATGAACTCTTTTGACAGCGTGATCAGAACACTGGAGACAGAGGCTCCCATAGCCTTCCGGATCCCCACCTCCTTGGTACGCTGTGCGGCACTGAAAGATGCCAGTCCAAGCAAGCCCAGTGCGGCAATGAAAATGGCCAGCACGGAGAAAATCGAAAACACTGTTGCGGTCTTTTCATCATTATGATAAAGCACGGCCAGGTCCTCCTCCAGAAAAGTCATATGAATGGGCTGCTGTTCAATGAATGCATCCCAAGTCTTCTCAATGAAATGAAGGGTTTCCGCAGTCTGGTTTCCGCTGATCCGCACCGAGAGTTTGTACCTGTTGTTTCCTGCAAACTGGATGATCAGGGGACGGATCTCCTGGTGCAGGGATTGAAAATAAAAATCTTTAACCACCCCGATGACTGGCAGCGGAATCTCGTTATCTTCTCCAAATGTAGCATACAAACGCTTGTCCAGAGGATATTCAAAACCCAGCGCCTTGACAGCTGCCTGGTTCAGGATCAGGGCCATGGAATCAGTGGGATTATCCTCCCGGAACCACCTGCCTTCAGTGAGTTCAAGCTGGTAGGTATCCATGAAATACCAGTCAGCCCAGATGTTGTTGATGGAATGGGTCTCATCAGCGGCGGCTCCCTCGGGCAGAAAGGCATTGTCCCCGATCAGCCCTCCAGGTACTGCACTTGAGGCAGTTGCCTGAAGCACAGATGGATTTCTGAGCAACTCCTGCCTGAAGGCATCCAGCTGATCCTCCAGCACATGGACCCTGTCAATGACCACCAGGTTCTCCTTGTTGAATCCAAGGTCTTTCCTCTGAAGGTATTTCATCTGCCGGTTCACCGTCATGGTACAGATAAACAGAACAATGGTCACCACAAATTGAAAAGCTACCAGGACCCTTCGTAAACCATTCCCCCTGATCCCGCGCATGGCACCACTTTTCAACACTACAGCCGGTTTGAATGAAGAGAGGAAAAAAGCAGGATAACTTCCTGACACAAAGCCTACAAATATCCCCATAAGCAACATCCCGGTCAACAGTTTCCAGCCTCCGATGGCGTCAAGCTGCAACTTTTTTCCTGTCAGATCATTGAATCCGGGAAGGGCAAGTTCAACCATCACAATGGCCAGAACCAGGGCTATTGATGTCACCAGAAATGATTCGGTAAGGAACTGCCAGATGAGCCGTTTCTTATTGGCCCCGGCTGCTTTTCTGATCCCCACCTCGGTAGCCCTTTTGGCCGCACTGGCAGTGGCCAGGTTCATGAAATTGATGGAAGCGATGATAATCAGGAACACAGCGATCACCGAGAATATGATGACCGATGCCTTGCTCCCGCCCGGATTGATTTCAAATTGCAGGTCCGATTCCAGGTGAATCTTTCCCAGCGGCTGGAGGAAATAACCATACGTATTCCCCGAGGCAAAAAACTCCTCCATGGTGAGGCCCAGAATCTCCTCCAGTTGTGGCCCCATGTGTGCAGCAACCAGATCCGGAAACTTTGCTTCAACACCTTCCGGTTTAACCCCATCACGAAGCCTGATGTATGTATAATTGTTGTTTCCAAGCCACTCTGTCCTGTCGGCAATGTAAATGGATGACATGGATCCCAGCATGTTAAACCGGAAATGTGAGTTTTCGGGAAATCCCCTCACAACTCCGGTTACCTCAAACTCCCTTTCCCGCTGTCCCACAAACAGCATTTTTCCAACCGGGTCTTCATTCCCGAAATATTTCCTGGACGTCTCCTCCGTTAACACCACGGTATTGGGTCTGTTCAACAAGCCATCGGGATCCCCAAAAACCACCGGGGCAGTAAACACGTTGAAAAAGGTGGAATCGGCATAATAGAAGTTCTCCTCGATAAATACCTTGTCATTATACCTCACGATTGGATCTCCATCGAAGGTAAACAGCCTTGTAAACTCTTCTACTTCAGGAAAATCACTTTTAAGCGTGGCCCCCATGGGAGCGTTGGAAAGGGCGGCTTCCAGTTCATTGCCCTGGATCTTGCCCCTGATACAGATCCTGTAGATATCATTGAAATGTTCATTGTGCCGGTCAAAACTTACTTCATCAAGTACAAAAAGGAGGATGATCATGGAACTGGCTATGCCAATGGACAATCCCAGTAAATTAATGAATGTGTATATTCTGTTTCTCCATGCATTGCGCAGGGCAATGACCAGGTAATTCAATATCATGGCAGTTCATTTTGAGTACGGCCGTCTCCTTCAGGTAAGTGGGTAATTAAGGAATGTTTCCTAAATTGAAATCCAAATTAAATAAAATCTCCAATTATCATGATAAAACAATATGTTTCTTTATTAAGGGCTCTGTTAATCGCCATCCTTTCATTTGCAACGGCAGAAATCTATCCATGCACCATCATTGCCGTTGGAAAGGGGGCCTCGGCTGACGGATCGGTGATTGTTTCACACACCGACTGCGGGCCTGACAACAGGATCAGGGTGGTTCATGGGCAGACCTTTCAAAAAGGTGAAATGGCCCCGGTTCATTGGGGCATCCAGGATATAAACCGCACACTGGATGACTTCGGGGACGTGATCGGACAGATCCCACAGGTGGAAAAGACCTACACCTATTTCCATTCGGCTTATCCGCATATGAATGAACACCAGCTTGCCATTGCGGAAAGTACCACCAGTCAGCGCAAGGAGCTCAAAGTAGATATGGCGGCATGCAAACAGATCATGACCGTGGAACAGGCCCAGGCATTTGCCCTTCAACGGTATACCTCTGCCAGGGAAGCCACTGCCTTTATCGGACACCTCATGAGTACATACGGATTTCTCCCCTCCTGTGTGGGCGAATCGGAGACCCTGGTGATCGGGGACACGGAAGAGATCTGGGTTTTTGAGGTATTCAGCATCGGAGCAGGCTGGACCCCGGAGAGCGGCGAGCCAGGTGCCATCTGGGCAGCACAGCGGGTACCCGAAGACCATGCGCTGGTCATTGCCAACTGGAGCATTATCAAGGAAATCGATGAGAACGACAGTGAAAATTTCATGGTCTCACCCAATTATAAAAAGGTGGCCATCGACCATGGCTGGTATGATCCGTACGGATCCATGCCTTTTATCTGGCAGGAACTATATGCACCCATGGCCCGCGAGTGGGCCACAAGCCGCCTGTGGTTGTTCTACAGCACCTATGCCCCCTCCTACACCAATTGGCCCGAAAGGAGTCTGGAGGATGGGCATATGATGGGTTACAACCAGTACATCCAGTATGTGGACCCTCTCTCCATCTACCCCACCTCGGTGAAGCCCGAAAAAAAGATCTCGGTTAGCGATGTGATGGCCTTCCAGCGATCCACCTTTCAGGGGACCATCTATGACATGACGGAGGATTACGACTGGTATGTGCCCGATGGTCAGGGAGGGATGAAGAAAAGCCCGCTGGCCACACCTTTCCCCAGCAAAGAGATGCGGGAACTGCTGGATATCAACAACCGCAGGAATGTGGCCCGTCCCCAGGGATATTACGGGATGATCGCCCAGCTCAGGGGATGGCTTCCCGATCCAATCGGCGGTATCTACTGGGTTTTCCTGGATAATGCCTATACAAGTCCCTATGTGCCCATCTATGCCGGTACACAGGAAATCGCTTCATGCTACAAGAATTTTGATCCTACCACCTACAGCAACCAATCCGCCTGCTGGGCCATTGATTTTGTGGACAACCTCTTGTACCTGAAATGGCAGGAAGCCATCAAGGACGTATGGGAGGTGCGTGACCCCTACGAGGAGAAGCTCTTTTCGGAAAGGGATGAAGTAGACGGGGAGGCACTTGAACTTTACCGGAAGAAACCCGAAAAGGCCCTGGAATACCTGACCAACTATTCCAAAGGAAAGATGGAAGAGGTGCTCAACATGTATAACGGCTTGCATGACAGGCTGATTGTCAAATACAGCAACAGCCGGTAGCTTTGTTTTTCTCACATGCAACAATTTAACCTGCCTTTCGTCCATTGGATAAACGAATTCATTTTATAATCTGTTGTCATTGTGGCACCTCGGTGGAAAGAGACCTGGCCTACCGCAGCTGCAGCAACTGCTTTGCATGCACCGGTTGTGAGATATACACCTGCCCCGAATGTGGTACTGAATTGATTGTCAAAGCGAAAAAGCTAACCCAATGACCCTCAGAAATATATTCCGGATGATCAGGCGCGATTCCCTCACCCTGGTCACCAACATGACAGGCCTTTCCCTCGCTCTGGCCGCCTCCATCCTGCTCACCGTATTTATTCAATTCGAATTCAGCTTCGATAAGCATTTTTCCAAAATTGACAGGATTTTCAGGTTGAATTCCATTTGGACCACCGAGGGGGAAAAAGGGATCATGCCCATCAACCTCAGGAAGGCATATACAGAAATTCCTGACCGGGTGGCCGGTATTGAAACAGCCGTGCAGATTTACAGGGGATTTAATCATGAAGTGATCCGCGGGGAGGACAGATACAAGGACCTCCAGTTGTTGTATGCTGATCCTGGTTTCTTTCAACTGTTTGACCTGAAACCGCTTGAAGGAAGTATACAGGATGCGCTAGCAGATCCCGGGTCAGTGGTCCTGACCAGGGAGAACGCCACCAGGATATTCGGAACCGTTCAGGCCACAGGAAAGAGCTTTGAAATAGACAAGGAGACCTACACGGTGTCTGCTGTCATTGAGAATATCCCACCCAATACCAGCTTTGATTTCGACATGCTGATGCCCATGGAGTCAGTGGAAAACCTGCAGGGACTGGGGGGACTGGAGTTTTTCACCTATTACCTTCTGAAGGAGGAGGCTGACCAGGAGACTGTGTTGAAGACAATCTGTAATGAAAACACCCGCTTATTGACAGAACGGTTTTCTAATTATAAAGGCTCCACCTTTGATTCAAACACAGACGCTCTGAAAGATCTGCACCTGCACGGCTCCGTGCAAAGGGGGCTTGTGCCTCCTGGAAGCATGAAAAGTCTCATTATCATGATCATCATCGCTGTGACTGTCATGATCCTGGCACTTACAAATTTCATTAACCTCTATATTCTCAATGGCGCCAAACGTTCCAAAGAGATCGGGATAAGGAAGGTGAACGGTGCCAGGCGCCATATCCTGATTTCCCAGTTTTACATAGAAACAACAGTGGTTGTCACCATTGCCTTTCTTTTGGGTGCTGTGCTTTCGGTGGTTCTGATTCCTGAATTCGGAAGGTTCATGCAGCGGGAATCATTCGGAGAAATCACCTCCTCACCAATGCTTTACCTCATCATACTGGCAGTATACGTGGTTACCATTGTCCTTTCCGGCTTCTACCCTGCTCTGTTGCTGAGCAAATCGTCCCCGGTTCCGCTCATCCGGGGAACAGTCAACCCGGCAGGAGATAAAAAAATGCTACTTAGGATTGCCAGTATTTTCCAGATCTCCATCACTATTTTCCTGCTCTCAACACTGGTTGGGATCATTACCCAGACACGCTATATGAAGAACCTCTCCCCGGGTTACAACCCGGAGGGAATCGTACTCATCTACAACCTGAATGAACAGCTTATCGAAAACTATGCATCCTTACACGATAAACTGTTGGAATTCCCGGATATTGAGATGGTTGCAGCATCGGAACACACCATTGGATCAGGATTTAGCGGTCAGGGTATCAGGTGGTATGGGGATCCGCCGGATCAGAGCAAGACCATTTTTGAGTACCGAATTCAGCCCGGTATATGCAGCCTCTACCAGTTCAACCTGGTACAGGGAAGATTTTTTAATCCGGAAAGGATTGCCGACAGAAACTGTGTGATCCTTAATGAATCAGCGGTTCAAATGCTGGGGAGCACACCCCAAGCCATTTTGGGGGAGTCATTGGTCATGTTCTCAGACCCACTGCTGGTCATAGGCGTTGTGGAAGACTTTCTCTACCAGTCCGCTGCCAGGGAAGTTGATCCCATGGTCATTACTGCATATTCGGATAGGATCAGGAACATTGCAGTGAAGGTCCGGCCAGGATCAGACCCGCAGGTCATTCTTGACAGAATCCATGAAACCATACAAGCTTTCGATCCGGCGTATGTGATGCTTCACCGCTATGCCACTGATGTTTATCTGGCATACTACCGGGGGGAAGAACGGCTTCAGACCATCATGGGTGCCGGATCGCTCTTGTCGGTGATCATTGTACTGCTGGGAATCTATGCACTGGTCTCCCACAACATCATCAGCCGGACCAAGGAGATCGGTATCCGAAAAGTCATGGGCGGTTCAACTTCCGGTATGATCACTTTGATTTATACCTCCACACTGAAATGGACGGCCATTGCGTCTGTAATCGCTGTGCCCCTGAGCTGGCTCTACCTGAACAACTGGCTGAATGATTATGTCATCCGCATCCCGCTCCACTGGTGGATTTTTATCGGCCCCATCCTGGTGGTGATAGTATTCCAGTCCCTGATTACCCTGGGGCAGACCTGGAAAACAGCCCGCAGGAATCCGGTGGAGGCCTTAAGGTATGAATAACTATCTTTGGCCTCTTAAGTAAATCCGGATCCAGTGCAACAATACCTGGGTGAAATAGCAGCTTTATTGACGGCTGTATGCTGGACAATTACGGCCATGGCATTTGAATCGGCCGGGAAGCGGGTTGGAGCCCTCTCCCTGAACCTGATCCGGCTGGTTATCGGGCTGGTTTTCCTCTCCATCTACAATGCCATTATTAACGACGGTTTTATCCCCACCGCTACCCATTACCAGTGGTTCTGGCTGGTTATGTCAGGATTGATGGGATTTGTACTGGGCGACCTGTTCCTGTTCCGGGCCTTCATCATGATCGGTGCCCGTATCTCCATGCTGATCATGGCCATGGTCCCTCCCGTCACCGCGCTGATCGGCTGGATTACGTTGGGAGAGGTGCTTTCCGGCATGGAATTCCTGGGCATGGGAATCACGCTCCTGGGTATTGTCCTGGTCATGGCCACCAAGATAGATATCCGGAAGGGAGCCTTCGGCAAAACGCTGAAAATGGGGCCGCTTGTTCTTGGCTGCATCCTGGCGCTTGGCGGGGCTGTAGGTCAGGCAGCCGGACTGGTGCTCAGCAAGAAGGGGATGCAGGACATGGATGCCTTTTCAGCCACCCAGATCAGGATTATCGCCGGTGTGGTGGGATTTTCCATTGTTATCACCCTGTTCAAAAGATGGAAACACCTGTTTGGGGCCCTGAAAGATCTGAGGGCCATGAAATTCATGACCATTGGTTCATTTACAGGGCCGTTCCTGGGCGTAAGTTTCTCTCTGCTTGCGGTTCAGCATACCGATACGGGAATTGCAGCCACCCTGATGGCCCTTACACCGGTCATGATCATTCCACCGGCCATTTTAATGAAAAAGGAGAAGATCAAGGCCCTGGAAATCATCGGCGCCCTTGTCTCTGTGGGAGGTGTGGCCCTGTTCTTCCTTTAGTGGAAGTTTTCGCCCACACTCTTGTTCCTCTCGTGGATTCTCTGCTTTCTGTCAGCCCTCATCTGTAACATGTTAGAATAGAGAATGACAATGGATGCAACTCCTGCCAGAGCCAACACATAGATCAGCAGGGTCCCGTAGGGTACAAGGTAATAGAATACCACGATAATCAGCGTGACCCACACCCCTGCACACCAGGGACAGGTAATGATGTTGCTAACAGTACCAATGATATAGAGCTTATCCCTCCGCTTGACCACATCCCTGAGATACTTGAATATCTTCTCAAATACAATAATCCTGGTCATCCGGTATGAAGCCAAAACAATGACAATGGCCTCTTTGAGTGTTATATCTTCAATAACAATACCCTTCTTTTTAAACAGGTATCCCACCAGGAGTACCATAGCGAAAAAGAAGAAAGCTGACCAAAAATTCCATGCCTGATGCTTGCGTTCACTCATATACGAATCATTTAATCTATGTTACAGCAATATACAAAACTATTTCTTTTCCGGAATTCCTGCCATGGCCCTTTCGGTCATTGCCGTGATGGTCAGTGCCGGATTTACGCCCGGATTGGCCGATATGGCGCTGCCATCACACACATACATATTGCTGTAGCCGAAGACTTTATGGTCTTTGTTGATCACGCCTGTTTTTATATCCTTCCCTATGACACATCCTCCCAGGATATGAGCGGTTATGGGTGTACCGGTGAGTGCTTCGGTGGCCATTACAAAAGGTGTTCCATCGATCACCCGGGAGGTGGCTTCGGCAAGTTCCCTGGCCAGGGGCATAAAGGCAGAGGGTTGTTTCCCCTGTGAAATGGTGGAACGCAGATTCACCAGGCCTCTTTTGAACCTGAGGGTGCTGTCCAGGTGCTGCATAAACAAAAGGATCATGGAATCTTCAGCAAAGTTTCGGCTCACATAGATACGCAACCATGAGGCAGGCCTGCTGATGAGCCTCCATGCCAGTTTAAAAATCCGGCCCACCACACTTTTGCCATGGGTCAGGGGAACCGCCATCATCTTCCAGAATCCCGATCCGCTGCCGTACCTGACTGCTTCCAGGTGGGTGTCCTGATCAGGTGGAAAGATGGAACCAATGGCTACTCCTCTCGAGAAATCCTTCTCCTTTTGCCTGGAGTGTACAAGCACCAGGCTCTCATTGTTGGTCCGGATCTGGTCCCCCAGTAGTCCGCTGAGTTCCTTCAGATGCTTCCTTTTCATATTCAGCAGCAGGCGGACCGTACCCAGGGCTCCTCCCGAAAGGATCAGGCCCTGAGAGGTTATGGAGCGTTTTCTTTTCATGAATTTCAAAGAGTTGCGTACCACGATCCTGTAGCCTTGTTCCCCGTAGTGGCTTCCTTCAGGTTCGATGCGAATCACCTTTGTGCCGTCCATCACTTCTGCACCCAGCTGTTCGGCCAGGTAGAGGTAATTCTTATCCAGTGTATTCTTGGCATTGTGCCTGCAGCCGGTCATGCAAGCCCCGCAATGGTTGCACCCTGAGCGCACCGGTCCAATTCCGTCAAAATACGGGTCTTCCACTTCTTTCTCAGGCTCCCCGAAGAATACGGCCACCCTGGTGGGTTCAAAACGGTCCGATTGTTTGTACAGGGATGCCACCTCCTTCAGGGCCAGGTCAGCTTCGGACAATTCCGGGTTCTGCGTGGCACCGAGCATCCGTTCAGCTTCCTGGTAATGAGGTTCAAGTTCAGCTTCCCAGTCGGCCAGACCGGCCCAGCTGCCTGATATGAAAAAGGCCTGCTCCGGGCGGGGCAGGGTATTTGCATAGACCAGGGAACCTCCACCTACCCCCACACCGCTGAGAATACCCACATGACGCATGAAAGTCATTTTGAAGAACCCATGGAAACGGAAAAGGGGAAGCCAGAGCCATTTTCTAAGGTTCCAGTTTGTCCTGGGGAAATCTTCGGGCTTCCACCTTTTCCCCTTTTCGATCACCAGAATCCGGTAACCTTTTTCAGACAATCGCAGGGCGGAAACAGATCCCCCGAATCCGGACCCTATTACAATGTAATCATAATCGTGGTTCATAACAGGGTTGAAGATATGATTTAATAGTTTAATTTTGAGATAACCATGTTCAGTAAAGAAGAGGCCAAAGCATTGAGACAGGAGTTCTGGGACCGGTTCAAAACCTTCTCCTCGGGTCGGCGTTTGCGGAAAAAGCTGCCGGGGAACTGGATCCTCGCTGACACGGGTGTAAAAGCCCTGAACCTCCGGTTTCATGTGGACAGAAAGGTAGCCCAGGTAGGCATTGACCTGGAAACCAAAAACATGGACAAACGTTTGGAATTATTCGAAAAGCTGGAGTCGGTAAAAAAGATCCTGGAGGGAGTGATGAAGGGTCCCATGATCTGGGAGCTTGAATACATCCGTGAAAATGGGAAGTCAGTGAGCAGAATCTATGTACAATTGGAGGGTGTGGATATATACAACCGGGATACATGGGCGGATGCGCACAAATTCATGGTTGAGAATATGATGCGGCTTGAGGAATTTTACCGGGAATACAGGGATTTCTTCAAATATGGGTAACTTTAATCCGGACCAACCATCATGAAATCACATTATCACATTCATCTGCTATTTGGTCTCCTTGCCGCCACATTCCTGCAGAGCAGTCTGCATGCACAGGAAACTTCTGCCCCTGTAAACCGCCAGCCAGTCTTTGCAGGTACTTTCTACAATGCAAGCAAACAATCACTGGAATCGCAGCTCAACCAGCTTTTTTCCACTGCCATCCCCAAAGTGCTGGAAGGGAAAGTCCGCTGCCTGATCGTTCCCCATGCAGGTTACGGCTACTCCGGGCTGGTTGCAGCTTCGGGTTTCAAAAGCATACCCAAAGATGCGGTATACAAGAACATTTTTATCATTGCCTCTTCACACAGGGAGTATTTTGAGGGAGCTTCGGTTTATTCCATCGGGAATTACCTGACACCACTGGGTGAGGTGCCTGTAAACCGGCAGATTGCCTGCGAACTTATCGCAAATAATAACATCATCAGTTATAATCCAAAGGCCCACGACCGGGAACACAGCATCGAGGTACAGATCCCCCTGATCCAGTACCATTTTGATCACATCCCCCCCATTGTTCCCATCGTGATCGGTTCATCCTCGGTGGCCACATCCAGAGAACTGGCAGCTGCCCTGATGCCCTACTTCACAAGCGATAACCTGTTTGTGATCAGTTCAGATTTCTCCCACTATCCCGAATACAGTGAAGCAGTCAGGATCGATAAATCCACTGGAGATGCTGTCCTGCAGAATGATCCAAAGCATTTTTACAACATCCTGGGAAAGAACAGCAGGGAACCTGTTAAGAACCTGGCCACACCCTGTTGTGGATGGAGTTCGGTAATGACCCTTCTCTATATGTCAGAAAAGGCAGAGCAAATGTCCATGACTCCCATTCTGTACCGTAACTCCGGAGACAGCCCCATTGGGGATAAGGACCGGGTGGTGGGATACTGGGCCATTGCCGGTCATCAAACCATACCGGATCAGTTTTCCCTTGGCCAGCAGGAGAAGGATGCCCTGCTCGCCATCTCCCGCAGGACCCTTGAATCATACCTTTCAACGCATGAAATTCCGGTGATTGCGGAAGCTGAAATTCCGGAGATCCTGCGCCAGCCTGCCGGTGCATTTGTAAGCCTTCATAAACACGGGCAACTTCGTGGATGCATTGGCAACTTCCTCCCCGTTGATCCGCTTTACAGGGTTGTTCAGAACATGACTGTGGCAGCAGCCACCAGGGATACCCGCTTTTACCCTGTAGATCAAGGGGAACTGGAAAATATAAGCATCGAAATTTCGGTTCTGACACCACTCCGCAAGATAGAATCCATTGAAGAATTCAAACTGGGCCGGCAGGGGATCTATATGAGAAAAGGCGGCAAATCCGGAACCTTCCTGCCCCAGGTTGCAGCACAAACAGGATGGAAAAAGGAGGAGTTCCTTGGGCACTGTGCCAGAGACAAAGCCCAGATCGGTTGGGATGGATGGAAAGAGGCCGAACTTTTCGTGTATGAAGCCATCGTATTCGGCGAACCCCACAACCACTAAGCAACCCATTACCCATTACCCATTTACCCATTACCCATTTCTTCGGCAAGCGCCTCAGTTCCCTCGGTTTTCTTTTAATTTTTTACTTTTAACTTATAACTTTCAACTTTTAACTTTCAACTTGTACCTTCCATGACCCAGGGTCCCTATCATCTGATTCCACTTGGTATTCTGCTGATACTTACCTATCTGGGAAGCATGTTATCGGTCCGGCTGCAACTGATGGATAGAAACCGTCACAGGC
The DNA here is from genome assembly GCA_964453785.1 of uncultured Bacteroides sp. Classification (GTDB taxonomy): domain Bacteria; phylum Bacteroidota; class Bacteroidia; order Bacteroidales. The sequence goes on from CAYVRK010000001.1 coordinate 79,212, forward strand.
AGGTATGGAATGCCTTTCTGCTGCTGTTTTTTATCTCTTCTTCAATGCTTGGCCTGTTTCTGGCAATTAAAGTCAATTACAAACTGAATATTCCCTGGATCGACAGAGCGATGCAATGGCATGTAGACATGGGAATAGGCTTGGCCTTTGTGGCCATATTTCACCTCACCTGGCATTTGGGTTACTACCGACGAGCAATAAAAATACGACATGCCATACACAAGGAAGAAAACCTGGTCCCCTTCCTGGATTATAAGCCCATCCAGGTGAGAATCCTATTTCTCCTGTTGGGTTTCATTACCATGATCACGCAACTGGTCCTGCTCAGGGAATACATCAAATCCCTGCATGGGAACGAACTGGTGATCGGTGTTTTTCTGGCCTTGTGGATGGTGCTCACGGCCCTGGGTGCACGTGCCGGATCGGTTTACAAACCAAGAATTTCCGGACCCACGCTGTTAAAAATTCTGGTCATCCTGTCAGGATTCCCGGTGCTTATATATCTCCTTTTGGTATTGTTAGCCCGGTATATATTACCTCCCGGAATGATCCCGGGAATCCTCTCTTCCCTCAGTTACATGCTGCTGATCGTTCCGTTCACCCTGGTTTCCGGGTTCCTTTTCTCATATTTCACAAGGGCTGCGAGAGGACAAAAGGTGGATGCAACTTTTTATATGCTTGATGCACTGGGATCCCTGGCCGGTGGAATCCTGTTCGGAGTGGTACTTGTTTTCCTGTTCAACAATTTCCAGGTCATTCTTCTTCTCTTCGTTATTACGGCTTTCATCCTGGTCATTTTCTTCAGCTATCCCGGAGGTTTAGCAGCCAGGATCACCATCATTCTGCCAGCTTTGCTGGTCTTCGGGGCTACCCTGTTCCCAGGTGTCAGGAATGGTTTGGAAAGCCTCCGTTTCAAAGATGAACGTATCCTGGAGACCAAGGATACACCCCATGGCAATATTTCTTTCACCAGCCGCGATGGCCTTGTTACGGGGTATCTTGACATGAATCCGGTAATCAGTTCCAATGAACCTGCACGATGCGAAGAACAGGTTCACTACCCCGCTCTTCAGCGCGCCCACCCTGAATCTTTCTTGCTTATTGGCGGAGGACTGGCAGGACTGGAGACTGAGGTGGCCAAATATGACCCAAAAGTCTTTGATTATTGTGAAGCCAACAGGTGGATGTACAGGTTGGGAGAAAAGCATCTGCAGACCCAGGGCAAGCACCGGTTTATAAAAATGGACGGAAGAAGCTGGCTGATCCGCTCTGACACTGCAAGTTATGATGTAATCATTTCCACTGCATGCGAGCCCCTTACCCTGGGGTGGAACAGGTATTTTACCGTTGAATTCTACCGGCTGGTGAAATCACATCTGAATCCCGGTGGGGTCTTCAGCATGCAAATGCCAACCGGGGGAAACTATATCAATGATTCCGGAAGCGAACAGTTGGGCATTACCTACAATACCCTGAAAAAAGTGTTTAACCATGTGATCATCATTCCCGGTGACGCAACCTTCTTCCTGGCTTCAGGACAACCCTTGTCACTGGATATACCGTTCCTGCTGCAAAATCATCCCATCCAAACCGTCTATGTAAATCCGGATTTCCTGGATGCTTCCAGGCTAACCTTTGAGAGTGACCTCCTGTTGGAACGGATGAGTGATTTCAAGGGCATCATCAACAGCGACCTTAGGCCGGTACTTTTCTTTAACAGTCTTTCTTCCTGGAATATCAAAACTGACGGTAACAGGCTGTTTTACATTTTCTTACTAAGTTTATTTATATTAATACTTCTCTTGTTCTCATACTCCAGAAGGTATACGGGAATGTTTGTGGCCGGTTTCACCGGTTCTGGTATGCAAATCGTCTTCATCATGGTAGCGCAATCCTTCTATGGCTTTGCCTACCTGGTGACTCCATTGATGATCAGCCTGTTTATGGGTGGACTTGTGGCCGGAGCAATGCTTTGGAAGGTGATCTGGAAAGATCCCGCAACCTATAAAACCACCGTAATCATGTGGATCCTGGCCCTGATTGGAGCCGGAGCAGTAGTGCTGTTGAATATGGAACAGCTTTTCCTGAAGCAATGGATTGGTATGAGCATCCTCGGGCTTCTTAATTCCATTTCCGGTGCCGTGGTCGGATCGGTTTACGGAATCCTGTTGTCTTTGAGGAGCAACAATATCGCTGCTTCCGCCGGTCGACTTTATAGCGCCGACCTGGCAGGAGCTGCCATGGGTTGCCTGATCCCTCCCCTCTTTCTGGTCCCATTGATCGGCGTTTCCAATACCTTTATCTTGTTCTGTGGAATCAATGTGGCCGCAGGATTGTATCTTCAGTCCGGAAAAAGGCAAAAACAAGCTTGATCATACACAGACATGAAAAGATTACCAACAATCATCTGTACACTGTGTTTGGCCTTCCCTCTGAACGCACAAACAGATAAAAACAGTGTGCCTGATGCACTCCGGGACGGGAACGGTTGGTATAATGTCAAATCCTATGGTGCAGCAGGTGATGGTGTTACAAATGATACGGAAGCTGTTCAAAACGCTGTTGATGCGGCCGGAAATGGAACCGTGTTTTTCCCTCCGGGTAATTATCTGGTTGATTCAATAAATGTTGGATATGGAACAGGAAGTACCCGCACTCCCAATCTAAGGGGCGCTGGTTCGGTTTCTTATGGTAGCGGACAGACATCCCATCTTATTGCTGCACTGAATAAACCTGTTCTAACCATTGATATTGATGTCGGATACCCGGAAGGAGGAATCATTGAGGGATTATATATTACAGGTTCCAATTCACCGTATTTTACGAATCAGCACGGAATTGTATTTCAGGGTCCGGCAGACTATATGGTTCGGGATTGCTATATCTATCAAATGGGAGGATGGGGAATTAAGTTTGATACAGACTTAGGCCATATTCACAATCATGTTATCTCTCATGTAAAGTGTCAGGAAAATCATCTGGGCGGTATTTATGGAGTTGGTATTTCCTCAGGCAACCAACTGAATGCCATTAGAATTGAGAAATGCCACCTGATCAATAACCATGGATTTGGGATATGGATCTGGGGAACCAGCATTCAAATACTGTACAACATCATTGAAAACAATGGCAATACAGGAATTTATATTGGTTCAACGGGCGTACTTGCTTCAAATACGTTTTCGTCGGGAATCATTCAAGGCAATCATTTTGAATTTAACGGCGGTGGTGATATCTACCTGGAAACAGGATACGATGGAAGTTATGCCCATGTGATCCGCGGTTTGGAAATATCCAATAACTATTTTTTAAATGGTTCTGCTTCGGTTGTGAAACCGGAAGTGGATGCCTGTATAACATTGGCAAGAGAGCCTGGAAGCCGCAACATATATTATTACAGGGATTTTAAGCTGGGCAAAAACACCATCGCCAATAAGGGTACACTGGCTAAATTTGATGGTCGTCATGCCATTGACAGAAATGCAGTGATCACCCTTGATTACAACAGTGATATTGGTGCAGACTGGATAGGTCTTGGCACTGCGACAATCGAATGGAAAGGAGCGAGGCAGAATGGCTGGGCAACGATTTCAGCAGTTGATGCCAGAACGGGGATTACATCGTCCATGCTAAATCCTGCCATGTATTGTTCTCAAAATGAAGCTGTTGAAATAAGCGCAAATCCTCAAATCGTTGCAGGGCATTTTGACGGTCAGGAAATCATGATCATGGGGAATAGTGATACAAACACCCTTTCTTTTGAAGATGGTAAAGGATTAAGCCTGGGAGCAAAAAGAGTACTGGGAAGAAGAGATATATTGAAACTGAAATGGTTTGAACAGGGGGCTGTATGGGAGGAAATATATTTTAATGATAAATAGACAGATCGAATAGAAAGTATAATTAAACCAGATGGATAAGAGGACGTTTCTGAGAACCGGGGCCTGCGGTTTGGCTGGGGCCATGTTGGTCCCCGGCCATGCAATGACGGGGCACTCCCGGAACACAAATCCGGCTCCGGCCAAACCCTGGAAATGGAGCAAGGAAGCCATGTATCAGGTGGAAACACCCAGGGGGATCCGGTGCCAGATCTGCCCCAATGAATGTACACTGGGCGAAGGTGAACTGAGTGATTGCCATAACCGCAGGGTGTATGACGGGAAACTTTATACCATTGCCTACGGTAATCCTTGTGCTATCCATATGGATCCCATTGAAAAAAAGCCCTTGTTCCATTTTCAGCCGGGATCCTCTGCTTTCTCAATAGCCACTGCCGGGTGCAACCTGGCATGCCTGAATTGCCAGAACTGGACCATTTCCCAATCCTCCCCCGAAGAGACCACCAATTATGATATGATGCCCGACCAGGTAGTAGCCAGCGCCCTCAAATACAAATGTTCCAGTATTGCCTACACCTATTCTGAGCCCATTACCTGTTATGAATATGTTCTGGACACCAGCAAGGCAGCCCATGATGCAGGCCTTAAAAATGTACTGGTATCCGCCGGTTATATTTATCCTGAACCACTTCGTAACCTTTGCAAAGTGCTGGATGGGGCCAATATTGACCTCAAATCCATGGATGACTCCATTTATTTGAAACTGAATGCAGGAAAGCTGGAGCCGGTCCTGAACGGACTAAAGATAATCAAGGGTGAAGGTGTGTGGCTGGAGATCACCAACCTGGTGGTTCCCTCTTGGACGGATGACCTGGATATGATCAAGCGAATGTGTAACTGGCTGGCCACCAATGGATTCGTAGATACTCCCCTCCATTTCAGCAGGTTTCACCCCCAATACAAGCTGGAAAGGCTACCTCCCACCCCGGTTCAAACGCTGGAGCATGCCAGGGAGATTGCCATGGCGGAGGGATTACAATATGTTTACATCGGCAATGTCCCGGGAAACCCGTCTACAACGACAAGATGCCCCTCCTGTGGCGAAGTGCTGGTCGAGCGTTCAGGTTATGTGGTCAACAAAAACCTGATCACCAAAGAATCAAGGTGCAGCAAATGCCAGCATGAGATTCCCGGCGTCTGGAACTGAACCCTTTCTGAAGAATTGTGTTATCATGATTACCACCCTGCCTTCACCCGACCGGTAACAAAACGATTCAATATGAGAACAACATTGGCAATGATGATCCTCTGCTCGGCTTTTGCCGTTTCTGCACAGGAGACCCAGAACGATAAAAAAGAGATAAAAACCACCATTATGGATCCTGCTCAATACAACAAGCTCAATGAATTTGAGCGCTATGTAATACTACAAAAGGGTACAGAAAGGCCGTGGACCGGCAAATATGTAGACCACAAGGAAACGGGAGTGTATGTCTGCAAGCGATGCAATGCCCCCCTTTACAAGTCAGAGGACAAATTCGACGGACACTGCGGCTGGCCCAGTTTTGATGATGAGATCGAAGGAGCTGTACGCAGGGAGACTGATGCCGACGGACAGCGGACCGAGATCCTTTGTGCCAATTGCAACGCTCACCTGGGTCACGTTTTTCTCGGTGAAGGATTTACCCCGAAAAACACGCGCCATTGTGTCAATTCGATCTCCATGAATTTCATTCCAAAAGAGTGACCTGGTTGGCAGCACCCTTATTTTTTCGTATCTTCACATGGCCAATTTATACACTAACAACTATACCATATAACTTATAAAGCATGGGAAAAGGTGATAAAAAAACCCGTAGAGGTAAACTATTCAGCGGCTCGTTCGGAGTGCTGAGACCCCGTAAACGAAAAGCTTCATTCAGTGTAGTTTCCTCAACCAGGAAATCGCCGGTTAAAGCTGCTGAAAAAAAACAGGCCAAAATCCCGGAACCAAAGAAAGAAGTCAAACCAATCGTTGAAACTGTGCCAGAAGCAAAGCTTGAGGAGACCAAAGCTGAGCTTGAGGAGACCAAAGCTGAGGTTGCAGCCCCTTCGGAAGAGCCAGTGATTAAAGAGAAAAAAGCTGCTGCCAAGAAGCCTGCAGCCAAAAAAACAGAGACCAAACCCAAAAAAGAAGACACCGAAAAAGGCGATCTCAAGGAGGGGGCTGGAGATAAGAAGTAGAGGGATGAAGGATGTATGCCATTCTTGATATCGAGACCACCGGTGGCAGTCCGGCATCAGAAAAAATCACAGAGATTGCAATCTTCTTCCACGACGGGCAGAAAGTCGTGGATGAGTGGTCTACTTTAATAAATCCCGAAAAGAATATCCCTTTTTTTATCACCGGGCTGACCGGTATAACCAATGAAATGGTCGCAGGTGCGCCCAGGTTCTGCGAAGTGGCCAGAGAGATAGTTGAACGCACCGAGAACCACACCATTGTCGGTCATAATGTAAATTTCGATTACTCTTTTATCAAGAGTGAATTCAAACAGCTTGGCTTCGACTACAGCAGGAATACCCTGTGTACGGTCAGGCTGGGCCGGAAACTCCTTCCGGGGCACAAATCCTACAGTCTTGGCAAACTTTGCAAGGAACTGGGAATTGAAATAACCGACAGGCACCGAGCGGCCGGCGATGCCCTAGCCACGGTAAAGCTCTTTGAATTGTTGCTGGAGCGACAAAACGGTGACGGGGCATTTGCTATGATCTCAGAGCCGGCAGGCAGGTACAAGAACCTGAATGAGCATCTCAATGTCCGGGACATCGAGAACCTTCCTGAAGCTTGCGGAACTTATTATTTCTTCGACGACAGACAGCAACTCCTCTATATCGGAAAGAGCAAGAACATCCGACACAGAATCCTCTCCCATCTGGGAAACGCCAAAACCAGGAGAGCCCTGGAGATGAAACAGAGAATCCACACCGTCTCGTACGAACTTACCGGCAGCGAACTGATTGCCCTGTTAAAAGAATCGAAAGAGATCAAAGATCAGAAACCCATGTACAACAGGGCACAGAAAAGAGCTTCCTTCTATTGGGGCTTGTATACATCCAGGGATGACTATGGCTACATTACATTCAGGTTGCAGAAAATATCTGAAACTGCAGACGACCCTGTAACCTGCTACAATAGCAAAACAGAGGCAAGGGAGGCAATGACCAGGATGGTGGAGAAGAATTGGCTATGTCAGAAGTTAAGCGGATTGTATCAGACCGACGGAGCATGCTTTCATTACTCCATCAGGCAATGTAATGGAGCATGTATCCAGGCAGAGGCAGTCTCTGTATACAATAAAAGAGCAGAGAAGCTGCTGGATGGGCTGAAACTGGACAGGGGCAATATATTGATCATCGACCAGGGCAGGTCTCCGGATGAACGAAGCCTGGTGAGGATTGAAAAAGGGATGTATATGGGATATGGATATATCTCTGTAAATGATAGTTACCTCAGTATCGAACAGATGCTTGAAAGCATCAATCCGGAACTGGACAACAGGGATATCAGGCAAATCCTGAAGAACTGGCTCAAAAACAACAAGGTTGAGAAAATGCTTTACTATTGAAATAAATGCACCAATTATGGAAGCTCCTTCAGTTCTTCCAGGTTTTTCATCCCCGGCATATCAAGTCCTGAAGCAATGCTCGACAGGCTTTCCAGGTCTATATCACCCGTAATGGCAATCAGCACATCATCTGAACCTCCGCTGACAATGAGCAGGAATTCCGAAATCTTCCCTCCTTTTTCCTTGGCCAGGAACAACACATCCTCCTCCTGATCTTTAACCTTCATCAACTCCTGATATTCTGCCCTGGGAAGCATAGCAAGCAACTCTTTTCCAAAAGCTGCAGATTCATTTCCATCCTGGGCAAGAATCCTGATGGATTTGATCCCGGATGTGGCCTTTTTGAATTCATTGTACTCCGGGTCGTCCACCTCCAGGCTGTTCAGGAGGTTGAACATAAAACTGGAGATATAGACCGTGGTATAACCATCCTTTCCGCTGTATTTGTCAAATATTTTATCCACGGCAGTACTCTGTCCGTTGGCAACCAATCCCAACAGGATGATTGCCCCTGCAATGATTGTCCTTTTCATGATATGATATTTTATCTTTTTCATTTCCTTTTTTTTAATTGTCAATTTCACGTATCCTCTGCAACTGGCCGAGAAGGATTAATTCGCGGCTCCCTTTGTTGATTTTTGACAATGACTTCAATGGATCTGTGGTGGTCTTACTCACCTGCTGCATATGCTTGAGTTCACTGGTTCCGTAATTCAGCTTATCGGAAACATATGCCAGTGTTCGTTTTGCCTCTTCATACGCGACCATGGGATCTTCATAGGTATCCACTCCCTGGTAACCCGCATACTGCACCGGTTCATCGGTTCTTAAAAAGAACACGTACACTGCAATCATTGCCAGTAACCCTGCAGCAAGGCCCGAAAGTGAATAGATGGAGATCCTTCTTGTCCTATGCTCTCTCTTATCAATCCTGTCAATGGTGTCCAGTATCTTTTTATTCAGGTCTCTCGGTACAGGGATATTTTCATCCGCCGACCTGAATGACTCAAATAGCTCCCTGTCAGGCAGAAGTTCCTCGGGAACGGTGGTGGAGGAAAAATAGTCCTGTAACCATTTCTCCTCCTCCAGGGTAGTAACACCCTGGTAGAACCGTTCGAGCATCTTACGTACTTTCACTAGACTTTCCATGATGAATACTGTTTTTCTAACATTTCACGCATCTGTTTCCTGGCCCTTGAAATGCTCACGCGTATGGCGTTCACATTCATGTTGACCATCCGGGCAATCTCGTCATAATCTTTCCCTTCCATATGCCTCATGTGGACCAGCGACCGCTGTGGTTCGGGCAGCGCTGCGATGAGGGAGTGTATGACCTTTGCCTCTTCCTTTCTTTCAAGAAGCTCGGAAGGTGTTTCTGAGTACCCGTCACCCTTCATCTTTTCAGAATCGATGGCAGCCCGGTTTACTTTCCTGCGCCTCAGGCAATCCAGGCACAGGTTCCGGGTAATCCTGATGGAGAGCGCTTCAATACTGTTGTATTTTACCAGTTCGGTGCGCAATCCCCAAAGTTTCAGATACACCTCCTGTACGATGTCCTCTGCCTCCTCCCTGTTCTCCATCAGGCGGTAAGCCATCCGGTAGATCCGGTCGCTGTAAGGCATCACCAACAGCTTGAATTCAGAGGACTTCATAAATTTTCACTAATTGTAAGAACTCAAAGGTAGGGATTTCTATAAATCAAGATCAATGTCGATGTCGTCTCCAAATGATTCAGCCAGGCCCTCCAGGTCTTTCATGTCAAAATTTCCAGTGATGTAAATCAGGACATTGTCATCACCTCCAACAATCAGAAGGAATTCCAGAACCTTGGCATTCTCGGCCTTCATCCACATGCGAACTGTTTCATCGCCGTCATCGACAGTCATCACCTCTGAAAGACCATCGGTTTTCAGATCACTTTTGATCTCATCATAGAAATTAACTCCCTGGAAAGCATCCCCATCTTCAACGGTCAGAATCTTTACGCTGGCCACTTTGTCAAAGGGAATATCACCCTTATCAAGATCCTCGATATGCATGGCCTTCATCACCTGAAAAAGCTCGGGACTGATCTGGACCGTGGTGACACCCTCTTTGCCCTTGTACTTGTTAAAAAGCTTGTCCACTGCGCTGTTCTGGGCCATTATCAAGGCCGGAAATGCTACTGCAACAATGATTAAAACGATTCTTTTCATGATTTCCTGTTTTGATTTATAATTCACTTTTATACTGATTTCTAAACCGAAGACGGACACGCTTCAAATTCATTACAGGAGATTCGCGAACTTTTTTTTTCATGATCGGTTTATGTAATTAGAGGGCCTGCTCTGACAGTCCGGGAAAAGAGTTTGCATAAAAAATTTTTGTTGTTATCTTTGCATCCGCTTTTAAAGCATTTGACAGGATGATTCAGTAGCTCAGTTGGTAGAGCACATCCCTTTTAAGGATGGGGTCCTGAGTTCGAACCTCAGCTGAGTCACCACCAAACCCTTGTAACGAGCTGCTATAAATCAGCAACTTACAAGGGTTTTTTCTTTTCCATTTGCCCAACTATATGAAAGTGCTAAAAACCTCATTCTGAAGCATATGCTTAATAACAACGCTCTGGCACTAATGTCTGTCAGACTCTGGATGTTCAGAACCAGAAGGAATTGTATCTATCCTGTTTTGGTAGTCATGATACTTTACAAATAAAGCTTCAACTATGGTATATAAATCAGTATCATACAGGTAATCTTCACTAAAATTGCATAAAGCCATAAAACTGGTTAGTTCTTCACCATCCAATTGTGTTATATCTCCTACCAATGTCCTGTTAAACTTTGCATTTATGACTTGTTCCCTCTTTTTAAGATTACTCATTTTTTCCTTGAATGCCTTTTCACGGTTTATACCTGCACCCAACGGTGTGGCATATCCGAATCCATTCAGTTTGTCTTTCATCGCCCTTTCTCTGTCAGCTTCCAAGGCAGCAGCAGTGGATGTTACTTTTATATATTTTCTCAACTCAGTTATCTTGGCTTCTGGCAGATCAAGATGAATAACCTGGTATTTAAAGGACTCATAACTTCCAAATCTCCTTACAACTACTTCACCTATCTCATATATTTTTGGTTTTAACCGTACGATGACCTTCTGATTTACTGAAGATGAAACGACAATTACAGAACTCAAATATCCTATGGCGCTAAAGAGTACCGTGTCCTGACTTCTCACCTTCATACTGAATTCTCCAGAATCATTAGAAATGCTACCCATTCTCGTACTCTCATTCCAGAGATGAACAGACGGAATGGCATATTCCAACGAGTCATCAATAATCTTCCCAGAGAAAACCTTAGAATTTAAATTATCTACCTGTCCAGCCAGTCTTTGTGAGCTTATTAAAAATAAGGGGAGTGCTATAAATGCAAGTCGATACATTGATTCAAAGGCTTTGCTTCCAAAGTTCCTTATAATAAGACCAAATTGTCAATTTTATTCCCTTAAAAAGTGTTAATGAATTGGTACACAAATATTAAAGTATGTTAAAACCATTTGTCCATGGTTGATCCTGGTTACAATCTTGAAATTGAACAATCCGGGATAAATTTTCAAATTAGCATTCACGAACCATTGCCGTCATGAACAATTTGTATAAATTGGAGGGAAATAATCACTAAAACCAATACAATGAAAGCGAAAAGAACCTTGCTGGCCCTGTTTGTCATCCTTTTGGCAATTCCCTCATTTGGCCAGAAAATAAAAGTCACCTCGGGGAATATCACTGCACTGGAGGATGTGGTAAAAATGAAGATTGAATATGACTACTCCAACCTGGGCGTGGGAAAATTCGACATTGAAGATGAATACATCGAAAAGAAAGTGACTGATATGAATAAGGATGAAGCAGGGACCGGGGATCAGTGGAAGGAAGCCTGGTTCAACGACAGGTCCACAAAATATGAACCTAAGTTTGAGGAGTTATTCGCCAAGCACGCCCCTTTCATTAAATCTGGTCAGGATGTGGATGCTGAGGTTACCATGCATGTGCATACCACATTTATTGAGCCGGGATTTAACGTGGGGGTTGCCAGGAAACCCGCTTACATCAACCTGGAGGTTGGCTTCTTGAAAGGTGGGGAAGAACTGGTTAACATATCCATCCTAAATTCGCCCGGGTCAGGAGCTGCAGGCTTTGATTTTGATGCCGGTTACCGGATCAGTGAAGCCTATGCCAAAGCGGGCAAATCGTTGGCCCGATACCTGGTAAAAAACCTGTTGTAGCTGTTTATTGCTCCAGTGCTTTACCGGTCATGGGAACAAACCTGACCGGATAGACGGCATCACGCTTGATCCGGCCTTTCCTGTCTTTTTTTACAACCAGCAGGTACTGGGTCCTGAACGGCTTGCCAACCGGGATCACAATTCGTCCACCAACCGCCAGCTGTTCAATGAGTGGTTCAGGGATTTCGTCCGGGGCACAGGTAACAATGATTCTGTCGAAGGGAGCATGGTCGGGCCAGCCTTCATACCCGTCCCCTATTTTTGTATGAATCATTGAGTAACCAAGTGATGCCAGCAATGCGGCGGCCTGTTCTCCAAGGGGCGGAATGATCTCAATGGTATATACCTGATCGCATAATTCCCCCAGTATGGCAGCCTGGTATCCGGAACCTGTACCAATCTCCAGTACTTTGTGGTCTCTTTCAATTTCAAGCAATTCGGTCATATGAGCCACAATGACCGGCTGGGAAATGGTCTGGTTGTATCCGATGGGTAATGGTATATTGAAGTAAGCCTGATCCCTGATTTCCGGTGGAACAAACATATGCCTGGGGACATGCCGCATGGCCTGCAGGACCGATGGATTCCTTACCGGCTGATAGGGATAGTTCTCAATACCACTCCTCACCAGATCTTCCCGCTCTTCAACCCGTTCAGAAAAGGCCGGATGGGAAGGCTGTTGTGGGGATATAACCTGCCCGACGATTGACAATCCCTCCAGGGCATACAGCAGGGCAATTGCACCGATCAATAAATGCCCAGGATGTTCTTGTGCGGCATCCCGTGAATTTGCCTTGGAGTTGTTTTCTGCCATAGTCAGGTCCCCTTTTTAAAAAGAACCGTGCAACCAAATAGTTTGTTCAGCCGATTATAATAACGAGGGATTTTTTGAGTTAAATATGAATAACTTTGGCATAAAGATTGAGAGATTCCAACAACATGAAAGCATCAAGTTCAATATACCTCACCCTGACTGTTCTCCTGTTCAGCCAGGTTTCCTGCGACTGGAATCCGGCTAAACCGGATCTTCCCAGGGATGTTCGGATTTTAAACCACTGGATCTGGGATGGCCTGAACGATATTTACCTTTGGGAGTCAACTATTCCCAACCTGGATCCCGATTACCAGGAGGACCCCAAAACATACTTCTATGACCTGCTGTATACCGATGATAAATACTCCTGGATCGTGGAAGATTATGAAGAACTGGCAGCCTTGTTCGACGGTGTGGAGCTGTCCACGGGCATGTCTGCGAGACCCCTCATTCTTCAAGACAGTACTGTCATTGGTGTGATTGAGTTTGTGACACCTGCATCCCCCGCTGAAGATGAAGGCATCAAACGTGGGGACATCATCATTGCTATTGATGGACAAACCCTTACGAAACAAAACTATTATTCCCTGTTTTATCAGAATACGGCCTCATTTGAATTCGGAGTTTGGAATGGAACGGATGTGTTACCCACTGGAGAAAAGGTGACCCTCACTGCAGCGGAATTGAATCAGAATCCCGTTATCCACAGTGAGGTCATCGATTACCAGGGCATGAAAACCGGTTATCTGGTATATACACAGTTTACCAATGGCAAGTCCGATGAATGGTACGATGAACTGAATGGTGTTTTCGAAGATTTTAAAAACGAAGGTGTTACGAATGTCGTTCTCGACCTCAGGTATAATCCGGGAGGTAGCCTGGACCTTTCAGCCTACATAGCCAGTACACTGTGCCCCAAATCAGCAATGGAGAATGAAGAGGTGTATCTGAACCTGGTCTGGAATGAGTATTACAACCAATTCTGGAAGGAATATGACTGGGACGAAGATGGTCAGGCTGATGGAGAGAATTCAGTGCAACTGGTGGTCAATCTGCCCAAAAGTGAACTGAACCTTGACCTCTCCAGGGTATATTTCCTGACCACAGATAATACAGCGTCCGCTTCAGAGTCGCTTATAACCGGCCTTTATCCCTATATGAATGTGGTGCAGATCGGAACCACTACCTACGGGAAATGTTATGCATCGGTCACCATCGACGATTGGGCAGATCCCAAGCGGCACACATGGGCCATGCAACCCATTGTCCTCAAATACTCCAATGCCGATGGTTTCACCGACTTTGTCAATGGAATCGATCCCGATTTTGAAGTTCCTGATAACCTGCTTGAAGCTGAACCCTTCGGAAGTCTGCAGGACCCCTTACTGGCCAAAGCGCTGGAAGAAATTACCGGAGTATCACCATCACTGAAAAGTGCAGGAATCCCGGAAAAAAGGTTTAAGGCCATGCCTGTTCAGAAAAACAGGATGGTGGAACGGAGAATCAGCCTGCCTGGAATTTTCTCAGAATCGCTTTATTGATCCTTTTTGCCAGTGCCGGCCCTTCATAAATAAATCCGGTATAGAGCTGGATGAGGGAGGCTCCTGCTTCCAGCATATTCAATCCGTCCTGTTCGTTCATGATCCCACCCACTGCAATTATGGGTAGTTTTCCATTGGTTTTTTCATGAATATACCTGACCACTTCCAGACTGCGGCTGGTGATGGGAGCCCCCGACATTCCCCCATTGCCGATGGCTTCTATGGTTCCCGGGGAGGTTTTCAATCCATCGCGGCGGATGGTTGTATTGGTGGCCACAATCCCGTCAATCTTCAATTTATCAACGATCTCAAGGGTCTCGTCAAGTTGTTTATCATTCAGATCAGGGGAGATCTTCAACAGAACCGGTTTCTTTGGATCCATCTCCTTCCGGATCTCCAGGATCCTTCCCAGGATCGCCTCCAGGGAATTCTGGTCCTGCAGTTTATGAAGATCTGTAATGTTGGGACAGCTCACATTCACCACAAAATAGTCGACGCCATCATAAATGGCCCTGAAAACAGCCTCATAATCGGCCACAGCTTCCTCATTGGGGGTTTGTGTGTTCTTACCTATGTTTCCTCCTATAATGAGCCCTTTGGGCCTTTTCCCGCCCAATTTCACTGCTGCTGCTGCTGCACCGTGGTTGTTAAAGCCCATTCTGTTGATCAGGCCCCGGTCAGCGGGGATCCTGAAACTGCGGGGGCGGGGATTTCCAGGTTGTGCAAGGGGGGTAACCGTACCCACCTCAATAAATGAGAAACCGAATGGATGAAACTCCCTGTATATCTCAGCATTTTTGTCAAATCCAGCTGCAAGCCCCACAGGATTCGAAAATTTCATACCAAGGAATTCGGTTTCAAGGGCTTTGTTCCTCACATGATACACCTTGTAAAGGACCCTTCGGAGCCCCGGTATGAGCAATGAAATACGCAGAAACCGGACCAGAAGGACATGAATGCATTCCGGGGGCAACAGGAAAAGAAGGGGTCGGATCAGCAGGCGATACATCAATTTTTGCCTGCAAATATACACAGATTTCTATTGTGAAGGTTTGAAGGAAGAGAATGTATCATCATCATAAAAGATCATGACCTGCACAACGTTCCGGCCTTCTGTACGGGTCGTTTTTACTTCTTTCGGGACAGTTTGATCAGCTTTCATGCCCATTTCCTTGTCTTCGGGAATCCCGGCCACAGGCGCCGGCTCTTCATTGAAAGGCAGATCTTCACTAAGAACCTGATCCTGATGATCGCGGAGAAAGAGGTCAGAGCCAACCCGTCCCATTTGTTCATACATAATACCATTCCCAAGCATCAGCCAATCCGCCTTTAACCCAGGAAAGGCTTTCAGGGTTTTTTGCAGAAAATCATAACTGGGATTGTTCCTGCCCGATAAAACGTGTGAAACACTGCTTCTCTGTACACCGATTAAATCGGCGAATTTGGACGGAGAAAGATGTTCTAGGTCCAGAAGCTGCATAAGACGCTCTTTCATACCCAAAAATATATATACAAATGTAACAATTATTCTGTTGTCATTTGTAAATCCAATATAATTACATTTGTGAATTATTTACAATAATAACTGAATTTGATTATTTTAATAGTATAACCTCCATCTACTGCCGGCTTGATTTTTGCTGCATTTTATTACTTTATAATCAAAATTATTTATAATCAATTGGCCATAGTGTTTATGCGGAATACAGAGTCTTTCGGAAAGCACAGCGAGCCCGATATCAGTCACGAAATCCTCCATTAACGTCCGAAAATGCAGTCTATCGGGCTATGTAAACTAAAATATTACTTATATTCTATAATATACTGGTATTCTTTAGATTAATTCTTAAAAATATCAATCTGTAACCTGAATTTATATGATTATTAAAGATTATCTGGGATATATGCTTGATATAAATCCTTTATTTATTTGATTATGATTACGTTATATTTATCAAATATCAAATTGTAAGTGGTCATTATGTGAATCACATATGTAACATGATTTAGGGTTCATATTTGTTTTATCTTGTAAATTATTAAGCTTTATTCTATATATTACAAATGTAACAAGCTCTGATGTGTATACATTTGTAATCTGTTTCTTATCTGCTTTTCATTTCCTAAAGCGTTTACGCCAACCTAAAAAAGCTGCTTCTTCAGTATATGGGTTACCATCGACAAAAAATAGCAGGTTGCCTAACTTCTGAGCCACCTATTCCCCTGCCCTGCCGAGAAGCATTAAATATGGAATTCTCAGAAGGTTGTTTTCTGGGAAATCAGCGCCAAATCCTTGTAAAATAGTAGAATAAATGCAGAATCCGTTTCCGGCAGAATTGAAACATCCGGATGAAAAAATACTTTTAGGGTATATTTAGCCCAATTCGCCCTCTGAACGGGCCACCATGGAAGCTACTGTCGAATCGCCTGTAATATTTACCACGGTTCGCAACATATCAAGGGGCCGGTCCACACCCAGAATCAGCGCCAATCCTTCAATCGGGAGTCCAACTGAATTTAGAACAATGATAAGCATCACAATGGAGCCGCTCGGTATCCCGGGAGTCCCGATGGAGGCCAATGTGGCGGTCAGAATGATTGTGAGCTGTTGAATCAGGGTCAGGTCAATGCCAAATACCTGTGCGATAAAAACAGCAGCAATGGCCTGGTAGCAGCTGGTCCCGTCCATGTTAATGGTTACCCCTACCGGCAGCACGAAGTTGGCAATGGGCCTGGAAACTTTCAATTCATTGATCACCTGCTTCAATGTAACGGGAAGTGTGGCTGCGCTTGAACTGGTGGTGAAAGCCACAAGCTGTGCCGGAAGGATCGCTTTGAAGAAATCAATTGTGCGTGTATGGGCGAACAATCTCATCAACAAGGGGTAGAAACCGATGATCAGGACAAACAATCCGGCAATCACAGTAACCATATACATCCCCAGTGCGGTAAAAATATCCGCATCTCCCGAGAAGTCAACCACCAGGGCTGCCATCAGGGCGAAGACACCAATGGGTGCGAACCGCATGATCAGGTCCACAATCTTCAGGATCACATCATTCAGCCCGTCAAAAAAATCCTTGACCACATCAGTCTTTTCACCGGGAACCAGCACCAGAGCGATGCTGAAAAGGATGGCAAAGAATATAATTTGCAGCATTTTGGAATTATCGCCAGCCGCCATGAAGAAATTTTCGGGAATCATATCTTCGAAAAATCGCAGCGGAGATTGCTTTTCAATCTCCTGGGCAGATTCCTGCTTGAGTTCAACCTGCCCGCTGAATTTCTGACGGTACTCTTCCTGTTTCTCATCGGGAAAGACGTCTCCCGGCTTCAGGATATTCACCAGGGTTAGTCCCACAGTGGTCGCGAATAAAGTTGTACCAATATATATGACAATGGTTTTATAACCGATCCTGGAGAGTTTGCTTATATCCGTTAGGCTTGAAATACCCTTAACAAGGGAGACGAAGATCAAAGGTACTGCAATCAGCTTCAGTAGCTTAAGGAATATTGTTCCCCATGGTTTAATCCAGTTGGTGGTGAATTCTCCCAGGCTTGTCCAAACCGAGATCAGGCCCCAGAGAATTCCCAATCCCATACCTATGAAAATCTTCGCCCAGAGAGGAAGTTTCTTTAGCATAGTTCCTAATTCATTATTTCTATTTCAATGCATTGTACAGAATTTCCACCGGATGCCCGGCCGTGGTCCCTGTGCCATCTTTAATCTGGTGCCTGCAACTTGTGCCGGGAGCAACAACCAATGTTTCCTTGCCGGCTTCCCGCACTGCAGGAAACAACACCAGCTCACCTACCTTTATGGAAAGATCATAGTGTTCCTTTTCATAACCAAAAGAACCAGCCATACCGCAGCATCCCGACGGTATCTCAGATACCGAATAATTCTCGGGTATAGAGAGTAGTTTCATGGTGGGTAAGGTACTGGCTATGGCCTTTTGCTGGCAATGTCCGTGGAGTAAAAGTCTGGCTGCATCACTGGTAAAAAAGGATGAATCAAATTTACCAGCCTCATGTGCTGATAAGAGGTATTCTTCCATGGTGTAACTAAATCCGGCCAGCACTGAGGCCTCCTTAGCCAGGTCAGCTCCCACCAGTTCGGGAAACTCATCCCTGAAACCGAGTATCGCAGAGGGCTCAATCCCAACCAGGGGCCGGATCTCTGAAACCAGCGGAGCCAGCAGTGCAATATTCTTCCTGGCAATCAACCTGGCTTTTTTCAACAGCCCCTTTGAAATATAGGTCCGGCCACTCACCGGGTGTTTCACAATCATCACCCTGATGCCCAGTCTGTTCAGTAGCCTGATGGAAGTGATTCCCAGGGAGGTGTCGTTGTAATTGGTAAATTCATCCAGGTAAAGGATGACCTCCGGGGCATCCGGGTTAAGGCTTTGGTTCAGCGCATCAAGGTGTCTGCCGGCCCAGCGCCTGACCGATGTTTTACCCAGGGTGGGAATACTCCTGTCTACTGCAAATCCCAGGATTCGCTTGATCAGCCTTCCCATGAATTTATTGGTTACTGCAGCATTGAACATCCACGGAACCAACATCCCCAGCCGGTTAATGCCTGAGATATTAGCAATGAGAAGGGTACGCAGGGGAACCCTGTGATGCTGGTACCAGTGCTGCATGAATTCAGCTTTCAGTTTGGCCATATCCACACTGGACGGGCATTCAGACTTACACGCTTTACAGGAGAGACAAAGATCCAGGACCTTGTAAACATCGGGTTGATCAAAGGGTTTCAACTGACCGGGCTTGGATAACATCTCCCTAAGCACATTGGCTCTTGCTCTTGTGGTGGCCATCTCATCCCGTGTGGCCATATAACTTGGGCACATGGTCCCGCCCGTGATCTCAGTTTTCCTGCAATCAGCTGACCCGTTGCATTTTTCAATGAGTTTCATGAAGCCTCCCTCCTTCGAATAGTCAAAGAAAGTTACGAACTCGGGTGCGGCCTGGTCAGAATTAAACCGCAGGAATGTATTCATGGGGGGCGTATCTGTAATTTTCCCCGCATTGAAAATGCCTTCAGGATCAAAGATCCGCTTTACCCGGCGGAGAAGTTCATAGTTTTTCTCTCCTACCATCAAGGGGATGAATTCACCCCTCAAACGGCCGTCACCATGTTCCCCGCTCAGGGATCCACGGTATTTCTTTACCAGTTTTGCCGTTTCCAGTGCGATATCATGGAACAGTTGAACGTCTTTGGGATCCTTCAGGTTCAGGATGGGCCTGAGATGAAGTTCTCCAACGGAAATGTGTGCATGATAAACACATTGCAGGCCAAATCCGTCCAGTATCTTGTTGAAGTCGGTGATGTAATCTTCCAGAACCTCCACATTTACACTGGTATCCTCGATGACAGATACAGGCCGGCCATCCCCGGGAATATTGGCCAATACACCCAATCCGGCTTTCCTTAATCCCCAGACTTTTGAAATATCGGCCCCCGTTACAACCGGGTAATGATAGCCCAGATTAGATTTTCTCATGTCCGCTTCCATTTCAGCGGCACGCTCCTTTAATTTCTGAAGATCGTCATCCACAAACTCCACCATCAGAATGGCACCCGGATCACCTTCAATAAAAAAGCGGTTTTTCCTCTGCGTATGGTTCTCTTTCGTACAATCAAGGACGGTTTTATCCATCAATTCCACAGCCGAGGGTTTATGCCTGAGTGCCACCAGGTTACCCCTGATAGCTTCCATCACGGATTTAAAATGAACCGGTATCAGGACCTTGTTGGGAGGTGGAACGGGAAGCAGGTTTAATCTGGCCTCGGTCATGAACAGCAGCGTCCCTTCTGAACCCGAAAGCAGGCGGCATAGGTTATATTCCTTGTATTTTGCCTTATCACCCAGGAATTGCGGGCTTTGAAGCATTTCATCCAGCGCGTAACCTGTATTTCGCCTCACCACGCCGGGATCCGGAAAGTGATCCAGGATCTCCTTCTGGTTCTCAGGATCCTTCAGAATCTCCTGTAACTCACGGTAGATGGAACCCTCCATGCTATCCAATTCCAGTTTCTCGTTCAGCATCTGATCGTCCAGAGGTCCGAATTCAACCACTGAACCATCGGCCAGAACCCCTTTGACAGAGATGGTATGGTCCCGTGTAGTCCCATGTACGATGGAATGCAGTCCGCAGCTGTTGTTCCCAATCATCCCGCCAATCATACTCCTGTTGGAAGTGGAGGTTTCAGGGCTGAAGAAAAGCCCCGTATGTTTCAGAGCAATGTTCAGTTCATCAAGGACAACGGCAGGTTGTACCCTTACCCATCGCTCTTTTTCATTAATCTCCAGAATCCCGGACATGTATTTGGAGACATCCACAATGATCCCATTACCCACCACCTGACCGGCAAGCGATGTCCCCGCAGCCCTGGGGATAAGGGTGACTTTCTCCTTTGAAGCAAATCTGACCAATTCACGGATGTCTGCTTCATGCCTGGGATACACCACTGCCTGTGGTCTCTCTTTATAATCAGAAGCATCCGTTGCGTACATGATCAGGCGGATGTTATCAGTAAACAAGTCACCGTCAAGCCTGGCCCGAAGCTCATCGAATTTCTTATTCATCCGACAAATATAACAGAAAGTCCAGAGGATGTATGGCCCTTCAGGGAATGAACTTTTAATTCAATGTGAACCGTTCTGAGCCCATAGTGTTGTAAAAGATGTTTCATAATCCTATTTTTTAGTTACCTTTAAAGCCTGTATAATTTGAAACTCAAATTGCTGATAATCAATGAATTTAATTGAGAAAATAAGGCAAAATGCCCGCATGGATTGCCAAAGGATTGTTCTCCCCGAAGGCGATGAAGAAAGAACCGTCATGGCTGCAGATGCCATCATACGTGAAAAGCTGTGTTACCTTTACCTGATTGCAGATCCTGCAGAGGTTGAGAAGAAGGCCCTTCGGTATGGTTTGAAAAACATTGAAAAGGCTACCATCATTAATCCCAGGGACCATGCAAAAAAGCAGGAGTATACCGAGCTGCTGTATAGCCTGAGAAAAGAGAAGGGAATGACCATGGAGGAGGCTTCAGTACTGGTTGAAGATCCTTTATACCTGGGTACCCTGATGATTAAGGCAGGAGATGCGGATGGTGAGGTCGCAGGTGCACGGAACGCCACCGGTGATGTACTGCGTCCTGCTTTTCAGATTGTCAAAACCATGCCTGGATTCAGCATTGTTTCAGGTGCATTTATCATGATACTCCAGGATCACTCCTTTGGAGAGGATGGAATCATCGTTTTCGCTGATGGGGCCGTTCATCCCGATCCGGACGAAAGACAGCTGGCTGAAATTGCTGTGGCCACAGCCGCTACAACCCGCTCCATCCTGGGCTTTGAACCCAGGATTGCCATGATGAGTTTCTCCACAAAGGGAAGTGCGCGGCATCCCATGGTTGACAAGGTTGTGAACGCCACAAAACTGGCAAAGGAGATGGACCCGACACTGATCATTGACGGAGAGCTTCAGGCTGATGCTGCTCTGATCCAGACCATTGCCAGCAGCAAGGCTCCGGACAGTCCCATCCAGGGCAATGCAAACGTGCTGATCTTCCCTGACCTGAATGTGGGTAATGTGGCATACAAACTGGTGCAACGACTGGCCAAGGCTGAGGCCATCGGGCCGGTGCTCCAGGGAATGGCTGCACCCATCAACGATCTGTCGCGCGGATGTTCAGTGAGCGATATCGTAAACCTTGTTGCCATTACATCCAACCAGGCTGCAGGTCTCAAGAAACACAAAAAATAAGCAAAATTATTCACATAAAGGATTCGTATTCATGATCATTTTAGTTTTAAACTGCGGGAGTTCTTCCATCAAGTACCAAATGTTCAACATGGGCGAAGAAACGGCCAATGTCATCGCACAAGGGTTGGTGGAAAGGATAGGATTTACCGATGCGGTCATCTCCCACAAGCCCACAGGAAAAGATAAGTATAAGCAAATAGCACCGATCATGGACCATACGATCGGTATCAATATGATCATGGAAGCACTGGTCCACAAGGAGCATGGCGTGATCAGCAGTATCGAAGAAATAACTGCCGTAGGCCACCGGGTGGTACAGGGTGGCGAAAAATACCAGGAGAGTGTACTTATTACCAAAGAGGTGATCCAGGACATTGAAGCATGCATCGACCTTGCCCCCTTGCATAACCCTGCCAACCTGAAAGGGATCATCTCCGTGGATAACCTGCTTCCGGGAATTCCCCAGGTGGCAGTGTTCGATACCTCATTTCACCAGAGCATGCCTCCCCATGCATTCATGTATGCCATTCCCAGAGAATATTACGAAAAATATGGCATCAGGAAATACGGATACCATGGAACAAGTCATAAATATGTTTACAAAAGGACCAGTGAGATCCTGAACAGGGACACCAGGGATATGAAAGTGGTCTCGTGCCATCTTGGCAACGGTGCCTCGGTCACAGCCATTGAACATGGAAAGTCCCTGGATACCTCCATGGGATTCACGCCGGTGGATGGACTGATCATGGGGACACGGACCGGGGATATTGATCCCGGCGTGCTGCTGTTCCTGGCCGACAAGGAGCATTTAAGCCTGAAGGGGATCAGCAACCTGATCAACAAACGGAGCGGGATGATGGGGATTTCAGAGATATCTTCCGACATGCGTGACCTGGAACTGGCTTATTACGAAGGAAATGAGCGTGCCAACCTGGCACTCACCATGTATGCGTACCGGGTAAAGAAATTTATCGGGGCTTATACAGCCATCATGAATGGATTGGACTGTGTTATATTCACAGGCGGCATCGGGGAGAATGATTTCAATATCCGGCGCATGATCTGTCAGAACATGGAGTTCCTGGGGCTTGATTTCGATGAGCCCAACAACCATGGAGTAAAGGGTGAAGACAAGATCATCTCCAAGCCCGACTCCAGGGTCACGGCACTTGTAGTGAAGACCAACGAAGAACTTGTGATTGCCAGGGATACATTCAAAATCATGGAGAAGTGTTTTTAATATTACCAAGGATAAACCTCACAAAGGCATGCTGACAAAATTATCCCAGTTGAAGGATCTGGTAGACAAGGACCATAAACCGAAAAAAATGGTACTTGCTGCCTCTGAGGATGCTCATTCCCTCTGCGCCGTGACTGAGGCAGCCAGGCAGATGATCGTCCGTCCGATCCTCGTAGGAGACAAAGAGAAAACCCAGGGTATGGCAGAGATTCTCAACCTGGACATCAGCAAGTTTGAGATGATACATGCAGATAATCCCCAGGATGCTGTCATGCTGTCGGTTAAAATGGTTCATGACGGGAAAGCAGATGTACTGATGAAAGGAAAGGTTGGGACATCCGATATGCTCAGGGCTGTTCTGAACAAGGATTACGGGCTGCGATCGGGCAACCTTCTTTCCCATTTTGCCTATTTTGAGGTGGAGACTTATCACAAGCTGATCGCTGTAACCGATGTGGCCATGAACATTGCACCCACACTGGCCGAAAAGATCGCAATTCTCAATAACGCGGTCAAGATCCTCAACAGCCTCGGCATCAAATTGCCCAAAGTAGCTGTCTTGGGTGCCATTGAAAAAGTGAATACCGAAATGAATGCCACACTGGATGCAGCATTGCTTTCAAAAATGAACCAGCGGGACCAGATCCTGAATTGCATCGTGGATGGCCCCCTGGCCTTCGATAATGCAGTTTCGGTGGAGAGCGCCAAACACAAAGAGATCAAGAGCGATGTGGCAGGAGATACAGATCTGTTGCTGATGCCTGATATTGAAGTGGGCAATGTACTTTACAAAACCCTTGTCTTCTTCGCAAAAGCGAAGGTAGCCTCCATGATAGTGGG
The DNA here is from genome assembly GCA_964453785.1 of uncultured Bacteroides sp. Taxonomy (GTDB): domain Bacteria; phylum Bacteroidota; class Bacteroidia; order Bacteroidales. Next base: position 103,148 of record CAYVRK010000001.1, read on the forward strand.
AGCTTCTGTACCCATCGTACTTACTTCAAGGTCAGACTCAGAGCAGGCAAAATTCGATTCAATACTCCTCGCGGCAGCAGCGGCCAATAATTTCAAAAAAAGCTGATAAAAGGGCTAAAAACAAGCTTAAAATGGATGCTGATACCATACTGGCGATCAATCCCGGTGCCACCTCTACCAAAATTGCGGTCTTCAGGACCAATAAGTTTGTGTTTCTGAAGACCATTCGGCACGACTGCGATGAACTCCTGGGGTACAAAAAGACGATAGATCAGCTGGAGATGAGACTGGGATTGGTACTCTCGGAGGTGAAAGAGAACCACATCCCCTTTGATTCTGTGGGCTTGATCATTGCACGGGGCGGACTGATCCGGCCCATAGAATCGGGCATCTACGAAGTGAATGAGGCCATGATCAAAGATCTGCATGAGGGTGTGATGGGTGATCATGCCAGCAACCTTGGGGGATTGATTGCCCACCGGTTGATTTCTGAGTTTCCCAATGCCAAGGCATATATTGCCGATCCGGTGGTTGTGGATGAGTTGCAGGATGTAGCCAGGATCAGCGGTCATCCGGATTTTCGCAGGATCTCCATCTTTCATGCCCTGAACCAGAAATCCACGGCCCGCACCTATGCCCACTCACGAGGAATGGAATATGAAGACCTGAACCTGATCATCGCCCACCTGGGCAGTGGAATTACAGTGGGAGCGCACAAAAAGGGAAGGGTTATCGATGTAAACAATGGGCTCGATGGTGAAGGACCCTTCGGACCGGAACGATCCGGCACCCTGCCTACCGGGGCACTGGTTCAATACTGCTTTCAGGAGGGCCGTACCCTGGATGAGGTAAAAAAGATCCTCGCCGGGGAAGGCGGTCTTTTTGCATATCTGGGACACAAAGATGCATACACTGTGGAGAGACTGGCCCGGGAAGGAAACCGGAAGGCCAGGTTGATCCAGGAAGCCATGGCATACCAGATCAGCAAGGAGATCGGCGCCATGTCCGCTGTGCTGGGAGGTGAGGTTCATGCCATCATCATTACAGGCGGTATTGCACACAATCCTGATCTGACAGGGTACATCAAGGAGCATGTGGGTTTTATTGCACCGGTATTCATCTACCCGGGAGAAGACGAAATGCGTGCGCTGGCACTCAATGGTTCCATGCTGTTGAAAGGCAGTATCACCGCAAGGGAGTATAGCCCGGAAAACCAGGTGAAAGGGCTGGATCTTGACGCACTTGATTCACAATAAACATCTGGGATCAGGGGGTGGACAGGGAAACCGGGAGGACCTTTCCGTTGAAAAAGGCTGAGCCTTCCAGCAGGAACCATTTCAAATAACCGGCCATTTGCGACGGATTCAAAGGAGCTTTCAGATCGGGGAATGCAGCTGCCAGCATCTCCGTCTGGACCGAACCGATGGAGAGCGCATTGACCCTGATCCCCTCCTCCTTCAACTCTTCCGCCAGGCATTCCGTAAGGCTGCCGAGTGCTGCTTTTGAAGCACTGTAATAGGAAAGACCACTGAATTTTTTACTTCCCTGGAATCCTGCCATACTGGTGATGTTCACCACATGTCTGAGTTCAGAATCCTTCATAAACGGAAGGCAGATCCGGATCAGTTGAGCCGGGGCAAAGAAATTGGCATCAAACAGGGTTTTGGCTTCCGGGTCACTGATCCGGTCAAAAGGTTTCCGGATGAGCTGCCCGGCATTATTGACAAGTCCGTCCACCCTCCCTGTAATCCCTTTCAGCCGGGAAGTAAATTCCTCCTCAAGACCGTTCAGGTCAGTCAGGTCAAAGGGTAAGGCGTGGGCCAGAATTTTTCCTGCTTTGGCATTGCAGGCATCCTCCACCTGTTCAAGCCGGGGCCGGTTTCTCGATACCAGGATGACGGTATGACCTGATTCCGTACATGCATGTGCAAGTGCTTCACCAATGCCCCTGCTGGCTCCTGTGATGATAATTACCATGGGTTTCAAGCTTTCATGTAAAAATAGGTTCTTTCGGAATCAATCAAACATAAATTCCATATAATTGTACGAAGAAGGATCTGATGGTATGAAGCGTTTTTTTCTGATAATTTCCCTGGTTTATTACGGATTTCTGCATCTGCAAGCTCAGCCTGAACCTCCCGACCGGAAAGGAAAATTCTTCCTGATACCCGAATTCTGGCTCTCCCTCGGATCGGTCACATACATTGAAATCGCCCCAATGGTGGGATATCATGTCAATGACAGGCTCTCACTGGGGCTCGGACCCCACTACATCTACCAGTCATGGAAGGCTACTCCTTACATTTCAGCATATCAAACCCATGTAGGGGGAATCAAAGGATTCGCCAGATTTGCAGTGATCACACACGCGGAAGAATTCCTGCCCATCAAGCTGTTCAATGATCTCTTTGTCCACGTGGAGTTTGAAGAAATGAGTCTGGAAAACGGGGCCTACGACACGGTTGGAAACGACGAACGCTACTTGCAACCCATGTTCCTGGTGGGTGGTGGATTCAACCAGCGAATTGGCATGTATAACTCTGTCTCCCTGATGATCCTCTGGAATCTGAACGAATCTGCTGCATCACCCTACTCGAATCCCATATTCAGAATTGGTTTTAACGCATACTTCTAATGGAACAAATGGCCATCTTAAGTGCACTGACCCAATTTTCCTCCAATGGCATGGTGATCATCGGATCCCTCATTGTAATCGTCTCCTACCTGTTCAACCTGATTGCTCAACGCTTCAGCATTCCAAGTGTGTTGTTGCTGATCATGCTTGGGATGGTCATGCACGGAGTTGTAAATGCACTTGGGCTTCACGTTCCCGAAATGACCCCGATCCTCGAAGTCCTCGGGATTATTGGTCTGATCATGATCGTGCTGGAAGCTTCACTGGACCTGGAGCTGGAGGGTAACAAGCGGAAGCTGATCTCCAGGGCATTCTTCACCGCACTGGGGAACCTGATACTTTCCGCCCTGGCTGTGGGTGGTGTGATGGTCTTGTACCTGGACGTAAACCTGACCACTGGCCTGCTTTATGCAGTTCCCCTTTCCATCATGAGTTCAGCCATTATCATTCCCAGTGTTTCGTCACTGGACAAGGAGAAGAGGGAGTTTATGATCTACGAGAGCACCTTTTCCGATATCCTGGGAATCATGCTCTTCTATTTCCTTATCTCCAGTATGGAGACCCAGGGAATTGGTGAAATGAGCCTTTCGGTATTGCTGAATCTGACTCTGACGGTCCTGGTTTCGCTGGCAGCAAGCTATTTCCTGATCTTCCTGTTCCAGAAAATCAAGACCGAACTGAAGTTATTTTTGCTGATCGCCGTGCTGATCCTGCTCTATGCACTGAGCAAAATGTTTCACCTTTCAAGCCTGTTGATCATCCTGGTTTTCGGAATGATCCTGTCCAACCGCCATATATTCTTTCCCGGCAAACTTCAAAAGTTACTGGACGAAGAACAGATGGCCGGGATTTTCGAAAATTTCAAGATGATTACACTGGAATCCTCCTTTGTGGTCCGCACTTTCTTTTTTGTGATCTTCGGGTTTACCATCCTCCTGTCCAGCCTTCTGGATCTGAAAGTATGGCTGGTTAGTGTGGTGATTCTGGGTATCCTTTTCGGAGTCAGGTACATCTATTTCAGGCTGATCATCCGGAAAAAGATCTTTCCGGATATCTGGCTCGCTCCCCGTGGCCTGATTACCATATTGCTGTTCTACTCCATCCCTAAAGAACTGGTTGTTGCGCAATTCAATACAGGAATCCTCCTGCTGGTGATCCTTGCATCCAGCATGACCATGGCCGTTGCCCTGATCCGTTACAGGAATACAACGAGTCAGGATCCTGAACTTCAGGTTGTGGAACCCTCCAACGAGGAGATTGTCCAGGAAATTCCGGGTCAGGACTGAACAGAAAGGTTTAATTTCTTGTTAAATATCCATATTGAAAAAGCGGCGGCTTTATTTTAAGGGAAATATTTAGTTTCTTTGTGCCTTTAAAAAAATCGAAAATAATGATAGCTGAGAAAGATAATGTAGTTTCTATTGTGTATGAACTTAGGTCAGGATCACCTGAAGGTGAAATAGTTGAAGCGCTGACCCCCGAAAATCCCCTTACATTCCTGTTCGGTACCGGGGGATTGTTGCCCAAATTTGAAGAGAACCTGAGTGGGTTGACCGCCGGAGAGCATTTTGAATTCCTTCTCAATGCTGAAGATGCATATGGACCGGTGGTCGAATCGGCCATTGTACATGTACCTGTCTCTGTTTTTGAAATGGATGGCAAGATCAACGAAGAGCTGATGAAGGTGGGAAATATGGTTCCCATGATGGATACGGAGGGAAGGCGACTGAACGGCAAGATTATTGCCATTGAAGGAGAAGCAGTGGAGATGGATTTCAACCACCCCATGGCAGGGAACGATCTTTTCTTTAAAGGAAGTATCACAGAAGTTCGCAATGCAACCGAAGAGGAACTTACCCATGGTCACGTGCACGGTACCGGCGGTGGTTGCGGATGTGGAAGCGAAGGAGGTTCCTGTGGTGATGGTTCCTGCAACGACAAGGAAAACTGTGATGACCACAGCGGCCATGGCTGCGGTTGTGGCTGCTAAAGGACTGCAGAAAAACTATTCCAGAGAAAACATATCGGCATCCTTCCAGACAGGGAATTTCACGCGGAATTCCCTGATTTTTTTCAAGTCAATGCTACAGTGGAGTATTCCGGGATGTGTGTCAAGTACTCCCTCAACCTGGCCCATGGGATTTATCACACAGGTCCCGCCCAGGTGATCCACCCCGTCCCCGTCTGTCCCTACGCGTGAGATTCCCAGTACATAGGCCTGGTTTTCGATGGCCCTTGCCATTAACAAAGCAATCCATACGGGCTGTCTGGGAGCAGGCCAGTTGGCCACATAACACAGGATGTCATAATCGTTCCGGTTCCTGGCAAATACCGGAAACCTCAGGTCATAACAGATCTGTGGCAGGATCCGGAAATCACCCAGGGTGAATACCTTCCTGGCATCACCGGGCCGGAAGTGTTCATCTTCCCTGCCCATGCGGAACAGGTGGCGTTTGTCATACCATCCTTCCAATCCCCGGGGAGAAACCCAGAGCAGCCGGTTATAAATCTCCCCGCTGTCCTTCACAATCAGGCTCCCGGTAACATGGAGATTCCGCTCAGCAGCCACTTTTACCATCCAACTGGCCACGGGACCAGTCTGATCTTCTGCAAATTGACGGGCTTTCATGGTAAATCCGGTGGCAAATGTTTCCGGGAGGATGACCAGGTCTGTATCTTCAGGGACAGCATCCACAAATCCATCCAGCATCTTCAAATTTGCTGCTACATTCTCCCAAATGATCTCAGGCTGGACCAGGGAAATGTTTAAATGATCCTTCATAGGCAAGAAAATCTATTTCACGAATATAGGGGAAACCGCCAAACCAACCTTGAGTTGGTGTTTTGCTAACCTTAAGTTTACTTTAACTTAACATAAAATTAATATTGGAGGTATGATCATATACCCTATTTTTGAATTTTAATCACAAGATATTTCAATGGAAGCGTATTACATTCTGATTGTTGGCGTCCTTTTTCTATTGGCCATATCCGACCTCGTTGTGGGAGTGAGCAATGACGCAGTAAATTTCCTCAATTCAGCCATTGGATCCAAAGCTGCACCCTTTAAAATCATCCTGGCAATCGCTGCTGCCGGAGTCCTTGTGGGCGCTGTTTTCTCCAACGGGATGATGGAAGTTGCACGAAAAGGTATCTTTCATCCGGAACATTTCGCATTCAGCGAGATCATGATCATTTTTCTGGCCGTCATGATTACCGATGTTCTGCTCCTGGACCTTTTTAACACCATTGGCCTGCCTACTTCAACCACGGTATCCATCGTATTTGAGCTCCTTGGATCGGCTGTTGCTGTTGCTATATATAAAATCACCCGGGACGAAGCCATTGTGGATGGATTAAGCGCATTTATCAATATTGAAAGTTCTGTGATGATCATCTTTGGCATATTCCTGTCGGTGATCATTGCATTTAATGTGGGAATGATCGTCCAGTGGATCGTAAGGCTGGCTTTCTCCTTCAATCTAAGAAAAACGCACAAATACTGGACCGGGTTGTGGGGTGGATTTGCCATTACAGCGATCCTCTATTTCCTCCTGATGAAAGGGGCCAAAGGGTCAACGCTGGTTTCTGAAGAAATGCTCACATTTATCAAAACGCATACCACGCGGATTCTGTTGATCAGCTTTGCGGGCTGGACTGTCCTCTTCCAGATCCTCGCCATGCTGACAAGGGTCAATGTACTGAAAATAACTGTACTGGTTGGTACATTTGCGCTGGCCATGGCCTTTGCCGGGAACGACCTTGTAAACTTCATCGGAGTCCCGCTGGCAGGGTTTGCGTCCTTCAAAGCCTTTATGGCCTCGGGAAGCACCGATGCCGGTGGTTTCCTTATGGAAGCATTGCGGCAAAATGTAAACACACCCATCTATTTCCTTATTACGGCAGGCATGATCATGACGCTTACCCTCAGGTTCTCCAGGAAAGCAAAATCAGTAACTGCCACCACCGTTGACCTGAGCAGGCAGAGTGAAGGATCCGAACGATTTGGATCTTCATCACTGGCCAGGTTTATTGTGCGAAGAGCGGTTGAAATCAGCAACAGCGCCAGAAAGATCACTCCGCCTGTTCTTAAACGCTTCGTTGTAAACAGGTTTAACGAAGAAAAGGCGATTACAGAAAAGAAAGAAAAACGTGCCTTTGACCTGGTCCGTGCCTCTGTGAACCTGGTGGTCGCGAGTATCCTGATCGCCTTCGGTACGTCTCTTAAACTGCCCCTGTCGACCACTTACGTCACCTTTATGGTTGCCATGGGGACTTCCCTTGCCGACGGTGCCTGGGGAAGAGAGAGTGCTGTATACAGAATTACAGGTGTGCTGACAGTAATCGGAGGATGGTTCTTTACCGCTTTCAGTGCTTTCATCGCCTCTTTCATCATTGCCACACTTATCTTTTTCGGAAAATTACCGGTGGTACTGATCCTTCTGGCAGTTGCCATCTTTATCTTGCTCAGGACCCACGCATTCCATAAAAGAAAAACTGAGAAACAGGAGAGGCTGGACAGTGAAATGGCGACTGCATCGGGCGGCGTATTGAAGTCGTGTGATGATGAGGTCAAGAGCTCCATTCTCAAAGTGTCCAAAATACTTTATCTGACCTATTCCAATTTCTTCAAGGAGAAACGCAAGGAGCTGAAGAAACTCAGAAAGGAAGCCAAACATCTGAGCAGAGATATCAAGGAGATCCGTGCCAATATTCCTGAAACCCTGAAGAAATTTAAGGAAACTGAATCGGTAAGTGGTCATCACTATGTACAGGTAGTTGATTATATGAAGGAGATGAGTAATTCTTTACTCCATATCATTCAACCTGCCTTTGACCACCTGGACAACAACCATCCGCTTGATAAGGAGCAGACCGAAAAACTGAAAGAATTCAATGACAAAATGAGTGAGTTTTTCAATTTCGTCATTCATTTTCTGAAAAACAGAGATAAGGATGGCTTTGGCGAACTGACTTCCCGGAGGGATGAAATGATCAACCTCTCCAATGAAATCATGCTCAACCGGATTAGAATCCTGAAAAAAACCCAAAAGGGGGTGAAGGTAAGTATTACCTATATGGAGATTCTTTCAGAAACCAAAACGCTGCTGCTCAATGTGGTTCATCTTGTGAAGGCCCACATGTACCTGTTTGATTCTCTGAAAAAGGTTGATAAAACAGTGGAATTGGATACCTTGGATTAGGAGTTCCTCAGGAGATTTTGGTGTATTTATATCCGATTCCCTTGATCGTGTTGATGTTTTCCTCTCCGATCTTCTCACGAAGTTTGCGGATATGCACATCGATGGTGCGGTCTCCGACAATGATGTTCTCTCCCCAGACCCGGTTAAAAATCTCCTCCCTGGTAAATACCTTCCCAGGTTTGGAGACCAGTAAAGAAAGGAGTTCGAACTCTTTTCTTGGTAAAGAAATATCTTTTCCCTTTTTGATGATCAGGTAACGTTCCTTATCAATGACCAGGTCACCCAAAACAATCCTGTTTTTTGATCCGGCATCCGGATCTTCGGTGGTGATGCTCCTTCGCTTCAAAAGGGCCTTGATGCGGCTTACCAGGACCCTGGGTTTGATGGGTTTCGTGATGTAATCGTCGCCTCCGGCTTCGAATCCTGCAATCTGAGAATAATCCTCTCCCCTGGCCGTCAGAAAGGCCACCAGGGTGTTCTCCAGTTCCTTGTTACCACGAATCTCTTCACAGGCAGCAATCCCATCCATTTGAGGCATCATCACATCCATCAGGACAAGGTGAGGTTTTATCTCAACAGCCATACGGACTGCTTCCCGGCCATTGGAAGCTGTATGTATTTCAAATCCTTCATTGCGCAGGTTGTAACTCAGGAACTCCAGGATGTCCTTTTCATCGTCTACCAGCAATATTTTAAAATCACTCCAGTTCATGGTGCATGGTTCTTATTGTTCGGGCATTTGAGACGAAAGTACAAGATTTTTTCAGCGCATAAAAATGAAGGCTTGTCCAAATGCCTGACCAATATTAAGCTTATGTTAAAATCACAATATTAATTTTATGTTTAATTAATCCAAATAGCTAACATTGTCCAGACTAAAATTCGACCCATGAAACGGATCCGCCTGCTTCTGTTAATGCTTACAGCCTGTCTATTCCTGAAGGCCCGGGACGATATCCCGGAGCCTCCCCCGGGAACTGTTTCGGCCAAAATCTACAGCCATTTCAATTACAGCCTGGATGCTGATAATCCGGCTACAGCCTTTGAGATCAAACGGGCTTATTTCGGTTATAAAAGAGATCTTGATGACTTTTTTTCAGCCGAAGTAAAGCTGGATATAGGGAGTATCAATGACGATTCGGAATTTGCCCTGATCAGGCGCTACACCTATTTTAAAAATGCCTATCTCAGCTATAGCAAGGGGAATATAAAAACCTGGTTCGGACTTTTTGATATGCTTCAGTTTAATGTGCAGGAGAAATTCTGGGGTTATCGCTATATCTACCGTTCCTATATGGATGAATACAGGTTTGGATCCAGTGCAGACCTGGGGGCAGGCATTCAGTATGCTCCATCCAAGCTCATCACGGCCGACCTTGTATTCAGCAACGGAGAGGGCTATAAAGATCTACAGTTCGATAAAATATACCGGGTGGGAGCCGGGATTACTATCAACCCTTTGAAAGGACTTACGCTGAGGGGCTACTATACCATCCACACCAGTGATTCACACCAGATGATCTTTTCGGGTTTTGCCGGATACCAGATTAAGAAGTTTAGAATTGGCGGGGAGTACAACCATCAGTTGAATTTCAAATTCAATGAAGGGTATAGCCGCTTCGGCTACTCTTTCTATTCCACCTATACAATTTCTCCCAAATGGGAAGTGTTTGCCAGGTACGACCAGCTCTATTCCAATATCCTTCCCGGGGAAGAAGTTCCATGGAACCTGGGAGAGGACGGAAGCGCGATCATTTCAGGAGTCCAGTTTACCCCGATCCCTTTCATCCATTTGGCACTCAATTACCAGGACTGGGTTGAATATGCCCGGAACGGAGGTTCAGAACCCTATCTCTACCTGAACATCGAAGTTGACTTCTAATCCACCTCAACCATGATTCAAGATCAAATGAAACGCAATCCGGCATTGTTATTCACGTCATCCGCCTTATCCACCCTATCCATCCTATCCATTCTATCCATCCTGCTCATACTCTCCTCCTGCCGTAAAAGTGATTATGTGATTGATCATCCGGAATCCATCACCGACCAGGGAGGCGGGACGGGAACTGTAACATGGACCAGTGACAGGGATTACCTGATCAATGGATTTGTGTTTGTCAACGACGGACAGACCCTTACCATTGAAGCCGGAACTGTGATCCGCGCCAGGACAGGACAGGGAAGCCTGGCCAGTGCTTTGATTGTGACCCGCGGGGGAATCATCGTGGCTGAAGGAGGAAAAACCAATCCCATTGTATTCACCGTCGAGGGAGATGATTTGAAGGGGAGTGTACCGGTAGAAGCAAGGGGATTGTGGGGTGGTCTGATCATCCTGGGTAATGCGACCATCAATACGGAATCGGGGGAAGATATGATCGAGGGAATACCGATCAGCGAACCAAGGGGGATCTATGGCGGGCCTGATGATGACGACAATTCGGGGATTCTCCGGTATTTGTCCATCCGCCACGGGGGCACCAACATCGGGGAAGGAAATGAAATCAATGGACTAACCTTGGGCGGAGTGGGAAGACAGACCATCATCGATCATGTGGAAGTTATTTCCAACGCTGATGACGGCGTTGAGATCTTTGGCGGTGACGTAAACTGCCAGAATCTGGCTGTTTCTTTTTGTGGTGATGATGCCTTTGATATGGACCAGGGGTACCATGGAAAAGGACAGTTCTGGCTGGGGATTGGATCTTCTGATTCAGACAAGAGCGTTGAAATCTCAGGCGGGATCAAGCCCGTACCCACCCTGCCGGAAAATTTCCCGTTGATTTACAATGCCACCCTGATCGGAATGTCCGGCCAGGATATCAAACCGTCTGTTCACTTCTCCCAAAATGGTGGCGCAACCATCAGGAATTCCATTTTGCTTCATCCCGGGAAAGGAATTGCGGTTAAATATTCAGAATCACTGGGCGACTCATATTCACTTTTTCAGTCAGGAAGGCTCACCTTCGAAAACAACATTCTTTTTCCGGCTTCGGAACCGGTAGCAGAATTCTATACCTATACCGACCTGGAAGACCCTCTGGCCGGTCAAAACCAGATCATGGCAGATTCTCTGAAAGCCTGGCAAACCGACTACAATGATCCTGGAATATCGTCTGAAGATGGATACACCCTGCTGCCTCCCATCACAGATTTTGAAAACCTGGCCCCATACACCAGTCCATGGTTTGAGCAGGTCACCTTCAAGGGGGCCTTCGGGTCCAACAACTGGATCGAAGGGTGGACCCTGCTCTACGAAACCGGATGGGTCAAGGATTGATTTCAGCCGGAAGCATTATTCCCGGTGTTCGGCCCGCATCAGGTCAAATACGGTTTTTACAGGTGAGAAAGTCTCTATCGGGACCTCCACAAAAAGGGTCAGCCAGTGTGCCATGGCCCCATTCCAAAGCCCCGGAAGCTCAAGGGCTTTAAGCGACTTCCCTCCCACCGACTTTTCTGAGATGAAGCCTGTATTTGGATCCACAAACCTGGTCAGCTGAAACTTTTCCCCCAGGTAATCCCTGGTGCCGCATACCAGGTCCACCGGGTTAAAATGGGTCGATTGCTTCACCAGATTTGCTTTCTCTTCATCCTCCAGGTCAATCTGGGAAGATTCAACAATCTGGAGACTGACCTGGCCGGATTCAGAACGAACATAAAAGGGACCTCCGCCCGGCTCTCCCTCATTCCGGACCATTCCACACACCCGGATGGGCCTGTTCATGGTGTTGATCAGCCATTTTTTCAGTTCCGGGGCATCCCGGCTCATCAGCTTTTCAGGGATGGCCATACCCATTTCCTCTTGGAGAAAAGCAAGCATACTGTCCATGCGGGTCTTTTCCACGTTCTCGCCGGAATTGAGCAGTTGCAGGGATTCAAATATCTTCGAACGGATCTCCAGAAGGATCCCGCACAGGATCTGCTTGTACCGAACCCTGATGGTTTTTGTGCGGTCGGGAGCCACATTGTCAATGTTGCTGATGAACAGGATATCGGATTGAAGCTCATCCAGGTTCCTGATCAGGGCCCCGTGACCTCCGGGACGGAACAGAAGGCTGCCATCCTCGTTCCTGAATGGTTCATTGGAAAGGTCCACCGCAATGGTATCGGTTTCCGGTTTCTGAAATGAAAATGTAAGGCCCACATGCAGCCCGGTTGCCTTTTCAATTTTGGGTAGAAGGCGGGCTGCTTCGGTCTGAAATCCATCCAGGTGGGCCGGAGACACCGTCAAGTGGATTCTTACCTCCCCCTGCCTGCCCACACAGTACTTCACTGCTTCACGGACATGCTCCTCAAAAGAGGTTCTGCGGTCTGTTTCACTGTATTTATGGAATTTAAGCAATCCCTTGGGCCTGTTCCCGTAGTCAAGTCCCTCCACTTCCAGAATTTCCCTGAGTACATCCACCGGTGAAGGCGCATTGGTCAGGGCCAGGTCTTCGTAAAAGGGATAGTTCTCCAGCTCGTCGAAAAACCGTCTGATCTCTTTCTCCTCGTCAATCCACCTGGTTTGCTGATCCTTTGATTTTCCTTCCAGCTTGTCAACCGCTTCGTAAAGGGATTTGAACATGCGGGTGGCAGCTCCTGAGGCAGGGATAAACCGTGTCATGTGATCATCGGGGCCCTTGTTCAGGAAAACATTCTGATAGCGTTGCTCATCACCCTGGGTGAGAACCAGAATTCCCTTCCCGGGAGTGGCAGGCATGGTGATATCTGAAGGAGGAAATCCGTTCTGGAAATACTTGATATGCCGGTTGATATCGTCGATGGAAATCCCTTTATCTGCAATTTGCCGAAGGTCCTTTTGTGTGAACATAGAAAAACCGTTTGCTGATTACCCGCCTAAATGTAAAGGTTTAGGATGTGACTGCCGCATTTTTTCCGGCTTCCAGGGCAGAAATATTCATCCTGACCACATCCTCTCCTTTTTTGGCGAATAACAGACCCATTGCAACATGCAGGCGGTCCGGGGAGAGTTCCAGCTGCCCCGAGGCTGCTCCAAGCATCACCATATTGGAAACCCTGGGGGAGCCCAGTTCCCGTGCAATGGCCTGGGCATCCACGATGATGTGGTTACCGGCTTTTTGGATCTCCCGGACGAGGCGCTCCTGACCAGGGTAATCAGGAATGTTCGGAAAAGGATTGCTGCTTGTAACCACCCACCCATCAGGCGCCAAGAATGGCAGGTACCGAAGGGCCTCCATGGGCTCCACAGAAAGAATCATATCACACTTCCCTTCCGGGATCAGGTCAGATGCGATGGGTTTGTCCGAAATCCTCAGGTGGGACTGTACGGCTCCGCCACGCTGGCTCATTCCATGAACCTCAGCCTGTTTCAGGTATAGACCCGATTCCACCGCGGCCATTCCGATCACAGCAGCAATAGAGAGGATCCCCTGTCCCCCCACTCCCGCCAGTATGATGTCCTTTTTCATCTTTTACCTTTTTCCTTTCACTTTTTTTCCTTTTCCTTTTCACCTTTTCCTTTTCACCTTTTCCCTTTCAAACGGCGAGAAGCCGTTTGAACGCACTCCCGCTGGGCAATGATCACTGAAACCCCTTCGTAAGCCAGTTCTTCGGATATGATTTCGCGGTTTTCATCATGGTGTTTCCGAAGCGGATTCATGACCCGAATGTGTGCCGGTTCCACTCCGATCCCTGTGCATATCGCCACCAGCCTGTTGGTCGCATGAGATTTCTGTCCCCCGGTCATCCCGGTGGTTGAGTTGTCCGAGATAATCACCGTTACCGGACTCTTTTCAACCACCGCATCCAGCAATCCCGTCATACCCGAATGGGTGAATGTGGAGTCCCCTATCACCGCCACCGATGGTCTCAATCCGGCGTCCGAGGCTCCTTTGGCCATGGTCACCGAGGCACCCATATCCACACAGCTGTTGATCGCATTGTAGGGCGGAAGGGCACCCAATGTGTAACAGCCGATGTCAGAAAAAACCCTTCCGGGAGCGTATCCTTCGAGGGCTTCATTCAATGCGTTGTACATATCGATATGACTGCAACCCTTACAGAGGGCAGGCGGACGTGTCCTTACAACATCCGGGATCTTCCGGCCCGGTTCAACCTTCAGGTTCATGGCAGTTTGGACCAGCCGTGGATTCAGCTCACCGTCCCTCGGAAGGGTACCATCCAGTCTTCCCCTGATGGAATGTATGTTGTCAAGCACTCCTCTCAATGATTCCTCCAGTACCGGTGCTCCCTCCTCCAGGACCAGCACTTCATCCACTCCCCCCACAAATTCATTAAGTATCCTGGCTGCTACCGGGTACTGGACTATTTTCAGAACAGGATGATTGAACCCGGCCCCGCCGGCCACCTCCCTGTAGTAATTATAGGCCAGTCCGCATGCAATAATCCCCCTGGAGCTATCTTCGCCTTTTTCCACCCGGTTCAAGCCTGCCTCCTGGCTTTCTGTCTCCAGCTTGTCCTGCACCGCAAGCAGGGTTTTATATCTTTTCCGGGCCATGGAGGGCAGCAATATAAACTGTTTCAGATCTGACGGAAGCCTGAGGCCGTTTTCAGGGTGCTCAGGGCTCTTCTCCACGGCAGACCTTGAATGGGCCAGACGGGTTGTGATCCGGAGCATGACAGGAAGGCTGAACATTTCTGAAAGGTCAAACCCGTAACGAACCAGATCATAGCACTCCTGCTGGTTGGATGGTTCCAGGACCGGAACCCTGGCGAACTTCCCGTAAAACCTGGAGTCCTGCTCATTCTGTGAGGAATGCATGGACGGATCGTCAGCCACCACCACCACCAATCCACCGTTCACACCGGTCATCCCGGCATTCACAAAGGCATCAGCCGCCACATTTAGGCCCACATGTTTCATGCATACCATGGCTCTTTTTCCAGCATAGGACATCCCGAGTCCAGCTTCCATGGCTGTCTTCTCATTGGCTGACCAATCCGAATGCACCCCCCTCTCCCTGGCCTGTTTCGATTTCTGAATATATTCCGTGATTTCAGTAGACGGAGTCCCCGGATAAGCGTATACACCTGAAAGGCCTGCATCAAGCGCCCCCTGTCCAATGGCTTCATCGCCCAGCAATACAAGTTTTGACATGAACAATGCACTTTAGTGTGGCTCAAAATTAAGAAAATTGGGACGGCGATTTGCTATTCTAAAACATGGTCAGGATGTAATAGTGATCACCAGCCGGCGGGATCCTCCACGATTCCGGAATTCACACAGGTATATTCCCTGCCAGGTTCCCAGGTTCAGTTTGCCGTTGGATATGGGAATGCTTACCGAGCTTCCGATGATGGAAGCCTTCAGGTGAGCGGGCATGTCATCGGATCCTTCAAATATATGGCTGTAGAGCGGGTGGTTCTCAGGAACCATATGGCTGATGAAAGACTCAAAGTCATCCCTGACCGAGGGATCTGCATTCTCGTTGAGGGTGAGTCCGGCCGATGTATGCTGGATCAGCACATGCATGACACCTGTCAGGGGAAGTTCTCCCGCAGCCTCCTCAACTTTGCGGGTGATCAGATGAAAGCCCCTTGGCATGGGGGAAAGGGTGACGGTAAGCTGGGAGACCATAAGTGTAGAAAATTGTTAATAAAAAACAAAAATAGCCCATAATTGGAGCTTCCTTCCCATAACGGGTCCATTTTTTATCTATTTTTGGGCATGTTTTCCGGAATGCATAGGGTTCTTCTGTCGCTCATCTTGGTTTGGGGTTTTCTGGCAGCGGCGGTCCCTGATCTGATTGGCCAGAAAAGAAGCAACCAGGAGGATGAACTGGTTCAGTTCTCAGGAATTGTCCGTAACCTCGAGCACAAGCCCCTGCCCAATGTCAATATTATCATCCTGAACGACCGCAGAGGCACTAGCTCGGACGACCGGGGAATGTTCTCGTTCGTGGTACATCCCAATGATACGATCCTGTTCAGTCACATGGGGCATAAAGGGACCATCCATGTGATCCCTGACTCACTGGCCGGACAGCAGTATCCGGCTGACATCTTTATGGTGAGTGATACCTTCCATCTGGCTGAAGTAAGGATCTACCCGTGGAAAACCTACCAGGAATTCAAAGAGGCTTTCCTGGCCCTGGACCTTCCTGACGATGATGAACAGCGTGCCTATCACAACATTGCCCTGATCAAGACCCAGATCAAAATGAACCGGGATGGTGCAATTGCCAGTCCCACCATCGCCTTCAGGGATGTGATGAGACAAGAGTACAACCAGTTGTATACGGCCGGGCAAAGTCCATATTACACCATTTTCGATCCCCTCCGGTGGGCCAAATTCTTCGAATCTCTCAAACGGGGCGATTTCAAAGAAGATGATTGATATGCCTGCACAATTTTCCACGCCATTGAACAGTTAGTAATATATTCAGAAAAATTCTGATCGTGAAAAACCTGTTTCTCACCTTTCCGGTGCTTTTCCTCTTTACTACCTGGTTAACCGGACAGGAGCAGGGTACCCTGACCGGAACGGTAAAGGACAGCATAGGAGATCCCATCGAACTGGCCAATGTGGCCCTCCTGGGAACCGGGGAAGGGACCATGACCAATCAAAATGGTGCCTTTCAAATGGAGATCCCTGCAGGGCGCTCCTATACGGTGGTGATTTCTTGTGTGGGTTACCGGACCGAAGAATTTGCTGTCAGGTTGCAGGATGGTGAGACCCGCGAAATGCATGTCTCCCTCAGCACGGATGTGCGGTCCATCCAGGAGGTATCGGTGAGTGCCAGGCAGGAAAGGGCCAGCACCTTTCAGCGCATCGATGTGGAAGACCTCACCTATATGCCTGCCACCACGGGAAAAGTTGAAGCCATAATCAAATCCCAGGCAGGTGTGAGTTCCAACAATGAACTGAGTTCGCAATATGCGGTTCGCGGAGGTAATTTCGACGAAAACCTGGTCTACGTCAACGATATCGAAATCTACAGGCCCTTCCTTGTTCGCTCAGGGCAACAGGAAGGGTTGAGTTTCGTGAACTCCGATCTGGTGTCATCGGTAAAGTTCTCTGCGGGCGGATATGATGCCCGATATGGTGATAAAATGTCATCGGCACTGGATATCACCTATAAAAGACCGAGGAAATTTGCCGGTTCCTCCTCCCTCAGCTTGCTCGGGGCCTCGGCACATGTAGAGGGTGCCTCCAAAACCCAGCGTTTCACTTACCTGGCTGGATACCGGTATAAGACCACCTCTTACCTGCTGAATACCTTACAAACCTCGGGAGATTACAAGCCGCAATTTTCTGACTTTCAAACCATGCTTACCTACCAGATTTCACGTAAGCTGGAGGTCTCCTTCCTGGGGAACTATGGATCCAACAAATACCAGTTCATCCCCAGTGAAACGGATGTGGAATTCGGGACCAAAGACCTGCCCCTGAACCTGAAGATCTACTATGAAGGCCAGGAAGTGGACCGGTTTGACACCTACATGGGCGCCCTCTCATTCCATTACACGCCTTTGAAAGGTCTCTCCCTGAAATTTACCGGATCGACTTTCCGCACTTCTGAACAGGAAACCTTCGATATCCTGGGTCAGTACTGGATCAATGAACTGGATAACACCATTGACTCAGATACCTATGGAGACAGCATCCTCAGTGTGGGCGTGGGCTCCCTCCTATCCCACGCCCGGAACTACCTGGATGCCATTGTTGTTTCCGCTTCCCACCTTGGAAGCTACCATCAGGGCAACAACCAGCTTCAGTGGGGACTCTCTTTCCAGTACCAGCGTTTTTTTGACCATATCAGTGAGTGGGAAATCATCGATTCGGCAGGTTATGTACTTCCTTATGACGGAACTGAAATTATTTTTCCGGATTCCAGGCAGGCAGACAACCAGATCAGTTACAACCTGTACAGTGCATTTGCCCAGAACATCCATGAAATAAATACCGAAAAAGCTGATATTTTCGTAACCACCGGGCTGAGGGGCACCGTATGGAATTTCAACCGGACCACCATGTTAAGCCCCAGGATTACTGTCAGCGCCCAACCCTATTGGGAAAGGGATATGATGTTCCATATCTCCGCTGGAATCTATTATCAACCTCCGTTTTATAAAGAGATGAGAATGCCTGACGGTTCCATCAACGATGAGATAGAACCCCAGCGATCCATTCACCTTCTGTTGGGGAGTGATTACATCTTCACCATGTTCGACAGGCCCTTTAAATTAACCGGGGAAGCCTATTACAAATGGCTGAGTAACCTGATCCCCTATAAAATTGAGAATGTCAGGCTCTCCTATGCGGGAGAGAATATCTCGGAAGGATTTGCGCGGGGGCTTGATTTCAAGCTGAACGGAGAATTTGTTCCCGGTGCTGAATCATGGATGACCCTCTCCCTGCTTCAAACCAGGGAGGATGTGGAAGGAGATTTCTACTATGCTTATGACGGAGAAGACTTCATCCGAAAAGAAGCCGGAATGTTTCCCAGGCCAACCGACCAGCTGTTCACTTTCGGCATCTACTTCCAGGACTATTTCCCCAACAATCCCGGTTACAAGGTACACCTGAACGCCTTTTTCGGCACCGGACTTCCCCTAAGCAGCCCCAATGAAGATCAGTATTATACCTCCGCACGTATGAGGCCTTACCGCAGGGTGGACATCGGATTTTCAAAGGTAATCAAGCGCGAAGGCGCCCAACTGGGGCCCAGAAATCCCATTCGGTTTTTTGAGAGCATCTGGATCAGCGCAGAGATCTTTAACCTGCTTGGCATAAAGAATGAGGCATCCTACATTTGGATACATACCCTCAGCGACCAGGCGGGAGTCCCCGGACGTTTTGGAGTTCCGAACTACCTGACAGGTAGAAGATTCAACGTGAGACTATCCGTCAACTTCTAAGTGCTCAGTACTGAGTACTATTTGCATTTTCCGGATATGAGGAATTTGCTGATCTCCATGCGGGTGCGTTCCCTTTTCTCCCAGGCAGCCACCTTGGCGGGTAACTGAGCCGGATCACCCTTATACCCGACGGCCATCATGGCTGCAGGTTCATAACGGGTTGGGATCACGAGGGTTTCCTTGGCCCTTTCAACGTCATATCCCGACATCTGGTGCACATGCAGGCCCATGTGGGTAGCCTGCAACAACAGGTTTGCCACTGCCATGCCGGTTTCATAGAAGGCCAGCCTGTTGGGACGGTTCTTGTAGGTAGAAATCACCTGTGCCAGGGAGAGGACAAGCAGAGGTGCTGTTTGGGCCCACACCTGGTTGGGTTCGTCCAGAAGACTTAAAAGTGTCTTGTATTCCGGCATCTCTCTGGTGGCGAAGATGAATCTCCAGGGTTGCACATTTCTCGATGAAGGGGCCCATTTGGCAGCTTCAAAAAGTAGATGGATTGCATCATAATCAACAGATTTTGAATCAAATGCTACCGGACTCCAGCGACTGGTAATCAAATCATGAATTTTTTCCATACGTTTCTATCTCAATGATGGTTTATTTATACTAGTTATAACATTCCAGCGAGACATATGTTTTATTAACTTTACGCTTCTTTCATTTCGAACCATAAATAACAGGTGATGCCATGAACATACAAGATTACATTCAGCGAGAAGATAAATTCGGTGCGCACAACTATCACCCCCTACCCGTGGTCCTTGACCGGGGTGAAGGAGTTTTTGTCTGGGACGTGGAAGGCAAGAGGTATTATGATTTCCTGTCTGCCTATTCTGCTGTAAACCAGGGACATTGCCACCCAAAAATTGTAGGTGCCATGAAGGATCAGGCTGAAAGGCTTACCCTCACATCAAGGGCATTTTACAACAGTATGCTGGGTGAATTCGAAGCCTACATCACCAGTTATTTCGGGTATGACAAAGTTCTCCCCATGAATTCCGGGGCTGAAGGCGACGAGACTGCACTGAAACTCTGCCGGAAATGGGGATATGAAAAAAAGGGGATACCGGAAAATGAAGCCAAAATTATTGTTTGTGAGGGAAATTTCCACGGCCGGACCATCACCATCATTTCCATGTCCACTGATCCCGACTCCTACAAGGGGTTTGGTCCCTTTACTCCTGGTTTTATTACCATACCCTACAACGATACTGAAGCACTTGCCAAAGCCCTTGAAGATCCCAATGTAGCAGGATTCCTGGTGGAACCCATCCAGGGAGAAGCAGGTGTATATGTACCCGATGATGGTTTCCTGAGCAAAGCCTTTGCTTTGTGCAAGGAAAAGAATGTGCTGTTCATCGCCGATGAGGTACAGACCGGTTTGGCACGGACAGGAAAACTCCTGGCCTGTGACCACGAAGGGGTTCGCCCCGACATCCTGATCCTGGGGAAAGCGCTTTCAGGAGGAGTCTATCCTGTATCGGCCGTACTGGCAGACGATGACATCATGCTCTGCATCCGCCCCGGTGAACATGGAAGCACCTATGGAGGGAATCCGGTGGCTGCCAGGGTTGCCATCGCTGCACTGGAGGTGATCAAAGAAGAAAATCTCGCCGAACGGGCCCAGGATCTGGGGGAGAAATTCAGGGCTGATCTGAGAAAAATAGATTCTCCCATGGTGGAGCTGGTAAGGGGAAAAGGATTGCTGAATGCCATGGTGATCAAACCCACCAAAGGGAAAACTGCGTGGGATGTATGTCTTGCGTTGAAAGAAAATGGTTTGCTGGCCAAACCCACCCATGAACACATCATCCGGTTTGCACCTCCCCTGGTGATTACCGAAGCGCAGTTGAAAGAGTGCGCCGATATCATTGGCAAAACCCTCGCTTCGTTCTAGGAGGAAGGGGAAAGGGGAAAGGGAAAAAAAACCGGGGTCATGAAAACCCCGGTTTTTTTAGGACTAGTCACTATTCGTTGAGAACACGCAGATTACTTCTTCAGATACTTCACCGTTTCAACGCCCTGATCGCCTTTTATTTTAATGAGATACATTCCGGTCTGCAATTCTGAGATATCCATATGCAGAAGTCCGGCTGCGGAGAGGTATTCCCTGGATTCAACCAGATTCCCCACCATGTTATAGACCTGAACGATATAATCTCCGCTTGCTGTGCATTCAATGTTCAGCAATCCGCCTCCGGGGTTGGGGAACACACTGAACCTGTCCACAGTTACGGTTTTGGTATCTACAGTTTCTGAAGTGTCGATGCCCTTCTTTTTCACAAAGAAGTCCAGCCCGGAAACGATCTTGTTGGCCAGAATTTCCACTTCATAAGTCTGAATCATCGGCAGTCCGGGGACATCCACGATCAGAGCGTATGTACCATCAGGTACATTGTCAAAAACATAGTCACCCATGTCGTCGGTCTCCACATAAGCGATAATGTCTTCTTCAAGGGTAGATTTCTTTACTGCCTGCAACTTTCTCCTCAGGATCACGGAGGTCTTGGTTACGGGTTTTCCCTTGGTACCCTTAAAACCTTTAGCGGTAAATTCATCCACATAACTTACATTCCCGGACATCTGCCCGCTTCCGTCCGCTTCAGTCAGCCTGGGTATCTCAGACAGATTGATATAAAGTGATTTGAATTTCGTTTCGGCTTCAATGACAACCTCTTTGGCCTCATCCCAGGAAATGGCTCCACCTGAGTAGGTGGGCATCCCATTGGGGTACTTGATCATATCGGGTGTGGCCATCATGATGTAATCCCCAGGATAAAGCCCTTCAAAAAGAAAAACGCCATCCTCATTCACATCGACCGTATTGGCTACCGGATAAGCACCAGTGGCTGTGGACATGTATGCTTTTACCTGACCAGGATAAACAGGGACCCCCGCTTTGGTGAGCAAGGTACCTCCCAGTTCATTGTTCACATCAAGGGCGGCGAGGACTGCCGTATAGGAATCAGGGGAGGTGAGCAGCTGTCCACCTATCAGAATGGGAGTAGTTACAGACTTGTACATGGAAGAGAACACCTCTCCGTCCCTCAATACCTGGAGGTCAGCACCAAAAATGCCATAGCCACCACCCTGGGGGTAGGCATTGTTATACCACAACAAACTGCCGTCATATTTCAGACCCAGTTGGAAAATTGGCTGTGTACCCGGGATTGAATCAGCTCCCACACCATCCAGTTCCTTCAGATAATCGGTCGTCCCCATCAGTGAAACATTGCCACTGCCATCCACATCAAAGCCATGAATGCTGGCATTATACGAAGAGAGTGCATAACCCCACAGTTCATCTCCTGAATTTATATCCAGAGCTGCAACAAAAATACCTTTGTTGTGCGGTTTGTCAAGAATCTTCCCGGCCACCCGGAATGAATCACTCATGAAACCCGATGTCATGTAGAGGATCTCATCATTCCACTGGATGGCATCCCAGTCGATATATTCCCTGAATTGTTCACTCTGTACCTCTCTTTCCCTTGGTACGCTATGGGTACCCTTTTTCCCTATCTGATAAGCTTCTGCCATATTTTGCAGGGGCCTGATCCACCTGACTTTTCCGTCCGGAGCCATCCTGAAAGCAAACTGATTGGAATAACCTTGCCCGTTTTTAAAACTGATTTCAACCCCACCCAGTTTAAAATAACCTGTTGAAGTAGCCCCTGTCATGATCAGGTCCCCACTCTTCAGGGAAAGCCCTTTGTATATCTGACTCTCGTAGTTATAATCCATTCCGCCCAGGTTTCCTTCCTGGACCCATTCTACCTTAAAACGATTGTCCAGCTTAAAAGCGAAAAGACCGTGCATTTCCATCTTCATACTCGTCAAAGTATTCGTCCCGATGATGGGCGCCCTGTCCCCTTCATAGATCCCGGTGATCACCACATTACCCTTCTGGTCAGGTATTGCAGTAATGTTTTGATAATAGCCGTATTCACCCACCAGTTCCATACCGGCCGTAAAGACACCGGTCAACGCCAGATTGCGGTCATACCGCAATACATAAAGATAATCCGGCAAATCAGTGCCAATCTCGCCATGTCCCGCCACGCTTAAAGGATGGTTTGACGTGCCTGCCACGTACAGGTCGCCGGTGGATTTGTCCATCTGAACAATGGAATTTACACTTTGTGAAGGGGCCGGGTACCAGATGGAGACAATGTTCTCAAACTGGCACTTTTCATTGTACTTTGCCAGGAACTCAATTTCATAGCCCTCATTGATGGGGATCACCACTCCTGTGTTTGTTTCCACGTTATCATAGGCACTACCCGCCACAGTAATTCCACCATCCATGGAGAAAGCATTGATGGGAGCGTAGGACCCCCTGAGGTAATTGGCATACTGGTGGTCCCCGTTTTCATCGTACCTGATGAAATAGATATGGGTAAAGTCGCCGTTCACTCCATCCAGCAAGGGATGATCTACCGATGTATTATAGGTTCCCCCAATCCAGTAAAAATTATTGGGACCCGCCTCTATCATCTGACAAAAGTAGGGCCAACCGGTCAGCCCGATGACATCTGAATTACCTGTCACCAGATGCCCGGTTGTCGGCTGTTGCCCTGATACGGATAGCGTGAATCCAAGGGCACACATAAGTTCGAAGAATTGTTTCATGGTATTTTGAATTTGTGTTATTTCAATTGCATATACCTGATACCCACAACCAGTATGTCATCCACCTGCTCCGTGTCTCTCATCCATGATTTTAGCTCGGCTTCAAGCTGCTCTTCCTGTCTCTCCATCGATTCGCTGCTGATTTGCTGCAGGAATCGCTTGAAAGGTTTTGCTTTGTATTTTCCCCCTTTTTCACCGCCGAACTGATCCGCAAATCCATCCGTAAAAAGGTAGATCATATCCCCGTCCTGAA
The DNA here is from genome assembly GCA_964453785.1 of uncultured Bacteroides sp. Taxonomy (GTDB): domain Bacteria; phylum Bacteroidota; class Bacteroidia; order Bacteroidales. The sequence continues at coordinate 126,717 of CAYVRK010000001.1, forward strand.
TCTGGATTTTGCGATTGGTGAAAGAGTGCTCATCCCCCTCATGTTTCCCAATGGGCATCTTATCGGCTTTGTATTCGATCATTTCTCCTCCCCTGACCAAGAGCAGCGGGTTGTAAGCACCGGCATACTCCATGATGTTGATCTGCTTGTCAATGACCACCAATGACAGGTCCATGCCATCCCTGGCCTGGGTGTCCTTGTGGGACATGGAATTGATAATGTAACTCCTGAGACGGTTCAGTATCTCACTGGCCTTCAGGATTTCATCTTTGTTTACGATCTCATTCAGAAAGGTGAGGCCCAACAGGCTCATAAATGCACCTGGCACACCGTGTCCGGTGCAATCAGCAGCACATACGATGATCCGGTCCTGCTTCTGTTCCACCCAGTAAAAATCCCCGCTTACTATATCCCTGGGTTTAAATAGAATAAAATGCTCGGGGAGGGTTTTATCAAGGGAAATTTTCCCCGGGAGAACCGCATGCTGAATGTGCTTGGCATAATGGATGCTGTCGGTGATTTCCTTGTTCTGGCCTGCGATCTCATCCCGCTGTGCCTCAATTTCCTCTTTCTGAACCTCTATCTCCCTGGTCCGCTCCTTCACCTTGCTTTCCAGCACTCTTTTCTCGCGGATCAGCTGACGTTCCCTGTATTTAATGGTTCCGTAGATCAGCGCCAATCCTGCCAGTACCTCCAGTAAGATAAACCAGAACGTCTTCCATATGGGAGGTTTGATAGTGAATGCAAAGCTTGCCTCCTGTTCAGAGGCCACACCGTCCAGGTTCATGGCTTTTACTCTGAAAATATAGTTGCCATTGGGTAGTTTCTTATAAGTGACTCTTCGTTCTGTTCCAGGTGCTGACCAGGAATCTTCATACCCTTCCAGGAAATAGGCAAACCTGTTCTGCTCCGGAATGGTAGTATGGATCCCAGTGAATTTAAATTCCACTGAATTTTTATTGTAAGGAAAGGTCGGATTAATCTCCGGTCCCTCTTTAACGGGGTGAAATTCAATGCCGTCTATGACAGGTGGATACAGGATCAGGTCGGGAGGAATGGTATCTATCACATCAAAAGTTGGCAGGTAATGGGCTAACCCTGCCACAGTACCAATCCAGAGATCTCTTTCCGTTCCTTCTGCGACTGCTCCAAGATTCGTTTCCAGGGGAGTAAAACCATCTTCAATACCATAATAATCTTTTGCGCCGGTGACCGTATTATACTTATAAAGACCTTTCTCAGTCCCAAGCCATAAAAACTTGCCTTCGTAGTAATTCAGGAAATATATTGAATTTGATGTAAGTCCGTCATTTGCATCGAACTTGACTATTTCGGCGTTCGGATATCCTGCAATTCTTGAAAGTCCCTGGTCAGTTGCCACCCAGATATTTCCCTCCCTGTCATGGGCAATATCATTGCATACATTTGATGACAGACTATCTGATGTAGTATAATTAATCAAATGCCGGCCTTTCAGGTCAAAAACTGACACCCCCCCCTCTGTAGCACAGTAGATAAGATTTCCCGCTTGCTCAATGTCATTAACCTGTAAGTCCAGCAGCGTCTTTTGACCATGATGGACCTTCAGGGTGGATCCATCCAGGATATACAACCCGGAATCGGTTCCGCACCACAACTTCCGGTCCTCCGAATAATAGAGGCTGTAGAACTGGAGTAGATCGGCATCCTTCCAATATTCCGTCCGGGCCAGTGATCTTCCGTTGAAATAGTACAACCCTACATCTGTCCCCACATAGATGTTTTTTCGAAAATCCTCTGCAAACGAGAGTGTAACGCTACCGGAAGGATACCCGTTCTTCTCTTCATCCATCATGTAAACCTGATCCCTGTACATATACATCAGATAGCCATAGGGACTGAACCACAATCGCTCCCTGGAATCAAGGAAAACTGCTGTAACATTGTTTTCAGGAAGAACAATGTCCGAATCAGTCACTTCGAAAATGACCCGGCCATATTTGGAAACCCCGCTGATGGTCCCCAGCCAGATGTTTCCATACCTGTCCTCCAAAATGTCAGTAACCAAATTATTGACAAGGTTGTTTTTTACGGTAAAATTCCTTAGTTTCTCTCTATCCAACAACCATATCCCTTCCTGGAGATCCACAATCCAGATACGGTGATGGCCATCTTCGTAGATCTCTCTGGCAAGGGGTTCGTATGCTTCCTTGCATACCTGCTTGTTGAAGTGCCCGTTCTCAAAAACAAAAAGCCCTTCCGTATAAGTTCCGCACCAGACCCTGCCCTGATGGTCCACCATCATACTGAGCACCATCTCATCGGTGAGTCCGTCTTTGTACCCCAGCTTTTCCTCCGAATCCCCTGATCTGACTATAATTCCTTCCTCCTGAGTTGCATACCAAATATGGCCTTCATGGGATTCGACAATATCGGTGATAATGTTATCTATGCTCTCCGTTTCATAAGTGAACGGGTCTTCAAAAACAGTCAGTCCAAGAACAGGATAGGTTGCAACATGGACCCTGCCCCTGGTATCTACAAAAACATCCGTAACCGTATTGTCCGTTAACCCATTCCTTTTATTGTATGAGACAATGGTATCGGGGGTAACCACTGAGATCCCGTAGGCGGTCACAACCCAGATATTCCCGTCATGGTCCTCTTCCAGTCTGTCCACCCTGTTACTCACCAAACCAAGCGCTTCATCATAGACCCGGAAAAGGTTTCCATCAAATTGGACAAGGCCCCCCTCTGTCCCCAGCCAGACATCTCCGTTACGGGCTGCAAGCAGGCAATTCACAAAATTATTGGGAAGTCCGTTTGATACGGTAAAATACTCAAATTCATACCCATCAAAGCGGGTAGCGCCCACCTGGGTGGCAAACCAGATGTATCCTTTCGAATCCTGGCAGATTCCGTTTACAGTGTTCTGTGGCAGGCCGTTCTGAATGGTATAATTTTTGAAGGGAATCTTCTGCGCCTGGATGGAAAAAGCCAGCATTGAGAATAACAGGATCCAAATGGTGCGTTTGATGGTCACGGAAGAGATACTTTGTTTATATTGCACTGAAAGCATAATCACCTCAATTTATGAAAAAATACAGGGTTCTACTGCTCCTTTTAATAACATTAACATCTTGTTTACACCCTGAAAGCAGGTCCTGGATCATCCCTGTGACCATTGACACCTCTGATCTCTTGTATACGCCTGAGCAGATGGAAAGTTACGAAATAAGGCGACACATTGCACTGGATTCAACCGGGCTTGGCTGTATGATCCTTAAATCCTCTGATCAAGGTAGTTACAACCGGCATGGATTCAGACCCAATAACTATTTTTTCTACCTGACAGGGTACAGTGAACCGGGCAGCTATGTGATCCTGGACAAGGATGGTAAGAATCCTTTTATCCTCTCCCTTCCCTGTGAAAGCATCAGGACCCTGATTTATGAAGGGGAAAAACAATCTGCCGGTCAGGTGAAACAGACATACCGGGCTGACCGGATAGTTTCCTGTGATGAAGTCGGGGTTGTCCTTGATTCCTTGCTGAAGACGGGGCTTCCGGTTTATACGGACCTTGGCAATACGGCCCTGATGGAGGATTTGCATCGGATTGCCGGTGAGAATGGGGAGATGAAGTTCAGGAGCGCAGCTACCATACTGGATGAGATGCGTGTCATCAAGAATTCCGTGGAGATTGACCGGCTTCAGAAGGCATGTAACATCACCGCCCGGGCGCTGACCAGGGTCATGACGGCATGTGTTCCCGGTCAGTATGAGTTTGAAGTGGAGTCGGTGATTGAAGGGACTTTCCTCGAATACGGTTCATCCATGCCCGGATTTCCCTCCATTGTGGGATCAGGCCCCAACAGCACCATTCTGCACTACGAATCCAATGGCAGGATGATGCAGGACGGGGATCTGCTGCTGATGGATGTTGGCGCAGCTTACGGTTGTTACAGCGCTGATATTTCGCGGACCATCCCTGTAAACGGAAGATTCAACAGGGAACAGCGGACCATTTACCAGCTTGTACTTGATGCCCAGCTGGCTGCCATTGAGAAGATGAAACCCGGACACGGATTTATGGATGGGCATATGGCGGCCAAGGAGGTCATTGTTCATGGCCTGGTAAGCCTGGGCCTGATCACCGATCCGGAAAGCCCCTGGCAGGTCAGATTCTACATCCTGTACCCCGCATCCCATTACCTTGGGATGGATGTGCATGATGTGGGTGACATGGGCGGTACATTCCCGGGGTTTATGGAAAAAACTCCGGATGATTCCATTGCCAGCAGGATGCTGAAACCCGGCATGGTCCTTACCATCGAACCCGGACTCTATTTCAGGGAGAATGGTTTGGAAAAGGCATTTGATATTTTCCGGTATGAAGCAGACTCAGCCGAGATCGCAGCTTTCATTGAGGCAGTCCGCCCCAACTACGAGAAATACATCAATATCGGGGTCCGGATCGAAGACGACATCCTGATCACCAGGGAGGGCAACCTGAATCTCTCCCGCTATGCACCCAAGGAGATTGAGGACATTGAGCTGATCATGAGGTAAGCAACTATTTTATCGCTCCTCTACCACCACTTTTGTGATGATGTCACCCTGGCGGATGTCATCGATCACCTCAACGCCTTCGTAGACTTTGCCAAAACATGTGTGCTTTCGGTCCAGGTGGGCTGTGTTGGTGCGGGAGTGACAAATGAAAAATTGTGATCCGCCTGTATCCCTTCCGGCGTGGGCCATGGAGAGTACACCGCGATCGTGGTACTGGTTGTTTCCATCCAGTTCGCACTTGATGGTGTACCCGGGTCCGCCCATGCCGTTTCCGTCCGGACAGCCGCCCTGGATCACGAAATCGGGGATCACCCTGTGAAAGGTAAGACCATCGTAGTATCCGTCTTTGGCCAGCTTGATGAAATTATCCACGGTGCCGGGAGCATCCTTCTCAAAAAACTCCACCTTCATGACGCCTTTTGCTGTATGGATTTCTGCCTTTTTCATTGCATTGCTTTATTTGAGCCACGAAAGTAACAAATTTCTCCAAATTTCGCACTGAGTACTGAGTACTGAGTACTGAGTACTACTTGTGTCTTTGCAAAAGGATATTTTCCACATCCTTCAGGCTGAATCCCTTGGCAGTCAGCAACACCATCAGGTGATAGACCAGATCGGCTGCCTCGTTCAGAAACAGGTCGTCATTCTCATCCTTGGATTCGATCACCAGTTCTATTGCTTCCTCTCCCACTTTCTGGGCAATCTTATTGATCCCTTTGGAAAAAAGGCCGGTGGTATAGGAGTTCTCAGGCATCTCCTCTTTTCGCTGTTGGATGAGTTCCTGAAGGGTGTTCAGGAATCCCGCTCTGCTGCGGTTTGTTTCTTTAAAGCAGGTATCACTGCCGGTGTGACAGACCGGTCCAAGCGGAGCAACCTTGATCAGCAGGGTATCCTGGTCACAATCCTCCATAATCTCCTTCACATCCAGGAAATGACCACTCTCTTCCCCTTTGGTCCAAAGTCTGTTTCTGGTGCGGCTGAAGAAGGTAACCCTGCCCTCTGCACGGGTCTTTTTCAGGGCCTCCTCGTTCATGAATCCCAGCATGAGCACCACCCCTGTTTCCGCATCCTGGATGATGACTGGAATAATTCCATTCAGTTTTGTAAAATCCATATTATCTGACAATAATGTTGTTTTGCTTTAAGTATTTCTTCAAGTCAGGAACCGGGATTTCATTGTAGTGAAAAATGCTGGCTGCTAGGGCCGCATCGGCACAGCCCTCCTGGAAAACCTCCACGAAGTGCTCCTTTTTACCGGCTCCGCCGGAGGCAATCACAGGTATGGAGAGCTTTTCCGACAACATTCGTAATGCCTCACAGGCATAACCATCCTTGGTTCCATCATGGTTCATGGAGGTAAAGAGAATCTCGCCCGCACCCCGCTCCTGCGCCTCCCATGCCCAAGTGAACAGCTCCTTTTCCGTGGGAATCCTTCCACCGTTCACAAAGACTGTCCAACGGTCATCCCTTAGCTGGGCATCGATGGCCACCACCACGAACTGGTTTCCGAATCCACCTGATATCCGGTCGATCAGATCCGGGTCCCGCACTGCAGATGAGTTGATGGATACCTTGTCGGCACCGGCAGCCAGGAGTACCTCTGCATCGGCCACGTGGTTGATCCCACCTCCCACCGTAAAGGGAATGTTCAGGTGTTCGGCAATTCGCCCCACCAGCTCCTCAAAGAGCTTCCTGCCTTCATGGGTCGCGGTAATGTCCAGGTAGACCAGTTCATCCGCCCCTTCCATGGCATATTTGGCCCCCAGTTCCACAGGGTCCCCCACATCCACCACATTTTCAAAATTGATCCCTTTCACGGTCTTTCCGTTCCTGATATCCAGGCAGGGTATGATCCTTTTGGCCAGCATATCACCCGTTTTTCAAAATATATTCTTCCAATGTTTTCAGCGGGATCCTGCTTTCGTAGATCGCCTTTCCCACAATGACCCCGTCTATCCCCGCCTGGTCCAGATTCACAATATCCTCCATCCGGCTGATCCCCCCGCTGGCAATCAGACATAAGGATCCGAATTCTGCCTTGATCCTTTTATAGCTCTTCATGGAAGGACCCTGCAGCATACCATCCATGGCAATATCTGTACAGATGGCCTTCCTGATTCCCTCGGCATGATAAGCCTCCAGGAAGGCCATCAGATCAATGGATGTATCCTCTTCCCAGCCCGAAACAGCAATCATTCCATCCATGAAATCGGCTCCCAGGATGATCTTATCCGGGCCATACTTCTTCAGCCATCCCAGGAAAAGGGACCGGTCCTTGACGGCAATGCTCCCTCCGGTAACCATTCTTGCTCCCGATTCGAAAGCCAATATGACATCCCCATCACTCCTCAGACCTCCACCGGCATCAATGACCAACCCGGTTTTTGAAGCGATCTGTTCCAGCACCCGGAGATTGACCAATCTTTGTTCCCTGGCACCGTCCAGATCCACAAGATGCAACCTCTTCAGTCCATGGTCCTCGAACTTCAGGGCCATATCCAGCGGATCCCCATACTCCACTTTCCGGCTGTAATCACCCTGGCTTAGCCGGACACACTTTCCGTTAATAATGTCAATGGCGGGAATGATTTCAATCATAGTTCAATGAAATTTGAAAGGATCCGCTGACCAGGATCTCCACTCTTCTCCGGATGGAACTGGGTGGCAAAGAAATTCCCCTTCTGCATGGCTGCACTGAAGGGAACCATGTATTCACAAAGTGCGGTGGTTACACTACAGGCCGGTACATAGTATGAATGCACAAAATAAACATAGGAGCCAGAAAGGGAGCCCCTGAACAGCTCTCCCTTACACGCTGTAATGTCATTCCAACCCATGTGGGGCACCTTAAAACCCTTGGCAGGGAAATGCCGCACAGCCTGATCGAAGATCCCGATGCACGCTGTATCACCCTCTTCGGACCAATTGCACATGAGTTGCTGGCCCAGACATATTCCCAGAACGGGTTGCGTCAGCCCTTTGATAAGTTTGTCCAATCCCCGTTCTTTCAGGTAGGACATTGTGCTGGCCGCTTCCCCCACCCCGGGAAAGATCACCTTATCGGCGGATATAATCTCGTCCGGATCATCGGTGATCCGGGCTTCCACGCCCAGTCTTTTCAGAGCATGATCCACCGACCGGATGTTCCCTGCATTGTATTTGATAATAGCCACATTCATGGGATCACCAACTTAAAGTTTCCCTTTGGTTGTGGGAAGTGCCTGATTTTCAGCATCCTGCCTCACTGCCATTTTTATAACCCGGGCAAAGCCCTTGAATACAGATTCAATCATGTGATGTTCATTCTCTCCTTCAGCCCTGATGTTAAGGTTACATTTGGCACTGTCGGCGAAGCTTTTAAAAAAATGGAAGAACATCTCCGTGGGCACGTCACCGATCATTTCTCTTGTAAAATTCACGTCCCATTCTACCCATGCCCGCCCACCCAGGTCGAGGGCCACAGTGGCCAGGGAATCATCCATGGGCAACACAAAGGCATACCTTTCTATTCCCCTTTTATCTCCCAGGGCTTCCAGGAATGCCTCCCCCAGGGTAATGGCGGTGTCTTCAATGGTATGGTGCTCATCCACATGCAGGTCCCCATTGGCCTTCACCAACAGGTCCATGCCTCCATGTCTTCCCAGCTGGTCCAGCATATGGTCAAAAAAACCAAGTCCGGTGGATATCTCCGTCCGGCCCTCCCCGTCCAGAGAGAGTTCCACAGTGATCTGTGTTTCACCGGTGACCCTTGTCTTCCGGCTATAGCGCATACGCGAACGAATAGTTCGGGTTATCTCATCCCAGTTGTCGCTCACCAGGGTGCAGTTCTCCTGCAATCCCTTCTCTTCAATCACCTTTTCCATCGCAGGCGATCCGAAAAGAATCCCCTTTGCACCAAGGTTCCTGGCCAGTTCAATGTCAGTGATCCGGTCACCAATGACATAGGAGTTTTCCAGATCGTACGCTCCGCCCATATAGCTGGTGAGCATCCCCGTTCCCGGTTTACGGTTGGGTGAGTTCTCCCGGGGCAGGGAGGGGTCGATGTGTTCGGCATCAAATTCCACTCCCTCATTTCTGAAGGCAGTGAGAAATTTTTGGTGCACCGGTATATAATCCTTTTCAGGGAATGAAGCAGTGCCCAGTCCGTCCTGGTTGGAGACCAGAACCAAAGCATATCCGGTAAAACGTCTCAGTTTATGAAGATTCCGGAACACACCGGGAACAAATTCCAGTTTTTCCAGGGAGTCCACCTGGTAATCCTCAGGCGGCTCCTTGATCAGAGTCCCGTCCCGGTCCAGAAAAATGACTCTTTTTTTCATCCCTTGCTATTTTTCAGTTGTCTGCTCATACAATTCCAGGGTTTCCAGAAGCTGGATATTCTCACGTTCCGTACCCACAGTGATTCGCAGGCACCCATCACAAAGGGGAACAGAGGAGCGGTCCCGGACAATAATGCCGCGATCCATCAGGTAGGCATACACTTCCCCGGGCCGGTCCATTTTCACCAGCAGAAAATTGGCGTCGGAGGGGTATACCTTTTCCACAAAGCCCAGCTTCACCAGCCTTCCGGATAGTTTCTCCCTTTCCTTCAGGATTCCTTCCACCCAGAACCTACTTTCGTTTTCCGGACCCAGAGACCTCATGGCTTCCCGAATTGTCAGGGTATTCACATTGTATGGGTACTTAATTGCTGTCAGGTAGCCGATCAGCTCCGGGTGTGCAAAAGCCATCCCGAGCCTGATCCCTGCCAGTCCCCGCGCCTTGGAAAATGTCTGAAGCACCACCAGGTTCTTCTTTTCCGGTACCAGCGAAAGCAGGCTCTCCTCCCTGCTGAAGTCAATATAGGCTTCATCCACCACCACCATACCGGGGGCCTGGCCGATCAGTTCCAGTATGGCATCCTGCTCCAGCGAATTGGAGGTGGGATTATTGGGAGAACAGAGAAAGATCATTTTGGTCCGGTCATCCACCGCATCCAAAACCCTCCGTGTATCCAGGCTGAAATCCTCATTGAGTACCACGCTTCTGCAGGTTACATCGTTGACACCTGCACAGACGCTATACATTCCGTAGGTGGGATCCACCGTGATTACATTGTCCCTCCCTGGATCACACAAAACCCTGAACAACAGGTCGATAGCCTCATCACTCCCGTTGCCAAGAAAGAGGTTCCCGGGTAGCTGCTCTTTCAGTAATGCAATCCGTTGTTTTAGTTCCGTCTGACGGGGATCGGGATACCGGTTCAGGGGCGGATTGTGCGGATTCTCATTGGCATCCAGGAATACGGAGGCAGGACCGGAGAATTCGTCCCTGGCCGAAGCGTAAGGTACCAGTGTTCGGATGTTCTCCCTAACCAGCTTATGTATCTGAAAATTGCTACCCATTCCTGCTGGTTTTCAGCCTGATGGAGACTGCATTGCTATGGGCCTGCAACTGTTCTGCTTTCGCCATGGTCATGATGGCATTACCGATATTGTGTAGCCCGTATTTGCTGATCTCCTGAAAGGTAATCTTTTTGTAAAAACTGTCCATGTTCACACCGCTGTAGGCGTGTGCCCATCCGTTGGTAGGCAGGGTGTGGTTGGTCCCCGAAGCATAATCACCTGCACTTTCCGGGGTATAATCACCCAGGAAAACAGAACCTGCATTGATCACCCGGTCGGCCAATTCGCTATAATTTTCAGTCACAATAATCAGGTGTTCAGGGGCATACTGGTTGACCATGTCCATGATCTCATCCAGGTTTCTCAATAGAATCAACTTACTGTTATTCAATGCTTTACCCGCTATTTCTTTCCTGGGAAGAAGTTCAAGCTGAGACTTCAGCATGGCCTGCACCTGTCCGATCAGGTCGCCTGAATCCGTAAAAAGCAGCACCTGACTGTCGGGGCCGTGTTCGGCCTGTGAAAGAAGGTCGGAAGCAATATATGCCGGATTGGAGGTTGCATCTGCAACCACTGCCAGTTCAGAGGGCCCCGCAGGCATGTCGATGGCTACAGTATCGCGGCTGACAATCTGCTTGGCCATGGTTACATACTGGTTCCCCGGACCAAAAATTTTGTTGACAGCAGGTATGGTTTCAGTTCCATGAGCCATGGCGGCAATGGCCTGTACCCCTCCTACCCGGAATACACGGTCAATCCCCAGAAGATCTGCTATATAAAGAATGTACGGATTTATATTTCCTTCCTTATCCGGAGGCGAACAGAGAATCACTTCATTACACCCGGCTATTTTTGCCGGGATTCCCAGCATCAGAACTGTTGAAAGCAACGGCGCTGATCCCCCGGGTATATAAAGCCCTACCCTCTGGATGGGCACCGGTTTCTGCCAGCAGCGCACACCGGCTGTGGTTACAATTGTTTCCAACTGGTGGGTCTGTTTTCTATGAAATGTCTGGATGTTCCAGTGAGCTTCTTCAATGGCGCGTTTAAGGGAATCGCTCGTCCTGCCTGCAGCAGCCCTGATCTCTTCCCTGGGGACCTCCAGGATTTCAATATCAATTTTGTCAAATTCGCGGGTATAGGCACGGATTGCCTGATCACCCTGGATTGCCACATCTTCAATGATCTTTTCCACCTGATCTTCCAATCTGGAATGATCCAGTCCGGGACGTTTCAGGATTTTTTTCCAGTTCTCACGCTCAGGATAACGTATAATGTTCATGTGAATACGGATTTGGTTCAAACAATCATTTTTTCAATGGGAATCACCAGGATTCCCTGGGCTCCAAGCTCTTTCAGCCGGTCGATCACCGCCCAGAAAGTCTTCTCACTAAGCACGGAATGGACCGAACTCCACCCCTCTGCTGCCAGCGGCATGATCGTGGGACTTTTCATACCGGGGATCACATCGATGATCTCCAGCAAATGTTCATTGGGAGCATTGAGCAGAATGTACTTGTTGTTGGAGGCAGCCATCACACTCCGGATGCGGAACAGCAGGTCCGCCAGGATCTCTTTGACTTCATCCCCCAGGTTCGGGTTGGCAACAATCACTGCTTCAGAATTCATGACCGTTTCAACTTCCCTCAATCCATTGCTGATCAAGGTACTTCCCGAGCTGACAATATCGAAGATGGCATCAGCAATCCCGATGGAGGGCCCAATCTCCACCGAACCGCTCAGCACATGCACATCTGCTGTTATGCCATGCTCTCCAAGATATTTCTGTAAGATCACCGGGTAGGAAGTGGCAATTCGTTTGCCCTGCAAGTCCTCCAGGCTTTTGTAGGATTCTGCTTTCGGGATGGCGATGGAAAGCCTGCACCTTGCGTATCCGAGCCTCTCAATAAGCTCTACATTACACAGTTTTTCAGCATATTCGTTCTCTCCTACGATCCCAATGTGCGCCACTCCGTCCTCCACGTACTGGGGGATGTCATCATCCCTCAGGTAGATCACTTCCAGAGGGAAGAACTGTGCAACGGACCTCAGTTTCCTGGATCCGTTGTTCAGGGAGATCCCTGCTTCTTTCAGCAGGTTCAGGGATTTCTCACTGAGACGTCCTGATTTTTGTATGGCAACTCTTAATTTCTGCATATCAGTTCTTTTAAACGAAAAAAGGTCTGCAGTATCTGCAAACCTCACATCAAATTTCCGGGTTACATTGAACTGCACAGGGCCCTAGCCGCTCACATGGTGACGGTGATGGTGGATCCAATGCTGGTTGTTGTTCCTCATTTCCTGAAAATCTTCTGCAATATTAACTAATAATTTAAAAACATCAAACCGATCAGGGGGTTAAATTATCATTAAATACGATTCGAATCTATCAAATCGTCAGTCAGGGCAGGATATCTTTGAGCAAAATGTTCGATGGAGATTCCCGGATCGAGTGCAGGATTTGCTCATGAATATTCGTGATCCGGTTCAACGCTTCCGATTCGGTAACAACCATCTGGTTGCCCCCTGTCGATTCCATCCTGGAATAGATATACTCCACCGTAATCCTGTTGATGTCCACTGCCGGCAGATAGGAACGGTCCTTGGGGTTATCAGCGGCCAGTTCAACAATGATTCCTGCTTCCACCAGCTCATATACCAGTTCATTCACCAGCCGGATGGGAATGCCCAGTTCGAGACTGAGGGAGTGTGAATGCCACGGATCACTGCTTTCCTGGAAATTCTTGATGATGTGATAGGCGATCAAAAGCGTCAGAATTCTCTTGTTGTTGGAACTCAGGTTCAGGGCATTTTCCTCAAACTCATAATTCTCTATATTCTGGTAGGCAAAGGAGATCTCTGCCCCCATGAGCATAATCAGCCATGTGATCTGCAGCCACAGCAGAAACAGCGGAATAATGGCAATGCTGCCGTAAAGTGTATTAAACTTGAACACACCGATCTGGAGGTTCTGGTAAAGTGACTGAAAGATCATGGCCACTGTTCCTGCAAAAATGCCCGCGATAAGGGCATACCGGAATTTGACCTTGGTATTTGGCATCACGATATATACAATGGTAAAAAGGGACCAGATAGAAAGGTAGGGTACAGACTTAATCAGGAACCCGATCAGGGGCCTTAGCAATTCGAACTCCATGGCCGTGGTCTGGATCTTCACCATCACACTTCCCGATACCCCGATTGCAAATGGAGTAAGAATCATAATAGCCAGGTAATCAGAGAACTTACGCATCGGACTCCTGGCTTTCCTGATCTGCCAGATATCATTGAAAGAGGCTTCGATGTTGTTCAGGACCTGGATGACAGACCAGAACAGGATAATGCCTCCGATCCCTGCAAGCAGGCCTCCTTTGGTTTTTAGCAGCAAACTGTCCACCATTTCCGTGACCCAGTTCATGATCTCATCCTGACCCTTCATGTTGTTGTTGATCACTTCGTGCATGCGATCCTCAAACCCAAAATTTCTTGCTATAACAAATGCAATGGTAAAAATGGGCACAATGGAAAGCATGGTAAAATAAGTAAGTGCTGCAGCCCGTACAGCAGCCCTGTCCTCAAAAAATCCCTTGAATGCCAGGATATAGATCCTGGATTGCATGATCAGGAAATTCTTTCTCCGGGATTTGGATTTAAGATCATGGGTCCAGATCTCCTCCTTGAAGAAGGTTCTCAATTTTTTTAGCATGCCAGATTCTTTAACCTGGTAAATATACAAATCTTGGCTGAAGGATTTCTGCGGAAAAACTAACTTTGCCGAAAATTGTCAAGTTCATGGCTACACTTAAAGAGAGACTGCACAAGTGGAAAGAGACCCGTACGGCATGGCAAAAGGCCGGTGACATCCTATTCTGGATGCTCCTGATACTGCTCGTTATCCCCGGCCCCAGAAAAGCCATTTCCACCACCGTAAACAGGTTGGCCCTGTTGATTAAATCCCCCGGAATGATGGCAGAAGAGAAGCAGGTCGGCCTTTCAGAAAACGATTTTAACTGGACGCTGCAAAACAGGGAAGGAGAACTGTTCACACTGCAAACTGTCAAGGGACAGCCAGTTTTCCTGAATTTCTGGGCTACCTGGTGTCCGCCATGCGTGGCAGAGCTTCCTGAAATTCAGAGAACCTACCAAAAGTACTGGGAGTCAGTGGCTTTCCTGCTGGTAACAAACCAGGAGCCCGGGGTGGTTGAAGCCTTCCTGGATAAACACGGCTATGAACTTCCCGTGGTCTACGCAGCAGGTCCGACACCCGGCGCATTTGAACACGGATCGATCCCAACCACCTATATTATCTCCCCGGAAGGGTTGATCGTGGTGAAGAAAACCGGTGCTGTGAACTGGGATTCAAAAGGGACAGACCGTATTTTCAAGCAACTGATCAGGTAGTTTTCCTGTAGTTGGTGATGGCCAGCGTTAGAATCATGACTGCAAAGACGCACAGGCTATAGAACTCATAACTGATATCCCTAAAATCAGATCCCTTGAGCAGAATCATACGAATCACCTTCATAAAATAGGCCACAGGGTTCATAATATTGATCTTCTGGGCCCAAAGAGGCATACTTTCGATCGGTGTAAATACCCCGCTCATCAGGATGAAAGTGATCATAAAAAAGAAGGCGATAAACATCAGCTGCTGTTGGGTATTGGAAATGGTGGAGAGAAAAAGACCGATGCCCAGCACTGCCAGCAGGTAGATACAGGTAAAGAGGAAAAGCAGACCGATGCTTCCCACCATGGGCAATCCGAAGAGGAGCCTTCCGACGAGCAGTCCGAATGCCAGCTCAAATAAGGCAATGATCATAAAAGGAAGCAGTTTGGCCATGATGAACTGGTACTTCCGTACGGGGGTCACATTGATTTGTTCAGTGGTTCCCATCTCCTTCTCACTCACCAGATTCAATGCGGTAAGCAGCATGCCAATGAGGGTGACAATAATGACCAGGATCCCTGAAAACATATAGATCTTATAATCAAGCAGCGGATTGTACCAGTATTTGGGAATAATCTCCAGTGCTGTCAGTTTTCCTGATCCCTCCATTCCAAACCACTTTGCACGGACCTGGCTATTAAAATCGATAATGATCTGAGTACAATAGGCATTAATCAGGCCAGCTTCAGTGGAATTAATGGCATTGACAAGGAGTTGAAGATCCGTTTCTTTTTCGCTGAAGAGCCGTTTCTCAAAACCATGCGGCATATGGAGAATCACATCCACCTGGTCGCTTGTTAGTTCATCCACCGCATCCTGGTAATCACTACCTGCCATTGTGATCTCAAAAAAGGGAGAGCCTTCAAATTGGGAAACCAGCTGACGCGATGCCTGTGAGTAATCCTGGTCCACCACTGCCATGCTGATCCCCTTCATTTCCAGGCTGGCTGCATAGGTCAACAGGATCATCTGTACCACTGGAACCACAAAAATAATGGGAAGCATCAGCCTGTTGCGAAGGATCTGCTTGAACTCTTTGACCAATAATGTAGCCAGTATCCTCATATCTCTGTCACTAATTCAATCTGATTTTAAACCTCCTGACCGAAGCCAGAATAAAGAAGAGGGTCATCCCCAGCATGATCAGGGTCTCCTTCCAGATAAAAGCAAAACCCGTCCCTTTCAACATAATATTCTTAACAATGACAATGAACCACCTGGCCGGCATAAGGGCCGAAAACCATTGCAGGACCCTGGGCATATTGTCGATGGGAAAAATGAAGCCGGAAAGCAGGATGGTGGGCAACATCAGTCCCAGCATACTTATAAACATGGCCATTTGCTGTGTCTTTACACTGGTAGAAATAAGGACTCCCAGTGCAAGAGCCAGGGTGATATAGAGCATGCATTCCAGCATCAGTAGCCAGAGACTTCCCATTACAGGCACATCAAATACCAGGAAGCCCAGCAATATGATGGTCATTGCATTCACAAAGGACAACAACACATAGGGTGTTACCTTGCCCAGGATGATCTCCCTCGGCTTCAGCGGCGATGCAAGCAATAACTCCATGGTACCAAATTCCTTCTCCCGGGCAATGGTTACCGAGGTCATCAGTGCGGAAATAAGCATCAGGATCAGCGCCATGAGTCCGGGAATAAACATATATACTCCTTTCATCTCCTCGTTAAAGAGCATTCTGGACTTAATATTCACCGACCAGGGCACCGCAACATCCTGGTTCATGGATTGAAAATAGCTCATCAATACCCCCTGAAGGTAGGTCAGTGAAAGCTGAGCAGTGTTGGCATCCGAAGCATCGGTAATCAGTTTTATTGCGGCCCGGTTCTCCCGCTGAAGGTTCCGCTCAAAACCTTCCTCAAAAACCACTACTATTCTGGCCCTTCCACTGCGAAACAACTCCCCAACCTGCTCTTCATGATCAACGTACCCGGCAGGTACAAAATATCCCGAGGAGAATATCTTCTGCGTAGCCCTGATGGAAGCCTGGTCCATGGACCGGTCCCAGATCCCCACTTCCACATCCCGGATCTCTGTGGTCACTACAAATCCAAAAAGGATAATCATGATAATGGGAAGCCCGAAGAGTATCACCAGGGTTCGCACATCCCGGAAGATATGCTGGAACTCCTTCTTCACAAATCCAAAAAAGCGGTTCATGAGCGGGCGAGTTTAAGAAATACTTCGTTCATATTTTCTGATCCATACTGCTGCTTCAATGCAGCCGGGGTATCCAGTGCATCAATCCTGCCCTCGACCATGATCGAAACCCGGTCACAATACTCTGCTTCATCCATGTAATGGGTGGTCACAAAGACTGTGATCCCTTCCTCTGTGGCATCATGAATCATCTCCCAGAACTGTCTCCTGGTAATGGGATCCACACCGCCGGTGGGTTCATCCAGGAATACCACGGCAGGTTGATGAAAAATAGCCACTGAAAATGCCAGTTTTTGCTTCCATCCCAGGGGAATCTCTCTAATCAGCCTGTTACGGATATGGCCAAGCCCCAATCGTTCCAGCAACTGCTCTTCCCTGATGCCTATCTGCTTCCTCCTCAGGCCATATATCCCGGCAAAGAGATGAATATTTTCAGAGACCGTAAGGTCCTCATAAAGTGAGAATTTCTGAGACATATAACCGATTTTCTTCTTGATCCGCTCCCTTTCACGATATACATCATGACCGGCCACCTGGATTTCCCCGGAAGTGGGATAGGATAGTCCGCACAGAATTCGCATGGCAGTGGTCTTCCCTGCCCCATTGGCTCCCAGGAAACCAAAAATCTCCCCGCGCTCCACATGAAAGCTAAGATGATCGTTGGCTATAAAAGAGCCATACTTCTTCACCATATCCTTCACCTCTATGATATGTTCCCGCCCGCTCATTGGCTTCTCCCTTCATTCCCTGGTTGTTCCCCGCTCTCCTGCTCGATCAGTCCCATAAACCGGTCTTCGATCGAAGGGATAATCTTTTTCCACTCCAGAGTGGGGTCTCCCCAGTTTTCAATCTCCGCTTTCACTTTTGTTCTATCCCCTTTCGAACGAAGGGTCACATGCAGCTGATCTCCGAAAAGCCAGGCATGTTTACAGCCCTCAAGGCTCCTCACCCGCTCCAGGTAGGCATATAGCCCCCGCTCGCTTTTCAATGAAAATAGCTGTGTTTCAACATTGTCAGTATGTTTTGAAGGATCCGTAATCTTCAGAAGGCTTCCCTTTTGAATCAGCCCTACCCGGTCGCATAACTCTGCCTCATCCATATAGGGTGTGGAAACAAGGATGGTGATACCTTCCTTTTGAATTTTCTTGAGCATCTCCCAGAATTCGCGACGGCTCACCGCATCCACCCCGGTAGTAGGTTCATCCAGAATCAGGACTTCCGGCCTGTGAATCAAGGCGCAGGAGAGTGCCAGCTTCTGTTTCATCCCCCCCGAAAGCTTGCCGGCCAGTCGCTTTTTAAAAGGTGCAATCTGCTCATAAACATCCCTTACAAGCTCATAGTTCTCCTGGACAGTGGTTCCAAAAACCCGGGCATAGAAGGCCAGGTTCTCTTCCACTGACAGGTCCATATAAAGTGAGAAACGACCCGGCATATATCCAATGATCTTTCTGACCTCCCGGTAGTCCTCTACCACGTCGAGACCGTGCATCAGGCAACGCCCCGCATCGGGTATGATCAGCGAGGCCATGATCCGAAACAGGGTAGATTTTCCAGCCCCGTCGGGTCCGATCAGTCCGAACAGTTCTCCGTCCTGTACCTCGAAGTCGACCTGCTTCAATGCCTGGACAGTACCAAAGGAAAGATCGATATGGTCAATGATTAGGGACATATGCAAATCAGGGTTAAAATAATACTTCACCAGGCATTCCGATTTTCAGGCTGCCATCGTTAGGAACCACCACTTTTATGGCATAGACCAGGTTGACACGCTCCTCCTTGGTCTGGATGATTTTCGGAGTGAACTCTGCCTGGGAGGAGATCCACCTCACCACACCGCTTACCTGCGCTGTCCCCTGGGGTGTATCAAAACGGACCTGAACAGGTGCTCCGGTCTTCACCGCTGACAACTGTTTTCCGGAAATGTAGGCACGGAGAATCAATTCATTCATGTTGGCCATTTTATAAAGGGGCTGTCCCGGAGCAGCCAGTTCCCCCTGTTCCCTGTATTTTGTAAGCATCACACCATCCATGGGGTTTCGGACTGAACTTTTCCATATCTGGTCCTCCACCTGCCTGATCTGAATCTCCAGCGTTTTTAGTTCCGAATAAACCGATGCCTTCTGGGATAAGATGGCCTGGATCTGTGCCTCCAGGAGCTCAATCTGGCCGTTGATATCATCCTGTTGCTTGGAGGTAGCTGCGCCGCCCTCCAACAGTTTGCCGATCCGATGCTTCTCCCGTTCCAGGTTTTCAAGCTGGACCTGGCTTGCATGTACCTGGGCATCCAGGATTCTGATCCTGGCTCCCAGTGACTCCTTTCCGGATTCAAGTTGTTCTTTTTTCAAGGATAGTTGCGTGGTATCAATGATGACAGCCACGTCGCCCTTGTCGAGATGGTTGCCTTCGCATGGTTCAAAAATCAGGATCCTGCCCTGGGCTTCCGCTGAAACAATCACCTCGATGGCTTCAAAATTGCCGTATGCATCGGCCAGATCCCCGTTCTTGTTGCAGGACAAAAGCAGGACAAAAAATACCGGAATGATTCGTTTTACTGGATTCATGGGTTGACGTTTTACAGGTTACCCTGGATTGTTAAATAATTGGTTATACTCTGCTTCAGGAGGATTTCGTGGGTCGCCAGGCTGATCCTGGCAAGACTCTCCTTGTTCAGTTCGGTAATGTATTCCGTAGCGGTAATTGTCCCGTTCGAAAGCTTGGTAGCAGCATTTGCGGCGATCTCCTCCTGTAAATGAAGCACCTGGACTTCCAGTTCCATGGTCTCCCGGTACTGTTCAATCCGTGCCTCCTCCTGGACCAGTTTCGAACCGATCTCCTTGTCAAAAGTGGCCCGTTGGTTTTGCAGCATTTGTTGCTGATTGGCAATCACCTGTTTCTCGCGGCTGGTGCTGTTCCAGTCCCAAAGGTTCCACTTCAGTCCGGCCCCCACCATATAATAAAAGTCCCACTCGCCGCTCATCATGTTGTACCCGGGTTTTCCGTACCCTGTCTGGCCATACGCATAGAGAACCGGCATTCGCTTTTTCCCCACCATCTCTTTTCCGGCTTCCATGGAGGCATCTTTCAACTCAAACAGGGTGTATTCAGGCCGGTTCACCCTGCCCGGGTTCATGGCTTCCAGCTCGGGAAGCTCCAGGATATCTCCTTCCGAAAAACCGGTTCCGCACCAAACATTCAATGCATCTAAAAGAGACTTTTTCCTGGCGTCAACCTCCACTATGGACTGCCTGATTTTCAGGATCTCCACATCGATTACCTTCAGTTCCGTTTCCAGTAAAATACCCTGTTCGACAGCCGATTTCATGGTTTCTTTTCTTGCCATCAGGTTTGTCATATGGACCTCCAGGTTTTTTCTGTTTTCCTGCAAAACAAGGATGGAGAAGTAGTACTGGTTCACCAGCGATTTCAAACTGTGCAGGTCCACTTCTATCTGCTGCAGGTCGGCCGCAGTATTGGCCTGTTCATATAGTCTCCTTTGCCTGCTGACTCCGCCGTCATAAAGGGTTTGCCGGATATCCAGGTTCAATCCATACTGGTCATGGGGCACCTCAGGAAAAGAGACCGGAATAGCGGGATCAGTTAGGGCCACAGTCACCACATCCGACTGATAACTCATCTTTCCGTTCAGGTCCACGGCCGGGTACCATCCGGTTTTGGCCTGGTCCATATTCAACTGGCCTGTCTGTTGGATGAATTCCCGATCCTTCAGCCTGGGAGCATTTTCAACTGCCTGCCTGTGGCAATCATATAAGGTAATGGTGTCCTGTGCCGAAAGGGCAAATGAAACAGACAGGAATAAAATGGTAGCTGTTTTTTTCATCTCAGTTATTTTGAGTCATAAATCGCTTGATCATTTCCGGTAAAATCTCCTTTCGTTGCATCATGGCTTCCATAAATGCGGTTTCATCTCCCTGAAAGAGGATCTCGGTAACCACCGGGCGGGCAGCAAAGGGGAAAATGCAAAGACTTAAGACATTCAGGATCACTTGTCTGGGATCAGGATAACTTCCTTTTCCGGTTCCCTGAACGGTTTTCATTTTCTTGATGGCCATCACCGGATCAATCCCCATTCCCATAATCAACTGAGGCATCCTTTCCGGATTGGATGAGAGCTCCTGGAGCACAAAAATGGGTATCTGGGGATTCTGGAGCATGGCATCAATGACCGTCCTGATCATATGTGGCAGATACTCCTCGAAGGACATATCGGATTGGATCATGGCTGCCAGGCTCGGGACAAAGCTTCCCAAAGCTTTTTTGAATACTGCCTCAAATAACTTGTCCTTGCTCCTGAAATAATAATTCAGGAGGGTCCGGTTGATTCCGGCATCATCGGCAATATCCTGCATGGATGTTCCAGCCTTGCCCTTCTGATAGAAGAGTCTCTCTGCTGAATCAATGATTTTGGATTCGGTTTCTGTTTGAAGTACCATCTCTGAATAATAGGTATTTACACTTTCGTTTGACGTTATTGTCAAACCATTTGGTAAATGTATATTCTTTTGCAATTCATGTCAAGTTTTCTTTGTAAAAAAACAATAAATCGTATCTTTCGACTCTTCAGATTTGGAATAAATTAGTATTTATCTTACTGTTATACAAATGAATACAATGCCGCGAATTCTTCTGTTCCTTTCAATAATTTCCCTGCTTATTTCCTGCAAGCCGAGCTTCGAGCCGGAAATCACGCCAGATGAAGTCCGGGAACACATCAATTACCTTGCCTCTGATGAGCTTGGGGGGCGCTATCCGGGGACACCTGAGGATGAACTCGTTTCAGCATACATTGCCGGAGCATATAAGCAAGCCGGACTGCGGTTGTATGAGAAATCGGGGCTGCAGCCTCTGGACATTGTCACTGAAATTGAAGCCGGATCAGAAAACCTCGCCCAGTGCGGAAGTTTCAGGTTTAAACACGGAGTTGACTTCAACCCCTTCTCTTTCAGTGCCAATGGGAAGGTCAATGCTGAGCTTGTATTTGCCGGATATGGCATACGTGCGAATCAGAAGGAGCTTCAGTGGGATGACTATTCCGACATTGATGCTTCAGGTAAAATTGTAATGATGCTCAGGGGTGTGCCCGGAAAACAGGAAGCTACATCCCCTTTTGTTAACTACAGTGAAGACAGAAGCAAAGCGCTGCTTGCAGCTGACCAGGGCGCAGTAGGTGTGATCTTTGTTTCAGGTGAACAGTACGATCCCAACGATGCCCTGGACGAGCTCAAAGGCAAACAGCATGCCCTCTCCATCCCGGTGATCCAGATAACACGCAGCAGTGCGGAAAGGCTCCTGGCCCTTGGGGGATCAGACAGTCTCTGCAGTTTGGATGCAAAAATCACCTCGGAAGAAAAATCCCGGTCTTTTTCAACAGGAATCCGGATGGACATTGCGGTGGACCTTCAGCCAAAGAAAGTTGAAACTGCAAATACCATTGCTTTCCTGAAAGGATCCGATCCGGCCCTTAACAATGAATATGTAGTGATCGGGGCCCACCATGACCACCTGGGAATGGGCGGACCCGGGACATCCTCCAGGAATTGGGATACAATTGCAGTACACTATGGGGCCGATGACAATGCATCAGGTGTGGCAGGGGTCATTGAAATTGCAGAAAACATGGGTTCCAGGGCCCCTGCCAGAAGCATGGTATTTGCCACTTTCGCAGCTGAAGAGATGGGTCTGATCGGTTCCCGGTATCTGACCGAGCATCCCCCGGTAGATCTTTCACAGGTTCAGGTCATGATTAACCTGGATATGATCGGCCGCCTCAATGAGGAGCGGCAGCTACAAATCGGGGGAATAGGTACTTCACCGGTGTTTGAAGGGTTGATCGATTCATTGAACGGAAATTACGGTTTCGACCTGAAATACTCCAATGAAGGCTATGGACCCTCTGACCATGCCTCCTTTTATGCCAAAGATGTACCGGTACTCTTCATTTCCACAGGTGCACACCCCGATTACCATACCCCCAACGATCGTCCGGATGCCATTAACATTGAAGGAGCTGCAGAGGTAATGGCCTTTGTGGCAGATGTGGCAGAAGCTCTGGCCAATGAAAAAGAGCGTATTGCCTTCGTGGAAGCAGGTCCGAAGGTCAAAGGTTCCTCCAGGTCAAGAAGAGGCGGAATCACGCTGGGTTTGATGCCTGACGTCACCTACGAGGGAAACGACGGAATGCCTGTCATGTTTGTGACTGAAGGGAAGCCTGCTGCTGTTGGCGGTATTCAGAAAGGTGATATCATAGTGGCCATCGAAGGAAAGTCGGTGGGGAATGTGTATGACTACATGAGCCGGCTGAACCAGTTAAAAGAGGGTATGGACATCGTAGTAACCGTAAATCGTGAAGGCGACAATCTGGACCTGGTAATCAGGTTATAGTTGAATTTGAAAAAAGGAGAAAGCGATATGAAAATGAAAAAAGTTCTGTTTTGGATCCTTGCTGTGCTTATATCAATGGCTGCAATGACCTACCAGAGAATTACCGGGCCTACTTACCCGAAAAAATATGAATTGACTTACCAAAATAAGGAAATTCACTTCGGCCTTCCGCGGTCCAACAATGGAAGACCCGGCGATTACCCGGTAGAAGTTGAGCTTCCAGCGGCCTTTTCAGCCAAGATCATCTGGCGCCTCTTTCCAACAGAGGACCCCTGGGATACCCTTGTAATGAGCAGACAGGGTGAACTTCTGACTACCAGTCTTCCCCATCAGCCTCCGGCCGGCAAGATTGAATACCACCTGGAATTGATGGTCGATGGAAAATCATATGATTTGCATGACCAGGAGAATGTGGTGATCCGTTTCCGGGGCGATGTGCCTGCCTGGGCGCTTATTCCGCATGTGTTGATGATGGTGCTGACTGTCATCTGGTCCATGGCCACCATTATCTTTGCACTGGCCAACATGCCATCCTATAAAAAGCACATGGGTGTGGTCATCATCTTCCTGCTCATTGGAGGCTTTGTCCTTGGTCCCGTCGTTCAGAAATACTCCTTTGGACAGTTCTGGACAGGCTGGCCACTGGGTGAAGATATGACCGATAATAAGGTGCTTTTTGCTTTGATAGCCTTTCTGGTTGCCTGGTTCCTGAGAAACAAGCCCTACGGCAAATGGCTGGCCATTGGTGCAGCCCTGGTGATGCTTGCCGTATACCTGATCCCGCACAGCATGAATGGTTCAGAGCTGGATCCTGATACGGGAGAGGTCATTACCGGAGCATTTCTGGCACTGGGTATCCGAAAGAAATTTAGATAAACCCCAACCCTACGATGCAAAAATACCAGTGTACCATATGTGGATTTGTGTATGATCCCCAGGAGGGTGATCCGGACAGCGGAATTGCACCCGGTACCGCTTTTGATGATATCCCCGAAGATTGGTATTGCCCGGTCTGCGGTGTAAGCAAGATTGATTTCGAGCCGATTCTATAGGCGCGTTTATCCGGCAACAGGTGCCTTTTCAAGCATCCTGATCAGGAATCTCCAGAACCTGTCAACAGTTTCAATTTCTATCCGCTCCTCAGGTGTATGGGCCCCCTTGATGGTTGGTCCGAAAGAGATCATGTCCAGGTCGGGGTATTTCTGCAGGAAGAGGCCACATTCAAGGCCCGCATGGATGACTTTGACCTCCGGCTCCTTTCCAAACAATTCTGCATACACCTCCCTGGAGATTCTAAGGATTTGGGAATCCATGTTTGGTTTCCAGCCGGGATAACCATCTGAATGCCTGACCCGCGCTCCCAGCAATGTGAATAAGGATAACATGCGGTCGGCAATGTCTCTTTTGGCAGATTCAACGCTGCTTCGCTGACTGGTGACTATTTCCAGCGTATCCTCATCAATATGCTTTACCGATGCCAGATTGGTGGAGGTCTCCACCATGCCCGGAATCTCCTGGTTCAAGGCCAACAACCCGTGCGGACAGGCATAGAGTGCATTGAGCAGCTTTTTTTGCTGCTTTCGCCTGAGGACCGAGTCCGGCATTTCAACCTGCTGAAGTGTAAGCTCCAGTTCAGGCTCTATCACTTCAAATTCTTTCTTCACAATACCCGCAAAGGATTCCAAATAGACACGGATCAGTTCTAGTGATTTAGAGGGTACTGTTATCACAGCTGTTGCTTCTCTTGGAATGGCATTGCGCGCTTTCCCCCCATCCAAATGCGCAATTCGGATCTTAAACCGCTGGTCCGCATTCCATAAGAACCTGTTCAGGATCTTGATTGAGTTCCCAAGGCCCTTGTGGATATCATCACCTGAATGTCCGCCCTGTAAACCGTTTACACAGACCCGTAGGGCGATTGAGTTCCTCACCGTACGCTTCCTTTTCAGTCTCAGGGATGCCACGGTATCGATACCTCCGGCACAACCGATGAAGATCTCTCCTTCGTCCTCTGAGTCCAGGTTCAGCAATACCGATCCCTTCACAAAACCTGGCTGCAGTCCCAGGGCACCGGTCATGCCGCTCTCCTCATCTGTGGTAAACAGGCATTCGAGGGGCCCGTGTCGGACCTGATCTGAGGCCAGAATGGCCATGGAAGCGGCAATTCCGATCCCGTCATCGGCACCCAGCGTTGTATCATAGGCTTTGACCCATCCTCCATCCATCTGGGGTTGTATGGGATCCTTTGCGAAATCGTGTTTGACATGGGCGTTTTTCTCACCCACCATATCCATATGGGACTGAAGAATTATCCCTTTCAGGGACTCCATTCCCGGTGTGGCCGGCTTGGAAATCAATATGTTACCTACATGATCCCGCTTACAATCAAGACCATGGCCACTGGCAAAGGATTCAAGGTACTCAATGATCTGTGTTTCTCGTTTAGAGATTCTGGGTATGGCCAGTATCTCTTCAAAATAAGCCCAAACCTCCTTAGGCTGGAGCTCCGATAATTTCTGCATGAATGGATTGAATATATGGCTTTATGTTGTGCAATACTTTTGCCTTAAATATGATCATTCGCACCAAATCAGATTGAATAATCTTCTACATTCGCAAAGATAAGAATTCTTTAACCCCTTATATACCTGTTTATGAACATGCAGAAGCGCACCATAGTGGCCCTGCCCGGTGACGGGATCGGAAGGGTGGTTCTTGATGAAACGATCCGGGTCCTTGACCGGGCTGGATTCGTTGCCAGTTATGTGGAAGGTGATATTGGATGGGAATTCTGGAAGAGTGAAGGCAATCCCCTGCCCGACCGCACCATTCAACTCCTTGAAACCCATAAGATCGGCCTCTTCGGAGCCATAACCAGCAAACCCAAAGATGCCGCCAGCCGGGAGCTTGATCCGGGACTAAAGGAGAAAGGCCTGATCTATTCGAGCCCCATTGTGGGATTGAGACAACATTTCAACCTGGATATATGCATCAGGCCATGCCGGACCTATAAGGGAAATCCCCTGAATTTCATCAGGCGGGGCGCAGACGGTGCCATTGAGGAACCGGAGATCGATGTGGTTATCTTCAGGCAGAATACGGAAGGATTGTACGGTGGAGTGGAATGGACCAATCCGCCGGAAATCGTTTACAAGGGGCTTGCCTCCCATCCGAGGTTCGTGAAAAACTTCGGGAATGTGCCGGTGGAAGAGCTCTCCATTTCCACACGGATCTTTACAAGGAGTGCTACAGGGAGGATCCTCCGCGCTGCATTTGAACACGCACGGAAGCAAGGTTATAAAAGCGTTACAGTCTGCGAAAAGCCCAATGTAATCAGGGAAACCTCAGGCATGATGTACAAGATGGCCCAGGAGATACAAGCCTCCGAATATCCAGGTATCGAATTATGGAATACAAACATAGACGCACAAATGATGTGGCTTACAAAGAATCCTGAAATATACGGGGTCATTGTGGCTGGAAATATGTTCGGGGATATTGTATCCGATGGTTTTGCCGGGTTGATCGGGGGACTTGGATTTGCCTGCAGCGCCAACCTGGGTGAAGATATTGCTGTGTTTGAACCCACCCACGGTTCGGCACCCAAATATGCAGACTACCCGGAAAGCATCATAAATCCCATCGCCATGATGGAATCGGCCTGCATGATGCTGGACCACATCAATGAAGCGGAAACGGCCGGACGCATCAGGTCTTCCATCGCGAAGGTGGTCCTGGAAGGAAAAGTCCGCACCTACGACATGATGAAGATGACCGGGAGAGCTGATGTGATTCAAAAAGGCGCAGCCTCCACCAGACAAATGGCCGACGCCATTATTGAAAATCTCTAATCTAATTCTTATGGACCCTATCAACAAGGAAGTGCTGGAACTATGGCCGGAAATCAAGTGGATCGAAGATCCTGAACTCAGGCAGAAAACTGCAAAAGTGTGGGAAAGGGCACTGGAACAGAGCGTCCTCACAGGTGAGGACCTGCATCGGATCCCCTTTACACTGCTGTGCGGACCAGACCTGAAGGTCAGTTTTATGGATCACAAGCGAGCCGTGGTCCATATTGCCCGTGAAAGCGGCCACACGATCAATGCGTTCTTCGGTAGTGAATTGCCGGTGGATATGGATGTCCTGATCTCGGGGGCCATCCTGGCCGATGTGGGCAAGCTTCTGGAATATGAATTGGATGACCGGGGAAATGCCGTACAGGGCGCTTACGGAAAGCTGTTGCGGCACCCTTTCTCAGGAGTGTCTCTTGCCGAAAGTTGCGGAATTCCCCCGGAGGTATGCCACATCATTGCTGCCCATGCCGGAGAAGGCGAACTGGTCAAACGGACCACCGAAGCGACCATTGTACATCATGCGGACTTTATGACATTTTTGCCCTTCAAGGCAAAAATGTCATAGGAAAAAGGGGCACCGGAGGATCTGAGCCGACAGGCGAAGAACGGGGAAAGGATTATTTAAAGATCGCTACAATCTTTTCCCCTTCAGCGTTTCCGTATGCCCTGAACATGCCGGAGGTATTGGTGACCATGGCCGCCCTGCCGTATCTGTCCAGACAGATCACTCCCCCGCTTCCTCCTGCCTCCACCAGTTTTCCCTCAATAACTGTTTTTGCTGCTGTTTCCACATCCATGCCCTTGTATTCCATGAGCGCTGAAATATCATGGGCCACTGTCCAGCGGATAAAAAACTCTCCATGTCCGGTACCCGATACACCACAGGTTTTGTTGTTGGCATAGGTCCCGGCTCCAATGACAGGTGAATCTCCAATGCGCCCGAATTTCTTGTTGGTCATTCCGCCGGTGGAGGTCCCTGCACACAGATTTCCGTTCTGGTCCAGGGCCACACATCCCACGGTACCATGTTTCTCATCTGCTTTCATGCGCTTCAGGGACTGAAAACGCTTCTCGGTATAAAAAAATGAGGGATCCACTACCTCCAGACCTGCCAGCCGGGCGAATTCTGAGGCTCCCTGACCTGACAGCATCACATGTTCGGATTTCTCCATGACTGCACGGGCAGCTGAAATGGGGTGCCTGATATCGGTTATTCCTGCAACTGCTCCTGCATTTAAATCCGCACCGGTCATGATGGAAGCATCCAGCTCATTCTTTCCTTCACTTGTGAATACGGCCCCCCGGCCTGCATTGAAGAGCGGATTGTCCTCCATATAACGGATCACCACCTCCACCGCATCCATGCTTACCCCCCCTTCCTTGAGTACTTCCAACCCCAGCATGAGGGCGCTGTCCAGTGCATTGCGAAACATATCCTGCTGCGGTTCAGGAAGGTTCTCAAAATTCATAGACCCTGCCCCACCATGCAGGACAAGCGCGTAACGGTAAGGAAGGATTTGGCTTGCTTCATTCAGGTTTTCACTTCGCCTGGCAGAACAGGAGTTTACCAGCAAGGCAATGGCCAGCAGGCAGGCGATGTTGGTTTGGATTCTTTTCATAAGGGATGGATCTTTGGTCTTATAAAAACAATCCCGAAATTTATAAAAATTCCGGGATTGCATTGCTTCTCTGTATTTCGCCTGTTACTCGATGTCAATGTTGCCGTAACGGGTTTCAAGCTTCATGGAGCCTTTGGGAACTGATCCCACGGTACCCCACACTTTCATGTAGTTGTTCTCTTTCGATTTACTGAGCTTACCATCCTGGGCAATATTGATATGGCCATACCTGGTTTCGCCCTCCAGTTTAAATGATGCGCCATCCTCCATTTTCAAGTAAATGTTACCGTAAGAAGAGACTGCGTTCACCTCTTTGAAATCTTTCGAAACATGCATGATCTTGATGTTGGTATACTTGGAATTTACATCCAGTTTCTTATTCAGGGCCCCAAATTTGATCCCCGAATAGCGCAACTCGGCCACCATATTGTTCACCTCATCGAAGTCGTATTTATCATAGGCTCCTTCGGTAACGATTCCGCCGGTCTTTTCGCCCATCAGCTTGGAGTATTTGCTTTCAACAAAGAGCATGCTGGAAGTTCCCACCTCAAGGTCTGAGTAAGCGAGATCCAATTCCATCCATCCGGCCTGATCGATGGTACCATCCGAGTATGCCAGTGTTGCTTTGTTGAAAGGTTTCTCGTTCCCCCGTGAAAGGGTGCCGGCTTTCAGATTTCCATATCTTATATCCAGGAGTACATGTCCGGTCAACTCCTGAATAAACAAATCACCATAGGCTGATTTCAAATCCAGATTCAAATAGGCTGGTGCTTTGACAACGATTTTGATATCCACTTTTACATCCTTCGACCATCCTTCCTGGAAATTGGTCTCCAGGGAAATAGCATTCCCGGATTTCTCCATCTTCACATCAATCTTGGCCAGTTTCTCTTCGGCTTTACTTTTCGAAGAAGCCTCCACCTTCACCACCGCCAGAATATCAACTTTATTCTGAGCCCAGGTAATCAGTTCAACGTCCGAATATTTGGTGTCGGAAGAAAGGGTAATCCCTTCACCCACATCAAATACCTTGGTGAACTCCTTCACAGCATCCTGTGCGGTTAAAGAAAAGCTTACTGTAACAATCAGGAGCAGTGACAGGAGCAAACTTTTCGAATTATACACTCTCATTTTCATTTTGGTTTTTTGTTTCGGTTTTTAATTGATTTAATTGAACGATAATTTGATCCATGACATCCAGTTTAATCTGGTAATGCCTGATCAATGCATTGATAACTCTTTCGTCACCGGGATTGGCCTCCAGGTCTTCCAATAACTGCTGTTGAAAGGCATCCAGGTCTTCCAACTCATGCAGGAGAACTGCTTTCTCTTCTGCATTATCAAAGCTGAATTCCCTGATCTGGTCATATCGCTGGTCCATCTGGCTGGTAAAGTACATATCTGCTTCCTGCACGGACGTGGTGGTTTCCCGTTCTGCAATTTTGCTGCCGCTTTTGTTCTGCTGGATCAGTACCACTGCCGAAGCCAGGATAATGGCAATGGACGCAGCTATTTGCATCACATGCCTGAAATTCACCCGCCTTACCGGCTTGTCCAGCTTTTTCAGGAAACGGGCCTCATGGCCCTTGCTTGGCTGGTCACTGTCCAGTTGATCCCTTTGATCCCTGATATGTTTCTCTAAATCAATCATTGTTCGCTGCATAGTTATTTTTTAGCAATTCCGCCAGTTTCTTCTTTGCCCTGTGATATTGGGTCCGTGATGTGGCATTGGAAATTTTTAGAATTTCCGAAACCTCCTCATGATCGTAACCTTCCAGCAGGATTAGTGAAAGGACGATCCTGTATCCTTCAGGGAGTGCGTAGATGGCCTGTTTAATGGTTTCCGCCTCATATGCCATATCCAGCTGTGGGGTCTCATTCATATTTTCAACGACATCTTTAACCTCATCCAATGAGATCCGTTCCCTCCTCAACCTCAGAAAGTCAAGCGATTTGTTCACAACAATCCGCTTCAGCCAGGCCCCGAAGCTTACTTCTCCCCGGTAGGTCCTGAGTTTTAAAAATGCTTTTAAGAACGCTTCCTGCATGACATCTTCCGCATCATCAGGATCCCCGACTATTCTCAGGGTCGTATTATACATGGCTGAACTGTACAGCCGGTATAACTCAAATTGAGCTTTTTGATCTCCACGTTTACAGGCTTCAATAAGATCCTGATGTTTCAGCCTGAACGTTCCGGGTTTATTCAATTCTGCCACAATGACGAAGGTTTATAGGGAATGTTGCATGTAAGATAGGAAATTGCTGAATTCTGTGAAAAAAAGTAGCTTTGCTGTGAAAATGAAAAATTACGCAGCCATATTGTTGGTTTCCATGGTGCTATTCTCCTGCAGTGGCCTGCCCAAACCCAAATTCACCTGGTTTCCGGAAGACTATATTGAAACCGGTGACACCATATGGTTCTTCAATGAATCGAAAAGATCAGAGGCATTTGAGTGGGAATTTGGAGACGGTGGCATTTCCAATGTCACCAATCCGGTCTATGTATACAGGCAGGCTGGTATTTTTGAAGTGTCCCTGAGTGCTATGAACGATGCAGGTGAAAACCTGACCGTGGAACCGATCACCATCAAAGAACCCACCATCCTTGGCTTTCAAGTATATGACAGCACCGAAACTGTGAAGTTGCAGGGAGCAGTTGTTTGGGTCTATGACAATGAAACGGACAGGGACAACCATTACACCCCTCTTTACGAAGGCATTACAGACTCAATAGGGAAAGTGGAATTTCGAAACGTGGAACCCATTGTTTACCACGTCTGGGTTTCAAAAGAGGAAACGGACGGATCATGGACCTACAGGGGATATACACATACGCTTGCGAGGTACAAGGTGAACTATTATACAGTCGCCTGTACCTGGTGAACCACATCAATCACCGTTCCGTCCACCCATTTGATGGCAGCAACCACCCGGTTATCAAACCTGGCCGGTTCGGGTATTCCGCAAATTCTTTCTGCTTCGGCTTTCAGCTCTTCAATGGATCTGAGTGGCAATCCGCTGTTCTTTGCTTTTTTAATCAGGTCGGTCCTCAGGGGATTGATGGCTATGCCCCGTTCGGTAACGATGACGTCAATCAGTTCTCCGGGCCCGCAAAGCGTAGTGACCCGGTCGCGGATCACCGGTACGCGGTCCCTGAAAAGGGGAACAGGCAGGATCACAGTTTTTGAAAAGAGGCAGTTCTGCCACCCCCCGATGCCATGAAGCAGATAGCCATCCGAATGGGTTACCACGTTGGCATTGAATGCAACATCCACTTCGGTGGCCCCCAGGATGACCACATCCACCAATCCTGCAAAATTCCCCTTCCCGTGATAATTGTAACTTGTGAAGGGACTGGTCCACACATGCCTCGGATTCCTGGCCATGGACTGAACCCCGTCCATGTCGAATGTCTGTCCGTCCAGTATATACTCCACAAGGCCCTCTTCCAGCATGGTGACCAGATACTTGTTGCTGCCCCCCCGGGCAAACCTGGCGGTCACACCCTTCTCTATCATGATTTTCCTGAAATACTCCCCCACGGCCAGTGAGGTGCCCCCTGCGCCTGACTGGAAACTGAACCCATTACGGATGATACCGGTCACATCACAAAACCGGGCAGTTAGTTCAGCCAGGAGCAAACGGTCAGGCGATCTGGTGATTTCAGTGGTCCCTGAGATGATCATGGTGGGATCCCCCAGTTTCTCCACTTCCACCACAAAATCCACATAATTCCCCTGGATCTGCCAGGGTATACACGGAAAAGGAACCAGGTTATCAGTAGCCACAATCACCTTCTCCGCATATTGTGAATCCGCCAGTGCAAATCCCAGCAAACCACATGCTGATGGGCCCGAGAGTGCATTTGAGTTTCCGAAGGGATCTGCTGTGGGAGCCCCGATGACCGCCAAATCAATCTTTACTTCACCGTCCTGGATGGCCTGGTACCTTCCCCCGTGGGAACGGAGCACACCGGTTCCGGCCATTCCCCCCTCCGAAACAAATTTGCCCAGGGGGCCGTTCATGCTGCCCTCAATACGCTGAATGGTTCCGTCCTGCAAATACCGGATCAGGTGCCCGTGACAGGGAAAGGAGGCTGAAGGGAACCACCTCAAGCCCTTAACGCCCATTTCATGTGCAATATCAAAAACCATATTGGCCAGGAAATCACCATTCCTGAAATGGTGGTGGGTGGAAATGGTCATTCCATCCCTGAGTTCTGCCCGTTCAAGGGCCGTGCGCAGGTCCTTAACCACTTTATTCCCGTCGGCGGGATAATCCTTGCAGCTGGAGATGGAAGGCCCGTGTTTTAAACCCTCAGGATTGTATTGCCCAATCCCCATGTAGGGAATGACTGTTTCGCCATTGATCTTACCGGGTACTGTCCTTCCAATTGCATTGATCACATTGATCACATTGTTCATAATTTCGACTTTTTTGTCCTGAGACCGAAGCGGAAAGCCAGTTCCATTGTTCTCATGGCCCGTTTGACAACAGGTGGATCGATCATCTTGGTGCCCAAAGCAATCACCCCAAGGCCTTTGGATTCAGCTTCATGAAATGCTTCGATCATCCCTTCAGCCTTCTTTATCTCCTTTTCAGAGGGACAGAACCCTTCGTGAATCACCGGGACCTGCCTGGGATGAATACAACCCATCCCTTCAAATCCCAGCAACCTGGAGCGTTTCACATTCTCTTTTAATCCTTCCATGTCCGCCACATCCGAGAAAACCGAATCAATGGGCTGGATTCCCACTGCCTTGCAGGCATTCACAAGCCTGGTCCGGGCATAGAGCGACTCTTCTCCGCCCGGTGTCCTCTCCACCCCGAGGTCAGCCGTATAATCCTCCAGGCCGATGGCCATGGCCACAATCCGGTCGGTGGCAGTGGCGATCTCAAACGCATGCTCCACACCCAGGCAGCTTTCAATGATGGGCATCAGGTGGACTGTGCGATCCTGGTCATGTGCCTTCAGAATGGAACGGATGTGCTGATCCACCTCCCGGACCTGAAGGCCCGTTTCACACTTGGGGATCAGAACCAGGTGGACCTGGTGGGGTACAACATAACCAAGATCCTCAAGGCCAGCCGGAAGCTGGTTGATTCGGACCATTCTTTCTGCCCCGTAAAAGTCGACCTGGCAAAGGGCATTGCGGACAAGAATACGGGCTTCGTTCTTCTTTTGAGGAGCCACCGAATCCTCCAGGTCAAGAATGATTCCATCGGGACGGTGTATCCCTGCATTGAGCATCATGCTTGGGGTGTTCCCGGGAAGGTAAAGCCTTGAAAACCGGGTCCGGTCCCTGGTGGTTTCATAGATGTTTTGCGGGATAAGCTCCGGTATACTCGTCATGCTGTTTCCGCTGATCTCATGGACTGCTGCTTCCAGCCTGGCTGCGATCACAAAGGGCAGTGCCCCCGAATCATTCACCTCCACCCGTGCATCATTCATTCCCAGCATCCCCAGAACATCTTTCACCTGCTGCCGGATCTGCGCACCGAACATCCGTTCCACCTTGCTGACCAGGGTGATCTCAATTCCCCCCTTTTCTCTGGGCTCAAGTTTCACGGCACAGTCGGAACGGATCCCCTCTCCCGTATTGCCAGTTGCAGCGCTTTTTTTCATCATGGGTCTGTTTTAAATATCTTTGACGGTTACCACAGAAAACTGAGCAGAATCCCGGCTGCCACAGCCGACCCGATCACCCCGGCCACATTGGGGGCCATGGCATGCATCAGCAGGTGGTTGGTGGGATCCTCCTTCAGACCCATGTTTTGTACCACGCGGGCACTGTCGGGTACAGCCGAAACCCCGGCTGCGCCGATGAGCGGGTTCATCTTATTCTCCTCCTTGGAGAAGAGATTCATCACCTTGGCAAAAACAATGCCGCCGGCGGTTGCGACCATAAATGAAAGCGCCCCAAGGCCGAAGATCACCAGTGAATCGGTGGTGAGGAACCTGTCAGCCTGGGTGGAAGCACCCACGGTTAATCCCAGCATGATGGTGACAATATCAATGAGGCTTGTTCGGGCTGTATCGGCCAGTCGCTTGGTCACACCTGACTCCTTCAGCAGATTGCCGAAAAAGAGCATTCCCAGCAAAGGAAGTGAGTTGGGCGAAATAAAGGTGGTTACCAGCAAACCAATCAACGGGAACAGTATCTTTTCCAGTTTTGATACAGCCCGGGGTGGCTTCATGCGTATCAGACGTTCTTTCCGGGTAGTCAGCAGCCTCATGATGGGCGGCTGAATAACCGGTACCAGGGCCATGT
This sequence comes from uncultured Bacteroides sp., assembly GCA_964453785.1. GTDB lineage: Bacteria > Bacteroidota > Bacteroidia > Bacteroidales. The sequence goes on from CAYVRK010000001.1 coordinate 161,425, forward strand.
AGGAGTAGGCCGCAATGGCGATGGGCCCGATCAGGTTCTTTACATAGATGGGATCGCCGTTGGCTGCAGTACCAATGATATCAATCCCGTTGGCCAGTCTGGAAGAGAGGAAGATGGCCGTGGGTCCGTCTGCCCCTCCGATGATCCCGATGGCTCCCGCTTCCTGTGGATGGAACCCCAGTGCCAGGGCTCCCAGGAAGGTCAGGAAGATCCCCACCTGGGCCGCAGCCCCAAGCAACATCAGTTTGGGCTTGCTGATCAGAGAGGAAAAATCGGTCATGGCCCCGATCCCCAGGAAGATCAGGGGGGGATAAACCCCTTTCAGTACCCCGAAATAGAGGTAGTTGAGTACACTACCCTCCTGGTAGATACCAATCTGCATATTCACACCCCCATCCTGGAAAAAGGGGATGTTCCCGAATATGATTCCGATGCCGATGGGAATCAGCAGAAGGGGTTCATAGTCGTAACGGATGGCCAGGAAAATAAAGAAGAGCCCCACCATAATCATGATCAGGTGGCCCGGGGTGGCGTTTCGAAAACCAGAATATTTGATAAACTTCCGGACCCCATTCTCTGCCAGATCCAGTGCAGTATCCTGGTGCTCACCTGTATGGCTGATCACCTGTTCGCTGGCAGCAGGCTGATCTGTCGCCAACCCGCTTGCCCTGTCGGGGAAGGCCACCAGCCTGGCCAGTACGATAATCAGGAAAACGCCGGTAAGGGTAAGGGCTCTTTTCATATCAGACAATCTCCATGATTACATCGCCCTGCAAAACTGTATCGCCCGGCTGCACCGAAATGTGCTCCACCACCCCGGCCCTGTCGGCCAGAACCCGGTTCTCCATTTTCATGGCCTCCATAATCAGAAGCAGTTGTCCCTTCTGCACAATATCTCCTTTCCCTACCTCCAGCTTCAGGATGCTCCCGGGCAGGGGAGCCAGGATGGGATGGGCCGATCCGCCTTCCCTCTTCTGGATGTCCGGGTTCACCTTTTCTTTGATGGCAGCACGAACCAGGGTAGGCGTTTTGGAAGCCTTCACCAAGCGGTGCAGTTCCACGTCGTATGGAGTACCATTGACTTCCAGACGTGCCAGGTTTTCCTCGATGCCATGCACATCCACTGTATAATCGTTGCCGTTGATGGTAAACTTAAACTTCTTCATTTTTGTTCCTTTTACAGCCGGTTAAACTGATTTCGCACAGCGTAAATCTTGGAACTCCAGGGAGAGTAGGTGTTGGAGATCCTTTTAATGGTCAATACCCCGCTCTCCTTGTCATGGATTTCATCCAGATAAAGGTGCAGTGCCATGGCAATGGCTGCGGTGGCCTCTCCCGAGATCGCCTCACACTCCACCATCACAGGAGGCTTTCCCTGACGGACACGTCTTTTGATCTTCCCCAGGGCGATCAGTTTCGGGACCACGCTGAAGAACCAGAACAGCAATACAAGTGCGGTAAAAACGATCAGGTACCCGGCCGCAGCGATCACCAGCGATTCCAGGGTGATGTTGCTTTTCAGTATAATCATCAGAGGCGCCATTACAGGGGAATATTGGTATGTTTCCTGGGTGGGTTCATCTCCTTTTTTGAAGCCAGGGTCTGCAGTGCCCTCACAATCCGGAACCTGGTATTGCGGGGTTCAATCACATCGTCTATATAGCCGTACCTGGCCGCTTCATAAGGATTGGCAAACTTCTCCTTGTACTCCTTCTCCTTCTCCTCAATAAATTGTTGTGCTTCTTCCCTCTCCTCGATGCTCTTCAGCGTCTTGCCCTCAAGGATCTCAATCGCGCCTTTGGGACCCATCACCGCAATTTCAGCGGTAGGCCAGGCGTAATTGATATCGCCCCTGAGCTGTTTGGAACTCATCACATCGTGCGCCCCCCCGTAAGATTTGCGCAATGTGATGGTAATCTTGGGTACTGTGGCTTCCCCGTAGGCAAACATCAGCTTGGCGCCATGGAGGATAATCCCCCCGTGCTCCTGGGCGCTGCCCGGAAGAAACCCAGGCACATCAACCAGGGTCACAAGAGGAATGTTAAAACAGTCGCAGAAACGGACAAACCGGGCCGCCTTCCGGGAAGCATTGATATCCAGCACACCAGCCATGTGGTTGGGCTGGTTGGCCACCACCCCCACAGGCATGCCATTGAATTTGGCAAAACCAACCACGATATTCATGGCATACTGCCGGTGGATTTCAAAAAACTCCTGGTTGTCCACCAGGGCAAAGATTACATCCTTGATATCGTATGGTTCATTGGGATGATCAGGAATCACTTCGTTTAATGCATCTTCGAGCCTGTCGATGGGATCATTACATTCTGTAATGTGGGGATCTTCCAGGTTGTTCTGCGGCATATAAGAGATCATCTTCCTGATCATCAGCAGCCCTTCCTCTTCATCTTCAGCCACCAGATGGGCCAAACCCGAACGGGTGGAATGCATCTGAGCGCCTCCCAGGGCCTCGGTGGAGATGGTCTCACCGGTTACAGTCTTGGTTACACGCGGACCAGTCACAAACATGTAGGAGGTCTGGTCGCTCATAATAATAAAGTCGGTGAGTGCCGGGGAATAGACTGCGCCTCCGGCACAGGGTCCAAAAATGGCTGAGATCTGTGGGATCACACCCGAAGCCAGGATGTTGCGTTCGAAAATCTCTGCATAGCCGGCCAGGCTCCTTACACCCTCCTGGATACGGGCCCCTCCGCTGTCGTTGATGCCTATCAGCGGGGCCCCCACTTTCATGGCCTGGTCCATGATCTTACAGATCTTGGCCGCATGTGTTTCCGAAAGGGAACCCCCAAACACAGTAAAGTCCTGGGCATAGACATAAACCACCCGTCCATCCACAGTACCATGTCCGGTGACCACCCCGTCGCCGAGGTAATGTTCATCCTCCAGTCCGAAGTCGTGGGAACGGTGAATCACAAACATATCATACTCCTCGAAGCTTCCCTCATCAAGCAGGATTCGGATCCGCTCCCGGGCAGTGTGTTTTCCCTTACCATGTTGTACTTCGATCCGCTTGTCGCCTCCGCCCTTCCTGGCTTTCTCCCGCAGATCAATAAGTTTCTTGATTTTATCCTGGCTACTCATTTCCGCAGAATTCTGTTAATACGCCCTGTGTGGATTTGGGATGCAGGAAACCTATCTGCAATCCTTCTGCCCCCGCACGGGGAATCCGGTCGATCAGACTGACTCCATGGTCAGCTGCCTGGTCCAGCGCCTTACCCACATTCTCCATGGCGAAGGCAAGGTGGTGGACCCCCGGGCCTCTCTTTTCGATAAACTTACCGATGGGGCCTTCGGGATCGGTACTTTCCAGTAACTCGATCTTGGTATCCCCCACCCTGAAGAATGCGGTCCTCACTTTCTGTTCCGCCACCTCTTCAATGGAGTAACACTCCAGTCCAAGCACTTTTTCATAATAAGGGATGGACGCTTCCAGGCTGGTCACCGCAATCCCGATGTGTTCGATGTGCGTAGGTTTCATACACGAGGTAAAAGTTAAAAGGTAAAAGGTTCAAGTAAAAGGTACAAGTAAAAAGTGAAAAGTAAAAAATAAATGAACCTTTAAAATTAGGTATTCCGCAGACCTGTCGGCATGACAAAACTCAAAATGATCACACAATACGGTGTGTTGTTTAGCAGCTATTGGATGATGGCATCGTAAATCACCTGTTGAATGCGTGTCCGGACATTTTCATCGATCAGTTTTGTATTCCCCTGATCGGGATGAATGCGGTTGGAGAGGAAGATATAAACCAGTCCGTAAGCCGGGTCCACCCAGGCCAGGGTACCGGTAAAGCCCGAGTGACCATAACTCAACGGTGAAGCATCGTTACAGGCCGGACCCGTATCCGGCTCATCGCTTACCGGGCGGTCAAATCCAAGCCCCCGCCTGTTGTTATTGGCACAGTCGTAACAGGATGTGTAGATGGACAGGGTCACAGAATCAATAAACCTGTCCTCTCCGTACCAGCCACCGTTCAGGTACATCTGCATCATTTTGGCCACATCATTGGCATTCCCGAAAAGTCCGGCATGCCCCGAAATTCCTCCCAGCATGGCTGCTCCCATATCATGTACATGGCCCTGTAAGAGCTGGCGCCTGAAAAACAGGTCATTTTCTGTGGGCACGATCCTTTGTCTGGGAAAACGGTTCAATGGCAGGAATCCCAGGGTCTCTGCTCCCATGGGGGCGTAGAAATTATACCATACGTAAGGATAGAGCATGGTATCGGTTTCAGCCTCAATAAGCTGATTGAACATGTAAAAACCCAGATCACTGTAACGGTACGCCGGCTCCAGCAGTTCCGATTCATAGATCCAAGAATAAATTGAGTCCCTGAAATCTGCCCGCAGGTAAAGGTGGTCGGCCACCTGGATGGGATATTCCGGACTGAAGGAGAATTCATAGACGCTGTCCACATACTTCACATTCCGGTTGGCATAGTCCGAGGGGCCGATCTTCAAAGGGTATTGTTGTGACCAGTTGTGACTGACCAGTTGCTGGGATGTATCCAGCGGCTCAAGGGTGGAATAATAGAATGGAATCCATGGCACCAGTCCGGCCTGGTGGGCCAGGATATCCCCCATAAAAAGGCCTGCCTTGTTGCTGCTGTCAGGTACCATGGGAGAGATACCCATCAGGGAATCTTCATGGAACCTCCCCTGGTCACGCAGGCGCATCAGGGATGGAAGGGTGGCCGTAATCTTGGTAATGGATGCCAGGTCGTAAATATCCGTGAGCAGCACCTCTCTTTTATACTGATAGGTGTGGTGCCCGTAGGCTTTGTGCCACACAACCTTCCCATTACGGGCCACCAGAAGCTGGCAGCCGGGCATGGCCTTCCCCCTGATGGCTTCCTCAATGATGGCCTCCATCCGGGCCAGGGTATCCGGATCCAGCCCCACATCCAGTGGTTCTGCATAAGCCAGCCGGACAGGCCTGCCCGTATCAATTCCTTTACCCGCCCGGCACGCTACTGTTCCTGATACTGAAAGCTTTCCGCTGAAACTTCTTCCTCCAAAAATGGCCTGAAGGGTGTATTCCTGGTACAGTGGGGCATCATTGTAGGAGAGGATGACCGCCCCCAACTGATCAAGATTGGCAAACCTGCCCAGGGCATAAGGATATCCTGCCACATTCAGGACCACTCTGATTCCGGGATTTAACGCCTCAACAAATTGAACCGTTTCATCGGTAATCCCATACTTTCGTGACGCAAATGAGCTGGTGTTCAGTATATTTACGATAACTGTATTGTATTTTTCCAATTTGACAAGCAGGGATGCCCTTTCCTGTTGCTGTGCCCCCGACTGCAGGGAAAAATGATCACCCGGAAGATAGAGATCGGAGGTGGCGCCTGCATGGGACGAGCCCTGCTTGCTGATGGTCACCGTCGCGAGCCTTATTTTCTCCAGGTCCCGAAAGGGGATCAGCGAATCATGGTTCTGCACCAGGGTCAGGGTATGGGCAATCAATTCCCTGTGTGTTACACCATAGGAAGGATGATTCAGATCCTCCAGCAGTGATTCTGTCTCCACCGGTCTGAAGTGTTGCAGGCCTGCCCAATATTTGGCCAGCAGGATTTTCCGGCAACTCTCATTGATACGCTCCTCAGGGATCTCACCCCTTTTGACTGCCCGTTTAACTTCGGAAATGGCCAGTTGCACATCTTTGGGCATCAGGAGGATATCATTGCCTGCCTTGACCGCCTCCACCTCCCTGATCCCCGGTTCAAGGAACTGGCTTAATCCTTTCATATTCAAGGCATCCGTAATTATAAGGCCTTTGAAACCCATCTCCTCCTTCAGCAAACCCGTGATGATCCGATCCGATACCGTGGCCGGCCGGTTCTCCCTTTCTTCCAGGGCCGGCACCTGCAGATGAGCCACCATCACGCCGGTCAGGCCCCGGCCGATTGCTTCCCTGAAAGGATAAAGCTCCAGGGAATCGAGCCGGTCCCTCTGGTATGGTACAACGGGCAGGGATTGATGGGAATCTGCATCCGTATCACCGTGACCCGGAAAATGTTTGGCTGCTACCAGCAGTCCGCCGTCTTGCATACCGCGCATCAGTGCTACTACCTTGGCCGCCACATTGCCAGGTTCCTCCCCGAATGAGCGTGTATTGATCACCGGGTTGGCAGGATTGTTGTTAATGTCCGCCACCGGCGCAAAATTCAAATGGATTCCCAGGCGTCTCATCTGACTGGCCATATCCATTCCCATCCGGTAAATCAGGGAATTGTCTGTAATGGCACCCAGGGCCATTTGCGACGGATACCTGATGGTATGCTCAAGCCGCATCCCCAGTCCGTATTCACCGTCAATGGCTACCAGAAGCGGAATCCCGGATTTCTCCTGATACAAATTGGTGAGTTTTGCCTGTGAAACAGGATCGCCCTGGAAAAAGGCCACCCCACCCACATGCTGGCGGGAAATCAGCTTTAAAATACTCTTCTGGTGCAACTCTCCCATGTTGGAATAGGCCTGCACCATGATCATCTGGGCGATCCTGTCCTCCAGGGAAAGATGATCCATGATGGAATCAACCCAGGATTGCTCCACATCAAGGAAAGGTGGATCTTCAGGAAAATCAGATGAATAAAACGGTAAACCGGGGGGTTCCGTCACGGTGATGTGAAACGCCAGAAATAAGAAAGCCAGGATGGTGATCTGCAGAAGATTGTTCTTCATGGTTCTCCTTTCCTGCAAAGTTATTCGGATCGCAGCTCAGGAAAAATTGAATTATCAACACTTCCGTGAAATGGAAAAGTGCCTAGAGCCCCATCTTATCTGCAATGGATCGGGGGATTGCATCCCGGTGAACCATAAAGAAGATGGTCTGGGCCCTCATGTAGCTTTCGGAAACATAGAGGTATCCCCCATAAATATGGTCTTCCGAACCCCACGAGTTCTTCACCCTGTAGAACTTTTGGCCATCCTGGTTGCTTGCTGTGCCTGTAATGTGCATGAGGTGGTCATCGGTGGTTTTGTAGTTGTCAAACCACTCCTGCCGCAACTCCTGTGTGATCACGGTCTCCTTCTCAGGGGAAAAGAAATCATAGAACTGTTTCCGCCTTTCCTGCTCAGTTAATCCTTCCCATTTGGCCAGATCCTCTTCGCTCAGCTCCCTTTTGTCGCAAACAGGAATCATGGCCACCCCCGTTTTCCAGCCAAATCCCTCCTGACCCACATCAGCGTCCCAGCAAACCGTATAACCTGTTTCCAGGGCATGGTCCAGGATCTTCATCATCTCATCCAGGGGAACGTTTTCAATGGAGTTCCATAGCCAGTTATCGGGAATCTCGATCATAAAGCTTTCATAAAAGGGATGATGCGTATAGGACCCCACTGCCAGGTAGTCATCCGGGTTCAGCTTCAGTTTGTCAGCGAATGAACGGGGTGTATGGGACTCCCCCTGGTATTCAAAGCTGGCCGGGACCTTCCCCAGGTACCCGTCAAGCACGCCGGCAAAACCAGCCTTCCAGGCCTTTGAAAGCAGTCCGTTTTCATTCTTAATCACCTGCTCCACATAGCCATTAAGAACTGCATCCATTTCACCATGAACAGGAAGGGTTTCGCCGAATGGTTGGCCACTGTATGCCGTTTCCGGGACCATTCCATCTGACTTGATGATGTACATCACATCCATGGCCAGTCCGCCGTTCCCAAAATTGGTTTTCCCCTGCATACGTACATACTTGTCTGCTTTGTGCTCATACCCTTTGCGCACAAAATACATCTCGGACAGGTCCTGTTCGCCCTGACCGGTCCGGATCAGCTCGGCTTCCAAAAAACTGGTGGTGGCAAAACACCAGCAGGTGCCGGTCCTGTGCTGGTCTTTAACCGGGGTCACCGGTATGCTTTTCACGATGGTAAAGTGCTGCTGGGCGGAGAGCGTGCCACCTGTGAACAAAAGCGTTGCTGCCCAAAGTGCCGGCTGAATTGAATATCTGAAATTCATTGAGGAGTTTTAAGGAATGAAAAGTAAGAAAAATCAAGGCTCAGTATGAATAAGCTGTTGTAAAAAAGAAGATCTGTCAGAATGAGACCCGGTTCAGGAATTCATGGACATGCTCTGCATAGGTGCGGGAGACCGGAATCCGGATCTCCTCAGGAAAGTCCATATAAATGTAGAGATTGGTACTGATCAGTTTTACCAGCTTGATGTTTTCAAAATTGACCATGTAGGATCGGTGGCAGCGCTGAATCAGCGTACCCTCCAACTCCTTCTCCAGTCTTTTCATGGTATTCCGGAGCATCACTTTTTTAATCTTTCCCTCTTCCTTGGTGTGCACTGTCACATAATTATCTGTAGATTCAATGAACAGGATATCTGTGGATTTGATAGAAAAACGGAGTTTCTCTGTTTCATCCCGGAAGGAGATCATCTGCCTCTCCCGGAATTCCATGGAGGTATTCAGTGTCAGGTTCTCCAGCTTGGAGCGCTTATCCTTCAGAGAGAGCCACAGCCAGGAGAGGGAGTAAGGGATAGCCAGTACCAAAAGAGTGATGAAAAGCAGCCCGGTAAACCTTTCTACAAGTTCCGCCCCGGACTTCAAAAGGTAGAGGTCCACCACCAGGTAGGCAACTGCCAGAAGAACGATCTCCGCCAGGTTCCAGATCGCGAACAAAAGATAGTTGAGGCGTATCCTCCCGGCCAAAAATACAAAGAGAAGCTTGCTTATTACAATGATCAGCATTCCCGACAGGATAAAAGCGCTGGAATAGAAAAAAAATTCGATCCGCCCCACCTCAAACCAGGAGGATGCATTGAACGGAGAGTAGATGTTGATAAACACCAGCGCAAAAATGGAGACAAACATCACCTGTGTCATGATGGTCGATTTGTCCTTCAGATAATCGGGTATTTCACGAAACATCTTCCTCTTCATCGCTCTGTTTGTATAATCTTCAGTTCAGTTCTGCGGTTCAGCGCACGTCCTTCTTCCGTATGGTTCCCGGACACCGGTTCCCTGTCTCCGTACCCGGCCGACCGCAGCCTTTCAGCTGCGATTCCCATCCCGGTTAAATATTTCATCACTTCACCGGCTCTTTGTTCGGAAAGTACCTGGTTGTGGGCAGAAGAACCGGTATCATCGGTATGCCCTCCAATCTCCGCCACCAGTGCAGGATTCTCTTCCAGGAAGATGACCACCCTGTTCAGTTCAGCTACCGAGGCAGGAAGCAAACTGTATGAGTCCGTATCAAAAAAAACATTCTTCAATACAACACTGCTGCCCACAACAATCCGCTCCAAGGGAATGTCCTTCCTGAAGGGCTTTGTATTGCTGTGAACCCCTGTAAATGCAAAGTGGTCTGAATAAAACAGGTAGCCTTCGACAGCAACATTCAGTGCATAGTCCCTGTCGGTGGGAAGAGAGACCAGGTAATTGCCTTCACCCGCTGCAGAGGAGGTCTCCATGACCACCTCTTCAGTCTCCAGGTCAATGAGCCTGATCAATGCCCTGAGCCCCTTCATATTCCCCGAATCATATACCCTTCCCGAAAGGTAGGATACCGGCACCGGCCTGACTTCCGAGGGAAGTTCGAAGGTATAAATATCCGTACCTCTTCCCGGTTCCCTGTCTGAAGCAAAATAGGCGCGGTTTCCACTGGCATTCACACTGAGCCCGATCTCATCGTTGAATGTATTGATGGGATAACCCAGGTTGACAGGTTCACGCCAGGAATGATCCTTCTTCATGATGGTATAAAACAGGTCACCCTGTCCCATTCCGGGCCAGCCGGTGGAGGAAAAATAGAGCGAGCGCTGATCGGGATGCAGGAAAGGGGACTGTTCCACTCCGGCCGTGTTGACCGAATCCCCCAGATTCTCAGGAACACTCCATTGGTCTCCTTCCCTGACCGACTTCCAGATGTCGTATGAACCTTTGCCTCCGGGACGGTCGGAGCTGAAAAGGAGAACCCTTCCGTCGGCCGACACTGTAGGATGTTTCTCACTGTATCGCGAGTTCACCGGGACTCCAAGGTTGACGGGAATACTCCAGTTTTCATCCTCACGCATGGACATATAAATATCACACTGTCCTTTCCCGTCCCTCCGGTTGCATGCAGTGAAAAAGAGCATCATCCCATCGGCAGTCATGGTATGCGCACCCTCATTATCCAGTGTATTCAACGGAGATCCTGCATTTTCACGCTTGCTCCAGCCTCCGCCATCCTTCACAGAGAAGAAAAAATCCTCCTGGACGTGGAGTGGATTCTGGCCCAGACTGGCATCACCCGGCAACATCACCGTAAACATCAGCAGCTGCTCGTCCACCGACAGGCAGGGCCAGTATTCGTTTAATTCAGAATTGACATGATCTCCTAAATTCTCGGGCTCAAAAGACACCGGATTTTCCATGGCCCTGATGGCAAAATGGCACTTCTCCAGCAGGGTCTTTCCTGCTTCCCTGTCGCTCACCTGATCGGGAGGAAAAGAGAGAAATTTCTCTACAAGCTCCATGCTCCTTCGGTAGTCCCCGGTCCTCAATACGAGACCGGCAAGCAACCTGTACCCGTCCGGGTTGTCCAGCGGATCAATCTCAAGAGATTTTGAATAATAAGCGATTGCCTGATCAAGACGTCCCGAATCATAACAGATTTGAGACAGGAAATGGTAGGCCTCAATGAAGTTCTCATCGGTCTTTATGGCCTTCAGCAGGGCTTGTTCTGCACCGGGAAGGTCCCGGTCCCGGTAAAGCGATACAGCGAGCTCATAGCTTTTAATGGCTTTTCTTGAATGGCTGCTGTATCCCTGGGCCCGGCTCTGCTCTCCCAGCAACAAAATGATCCATATGAGCATGATGTATTTCATCCTGTCAGGGAATATGCATGAATTTATGGGATTGCAGTGAGATCATCCACCTGGGATTCTTCTTGGCAAAATCAATGATCACCGGCAGGATTGCCTCCCTTCGGCTCCATTCGGGTTGCAGGTAGAGCCTGCAATTCCGGCTCACCTTTTCTCCATTTTTTACAGCCCACTCCAGGTCGCCAGGCTCTGCAATGATCACCTTCAGTTCATGGGCCTTAAGAAAAATCCCCTCCAGTGGAGGCAAGTTCATTTTTGGTGACAGGCAGATCCAGTCCCACCTACCGCTCAGGGGAAATGCACCGCTGGTCTCCAGGAAGGTTTCAATGCCTTTATCTTTCAGCAGACCGGTAAGGTAGTCCATATTTATCATGAGTGGTTCACCACCGGTAACCACCACTGCCCGGGCAGGGAACTTTGCCACATTGGACACGATCTGTTCGGCCGCAACAACCGGATGAAGGGATGAGTTCCAGGAAAACTTGGTATCACACCAGCTGCAGCCCACATCGCACCCACTGATGCGAATAAAATAGGCTGCCTTGCCTGTATGGGTTCCTTCACCCTGGATGGTGTAAAACTCCTCCACCAGCGGCAGTCTTTTTCCGCCAAGGAATAAATCCTGATCCTTTTCCTTCATCAAACGATACGCTGGTTTTAATACAAAGGTAATCAACCATCTTTAACGGTTGGTCCTGCCTACCCGAAAAAGGGTCTGATTCTGCAAGCTTTTTTCTGCTGATATGAAGAGTCTGCCCCGGGGATCATAACAGATCCCCTCCACCTGTCGGCCCATTCTCATGGGATAGATTCTGGCTTTGCCACCGCAACTGATCATGGCCGGTGACTCATCATACCGGTAGCTGATCACCACCGGCATATAGTCATGGTAACCAACCAGTGACACCTGTTTGCCTGCCTGGAACAGGTCAGCCCCGGTGACCAGCAGGTCTGCCTTATAAAAGGTTTGCGGATCTGCGTTGTAATGTCCCGGTTCCTTGGGAATGACATACACTGCGGTGGTCTCATTCACCCAGTCCTTGCTGAAAAGATAGAGTGAATCCCCGTAAACCAGCAAGGCTTCGCAGTCTTTTGAGGACAAACCGGACCGTGTCTGTCCGGTTTGTCCGTGAAAAGTCAGGGAGATAATCCCGTCATGGATGATCCCGGGATCTCCGGATAACATGGCCTTCTTGGGGATTCTGTAAATGATCAGTGTATCCCTGGTACCGTAGTTGTTGCCTACATCTGCCACATACACATGTGTTGCATCTTCCGCAATGTCTTCCCAATCCACATTTGTTGCGTTCCGGATGATGGTCTTGCGGATGATGCTGCCATTGCCTGCATCGATGCAATAAAGAGCGGGGTCCCCTCCGCTGTCGTTAAAGGACCAGATGAATCCGTCCATGTACAGCAGACCGCTGGTTTCGCGAACCGAACTGTCAAGGCGTGTTTGTTTCACCAGGCTGCCTGCCACCGGATAATCACAACCACAGGGGTAGAACCTGTATGTACATGATGCAAACAGGATGCCTGCTGCAAGGTAAAAGAAACGGTACCTGCGGGAATGCTTCGTCATGGTATGTTATTTCCTGAACCACAGCCGGGATACCAGGTAATAGAGGACCCTGAGGATGACCACTGCCCCGTAAATGACCAGGGCCACCAGGAGCACCACGTGGAGCTGGGTGATGAGCTCCCGGGCGGGGTTGTGGTGCTTGATGATCCCTATCACATTCAACACATATGCCAACAGGAAACCGGATCCGAAAATGACTAGTTCCTTTTTGGCAAACCTGGTGCCCATGGACTGTAAAGACCTGTGAAAAACCTTCATGTACCTGTATTGATGATCACTGTTTTTTTCTAAATTGCCGGAAACCTCGCACCCTTTATGGAAATTCTAAACACTGCACTCTGCTCCTATGGTATGTCAGGGTTGGTCTTTCATGGACCCTTGCTTGAAGCTCACCCTGGATTCAAAATTACAAAGATCCTGGAAAGAAGAAAACGGGAGTCAGAAGGAAAGCACCGGGAGGCGCTGATCGTGAAGGAATATGATGAAATCCTGGAAGACCGGGATATCCGGCTGGTTGTTGTGAATACACCCGACCATCTTCATTTTGAGATGGCTACAGCAGCCATCCAGGCCGGGAAACACGTGGTGGTTGAAAAACCATTTACACTCAGGGCTGGTGATGCTTCCAAACTGATTACAATGGCCAGAAACAGGGGGGTTATCCTGACCGTTTTTCAGAACCGGAGATGGGATGGGGACTTCATGACCGTGAAAGAGATCATCGGATCAGGAAAGCTGGGCAGACTGGTTGATTTTGAATCCCATTTTGACCGCTACAGGCTCGAGATTCAGGAATCCTGGAAGGACCAGTCCACGGGAACCGGAACATTGTTCAACCTGGGATCCCACCTGGTGGACCAGGCCCTGCACCTGTTCGGTATGCCCGAAAGGCTCTATTGTGAAAGCCGCTTGTTGCGTGACGGAGCAAAAACGGATGACAGTTTTGACCTGCTGCTTCACTACCCCGGTTTTAAATGCATGCTACGGAGCAGCTACCTGGTCAGGGAACCGGGGCCCAGATTTATTCTGCACGGTACGGCAGGCAGCTACCTGAAGTGGGGCATTGATCCCCAGGAAGAAGCCCTGAAGAGAGGAGGCGTACCAGGCACTGATCACTGGGGAGCAGAGTCTGAGGAGGAGTGGGGAAAGATCAATACCTCGACCGGAGGGTTAAAACTGAAAGGTACCTATCCCACCCTTCCGGGGAATTATCTGGCTTTCTATGATAACCTGTATGGCGCTGTCCTTTATGGTGATTCCCTCGCAGTCCCCCCTGAGGAGGCCCTTCAGGTGATCCGGATTATTGAAGCAGCTTATCTGAGCAGCCGTGAGGCCCGGGTGGTTACTCTGCAGTGAAATCCGCCTCAATCTCCCGGATCTCCTGATCTGTGAGGTCACTTGCTGAGATCAGAATCCTGTGGCGGAATTCAATGGAGTCGCCCTTTTTCAGGATCAGAATGAATTTTTCCAGCTCCTTGTTATAGACATTCCTTCCCAGGTTGTTAATGGAAAACAGGCCATACCCCCTGGCATGCCAGCAAGCGGGATAATTGATGTTTCCGGGATGGTCAAATATCACAATGGAATATGGCTGTTCCCCTTTGACAGCTCCCAGTTTCACCCAACCGGCATTCTTCCCCCAGACTTCAGGTCCTTCAACCCCGTTGCTGTTCCTGTACCAGCCCGTGACCCCTTCGTTGTCCAGGACAGGTACATCCGATTGGTTTCCGTGGGCATCAGAAAGTACAAGTGGCTGGTCGGAAGGAAGTTCGAAGAGACGGCTGGTCCGGATGGCAAACATTCCCTCCTTGTTGTCGGTAAACACCACATCCCCATCCGTTGCCGTGAGGCGTGTGATCCGGTCCACCATACGCAGGGTACCTGACTTCCTGAACAGGTAGGTGGTATGCTCTTCCAGCAATTTCACGGCCGAATCCGTATCGGGAGCAACCCAGTCCATTTTCACTTCCAGGATTCCCTGCCCGTTTTCAGTGCCTGCACGGACAATATCCCGGTGAATGATGCGTCCGTAATGGCCTTTCTGCTTTGCAGGTATGGCATAGGAGTTGTTCCAAAAATCAAATCCGTTCACGTCCCCGTAGTTAAACCAGATACCCACATGATGGGGATGGTCCACGCGCTCCTTCTCCCTCGGCTCAAGGGGAAATCCACGGGTAACAGGTTCTCCTCCCGGAGCCAGGACCGGATAGAGGACCGGTTTTTCCAATTCTGCATCAAACCTGTATGCAGTAAATAAGGAATCGTCAAACCGCACCTCCACCCTGCTCCTGTCTTTATCCACGATGAGTTCGACTTTGCTTTTGGGTTCTCCCGAATTGCACGAAGAGGCGGCCGTTGCAATAGCCACTGTCATGATCCAAATCACTTTCATTTTCTTATTTTTTTATTTGCGCTGAGTACTATTTCTTCCCTGCCCGTTTTAAAGCAAAGACATACCCGTCCCTTTCCTGCAGCAGTTCCAGGGAAGGATAACGTTCCAGATAAAGCTCTTTCTCATCCAGCCGGATCACAAAATATGCATCCCTGTCCAATGCCTCTTCCATCAGCTGATGCACATCAATCTGCCTTCCACCCGGCTGCTTATCAAAATAGAAAAGGTGGGAATAACTTTTAAAACCCAGCGGACGAACATACACCTCCTGCCCCTTCAAACCTTTGTAGAAATTGATGGCAGCGCGCTGGGTGTACCCTTCAATCCTGCCTGAAAACAGATAGATGGATGCTGTCACAAACAAGAGCACAACCAGATGCAGGATCAACATTCCCCTTGTATTTCTCCTCAGGATCTGAACCGCTGCGAATCCCACCCCCAGGATCAGGAAAAGCCCGACCAGCCATTCATAACCGCTCCAGTGCGCATTCCTTTGAAGAGCTCCCCTGGTAAACGGATCCAGGAAAGAAAAGTCCTTTTCAAGCAGCCACTCCCGATGGTCTGCAACCAGCGGAAAGAGGATCGTTACCGCAGCGTAAAACAGGGCGATCAGAAAGATCACCACCACCTGCCAGCTACCGATTTCGATCTTCCTGTCCACCCATTTCTCCCAAACCCATGCTGCCAGAAATGTCATTGGAAAATAGGCCAGTGAAGAATAGTGCAGCAACTTGGTCTTTGCGATGGAATAGAGAATGATCACCACCAGGATCATGATGACCATCCACTGTTTAAACAATCGCTGAAGTTCTGTTTCTTCGGTCTTTTTAGTAATGCTTTTCAGCGAGATCACAGAGGCAGGGAATACCCCCAGCAGCAACACCACCAGGTGGTAACCAAAAAAACCTTCATGTCCGGTTTTCACCTTCAGAAGTATACTGACCTGGTAACGGATAAATTCCTTCAGAACGTAACTGTTTCCACTGATCATCTGGTAGAAATACCATGATCCGCCAACGAGGACCAAAATACCTGCAAACAAAGCCACATCCCGCACTGAAGTTTCCATTCTGAATCGCCTGACCAGGAGAAACAGGATGAAACAGATCAGGAAGATAAGGAGAGCCACAGGACCCTTGGTGAGTGTTGCAAGACCAAAAAAGAGTGCAGAAAGCATCACGTTGGTAACCCGGGATTTTTTTCGTTCAGGATCCAGATAGAACACAAACCAGGCCATTCCCAGGAAAATAAAAAGATTGAACCAGGGGTCGATGATTCCCGATTTGAAAAAAAAGAAGGGTAGGATTGCTGCTCCGTAAGAGAGGATCCAGTAGATCCCGAAACGATGTCCGTAGAGTCTCTTTCCGATGAAATAAAGCAACATGAGGGTTACCATGCCACAAATTACATTGGGAAACCGGGCGGCAAACTCGTTGATCCCGAAAAGTTTCATGGAAACCACCTGCAGCCAGAAGAAAAGCGGTGGCTTTTCGGGGAAGGGTTCGAAATCAATCTGCACATTCATATAGTCACCCGTAAGGATCATCTCCCTGGCAGATTCGGCATAATTTACCTCATCGCTGTCAAACAGGTGAACCGAACCGAGAAACGGCAGCAGGAGCAAGGCTGAGATGATTATTATTCCCAGGTATACCAGAAGGCTCTTCTTTGGGGGATATGAATCGGCTGAACTCATGAACCGTTAAATGTACTAATATTTTTTTCTACATTTGGCACTCAAACAACAGGATAAAACCATGAATATTGAAGAATTAAAATCATCATTCCTCAATCTTTACGGCGAAAGCGGGGAACCGGTTCACGCCTTTTTTTCACCCGGCCGTGTCAACCTGATCGGTGAACATACAGATTACAACGGAGGTTATGTTTTTCCTTGTGCACTTTCCTTCGGAACATACCTGTTGGGAAGAATAAACGGAACCAGTGAAGTCCGTTTGGCAACAACCAACTTTGACCACCGCGCTACGGTAAGCCTGATTGAGCCCTTCGAAAAAGAAGGCAATTCCTGGATCAACTATCCAACGGGGGTTCTCAATGAGTTTCGGAAAGTCGCCAAAGAGATTGAAGGCGTGGATTTGCTCTATTCAGGAGACATCCCCAACGGTGCCGGTCTCTCCTCCTCTGCATCCATTGAGATGGTCACTGCGTTTGCCATGAACCAGCTGTTCGGGTTTGGAATGGACCGGATGGAACTGGTGAAGCTCTCCCAGCGAGCAGAAAACAACTTCGTTGGAGTCAACTGCGGAATCATGGACCAGTTTGCCTCAGGGATGGGGGCTACCGACCACGCCCTTTTCCTGAATTGTGATACACTGGAATATGAGCGTGTTCCACTGAAGCTCGACGGAAAAAAAATCATCATTTCCAATACCAACAAACGAAGGGGTCTGGCCGACTCAAAATACAATGAGCGAAGAGCACAATGTGAAGCTGCTGTTGATGCTATTCGCAAATACAAATCCATCAGGCACCTGAGTGATCTGAACCTTACGGAATTCCAATCACTTTCCCATCTGCTTTCCGATGATGTTCAGCTTAAAAGGGCCAGGCACGTGATCTCTGAAAACGGCCGGACACTGGCTGCCATTGAAGCTTTGAACAATGGAGATATCGTTGCGTTCGGAAGGCTGATGAACGAGTCGCATGATTCGTTGAGAGACGATTACGAGGTAACCGGCATAGAACTGGACACCCTGGTTGATGAGGCACGGAAAGTTGAAGGAACCATTGGAAGCAGAATGACAGGTGCAGGCTTCGGCGGATGCACGGTGAGCATCGTTGATGAGAATGCCGTCGAAAACTTTATCCGCGACGTGGGAATTGGGTATTCGGACCGGACCGGACTGGTGGCAGACTTTTATGTAGCCGAGATCGGTGACGGTTCCAAGCAGATCCAGTAGGGCTACCTGACCGTTAAAGTTTTTTTCAGAAGCCCGGAATCCTCTGAAGAGGGTCCCACCATAATCTCATATTCTCCCTTCTCTACCAGGTAAGATCCGGTATCGGTATCAAAACAGGCAAGTTCATCCTCACCCAGGCTCATGGTTACCACGGCAGTCTGGCCTTTACGGATGAATACCCGCTCAAAGCCACGCAGATCTTTCAACGGCCTGACCATTTTTGAACCAGGTTTTCGAAGATACATCTGAACCACCTCTTCGCCGTCATATTTTCCCAGGTTGCTTACTTCTACACTTACGATCAGTGATTCACCCGCCCGGATCTCCTGCTTTTCCAGTATGAGGTTGTTATAATTGAAATCTGAAAAACTGAGACCGTATCCGAAGGGGTACAGCACCTCCCCTTCAAAATACCGGTATGTCCGTCCGGCCATGTCATAGTTCTCAAAAGGTGGAAGGTCACTGACCGACTTATAAAAGGTAACAGGCAGCCTCCCGGCTGGATTGTAATCGCCGAAGAGTACATCGGCCACAGCTTTTCCTGCGGCTTCGCCGCCGTACCAGGCCTGAAGTATGGCAGGAACCTGCTTGTGCTCATCATTGATTGAAACAGCCGAACCGGTCATCAGCACCAGGGTAACAGGTTTCCCCGTGGCAACGATTCGCCGGATCAGATTTTGCTGCACTTTGGGAAGGTCCAGTGAGGTCCGGTCCCCGGCATTAAAACCCTCCAGGTCCAGTCCCCGCATCTCCTCCCCTTCCAGTCTTGCCGTCAGGCCCATAACCAGCACCACATGATCTGCCCAGTTTGCAGCCTGCACTGCTTCCCACATCAATGGCTGGTCAGGTTCCTCCCAGTGGATTGAAATGGGTGCATCCCCATGTTCATCTTTGAGTACCACACTGATCTGATATGCTTTCCCTGCCACCAGGTCCAGCTTGCGGTACAGTTTATTGGGATGGTGAAAATTGTTCATTTGAAGGATGGTATCACCCTCAAAAACAAACCGTACAAACTTGCCTTCCACGCCAAGGGCGTGACTGCCCGTTTTCCCGGGTATCATAAATCCCGTCCACTCCACCGAGTAATTGTCATCATCCAGACCTTCCACCGGAGGAGCGCCGTCCCACCAGTAATAATCCACCATCTGATCGGTGCGTGTTGAAACCGGAGGGCCCGAAGCAATCAGGTTGGGGTAAAAAGCAGCATTTAATCCAGGTTCCGTTCCTTCCTTGTCCTTAAAAAAGATCCCTTCCGGCACCGGCACCAGGTAAGGCAGCCCTTCATGGTGAGGGCTCCCCAGGGCATACCTGACCTCAGAACTTTCCCCCAGCTTGGCTTTGATCCCTTCATACACACTCACAGGATTCAGGGGCGAACCGTTGTAGTTCCCGTACTGAACATCCACATTATCTGCATTGGGACCGATTACGGCCACTTTGCCAACCGTTTTGCTTATGGGTAAAGAAGCATTCTCATTTTTCAACAGGACCATTGATTCCCGTGCCATCTGCAAAGCTATCTCCTTGTGGGGTTCACTGGCTACCACATCCAGGGAAAGGGATGACCATGGAACCATTGCATCCGGATCGAACATCCCCAGTTTCATACGGGCCAGCATGAGCCTCTTTACTGCCACGTCGATCTCAGCCTCTGTGATCAGTCCCTGCTCCACCGCCTTCACCAGGGAGTGGTATTGCTCTCCGCAGTTCAGATCAGTTCCTGACATAAGCCCCAGGGATGCAGCTTCTTCTGAAGTTTCCACCACATTGTGCCCCGTGTGGAAATCATTGATGGCGCCACAATCCGATACGATATAACCTTCAAATCCAAGTTCCCCTCTCAGCAACTCCTCTTCGAGCGGGATACTGCCGCAGCATGGTTTTCCCATGTAGCGATTGTAAGCACACATCACGGAATAGACGTGGCCCTCCTCTACCGTTTTCTTAAAGGCAGGCAGGTAAGTGTCCCTGAAATCCCGCTCACTGATCACGGCATCGAACCCATGACGAAGAGGTTCCGGGCCACTGTGAACCACATAGTGTTTGGAGGTAGCCACCACCTTCAGGTAGCGCGGATCATCCCCCTGTAAGCCCTTGATGAACTGGACGCCCATTTCGCCTGTGAGGTATGGGTCCTCCCCGTAAGTCTCATGCCCCCGGCCCCACCTGGGATCCCTGAAAATATTGATGTTGGGCGACCAGAATGTAAGCCCCTGGTATATGCCCCTTTTGTTCCTTGCCACAAAATCATTGTACTTGGCCCTGGCCTCGGTGGATGTGGCATCAGCCATCCGGTACATCATCTCCCTGTCAAAGGTAGCCGCCATTCCGATTGCCTGTGGGAAAACCGTGGCCTTCCCGGCGCGGGCAACTCCATGGAGACACTCGTTCCACCAGTTGTACATAGGAACACCCAAACGCTCCACAGCAGAAGCGTAATGGGTGAGTTGCCCAACCTTCTCCTCCAGGGTCATCCTTGATACCAGGTCCTCTGCCCTGCTTTCAAAATCAAGTTTCGTATTGTGGTAGGGTGATCTGTTTTCAGTTCCGCAGGAGAGGAACATGAAAAAAAGGGTGATGAATAGCGTGGAATAAAATCTCATTGTCTGGCTATCTGCTTTGTTTGTTTAATAATAAGAAAATATTTTCTGGATCAGAGTATCTTTTGCATCTCAAACTGCGTTCCTGCCGGCAAAGCAATCCCTTTTCTTCTCAGCCTCTTTTCTACTGCGATCTGTGTCATAGGCTGTATTGATCCCGTTGTAGTTTCCAATCCCGTTGAAGGTAAACGATGCCAGTGTTCCATCGATGAAAGCCTGAAATATGGCTTCATTACTCAACTTGTCCAGTGATCCTATATCAATTCCGTTTGCTCCCATCTGATCTGTTTTGTAAAAATGGGTGTTTGAGAACCATTCTCGTAGTATTCAATGGTGGCAGATCCCGGGTTTTCCAGGTAAAACAGCATAGTCATCAAATTATTGCTCCGCTGGGAGTTTAAAACAAAACCTTGTGGATATTCATTGATCAGCTGCCATCCGCTCATCATGCTTATGGTATAATTGTAGTTGGAATTGTCACCTATGAATTTTATGGTCAGGTTGGAGTTTAAGGGAATGAATGCCGCTATGGAGTAAGGTTGTCCTGCCTTAAACAAGGTGTCACCAGGTACCAGAATATTCCGAACAGCCGGATAATCAGGAAACATGGGTTCCACAATGGCGCTATCTGGATAGGTAAACTCCGTATACAGATAATCACTGTGCTTCTCCTGGAAAACATTAATGTACTTTTCAAATCCGGGTAAGGTCGCGGAAATACCAAGCTCGTCATATCTTGCTTCCATGTGATCCCTGATATCAAGCAGTTCCAGCATGGATATATTGTACAGCAGGGTATCGATCAATTCCCTGTTGCTGATCTCTCCGTCATCGCTGAAATCTCCCCCCAGCCTGGCCAGCATATAGGTTAATTCTGCGGTAAGTGAGGCGCGTTCATTCCAAATGGTCGTGTATCGCTGTAACAGGATTGAAGTGGAAAGGAGCACCGCATCCTGCTCACTATCCTCTGTAATATCCAGATCCTCGAAATCTCTGTCAAATGGTTCGTTGACCCCTAAAAAGCTGAGCAGCTCGGATTTGGCCTGAAGGGTTGCTTGGGAAAACGACAAACCCCCGGCTACCAGGTGTTCGATACGCCCTTTGATGAGATGGGTCATGACATTGATATTGACCGAAGTTTTGGCAGTCAGGTCGGCAATGGCCTGCAGTGAAAGTGCCGCGCCCGATAATTCACCATAGAGCTCACTGAAATAAAAACCATTGGCCGTGATCAATGAAAGGCTTGAAGTCATTTCGATACTGTTCAAACCAAAGCTTCCGTCATCAGTGAGAATGGTGGTTGTAAATGCTTTTCCCGTTTGTCCCAGATCGCTGTTCAGTTCATTCAGAATCACGTTCGTGCCTGCCACGTAAGGGCCTTTCTGTGCTTTGCCTGAGAAAGTAAACCTGTGTGGTTCTTTGACATGCTCACATCCTGAATAAAGCAGGCTCAATATAACAAACAGAGTCAGAATAGTGTGTTTCATAAGCAAAAGGTCTTGACCTAATCGGCGGATATCTTCAGAATCTTCTCCTGGTAGGTTCCATACATGTTGGTAAGTTCAAGAAGGTAGGAGCCATCGGCCAGGGAGGAAAGGTCCATCATCAACGGGTTGTTTACATTGGTTTCCCTGATCAGTTCCTGGCCGGTCATGCTGGTGACGCTGATCTCTTTAATCTGGTCTGCATTGGGGAACTGAATGACCAGCTCACCAAGAACCGGGTTGGGACCATACCTGAAAGGCCTCTGCGAGTTGAGTTCCTCGATCACTGCTGAAGTGGCCAGCAGGTGGTTCTCCGGATCAAAGACCACATCCTTCACAAATCCTCCTGCATGGATACAAAACTCCTCCTGGTTGCTATTTTGCATCAGCCTGATTCGCTGAGGGGAATCCTTGACTGTTTGGATCTCAAGCTCAAAGGGAACCTGAAAGAGGGGGGTCACATCCGGGGCCGAAGTAGCCTGTTCACTCCTGATTATTAATGAATCTCCCTTTTGTTCCCAGGTTATGCTGAACCTTGGAAAACCCTCGCCGTAATACCACTGATTAAAGAAGCAGGAGAAATCCCGGCCGCTTTCCGCTTCAAGGACCTCCCGGAAATCCCCGCTGGTAGCCAGTGCGTTCCCAAACCCTTCCAGGTAAGTTCTCAGTATGGAAAAGAACTGTTCGTCATTATCCAGGATGAACCGGATCATATGAAGAAGGGTGGCTCCTTTCTTATAGGTCAGACCATAATCAAACAGCCTGTATGAGTCATTAACCTGCTCTTCAGGAACATACACGGAACCCTCTGTCTCCCTCAGTGCAATGGACATGGCATTGGCCATCCATGCATCTGCTGCATCCTGCCCGAGGATCTCCTGGGCTGCCACGTATTCAAAATAGGAAGCAAATCCCTCGTTAATCCAGATATCCTGCCAATTCCCGCAGGTGACAAAATCACCAAACCACTGGTGGGCCAGTTCGTGGGCCACCAGGAAAAAACCGAAATCATGTAGGGTGGTCATGGTCTGGTGTTCCATCCCTCCACCCATGGGTGCCATGGAGTGTCCATATTTCTCTTCTGCAAAAGGGTAATCCACCAGGAGCCTGGAAAAGGTGGTGATCAGGGGACCGGTCATCCTGATTTCATCTTCCCAGTCAGAGATCACCCGGTCATCATCATATATGTAGTTTTGAACCAGAACCGAATCCACCCCATTTGAGAGGGCTGCTTTGAATGAGAAATCCCTGTAGTCGGCCACTGCAAAAGAGAGCAGGTAATAGGCCATTGGATAACCCGTCTTCCATGTAAAGATATGATCATCACCCGCCTCCTCCACATCTACCAGCAAACCATTGGAGCCTGCAAGAAGACCCTTGTCACAACGGATTCTGAAGGTGACCGAATCGATTTTATCCTCCAGCACCTGCTTCACCGGGAACCAGTCTTTGGAATTGTGGGGCTCGGACAGGGTATAGGTCACTTCAAAACCATAATCGAAATCTTTTTCTGTACTGATCCCGGCAAAAAAACCACGATCCTGGCCTGCTTCTCCGCCGTAGGTGATGCGGACCCACAGCAGTTCCCCTGCTTCACGCGCCCTGTCAAGGACAATATACAAAGCATCATTGTGATGGTCAAAATGAAGGGTGTTTTCCGGCTGGTACGCCAGGTTCTCCCTATCATCGCTGAACCTTACCTCACTTACTTCGAGTGCATCCTGGAGCTCAAAAACAAGGGTGTCCAGTTTCCGTTTGGCCTCCACGAGGATGGAGGCACTTCCCCCGATCCGGGTATTGCTTACGGAAACAGCCAGATCCAGGTGATAAGCCTTCACATCATAGGCAGACAGCCATTTCCCGTCAAGGGGATTCTCATATGCATGCAGTCCCAGGTCATGAATCGGACAGTTGTGATATGGCTGCCCCTCTGCCCGGATTAATCCGGACAACAACAAGAGCAAGGCGAACAATCCCCGCAGTTTACCAGCCGAACCTGTAAAGTGTAACCTCATCATATATTTCTCCCGGTCTTAAAACGGTGGAAGGAAAGTGGGGCTGGTTACAAGTGTCAGGGAACCACTGCGTTTCCAGGCATACAGCGCAATGTTTCTCATAATACTGGCCGCCTTTCCCTGGCAGGTGATCAATATGATTTGAGGTATATAGCTGGATCCCCGGCAGGGTGGTCAGCACCTCCATGGTTCTTCCTGAGGATGGATCGTTCACAGCCGCCACACGTGTCAGGGTACGGGACCCGCCATCCAGCACATAGTTGATGTCATAACCAGGTTCCACCGCACCGATCCGCTCTCCAATGGGGCATGAAATCCTGAAATCATAAGGTGTGCCTTCCACGGGCAGTATCTTTCCGGTAGGGATGCTCTCCCCGTCCAGTTCGGTAACCGCATCACTGTCAATGAACAGCTCGTGGTCATCAATGGTGCCCCGGCAATTGTTCAGATTGAAATAACTGTGGTTGGTCAGGTTCACATGGGTAGGCTTATCGGTTTTGGCCCTGCACCTGATCCCCAGTTCATTCTGCTCATTGAGCGAGTATTCGACCTCCACCAACAGGTTACCGGGATACCCCTGGTCACCGTCCGGACTCTCATGGCCCAGGAGAAGGCTTGCCTGGTCGGGAATCTTCCGCGTGGAAGCTGACCAAACCTGCTTGTCAAATCCCTTTTTTCCTCCGTGCAGTTGGTTTTTTCCTTCATTGGCGATAAGAGGGAATATCTTCCCGTCCAGTTCAAACCTGGCTTTTCCGATCCTGTTACAAACCCTTCCCACCATGGCCCCGATATAGGGATGGTCACCGGTATAGGCTTCAAGACTGTCGAATCCAAGAACCACATCGCCG
This sequence comes from uncultured Bacteroides sp., assembly GCA_964453785.1. GTDB lineage: Bacteria > Bacteroidota > Bacteroidia > Bacteroidales. Next base: position 186,107 of record CAYVRK010000001.1, read on the forward strand.
GGTTCATTTTTCCTGTCAGGGATCCTGATGGCCGTAATGATCGCTCCATAGTTGATGATATCCACCTCCATCCCCTTGCTGTTCTTTAGGATATACTTGTACACCTCTTTCCCTCCGGTCAGGGTGCCAAATAAACGCTTCTCAATATTCATTGGTTTCGGGATTGTTTTAGAATGTTTAAAGATAGAAATTATTCCAGCAGTAAATCCTATATTTATATGCTGAGTTAGACTGAATCCCATGAAACCGAGGCTCTCACCGCCAATACTTCCCATCCTGCTTTTGTGCGCTTTGTTCCAGCTGAAAGCACAGGACAACCAGGAACCTTCACATGCATGCTTTCGTTTGAATCCCGAAAGGGTGATCCCCATTACCTGGATGAAGTGCACAACAGACAGCATCATTTACATAGGTGATTTCCTTACCGGTGAAACCTGGGTAGGTAAACAGGTATTTGTGAGGATTCCGGGAACCAGCACTTCATATACCCTGAAAATCAATGAATTTACATTTGGGAGCGATCCGGGTTCCGGGCAGGTGGCTGAATATAATATTACCCCTTTTTTAAGGGAGCAGGGCAACCGGATTGCGCTTGAGCCGGACCCAGGCGAAACATGGGCCGGTCCATTCAACTGCCCCTTGTGCGGCGAGGCTGTTCTGATCATCAGGGATGGGATCCACATTCGCGACCTGACGATCTCAAGCTATATGGAACCGGGAGACCACATTGCATTCACCAGGATTCACCTCTATATGAAGAGTTATCTTCCCGGGAAAAACAACATCAGACAACTGAATCTGAGGCTTACTGATCCTGCGGGAAATGAAATTGCCAGCAAATCCATAGAACAAAGCGCCCGACTTTCTTTCGGACAGGAAACCGAATTAGACCTGGATATAACCATTGAGGAGCCCATGCTCTGGTCGCCTGGCCATCCTCAACTTTACACCATGGAACTGGACCAATTGGCCCAGGGCAGTCAAGGTCAGGAAACCATTTCTGCCTACTTTGGCATCCGGAATGCTTTTGTGGCAGACTCGTTGATGGTTTTCAACGGGGATACCCTTTGCCTGAACCTGGCCGGTGAAGACCTGGTTGCTTCACTGACCATGCTCACGGAGGAGGAGATCCGTAAGCTCATCAGGAAGAATACGTTCAATGCAATCCTTTACGACGGTTCATTGCCCTGCAGCCTGCTTACACTGTTTGACCAGGAGGGCGCAGTGTTTCTTACCCCGAAAGCGGAACAACTCCCCGCTGCCGGACATTCCCAAGTGAACTCTCCTTCCGTGGTCAGGTCCAAATAAACCAATCCCTTTTCAATTTTTTTTCCCCCGGCAGTAACCGATAATGCTGTTCCTGCCACATAAAAGGGAAAAGAACAGGCGCGCTGTTCGGGTGTAAGCCGAAAAACCTTTTCAACAGAGTAGGCAAATCAAATCCAATACACATGAAAAATGAAATGAACACAGAAAACTTCCGGGTGATCCCCCTCAGTGAGCAGCAGGAGATCAACGGAGGGTTTGTCCCTTTCTTTATTTTAATCGGTGTGGCTGCTGTCACACAGATTATCATTGACTGGGATAACTTTAAAAACGGCCTGATGGGAAGGCCTGAAGAGAAAAATGTTCCAACCACCGTAATTGTTAAGAAATGAAAAAAGAAACAGAATACTTCGAATCAATGGACAGCGTCCGGCTTATGGAAATCAATGGCGGCGGCTTTGCCTATGATGTGGGAAGGGTGATCAGGTTTTTCATTGTTAGTGGTGGATGTGCCACTGTCTATGGGACGACAGCAGGCATGGCGGACTGGATAGCCATGGATGTGATCAATGAAACAGCCAACAATAAACAATAACGATCCATGAAACACAGGAAACTGGATTGGAAACAAACCCTGATCATGACCTTAACCTTCATCATTTTCCTTCTGCTGTTCCACTTCTGGGATAACTTGAAGGCTTTTTTAGCCGCAATTTTCTCCTGATGGAACCCCTGGAAGGTACCACATTGGAGCTTATTCACAAACGGCGGGTAAGCTCCTTTTTTGCAGGTTACGCAATGATCCTTATGGCAACAGGGATGATTGTGGCCCTGCCTCTGGTGAAGGTAGATGTGGTATGCAACGCTGCAGGCATGATCAGACCGGGGGAAGAGCCCATGGAGGTCAACTCTCCATTGACAGGGGTAGTGGAATCTTCACTTCTGAGCGATTTCAGGAAGGTACAGGCCGGTGATACCCTTGTGTGGTTCAACCGCCGATCGCCGGACGCCCTGATTTCAGAATACCGGCAAATGATCATTCGCAACAAGGCTTCTATCCTCGACATCACTTCTATTCTCTCGGGAGAGCTTCCCGCGGAGACTTCTCTGTACAAACGTTCCCACAGGAGTTACTTGTCGCAACAAACACTCATGCAAATCGAAAAGGAGTTTCTGAAAAACGAATTTGACGCAGCAGAAACACTCTTCTATCAGAAGGTGATTCCTGTCCGTGAGTATGACAAGACCAGGACCCAATACCTGGCGGCAAAGGCAAAAATGGAAGATCATACGGAATCCTATCGCAGTTCCCTGACAAAAGAGCTGTTCCATCTGCAACAGGAGAACCGCCGGTACCAGGGAGAGGTTACCCGCACCCTGGCTTCTTTGCAAAACTTTTGTATCGTTGCACCCTCTTCTGGAATCCTTCAACAATGCCGGGGAGTTACAGGCGGATCAGTGTTGCACGCGGGGACCATGCTGGGCATCATTTCACCGGAGAGCATGCTGGTGGCCGAGTGCTACGTGCAACCCAGGGATATAGCAGATATCAAAACAGGTATGCCTGTCCGCATCCGTTTAGACAGCCACGATCAACGGTCCTTCGCCTGCCTCTTTTCAAAGGTGAGTCAGATAGATCCCGATGTCATCATCATCAACAACATGCCGGTATACCGGGTTCGCTGTTCCCTTGGCTATCCTCCCTTGCAAGGAGAAAAGGGCATCAACCGGACGGTGCTCCCGGGTATGACATTTTCAGCGAACCTGATTCTTCACCGCTCCACACTTGCATCTCTGCTGGCGGAGCGTCTGAACCGCCGGATCAATCCTGCACGCTTTTCCAGGTAATGTAAGCACCCGTATGAGAAGAAGAAACAGAATATGCATCCGGCAAAGGGACACATCAGACTGCGGACCAGCTTGTATTTCTTCGGTGATGGCCCACTATGGAATTCGGATTCCCGTATCCAGGATAAGGCAAATCGCACGGACCGACAGGCAGGGAACCTCCATGTATGGCATGGTTCAGGTTCTGAAGAAGTTCGGCTTTGCAGCCCGGGGATTGCAGGGAAGTAAAGACCACCTGGATAAGCTGCCACTCCCCTTTATCGCTCACCTGATCAGAAAAGACGGGAACCACCACTACGTAACTGTATACGGGGTGAACGGTAAATACCTGCGGATTATGGATCCGGCCGACGGAAAAATCAGCCGGTGGAAGAAAAGAGAATATGGGGAATGCTGGAGCGGAGCGGTCATAGCCATGGTGCCCGGAACAAAAGAACAGCCGGTCTCCCCCGGCATTCCAAACCGCACCCGGTTGCTTTTTCTCATCAAACCGGTATGGAAACCTGTCTTGCAGGCAGTTTTTTCTGCCATCCTTTATACACTTTTGGGCCTCTGCTCATCCATCTACCTGGGCAAGCTAACCGATCATGTGTTTGTAACCCGTAATGAAGGCCTCCTGAACCTGATGAGCCTGGTGATGATTTGCATCTCCCTGCTCATGGTCTTCCTGGCATGCACCAGAAACGTGATCATGCTGAAAACAGGCCAGGTCATTGATAACCAGCTGATCATCTCATACTACCGACACCTTTTCAGTCTGCCCCAGCGGTTTTTCGACTCCATGAAAACCGGGGAGATCATCTCACGGGTCAACGATGCAGTGAAGATCAGGGGTTTTATTAATGATGCAGCCATCGGAATTCTTGTGAATCTCCTCATCCTGCTTTTCTCCTTTTCTGCCATGTTCCTTCTTCATCCCAAACTGTCGATGATCATGATGGCTATGATTCCGGCTTACAGCCTGATCTACATCCTGTTTAACCACCGAAACAGACAGATCGAAAGGAATGTCATGGAGAAATCGGCCTCGCTTGAAGAACAGTTTGTAGAGTCGCTTCAGGCATCATCGCATATCAGGCAGCACAATCTGGTTCATTTATCACAGGAGAAAACAGAAAAAAAACTAAACAGTTTGCTGGACACGGTCTATAGATCAGGAATCAATTCCATCACTGCTTCCACCGGAACAGAGACCGTAAACCGTATTTTCACCATCATTCTCCTGTGGGCCGGATCCTATTTTGTGATCAGGGATTCCCTTTCTCCGGGAAACCTGCTCACTTTTTATGCATTGATGGGCTACTGTACGGGTCCCATAAGCGCGTTGATCGGGGCCAACAAAACCTATCAGAATGCCATGATAGCAGCCGATCGTCTTTTCGAGATCTTCCATCTGGAGAGAGAACAAAAACCTGGCCTGCAAGTGATGAAAAAGACGCAGTTCGGAACCATCTCACTGAGCGGGATCTCATTCTCCTATAGCTCCAGGGGTCAGCAGCTTAGCGGTGTGGATCTGGTTATACCGGAAGGCGGCATGACAGCTTTGACAGGACCCAGCGGATCGGGAAAGAGTACCGTCGCCAGACTGGTACAACACCTTTATCCGCCCGACAGCGGGATCATCACAATTAATGGCTGTGACACCCGATATTTTACCAAGGAAAGCATCAGGTCCATGATGGGAGT
>CAYVRK010000002.1:0-117438 GCA_964453785.1 uncultured Bacteroides sp.
TGTCCCTTTTATTCTTTCATTTACTGTTCACTTATAACGATGAATTCATTATCATCTAGATACCTTCTATTACTTATTCATCTATTCTTTGCAGTTACCATAAATGTACTGTCTCAGGAGGATCCTGAATTGCGTGAAAAAATCCATGAATATGGAGTCAAAGGGTATCGCAATGTTGAGTACAATATAAATCTTGATACTGCAGAATACTATCTAAAAAAAGCTTTAGACCTTCAATATGCCAATTACGAGATATTAGATGATAGGGTAGCTAATAATCATATCTCTTTATCTTCTGTTTATAGGAGAATATATAATTACAATTTGGCATTATATCATCTTGAAAAAGCTGATAGTATACTAACAGCATTTGAACCGAATTCTATTCTGTTTGGAAATATTTATAATAACAAGGGGAATATTATTGGATTATATGATGATGTATACAGGACAAAACAGTATTATGAATATGCGCTTGACTTCATGGAAAGGAACGGCTATTCAAGTACTAACAACTATTCTCATATATTCTCGAATTATATTCGACTATTATTTGATCTTAAAGATTATGATGAAGCCGAAGAGAAACTTAAAGAAATTGACATTCTTAGTCTTAAACTAAATCCATACCTTGAATTCCGATTTAGTATAACTTTTGCTAATTCATTTGCAGCACTAGGGCAATATGAGAATGCAATGAGTTATTTTAATCAAGCAGAGAAAGTTCTAAAATCAACTGAAGTAAAAGATGACAATCTTAGTCAAATGATTTATTACACGAACTTAATTGATTTTTACATAGAATTTGAGGAATTCCAGAATGCAAATGAAATCATTTCTCAAGCTTTTCTATATATAGAGTCTTTGAATCCTCAATCTGTGAAATACAAGACCGACTACTATTCAAATATTCAATATAGAAGAGCATTTATTTTGTATTTACAAAATCGAAATCAACCTGCCCTTGAAGTAGTGGACCGAGGAATTGAGGGTATGAATAAATTTTTTGAAGGGCTCTCTCTTAATGAGATAGATCTAAGTGTAAGAACAAGTGTTACTTCAATACTCCCTGATTTTCATATATTAAAAAGTAGAATACTGCTTCAGGAATATATTAATACTTCCTCAATCGATTACTTAAGACGTTCATTTGGTTCTTACGAGAAAGCCATTGGGATTTTAGACTCAAGAAAACTATCTATGGAAAATGAAGACAGTAAGCTCTACGCAACTGCTGCAATTATTGAGGTTTATAACGAAGCTATATATGTAGGAATGCAAATGTATGAGCTGACTGGAGATCTGGAGTATCTAGAGAAATCATTTGAGTTCACTGAAAGCAGTAAATCATTCGCCCTCTTTAGTGAAATCAATGATGTGGAGGCTATGGAGTTTTCGGATCTACCCGCAGATGTAAGGGACAATGAGAAGAAGCTTATCGGTGAGATTCAAGGATATGAGGAAATGCTTTATCAAGAGCAATTATCCACAGAACCGGACAGCGGCCTAATTGCCTATTATAAGGAAAAGTTATTTCATTTAAAGGATGACCTAAGCGACTTGAAGCAGGAGATAGAACTTAATAATTCCAAGTATTATGAGTTTAAATACAATCCCAAATTTGTTTCGCTAAAAGAGATTCAGAGTAAATTGCCTTATCGTGACGCATTAATCGAATATGTACTGAATGATACCATGCTCATCACATATGTGATTGATAAGAAAGGGATCAATGTCTTCTCACAGGCTATTGAACCTGAATTCAGCGATGAGTGTTTCGAGTATTACAATTTGATGCACACACAGAACTTTAGCCTTGGGGTTCATGAGAACTACATGAAATATGTGCAGCTGGGACAGAAGTTCTATAAAATCCTGGTCGAACCCTGTCTAAAGTACACAGACCGTAAAAATCTCACAATCGTACCTGATGGGGCCATTACCTATCTTCCTTTTGAAGGCTTTATTACTGATGAGGCTGATCTGCATTACATCAATTACCTCAACCTTCCCTATTTGATCAAGGAATTTTCGGTGGGTTATTCCCATTCGGCCACCATGATGTTCAGCGAAAGGCTTAAAACCAAATCTCCCGAGAATAAGGTTCTGGCATTTGCTCCTTCATATTATGACCCGCTTTCGAGCAGAGATACAGCCACAATCCGCCAGGTGCTTTCCGAATCTAACTACCTTCTTCCATTGAGATGGACCATCAAAGAAGTTCAGAGTATCAACGAAACGGTCCCCTCCAGGGTATTCCTGAATGAAGATGCCACCGAAGCAAACTTCAAGAAATATGCACCGGATTACAATGTCCTGCACCTTGCCATGCATACAATCATGAAGGACGACAATCCGCTCTATTCCTTGTTGGCCTTCACCAATGTTGAAGTTGCCGATACCACAGAGGATAACAAGCTTTACGCATACGAGATTTATAACCTGAAGCTGAATGCCCAGATGGCTGTGTTGAGTTCCTGCAGCAGTGGATTTGGTAAAATGCAGAAGGGTGAAGGCATGATGAGCCTTGCAAGAGGTTTTATTTATGCCGGATGTCCTTGCATTGTGATGACCCTCTGGCAGGTATCAGATAAATCCAGTTCGGATTTGATGACCTCCTTTTATAAGTATCTGAAAAAGGGAAAGAGCAAGCAGGAGGCCATGAGGCTGTCGAAAATGGATTACCTGGAAAGAGCAGATGATCTAACTTCAAATCCTTTTTTTTGGTCAGGATTCGTGGTTGTGGGTGACAGCAGTCCAATTTACAGGAAATCGGGAATGTTCTACTGGGTTTCAATTATTGCCCTTTTCATTGGGATCCTGATCTTCTTCCAGTACAAGAAATCCTGATATCATCTGACTTCTGTAAAATTATCACTTTGTATTATTATGGTACTTTTGTCACCCCATCAGGGTTTTGCGATGCAAAAATTTAACAGTAATTTCGGCGTTGAATTTAATCGGAATGTGATGTACCCTCACCATATAATCTTTTGTCTGATATTGATAATGGGAATGATATCCTTTGGATGCACTTCAGACAATCAAAACGGCAAAGGTTCCATAGAAGATGTGAACCGGGTTGACAATTCAGGTATGAAGCAGGGGCCTTGGGAAATCTATTCAGACAGTGTGCTGATTTCCAAAGGATCATTTGTGAACGGAAAACCTGATGGCTTGTGGACCTCCTGGTACAAAAATGGCCAGATGAAGGAAGAGGGTCATTATAAGAAAGGCGTTAAAAACGGCATGTGGGTTGAATGGTACCAGGATGGTGAAATTATGTGGAAAGGAGAATGGGAAAATGGCACAAGGCACTTTGAACATTTTGGAACCAACGCTGAAATTTCATTTATCGGGGCCGACCATAAGGATCGTGTGCTGGCCGTTGATAGTCTTTATCGTTTAAAGATCAGGATACAGAATATTCCTGCCAGGAATCTTTTTGTAGAAGTGAGCAACGGCCAGATTACCAGGGATAAAGATCCTGATTTATTTATCCTCCAAACTTCAACCGATACGATGTTCACGATGGCCATTGGCTTTATGCCGGACCTGGATTTCATGGATTTCAGAAATCTGATCTCTGAAATCGATTTCAAACTCCGATGAGAGATATTGAACAAAGAGTTCTGGTTTGGTTATGAAGTTATCAATTCAGAATCGGATCAATCACATCATTGCCAGGATAACCCCTTTCTTAGGGGTTGTCGCTTTCCTTTCGCTGTTTATAAAATACGGATTTCATCCGTCGGATGTCTGGATTACAAACATGTTGATTCTGGATGAAATCATTGCAGCATTTTTCGTGATCACTCTTCTTTTGAAATTCATCATCAGTGATACAAAATGGCTGTATGTCAAACAATCTCCATTTGAGTTTGGGTTGTTGTTGCTCTTCATTGTTTCCATTGTCTTCGAGGAGATCATTTCCATTGAAGACCCCCATATTTTGATTAGAAGAGCTACTACGCATAGTATAATCAAGCTCTATTTTGTTATCATTCAGATTTATATCATTTTCAATGGCATCATTGCTCTGGCAAAAATCAGGGACAAATGGCTTTTTTACTCGCTGAATCCCGCCAGAATCCTGATGATCTCTTATGTATTTGTAATCATGACCGGAATGGTCATGTTGAAACTCCCGAAAGCTACTTATGAGGGGATAAACTGGATCGACGCCTTTTTCACTTCTACATCTGCAGTGTGCATCACAGGATTAAGCACCGTGAATATCCAACAAATTTTTACTTTCGAGGGACAGGTAGTGATCATGTTGCTGATCCAGCTCGGGGGTCTTGGCATCATTACATTGACATCGTTTATCGCATTATTCGTTCAACAGGGATTCCGGCTGCGGGATCAGATAGTTGTACAGGAGATACTGGATAATGAAAACCTTAGTTCTCTGGCATCGATTCTGAAGGCTATTGTTTCGATCACATTTATTTCAGAATTAATAGGCGCCATTGGCTTATATTTCGCTTGGAGGAATCTTGGAATGTCTGAATCTGAGAGGATATTTAACGCAGTTTTCCACTCCATAAGTGCCTATTGCAATGCCGGATTCAGTACTTTCTCCAAAGGTTTTGAGACAGCAGGGTATCAGTTCAGTACCATGTCGCATATTACCATCATGCTGCTTATTGTATTCGGGGGCCTGGGTTTCTACACCTATTCGGATATTTTCCGTATCGGTGAAATCAAAATATTCCGTAAAAAGGGTCTTACGCTGCAATCGAAAATCATTCTGATGGGTACTCTTGTACTCATCCTCTTAGGGGCAGGGATGGTCTGGATCACCGAGTATGCCCAATGGAAGGATCTTCCCGTGGGTGAGCAGGTGCTTCATTCATTTTTTCTGAGCATTACAGCCCGCACCGCCGGTTTCTCTATTGTTTCAATTGGAGAACTTGCCATCCCCACCTTGATGATGGTCATCTTTTTGATGTATATTGGAGGTGCGCCCAATTCCACTTCAGGAGGTATTAAAGTGACCACTGTCGTCACCCTAATCGCAGCTTTGGCATCCTTTGTCAGAGGAAAGACAAGGGTGGAAATAGGGTGGAATACCCTGCCCATGAGAATAGTCCGAAGGGCATTCATTGTCTTCATGGTCTCGATTTTCCTGATATTTTCTGTTTTATTTGTATTATCCTGGACTGAAGACCAGGCATTTTTTGATATTTTGTTTGAAATCATCTCTGCTTTTGGAACAGTAGGTCTCTCCAGGGGGATTACCCCTGACCTGACCGTGACCGGCAAACTCCTGATAGCTATGGTAATGTTTGCAGGAAGAATAGGTCTGTTTTCATTTGCAATTGCCATGAGTGAAGTGAAGGACGATACGGGTTATACATTCCCGGAAATAAATTTAATGGTAGGTTAATTATGAACGATCAGCGAAGGTTTGTTTTGATAGGTCTTGGGGCCTATGGTACAGAGATTGCCAGAACCCTTATTGAACACGATGCAGATGTTATCGTGATGGACCGCGACCCTGTTGCAGTCAATCAAATGAAGGTTGAAGGATGCAAATATGCGGTTCGTATCGACAACCTGGACCCTTCTTCTCTTGCCAAATTCATCAAACCCGAGGACATTTTGATCCTTGCCATGGGAGATGCATTTGAGGCACACATTTTAACCATTGAACTGCTTAAGGGGCTGGGGGTAAAAACCATCTATGCAAGGGCTACCAAAGATATCCAATACAGAGTACTTGAAAAAATGGATATTACCGAAATTCTATTCCCGGAAAGGCACGAAGGTAGAAGATTCGCCCTTAAATTATTGAATCGGAATTTTCATTTCATCGATGAATTTGCTTCTGATATTTTTCTTATTGAGATTCCGGTCAGTGAAGAACTGGCAGGAAAAACCATTATGGAACATGAAATCAGGACAAAGTACAACGTGAACATCATAGGATTGAAAAGTCTGACAACCGAGCCCGAGGGTAAAGAGATCGCTAATACGGATTATGTGGGATTTGAACACACCATCCTTCATAAGAATCACATTCTGTTGGTTCTGGGAAAAGATTCCGACCTGGCAGAACTGGTAAGAAATTCCCGCTAGAAATCCATAGGCGAGTTGGTGAAGCCGCTTAATCTTCTATAAAGAAAGTTAAGTATATAATCGTTAAATTTGTAAAAAAACAGCGTCATGGGAACAGTAGAGTTAAGAAAAGAGGTTCAAAGCTTCATTGATAAGGCAGATGAAAAGTTCCTGAAGAGGGTCCTGGCCTTAGCCAAGAGCTACGAAGATGAAGAAGAGGACTACACCCTTCCCGGACCTCCGATGGATGTTGAAACTTACAGGGCCAGGATCATAAAGGCAAGTGATAGTGCAAGGGCCGGCAATTATACCACATCGGAGGATCTGGAAAAGGAGATGGAGCAGTGGTAAAGAAGCATTACAAGGTTGTCTGGCAAAACGAGGCACAATCTTCACTTCGTAAGATATATAGCTACATCAAGAAACAGGAATCCGAGCATCAAGCCGCACGGGTAAGATCAGAGATCAAGAAAGAGGGCGACAGTCTTGGTTTTATGCCCCACAAATACACCAAGGATCCGTTTTTAGAAAAGTACCGCAGGAATATCCGCTTTAAGGCAATCTGGAGTTATAAGCTGGTCTATGAAATAACGGAGGAATATATCATCATCCTTGATGTGATCCACACTAGCCGGAATCCGGAAAATCTGAAGCTGGCCTGAAAACAATCCTCACTCCCCGCCCTTCTGCAACAGCTTTTTTGGCCAGCAAATCCTAAGGTAAAATTGGAATTTTATGTTGCAATATTGCAACAACAAGGGTGCTGGTGTTTCAAGAATTTGTTGCTGCCCTTTTTCTTTGGGGTGTTGAAAGCCTCTTAATCCTTCATGTGGAGTCAAACCTTTCAGGGAATGATGGGGTCTATGATATTGGTAATCAGGTATAATCCTGGAATCGGGGCATCTGGTTGCTGTTGAAAAGAGAGATGAGGTCAACCCGATAATCAGGGAGTTTCTGGCAATTTTGTAACTTTCAAATTTCGACAAAAATAGACCAGGTTTTTTGAAGGACAATTCGCCCCATATGATGGAGGGCATCCGGACGGGAAATGAAAGTGTATTCAAACAGTTGTTTCAGGATTACTACCGTCCCCTGACTGTCTTTGCCCTCAAATATCTAGCCGATCTTGAGTCAGCAAAAGAGATCGTCCAGGACCTGTTTGTTCATCTGTACGAAAACCGACGGACCCTTGCCATCACCATTTCACTGGAATCATACCTGTACCAGTCGGTCAGGAACAGGTGTCTGAATCATATCAAAAAACAGCAAGGTCATCAAAAGCACCTGAAGCACTTTCACAATGAGCAGCCATCCCATGAGGATATGGAAGCTGAGATCAATAAAAATGAACTGGAGCACCGGATTTTCCGGATCATCAGCGACCTGCCACCTCAGTGCCGGAATATTTTCACCCTGAGCAGGGTCAGGGGTCTAAAGAATAACGAGATTGCAGAGCAACTTGGTATCTCCAAACGAACCGTTGAAACACAGATCTCAAACGCCCTCAAAGCCCTGCGCTCTAAACTCTGATTCGTTATCTGCGAATGAAGTGAGCATTTTATACGTGTTTATCGATTCCCAATTGTCATGATGATACAAACCACAGGACAATGGAACCTAAACACAACTTTGAAGAAACCGATTACAGCTTCCTGGAAAGCTACCAGGCTATTGACGATACGAAAGACTGGGCCCTGGTTAAGGAGCGTATGGGATTTGGACGCAGGAGAACCCTGTACAGGATCTGGTGGTCGGCTGCAGCGGTCATTCTTTTGCTGGGAGTTGGCTTTCTGGTACAGCAAACCTGGTTCGGCTCGCCCGGGTTGATAGTTGCTCAGGCCATCGAGGTCAGAAAGGAAGTAGTGCTCCCCGATGGCTCATTGGTTGTACTGAACAAAGAGTCTGAGCTCTCCTACCCCGGGCACTTTCGTAGAAAGAACAGGGAGGTAAAGCTGTCAGGTGAGGCCTACTTTGAGGTAGAAGGTGATCCGGATCATCCTTTTGTTATCGCTATCGGAGACAGGGCCGCTGTGGAGGTCCTGGGAACAAAATTCAATATTAAATCAGGGGGTGTGAATGAATCCATCGGTGTTCAGGTGGTGGAAGGCCGTGTGGCATTTTCCAAAACGGATGGGGACTTTTTTCAGATCATACTGGGGAAGGGAGAACAGGCTCTTCTGGAAGACGGAACTATGAAAAAGGAGGATAGTTACAACCCCAATTTCCTGAGCTGGAAAACCGGAATCCTCTATTTTGAACAGAGCCCTATTGATGAAGTAGCCCGGCAACTGGAGGATTTTTACGGTCGAAAAGTAAACCTGGACAAAAATCTCCCCGACAATCTTACATTCACTTCAATCATTGATAACCAGGATTTTGAGAGTGTACTTGATGAATTATCGCTGGTGTTGGGATTGGATTATACATATGAGAACCAGGAGGTTCTCCTTTTAAAACCCCATTAAGTTGTTCAAATGAGTTTACAGAAAACCATAGGATCGGCCCTGTTTTGTTTGATTTTCGTGTTGCCGGCTTCATCCCAGTCAAGAATCCTTGATACAGAAGTCAGGTTTGCTGCGCAAACGACCACGGTGAAAGAATTGCTGGCAGCCCTTGGAAAAGCCCGCGGATTCACTTTTAGCTACGGGAAAGAAGTACCGGTAGAGAAAGTCATCACAGTCACAGATGTAAAGAGAAGCATCCGTGAACACCTGGATGACATGTTTGCAGGTGATTCGCTGGAGTACATGGAAAAAGGAAACAAAATCCTCATTGTCCCGGCATCAAAGGGCAAACCGGGAAATATACCTAACCAGACAGTAAGGGGAATGGTTCTGGACCGGGATACGAAAGTTCCACTGATCGGAGTGAACATATTGCTGGGTTCCGATGGCCCGGAAAAAGGGACCATCACCGATGATAACGGGTATTTCAGATTCGAAAAAGTGCCAGTCGGTAGGCATGAAATTCAATGTTCCTACATGGGTTACAAACCCTTTGAACTGCCCGGCGTGGTGGTGGGTTCGGGCAAAGAATCGGTATTGAAAGTTGAGATGGAAGAGTCGGCCATTGAGATCTCGGAAGTAAGGATTACCTCCGAGAATGACCGCACAAAACCCATCAACAGTCTGGCCATGGTAAGCGGAAGGAGTTTTTCTGCCTACGAGGTTGAGAATTATCCGGGTTCAATTTCAGATATTTCCCGGGCAGCGGTTTCTTTCCCCGGGGTGATATCCCCCAATGACGGACAGAACCATCTGGTGATCAGGGGAAACAGTCCCAAGGGGCTTCAGTGGAGAATGGAAGGGATTGAGATTCCCAACCTGAACCATTTCTCAGATATCGGAGCGTCAGGGGGCGGGGTGAATGTGATCAGCAACAACATGCTTGGAGGTTCCGATTTTTTCACCAGCGCATTCCCTGCAGAATATGGGAATGCATTATCCGGGGTGTTTGATCTCAGGTTGAGAACCGGTAACAATGAAAAGCATGAACAAACCATCCAGATTGGACTGATCGGGACAGAGGTGCAGGTGGAAGGCCCCATCCACAGGGCATCGAACACAACCTACATCGCTCAATACCGCTACAGCACCCTGAAGATTATGCAGAAAATGGGCGCAAATTTGGAAAGTGTACCCGATTTCCAGGATCTTTCATTCAAGATTTACCATCCCACCAAAAAAGCGGGAGTATTCTCCATCTTCGGTATCGGGGGACTGAGCCATGAAACAGGGTATGACGGGTATGTGATGAATTCAGATATGTTTACCATCGGATTTTCAAACAGCTTAACAGTCAATCCAAAGACCTTTGTCAGGACAGTGCTGGCTGTATCGGGCCGGAGCTATACCTGGGACAGTGAGAGGAACATTGGATCGGTTGAAATGCCCATCGACCGGATATGGAGAACCGATATCCTGGATTATACGGCAAAAGGGTCGGTGATCCTGAGCAGGAAGATCAATCCAAGAAACAAATTAAAGGCAGGTGTTATTTATGAAATGGCATGGAACAACTCCCTTATGGACTGGCACTCGGATACCCTTTATAATTGGTATTTGGACCCGGGCCATCCGGAATATATGAACCAGGTTTACGGGCACACATTCGTAGATACAGTGATGGCTGCCGGAACCCTTCAGGCATTTGGAACCTGGAACTATCGCGTCGGAGACAACCTTTCAATCAATGCAGGGCTGCACTTTATCCAATTCTACCTGAGCAACAAATACTCCATAGAACCCCGTCTGGGTCTTCAGTGGACCGTAGCACCACGTCACACCC
This sequence comes from uncultured Bacteroides sp., assembly GCA_964453785.1. Lineage (GTDB taxonomy): Bacteria > Bacteroidota > Bacteroidia > Bacteroidales. The sequence goes on from CAYVRK010000002.1 coordinate 10,351, forward strand.
TCAGTGCGGGGTTCGGAATCCACAGCCGGAAAGAGTCCATGACCCTGTATGCAGGCCGGAAATACCTTTCCAACGGGGAATACATTACACCCAACCTGGACTTGGAGCTTGCCAAATCAAGGCACTATGTTCTGGGATATGACTACAGGATCACCGATCTGCTCAACCTGAAAACGGAGGTTTATTATCAAGATATGTATGACATCCCCGCATACCCCTTCCCGCCCTATTTCACCACCATGAACTACGATTTCGGATTTGAGGGCAACATCCTGACCAACTATGGAACAGGATACAACACGGGGATAGAGGTTTCGGTTGATAAATACATGTCCAACGGATTTCATTTCATGTGGAATGGTACCGTATATGATTCAAAATATGAAGACAAATTGGGAGAATGGCACAATACGAAATACAACAGCAGGTATGCATCCAACGGTCTGGCCGGAAAAGAATTTAAGCTTGGGAAAGGCCTGCAGCACACCCTTTCTGTCAGTTCCAGGTACATCCTTGCCGGAGGAATGAGGTACCTGCCCATTGATGTGGAAGCATCCCGGGCAAGCGGGTCTACTGTCAGATCATGGGATGATGGATTTTCCGGGCAGTATCCGAACTATTTCCGGATCGATTTGCTTTTCAAATTCAGGCGGAACCGTCCCAACTATACCGGCGAATGGAGTGTGGACCTGCTGAATATCCTGAACCGGGAAAATGTCCGGCTTGATTACTGGGACAACAGCAGCAACAGCATCCGCTATGAATACCAGAATCCATTTCTGTTTATCCTCAGTTACAGGATACAATTTTAAAATTGCTTCACATGAAAAGAATTCTTGAAATATGGCTCCTTATCATTTTCTTCCTGTCTTTCACCGGATGTGAAAACTATGATGACGATCCGGTATTCCCGACTTCAGATTTTATCTCTACCGGAACCTACCAGGGGGAATACTGGCCAACCGATGGCTGGAGAACCTGTGCGCCTGAAGAGGTGGGCATGGACCCCCGGAAACTGAAAGAACTGAATGAAGAGATCCGGCTCCTGCTTGAGCTTCAGGTGAATGTTCAAAGCCTGGTCATCATCAAGGATGGGTATATCGTAGCAGAACAATATTATTCGGAAGAATATGACCAGGAGGACCTGCACCGCATCTTCTCCTGTACCAAAAGCCTTACCTCAGCATTGATGGGGATCACCTGGGACAGGGGATTGATTGAAGGAACCGGCCAGAAAATGATCGATTTCTTTCCCGAATATGAAATTCAGAACATGTCCGACGACAAAGCCAGCATCACCCTCGAACACCTGCTGACCATGAGTTCCGGTCTGGAATGGTACGAAATTGAATATTCGTACGAAGATGACAGGAACACCTACCGGCAATGGTCAGTCCAGGGAGGTGGTGTCGAATTTGTCCTTGACCGTCCCATGGTTGCAGCTCCCGGCCAACAGTTCGCCTATAATTCAGGAGCATCCCAGGTTTTATCCGCAATTGTCCAGAAGGCAACCGGCGAAAGGGTCGACTCATTTGCCCTGCAAAACCTGTTCACTCCCCTGGGAATAGAGGAATACTATTGGCCCATTGACAATGAAGGCGTCGCCTATGGCGGATCAGGGGTAAGGCTCAGGCCCAGGGACATGGCCAGGTTCGGGTACCTGTACCTCAAAAACGGGGTGTGGGAAGATGAACAGCTCATCCCTGAAGCCTGGGTAAAGAAATCGCAGCAAAAGCTTATAAAGCGAAGGTATATTCCCGATTCGTATTACGGATACCAGTTCTGGGTAAGTGACTATGGCGCCTATTCGGCAGTCGGGTTCGGCGGGCAGTGGATCACCATCGTTCCGGAACACAACCTGGTGATGGTATGCGACAACAACTTTGATGAGGGAGACGATACCCAGTGGAACACTCCCGAAAGGCTTCTGACCACCTATGTTATTCCTTCTTTGGAGTGAACCTGGATGGAATGCTAAGGATTACATAAAAAACGATCGTAGTTACCGGAAGTAATGCCAAAGGTTTCAGCATCTGGATATGCATTGGTAAATGCTCTGGTTATCAATACTTTTTTCTCGGCGCTCCATTTCATTTCATAAGCCTTCAACGTCCCCTCTGATTCCTCAATTAAGTCTATTTCTTGCTGAGCTGAAGTTCTCCAAAAGTGCCTGTTTATAGGTACCCCGGCGTTAGATATCATTTTCAATCTTCCTGAAATCAAAAAATTTTCCCAAAGCTGGCCAGTATCAGACCTTAGTTCCAACGGACTGAACTGATTTATAACCGCATTTCTGATTCCATTGTCGAAAAAGTAGACCTTCCGGCTTTTCTTCAGTTCATTCCTAAGATTCCTGGAAAATGAATGCAGTCTAAACACAATAAAGGCTTTCTCCAGTAATGATATATACTTCTCAACAGTTTCATTATCTATACCGCAAATCTGCCCTAATTCGTTATAAGAGACCTCACTCCCAATTTGTAAAGCCAGGGCCCTGACCAACCGTTCCAGTTTATCTGGTTTCTGTACCCTCTCCCATGTTAGTATATCTTTGTACAAATAACTGCTTGCAAGTTCCTTTAACAGATGAGATTCATCACCCGGATGGTTCACTACATCCGGATAATAGCCATACAACATACGTCTTTCAAGCAATCTCCTTTCATCCTCAGAAGTTGTATGTTTTACCAGTTCCAGGTGAGATAATGGGAACAATCCAAATTCCCACTTCCGTCCTGTTAATGGCTCACTAATCCTATTAGATAATTCAAAAGCAGACGAACCCGTTGCCACTACTTTCACTCCCTTCACATTATCAACGATCAATTTAAGACATAAACCTATGTTCTCGATCCGCTGGGCTTCGTCAATGAATACTACTTTCGAATCACCAATCATGCTCCTTAATTCTGTGCTTGTAGCATTTTGCAACTGAATTCGATGATCAGGCTCATCACCGTTCCACCAACTGATCTTTGTATCCAAAGAGTCTGAAAGCATATGGAGAATCGTAGTTTTTCCTGCTTGCCTGGGACCATAAAGAATGAGGACTTTGTTATCCCTCATTCTGGAAATAATCCGATCAAGAATAATTCTTTTAATCATTAATTAGCGGTTATAATCGCAAATATAATACATATTTTGCGATTCCTTTCGCAAATATGACAGTTTCTAATTCGAAATGAAGCCCATCCCAACCTGAAATTGTTTGCACTTCCAGCCAGCCATAAACCATTTGGTCGCTTTGGTTGTTTCAAATGAAACCAGAACCATGAAAAAGCAAGGCCTGACCACCACATTGCTGCACACTCCATTTCCACAGAAGGATCCACACGGCAGTATGAATTTTCCGGTGTATGACAACGTATCCTTCGAATTCGAAACATCGGAAGAACTTGAAGCTGCATTCCGGGGAGAGAAACAGATGCACCAGTACTCCAGGATTACAAACCCGACTGTGGAGTATTTCGAATCCAAGGTTCAGAGAATGACCGGTGCTTTTTCAGTGACAGCCATGTCATCGGGTATGGCAGCCATTTCCAACCTGGTGATGGCCATCAGCCATTCCGGCAACAACATCATTACCTCCAAACACCTGTTTGGGAATACCATCGCCCTGTTTGAGAAAACCTTAAAGCCCTATGGATTTACAGCAAAGTATACCGATCTCACAGATCCCGATGCTGTGGCTCAACTGGTGGATAAGGATACCGTAGCCATCTTCTTTGAGACCATTACCAATCCGCAACTGGAGGTGGCAAACGTCAGGGCCTTGTCTGAGATTGCAAAAAGGAACAACATCCTGCTGATTGCCGACACCACATTAACACCACCTTCGGTATTTTCGGCAAAGGAATTTGGAATTGATATAGAGGTCCTGTCCAGCACCAAGTACATATCCGGAGGTGCTACATCTGTGGGTGGACTGCTGATAGACTACGGAACATTCGACTGGAGCCGGTTTGGCAAAACAAAGGAGGCATTCAGGGAACATGGCCGCCCGGTATTTAAGATGATCCTGCGGAAACAGATTTTCCGAAACCTGGGCGCCTGCCTCTCCCCACACAATGCCTACCTGCAGAGCCTGGGTTTAGATACACTTGTATTGCGTACGGAAAGGTCCACATCCAATGCGCTGGAACTGGCCAGATGGCTGGAAGGACAGGACGCAGTAAGACATGTGCATCATCCAGGGCTGGAAAGTTCTCCCTTTTATAAAATTGCAGTGGAACAGTTTGGTGACAGGCCCTGTTCAGTGTTCACTTTTGACCTGGAATCGAAGGCGCATTGTTATGCCTTTATGAATAAACTACAGGTGGTGCGCAGAGCCACCAACCTGCAGGACAACAAATCGTTGATCATCCATCCCTACTCCACCATTTTTGCTGAATATCCCGATGCTGAGAAAGAAAAAATGGGACTCAGGGATACCATGATCCGGCTCTCAGTGGGCATCGAGGAGGTGGAAGACCTCATTGAAGATTTCACACAGGCTTTTGCTGCCTGATGAAATGTTTAAACATTTGTCTGGCTTTCTGGCAATTTAACGACAAATTCAGTACCACTCCCGGGGGCTGAATGGAACCTGATGGATCCGCCACTCATGACCACAATTTTTCGTACAATGCTCATCCCGATACCTGTACCTCCCGGTTTTGTGGTAAAAAACGGTGTAAATACCTGCGATTGGATCTCCGCAGGTATTCCGATGCCATTATCCCTTACCCCTATGGTGATCCAATGGTTATCCTGCTTCTGAGCCTGGATGGAGATCACACCTGCCCTGGTATCTTTTAGGGCCTCAATGGAGTTCCTCACCAGGTTGATGAATGCCTGTTCGAGAAGGTTCCTGTCGGCCTGGATCTCCAGTGAAGCATCAGCCTCAATTTCCAGCCTTGTCCCTGATTTCTCCAGACTCTCCCTGAAAAGGAGTTGAAGACTTTTAAAGAATCCTGAGACATTTATCCTTCCCGGTACCGGGTCGGGTAGCCTGGAAAAGTTCTTATAGTGTTCCATGAATTCCACCAGGGCGTTGCTCCTCTGCTGGATCAATTCCACACTCCTGAGCAGATCTGTGGCTGCCTCTTTATTGACAACCAGGTTTCCACTCTTATCGGACCGGGCCTGGGTAATTTTCCTGTTAATCCCGTCACTCAGTGTGGCTATGGGAGTTACCGAGTTGGATACCTCGTGGGAGAGAACCCTGGTCATTTTTTGCCAGGATTCAATCTCGTTGGCCTCCAGCTGACTCTGTATATCCTGGATGGAATAAATCCTGAACTCCTGTTCTTCCAGTTTCAACCTTGAAGCCCTCACAAGCAATGAGGAGTCCTTTGATTTTCCTGAATTGGACCTGATCACATTGCCAGAGTCATATTTCAGATCGAGAAAACGTCTTGAGAATCCCTCCCCAATCCTCTCCAGATCACCCATGTGATCAAGCCTGTTCACACCTAGTGTCTTCAGTGCAGCGTTATTCACCACCTCAACCCTCCCCGAATCTTCTGCCACCAGGATGCCCGTATTCATATGTTCGATAATTCCCCGGAGCAGGATTCCCCCCTTTTCCTTTTCAAGCCTGATCCGGCTGATCTCTTCATTTACCTTATTGAAACTGTGGTGCAATCCTTTGAAAGTCCTTTCAACCCTGTCCTTCCAGGCGATTACAGAGGTATCCTCCTGGGTCAGGAGAAGAAGAAAACGGGCCAGATTCCGGTTGGTCCTGTTCAGGTACATGAACAGCAGAACCACCTGGACCACTGAAAGGAGAATCAGGAAAAGGAGTGTGAAAAATCTATCCTGCACAACGAACAGGTAGGCAGATCCGGTTAGTGTCAAAAGGATCAGCACGAGTCTGCTGAGTACATTGACAAAATAGCTGTTATAACCCATATTTCCTGATTTTGTGGTACAGTGTTGTTCTGGAGATTCCCAGTTCCGACGCAATCGTGGAATAATTTCCACTGTATTTGGTTAGTGCTTTCCTGATGGTGCTTTTTTCAATATTTTCCAGGTTGAGGCCGGACGCTTCAGGAGGGATTGCAGAAGATAAATTGACGTCTTCCGGTAGTATTGTATCTGATTCAGACATGATGGCCAGGTTTTCCATGGTATGAAGCAGCTCCCTGATATTGCCGGGCCAGCTGTGCCGGTAAAGTTTATCCAGTGCCTTTGCACTTAGCCTTAGGTTTGGTTTATCGTATTTCACCGAAAACTTTTCCAGGAAATTTTCGGCCAGCAGGCCAATGTCCTGATCCCGGTCCTTCAGGTCCGGCGATTCAATGAAGATGGTGTTGATCCGGTAGTAGAGGTCTTCCCTGAATAGACCCTTGGTAACCAGTTGGCTCAGATCCTTGTTTGTAGCGGAGATGAACCTTACATCAATGGGAACAGGGGCATTTGCTCCTACAGGGAAGATCTCTCTGTTTTGCAGGACGGATAACAGCTTGGATTGAAGATGCAGCGGGATGTTCCCGATCTCATCCAGGAAGAGCGTCCCGCCAGCGGCGGCTTCAAACCTCCCTTTCCGGTCGGTTTTGGCATCTGTAAAAGCACCCTTCCTATGGCCAAACAATTCACTTTCAAATAGTGAAGAACTGATCGCGCCCAGGTCAACGGTAACAAACATCTGATTCCTTCGTTTCGACTGACGATGTATTTCCCACGCTATCAACTCCTTACCAGTCCCGTTGCCACCCTGAATCAATACAGAAGAATCCGTCTTTGCCACTTTGCTAATGATATGATGAACCTCCCTGATCCTTGGAGATTGCCCTAAGATCTCCGGGTATTGCCTCCCAACATCTTCCTGAAGGATATCTTTTTCTGATTCCAGTACCCTGACTTTTCTCTTTGAAGAAGAAAGCTGGCAGGCCGCATTCAGGGAGGCGATCAGCTTTTCGCTCTTCCATGGTTTCTGCAGAAAATCAAACGCCCCCATTTTCATGGCCTTCACTGCCTGGTCTACTTCACCAAAGGCGGTAATCATAATCACCGAAAGGTCCGCATCCTTCTTCAATATCTCCCGAAGCCAGAAAATACCCTCATTCCCGGTGTTTTGTCCTGCCTTAAAATTCATGTCAAGCAGGACCGCATCAAAGCTATTTCGCTCAAGTGCCTCATTGAGCCGGTTCGGATCAGATATGGACACCACTTTTCCCGACTCGCCCCGTAGCAGCAACTCCAGTGATTCAAGAACTGCCAGATCATCATCAATTATTAATAACTTGCCTAACATAGTTTATCAATTCGACAGTTGAGTTGTCCATTATTGAAACAACATCTGTTCATTTCTGAAACAAATATACAAATTACGCCGAATCACGCAAACTCTAATTTGTTGAATATCAACAATAAATTAACATGGCACAGCAATTGCCTCATATCTGAAAAAGTCTAATATGTGGAAAAGCTTTGTTAAGTCCTCATTCAGGGTACTTGTGCGTCACAGGTCATTTTCCATGGTGAACACTTTTGGGCTTGCCCTGGGGCTTTCGGTATTCATCGCCCTGGCCCTCTATATACAATCCGAACTCAGTTTTGATACATTTCATACCAATGCTCACAGAATCTACCGGATTGAACAGTTCATGGACGCCGGTGGCCGGGAAGAACGGATGACAGGAACGCCGGAACCTTTATGGAAGGTCCTGAAGAAAGATTTTCCAGAAGTGGAAGCATCCATGCGCCTGGTAGAACAGGAACTTAAGCTGGTCCCGGAAGAGGGAGAGGCTTTTGTTAGCAATGCATTCTTTGTGGAAAATAGCTTTCTGACCTCTTTCAGTTTCAAGCTGATTCACGGAGATCCTGTTCATGCCCTGGAAGCACCCTACAGCCTGGTCCTTACCGAAACTACTGCCCGCAAACTATTCGGCAGGACCGATGTAGTCGGAGAAAGCTATGACCTGGGAACAAACGTATTTGATATTACAGGAGTGCTGGAAGATGTACCAGCAAACTCACACCTGGACTTCGATCTGCTTGTATCCGTGGAGACCATAAGCAGCGATGCCGGTGGCGAAGAAAAAGCATTTGGCAGCTGGGGTAACAATTGGGTCAGGCTCTATGTGATGCTGAAAGAGGGCCATGATATTGAGGATTTCAGCAGCAAGATCCTGCATTACCTGGTAGAATATCAGGGTGAGAACTCCAGTAATGAATTGTATGCCAGGCCTCTGCTGGATATTCACATCCACTCGGATCTGGCCGATGATTATGCGGTGCTGGGTAGCATGCGCAACATATACATCCTGATCACCATGGCCATTTTCGTGCTGATCATGGCAGGGATCAATTTCACCAACCTGGCCATTGCCTATACAACGGTCCGTGCCGGCGAAGTGTGTCTCAGGAAAATGAACGGCGCAAGCAAACGGATCCTTCTCACGCAATATCTATCCGAATCGCTCTTTATGACCCTGGTGGCGCTCATTGTCGGGTTTGTGTTGTTTGAGACCTATCTTCCCCTGTTTAACAAACTTGTAGGCAGACAACTGGATTTCCAATACCTGGCAAACTACAGGCTCCTTTTGATGATCATTGCCGCCGGTCTGATCACAGGATTGCTTTCGGGGGCCTACCCTGCCTGGCTTATATCCAGGTCACAGCCCAGCGCTTTTCTGAAGAGCCAGATGTCAAAAGGGAATAAAAATCCAATGCTGCGAAAGGTCCTGATCGGCATCCAGTTTTTCGCCTCCACCACGCTGATTATCGGGATGCTGATCATGCTCAGGCAAACCAATTATATGATGCACAAGGACCTGGGATTTAACCCGGAGGGAGTGATCCGCATCGAATTCGCTGATTCAACCATGGTCAGAATCGAGAGACTGCAGGAAATCTTGTCGGCACACCCCGATATCACGGGTTCAACTGTGCATGATTACCCTGTATGCGAATCGGATAACTGGACCACCGTCACCTGGGAAGGGGCCCAGGAGGATGAAGCCCTCAGGATGAATGTGAACTATGCAGATCCGTATTTCCTGGATGTGTACCAGATGCGGCTGGTTGCAGGGGATGGTTTCCGGGCAAAACAGCAGGGTACCGGGCCCGAAGGGAACCTGGTCATCCTGAACCAGGCTGCCATCGATTTGATTCAAATGAATGATCCCATCGGGAAGAAAATCATCTATGGTCTGGATTATAAGGGGAACCTCTCCGGGCGGGAGGCCACCATTGCAGGGGTCGTGGAGGATTTCCACTTTCTTTCGGTCCACAATGTGATCCGGCCATTCATGCTAAGGCTCTACAACGAAGAACAGACCGGCTGGAGCATCTCAGTAAGGTTCAATTCCAAAGACATTGCCGGGATCAGGGATTATATCCGGGAAGAGTTCCAGTCCATCTTCCCCGGACAGGCCTTCGATTACGAGTTCGTGGATGAATTTCACAACCAGATGTATAAAGAGGAGAAGAAGATGTCAAGGATCATCATCTGTATTGCCATTCTGGCCAATATCATTGCAGCACTGGGTCTGTACGGCCTGATCGCCTACTCCACCTCTATCCGGACCCGTGAGATGGGCCTGAGAAAGGTCCTGGGTGCCAATTTCTTCACCATTTCCAGACTTTTCTCCAGGGAATTCATCCTCCTTGTGATCATTGCCAACCTTGCAGCCTGGCCGGCAGTATACTTTGCCACCCAGCGATGGCTGCAGTCCTTCCCATACAGGGTGAGCCCTTCCATATGGCCCTACCTGGTTGCCATTTTCATGACCCTGGTAATTGCCTACGGAAGCATGATCTACCACACCTACAAAGCCTCCCGGATCAATCCGGCCGACAGCCTGAGGTATGAATAGGCACCCATAAAAGAATTATCTTGGAGAGGATTTTGACCTGCTGACAGAGCTGGAGGGAATCTCCCAGGCCAGATACTTTGCCAAACGGCAATGGGTCTCGGTGGATGACATCAGCCGCCTCCATGGAAAAGAATGGGAACATTACATTGCCGGATCGCACCGGCTGGTGGCCTCCAAACTTTCCCGAAAGAAGCGCGCCGAACTGGGATTGGATAAATAGTCCAGCCCGCATCCGCTCTTTAGTGAATCATACCTGCCCGGTCAGAACATTTCTCATGGATCGCTGGTTTATATCTATCAATAGATAGAACTTCAAACGAACGATCATGAAAACCACCATACATAAAGCAGGAACAAGGGGGCACGCCAACCATGGCTGGCTCGATTCACACCATACATTTAGTTTTGCAGGGTACCACGACCCGGAAAGGATGCACTTCGGGGTATTGAGGGTCCTCAACGATGACGTGGTTGCAGCGGGACAGGGCTTTGGCACCCACCCGCATGAGAACATGGAGATCATCTCCATCCCGCTGGAGGGTGATCTGGAGCACAAGGACAGCATGGGGAACGTGACTGTGATACGGGAAGGTGACCTGCAGGTCATAAGTGCCGGCACGGGCATATATCACAGCGAATACAACAAGAACAGTGACAGGGAAGTCAAGTTTCTGCAGATCTGGCTATTTCCTGATAAAGAGGGTGTTGAACCCAGGTATGACCAGATCACACTGGACCGGGATGCCCTTCATAACAGCATGGTACAGGTACTCTCTCCGTTTCCGGAAGATGATGGGGTATGGATCCATCAAAAAGCGTGGTTTCACCTGTGCAGGCTGGACGAAGGAGTCGAGACAAGCTACACATTGAAAGATCCTTCCAATGGGGTCTATATTTTCGCCATTGAAGGCAGTGCGGATATCAATGGTGTTCTCTTGGAAAAAAGGGATGGTCTCGGAATCGAAGACATTGAGGAGTTAAAGGTAAAGGCTGCATTGGATACATATCTGTTGATTATGGAAGTTCCCATGCTTGCATAATAGGTTTCCTTCACCGAGAATTGTAAATTTACAGGATGACCGAATCAAACATACTGAAAGTCGGGCTGGCACAGATCTCACCCGTCTGGCTCGACAAAGAAAAGACAAGGGCCAAAATAAAAGGTTATATCGATCAGGCAGGATCGGCCCGCTGCGATCTGGTGGTATTTGGGGAGGCTTTGCTGCCCGGTTACCCTTTCTGGCTTGAACTTACAAATGGAGCACAATTCAATTCGAAGAAACAGAAAGAGATCCACGCCCACTATATCCGAAACGCCATCCGGGTGGAGAACGGTGATCTGAATATGCTCTGTGATGCAGCAAGAAAAAACCGGGTGGCCGTATACCTGGGAACCATTGAAAGGGCGCAGAACCGGGGTGGGCACAGCCTTTATTGCTCGCTGGTTTACATCAATAAAAGAGGAGAAATTAAATCGGTACACCGGAAACTACAGCCCACCTATGACGAACGGCTTGTATGGTCCCAGGGCGACGGGAATGGTCTCCAGGTTCATCCTTTGAAGGAATTTACTGTGGGTGGCCTGAACTGCTGGGAGAACTGGATGCCACTGCCAAGGACAGCCCTCTATGGCCTCGGGGAAGATCTTCATGTGGCTGTTTGGCCAGGGTCGGTGCGAAATACGGAGGACATCACCCGTTTTATCGCCAAAGAAGCCCGTTCATTTGTGGTTTCGGTATCTGCCCTGATGACCACGGCCGATATTCCCGCCGACGTTCCTTACCGGGATGAAATTATACAGCATGCTTCCGATCCCCTTACAGATGGCGGTTCCTGTGTGGCCGGGCCTGACGGACAATGGATCCTGGAACCTGTAGTAGGAAAAGAAGGACTCTTTACCACAGAACTCGATTTTAACAGGGTTCTGGAAGAGCGCCAAAACATGGATGTATCGGGGCACTATTCCAGGCCCGATGTGACCCAGTTGGTGGTGAACCGTGAGCGGCAGTCCATCGTCAAATTTAATACGCCGGGCTAAATGTGCCGGAGGAGGTCTTTATTGCCTTACTGACAGAGGATTCATTGCCAGCCTGGACCTAAAAAAAATAGATACCTGGCTGAACCGGGTGTTTGTTTTCAGACAGTCCATCCCACCGGATCACGTGTCTTCCCGCTTCACAATACTGTTCCCGGATTAAGATGCGGATGATTCGTCCACTGCTGTCGATTACCCGAAGTGTCACATGTTGCGCTTTCAACAAATGAAATCCGATGTAAACTTCATCCGCAAAAGGATTGGGAAAGACCTCCATGTTCTGAATCAAATCTTCAGAACCGGTGATGACCGGAGCCCGCTCCACTCCGACATTGAAATCACCAAGGCAGGGTTCAAAGATCACAGGTCCGTACTGGCTATCTTCCTCATCATCCCTGATCCTTGCATCGATGCTGTCCGGATCAGTCAGACCCCAGAAATTATAACAGGTAAAGATTGTATCGGGAGTCATATTGCGCAGATTCCAGTTACCATTTTCCAGAAAGGCATTCATTCCGCTGTCACCTGACAGTAGGTTGTCCAGATCTATTTCTTTATTGAACACACTGATCCCACTCAATGCGTTCCACCCAACAGTGTTTGACCTCAGTTTTGCCCCGCCCCGGGCACTGATCCCAATATCATTCTCTGTGATGTGATTCCATGTAACTGAGACATCTGACACCCCTTCCTCCAGGTATAAACCCACATGGTTGCTTTGTATCTCGTTCCAGCCCACCAGCGAGCCGGTTGATGACGAGTCGAGCCATATCCCGTATACCAGGTTTTCATTCACAGTATTGCCATTGATAGTGGCAGGAGCACGAACAAGGATGCCATAATCTCCGTTCAGCATCACCTCATTCTCCCTGATCATGGTCTTGCCAAGTGCCCATTTGATGTTGTCATAGGTTTCGTTGGGGCCGACATATAGAATTCTTGCATTTGCTTCCGCAACAGGAAACAGGAGAAAGCAAAGCAATAGCTGAGATGCAAAGGATCTGTGTGATACTTTCCTTCTCATTTCAACCCAATGTGAGGTATTGAAATAAAGATTCTTCATATAGTACAGATTAAAAAATTCTATTTCGCCAGAACATTCTATCAAAACAATTGTTATAATAATGAATATTTCTTACTTAATAAGTATTCTGATCTGAACTACAAATGGAAAAAATAAACGAACAACTGAAAAATGCCGGCCTGAAGGTTACTCCTCAGAGACTGGCTATCCTGGAAGCAGTATATCATTTATCCAATCATCCCACAGCAGACCAAATCATCGAGTTTATCAGGACCGTCCATCCCAATATAGCTACAGGCACAGTATATAAGGTGCTGGATGTGCTGGTGGAGCATGGCTTGATTAAAAGGGTCAAGACAGACAAGGATGCCATGCGGTATGACGGTGTGTCTGAAAAACACCATCACCTGTATTGTGCTGAAACCGACAGGATTGAAGATTATATGGACCCGGAACTGGATCAGATGCTGAAGGTGTATTTTGAAAAAAAAGGAATCACCGGCTTCGATATTGAGGATATCATCCTCCAGATTAAAGGACATTTCAAGAAATAAAGTTCATATATAAATCATGTATTATTAAAACCCCAAATGAAAATGGAAAATACAGAACAAGTAGCAGTATCAATGCCGCGTATTGGCGACAAAGCCCCTGAATTCAAAGCAAAAACCACACAGGGGCCCATCAATTACCCTTCGGATTATAAGGGAAGCTGGACCATTCTTTTCAGTCATCCGGCTGACTTTACACCCGTTTGCACCACCGAATTCATGACTTTCGCCTCCCTGGAGGAGAAGTTCAACAAGGCCAATTGTAAACTGGTGGGACTCTCAGTGGACGGACTCTACAGCCACATTGCCTGGCTCAGGAGGATCAAAGAGACCATGGTGTTCAAAGGGATGAGGGATGTGGAAGTGAATTTCCCGCTCATTGAGGACATTACCATGGATGTAGCCAGAATGTATGGCATGATCCAGCCCAATGAGGATACCACCAAAGCAGTCAGGGCTGTATTTTTCGTTGATCCTGCAGGCGTGATCCGGACGATCATTTATTATCCGCTGAGCATAGGCCGTAACTTTGACGAGCTATACAGGGTACTGATTGCGCTTCAGACCACCGATGCATTTGATTGTGCCTGTCCGGCCGACTGGCGGCCCGGGGATGATGTTATCGTTCCCCCTGCAGGTTCATGCGGAACAGCCGCCGACCGGATGGAAGGCAAGGAAAAGGGTGTAGAGTGTGTGGACTGGTTCTTCTGCACAAAGAAGATCGACGCAGAGACCATTTGGAAGACTGTACTGAAATAGGACTCCTGAGAATTTTCTTACAAGCTTAATCTTCAAACATTGCCTGGTAGTCGGGATCATCCTTGATCTTGGTTACCAGGTATTCTTTGCAGAAATGGCGGCGCTTTCGAACATAGCCCTCACTGCGAAAACCCAACTGGCGGGCTATCTCCTTGGAAGTAATGTCCTGGGCTGTGAGGCGAAGAATCTTCTGGCAGTCTTCGGGGATCCTGAGCAGGGTACGCTGGTATATGGCCATGCGCAGGTCCTTGTCCTGTACAGGTAATGGTTCCTCGAACTCAATCCGCTCCTCCATGTCACGGTTCAACGGGTCGATCTCGATTTTCTTAATTTGCCTCAGATGCTTCAGCCAGATCAGCCGTGCAATGGAATAGATATAAGTGCTGAAAGCAGAAGTCAGCTGGAACCCGGGGTCGTCCTTCAGTTTTTTGAAGATGATGATCAGTGCTTCCTGGAAAATATCCTCGGCATCGGAATCCGAACCGGCATTGTGTATGACCAACTGTTTTACAGGATTATAAGCATTCTTATATAGATATTGCAAAACGCGGTTGTCGCGTTTTTTAAGCCCTGTAAGTATTTCTTCATCCGTCAGCTTTTTCACTGGGAGAGGTTGCATTTTGCTGAACCACAAATATAAACATTAAGTGCTTCAATGGATTATGCATACGAAATAAAAACAGAAAGGTTCTATTGCCCGGTATGACTGAGAATCATCCGCTCGATGGCATCGGTGCAAACGGGACAGAATGAAGCTTCATTGGAATGCATCCGGCAATCGATCATGGGCCTGAAAACCCCTTTGGAAACATATCCCCCGCCTTCAAATACACCCACCTTCCGATTGGATCTCTCCCGGGCCGGGGTGGGCACGGGCGTTTTTGGATCCATCATGGATTTCCACTTGGAATCAAAATCTACCAGTGTGGTCAGGTTGGGATTCCAGGGCTCCACATCCAATGGAAAGAAATCGTTGTAAGCCACATCCGAATTGAAATACTCATCCGCCAGGCCTGCAAAGGCATGACCGAATTCATGAATGATCACCGCGCGTGACTCCATGTTGTCGGCAGCAGATATGCTGTAGAAATTATAGATACCGCCACCACCGTACTTATCCGTATTCACAAGGATATAGAGCTGGTCATAATGGGCATTGGCGGCCACATCACACACCGACCTGAAATCAGGCGTGGTCATATAACGCTCGATCCCGAAGGTATAGAAAGAGGAGTTCAACACCGTACGCTTCCAGATACCCTCGCCGGGAATGTCTGTTCCGGTATCAATACTGATGGATTTGACAGCCCTGACGTTAAATGCCTCCCTGTTGCTGAGAAATGGCTCTTCCGAAAAGATATAATCCGCCGACCGCCTGGCATCTGCTATAAATTTATCCATTTCAGCAGCGGTATAACCCTCGGCAAGGAAGAGGATATCCACTTTGTTTTCGGGAGCGCCATGGATCTCCAGGTCGACAACATCAAAGGACAGGCGCAGGGTAGGATCTGCATAGATGGTTCCGGGATCAAAGTTTCCGGACCAGGACAACTGGAACATACCCTGGGCATCCCTGTCGTAGATTTCCACTGCCACGGATTTCTTTGGCCAGGGAAAGCGGAGTACGTGGCTGTACGCGCGGGTGACAGATTCTGCTTCTGATGTAGTTTGCCACTCCCTGAACAGGGTACAGTATGTATGACTGAAAATAAGGGTGCCGCTGGCAGAGTCCCTTACTTCCAATTTGTGGTCACCATAGTCGAACGGATCCAGCAACCGGGCTCTGGGCCCACTGTAGAAAGGTTCCTTCCTGAGCGACTCAAAAGCATAACTGGTTTCATCTGCTGTACCTGTGAACACCAGGTCCACCCGCATGACACCTTCATTAAACCATGCATCGAAGGAGTGGGACTGTGCGGGAAGAACAAATGGAATGAAAAGTAAAAACAGGGAACAGATGGTTGGCCGTTTCATAAGGATAAGATTGAAATACAAAAATATAAAACCAAAGCTGTGATAAAACCCAATTTATCACTTGTTTTGTATTTATGAAAAAAGCCCATCTGTTTTCTCTCCTGATCCTGTTATTGACGTCCCCAGCTTTTGCACAGGGAAATCCGGAGCCCTGGGTAAGCTATCCCTCTGCCAATATAACTGCGTATGGCGTTTATCATTTCCGCAAATCATTTGATCTGGAAAAAGTCCCTGAAAAACTGGTCATTCAGGTTTCGGCCGATAACCGCTACAACCTTTTTGTAAACGGACAGCGGGTTTGTTATGGTCCGGCCAAGGGCGATCTGATGACCTATAAATACGATGTGATTGATATTGCGAAATACCTGAAACCCGGGAAAAATGTACTTGCAGCGCTGGTTTATAACGGAGGAAAAGACAAACCCCTGGCTTTTATTTCTGTTCAGACAGCATTCATGTTGCGTTTTGAGAATCCTGAATTTGCCCAGCTGAATACCGATTCAGACTGGAGGGTGATCAAAAATCCGGCCTACCAGGCTATTTCTTACAATGAGATGCTATTTGAGAAGCGATGGTTTTATGGTTTTTATGCCTGCGGTGGTGGTGATAATGTTGATGGGAGCCTCTATCCCTGGGGCTGGGAACAGATTGACTTTGACGACAACCGGTGGTTGGTTCCGGAACAACTCAGTTTTGAAGACAGGGCACCATGGAATCTGGTTCCACGGAACATAGCTTTCATGGATAATCACAGAGAACAACCTGTAAGAATCAGAGAAGTGAATGGTGTTCATATCCATACAGGAAGTTGGAACGGGAAAACCAGACTGAGCATTCCGGCCCATACCAAAGCTTCGATCCTGGTGGATTTTAATGTTTTTACCATGGGTTACCCCGAACTTACGGTGGATGGAGGAGCAAACAGCTCGGTAAAAATAAAATATGCCGAAGCGCTTTACGAGGATGTGAATTTAAAAGCCCATCGCGATTCGGTGAATGGTAAAACCATGTATGGCGTCTGGGATATCTTTCGGACCGACGGGAAGGCAGCCCGGACCTTCCGGCCGTTGTGGAAACGGGCATTCCGGTATGTGCAGCTGGTCATCGAAACCGGGGATCAGCCCCTTGATATTCTATCCTTCGAAAATGAATATTCCGGCTACCCGTATCCGGAGATGGGAACATTTACTTCGGACAATCCCCGGCTGGACCAAATATTTGAGATGAGCCAGCGAACACTTCGCCTGTGTTCTGGTGAAACCTATTATGATACGCCTTATTACGAGCAACTCAGTTATGGTGGCGACAACCGCCCGATTTCGGCTATTTCGGCTTATAACACAACCGATGACCGCCTGTTGCGCGAAGTAATGCGCCTCTATCCGCAATCGGTAAACAGCGAAACGGGATTGTTTAAATCGGCTTACCCATCACGTTTCACCTTTGATATGGGTGGCTGGTCATTGGCATGGATTCAAAGTCTGCACGATTATTACTGGTTGAGGGGCGATTCAGGCTATATCAGGCCTTTTGTTCAAAAGATGGAAGGAGTGCTTGGTTTTTACGAACGGCACATGGACGAAAATACGGGTTTGATAGGATCGGTCCGCAACCAGAGTTTTATAGATTGGAGCATAACAAAAGGGAGCATTCCCCGGTCCAATGATCAAAAAGAGATCAAACAATCTGCGCTGCTTACTTTGTATTATGCACATACCCTTGATTGTGCCGTCAGATTGTTGAACGAATTGGGAATGCAGGAAAAGGCGGAACATTGGGAGAATATTTCAAAAGGGATCAAGGTCGCTGTCTATGTGAATTGCTGGGACGGTCAAAAGCAACTGTTCAGGGATTATCCCGATCAGCCGGTCTTTTCGCAACATACCAATCTTTTCGCCATTCTATGTGATGTAGTTACACCCGCTCAGCAGGCTGAACTGCTGAAGCGGATTTTGAATTTCGGACAGTTCGATGAAATGGCCAGTTCCTATTTTTCCTTTTTCCTGTTTAAAGCCATGCAGAAAACCGGACAGGAAGATTTGTTTCTCGATCACCTCGATTTCTGGTACACTTTTATGGACCGTGGACTAAGCACCTGTGGCGAAACCGGATTTGCTTCGCACGACCGGTCCGATTGTCATGCCTGGAGCGCCCATCCAGCCTATTATCTGCTCAGCATGGTTTGTGGAATAAATCCGGCCGACATTGGTTTCAACAGGGTGAGGATAACACCTCATCTGGGTAGCCTGAAAACACTAAAAGCTTCCATGCCTCACCCCAAAGGCCGTATTGAAGTAAATTATGAGGTAAGAAATGGAAAGCTCCATGCAATTGTTGAATTACCTGAAACGTTAAATGGGGAGTTCGCTTTCAAAGGTGTTATTACACCACTCTCATCCGGCAGAAATGTCATACACTGTGATTGATCAGTATCTGTTAGAGAATTATTATAATTTTGCATTCCAAACATAATATTGACGGCCCATGATCGAAAAATGGATTGCCTGGTATAATGGAATACTGGCTGGAGCAGGGATGTCAGAGAAGATGGTTGTTTTTATTGAAAATGCCACGGTGATCCTGGTGACCATCGGATTGGCTATTCTTGCCGACTTCCTGGTAAAAAGAATCATTATCACATCCATTCACCGGATCGCACGAAAATCGAAGAATGATTGGGACGATGTATTCGTGGAACGGAGGGTATTCAACAAACTGGCACACCTGGCTCCAGCCATCATCGTTTACTATTCCCTGCAGTATATTTTTGATGCGCCGGTACTGGTTACCTTCCTCGGAAACATTACACAGGCATATATGGTCCTGGTGGTATTGCTGGTCATTGATGCCCTTCTGAATGCCATGCATGAGATCTATATGAAGCTTCCCATATCCAAGGGGCGCAACATCAAAGGATTCGTTCAGGTCATAAAGATTGTTTTCTATTCCGCCGGGGTGATTTTTTTGATCTCTATTTTCAGTGGGGAAGCCCCAAAAGTGCTGCTGGGGGGACTGGGAGCCATGGCGGCAGTCCTTATCCTGGTTTTCAGGGATACCATCCTGGGCTTTGTGGCCAGTATCCAGTTATCAGCCAACAAGATGGTGAATGTGGGTGACTGGATCGCCATGCCCAAATACAATGCCGACGGGACTGTGATTGATATCGGCCTCAATACGGTGAAAGTGCAGAACTGGGACAAAACCATCGCCACCATACCTACCTATGCACTGGTCTCCGAGTCTTTCAACAACTGGAAGGGAATGGAGGAATCGGGGGGACGCAGGATCAAACGCTCCATCAACATCGATATGAAAAGTGTTGGATTCCTTGACGAAGCTCAAATTGAAAAATTAAGGAAATTCTACGTATTGCAGGACTATATGTCAAAGAAGAAGAAAGAAATCACTGCATACAACAAGTCCCTGAATTTGGATGATTCTATTGTGACCAACGGGCGGCGGATGACCAACCTGGGCACTTTCCGGGTCTACCTGGAGAACTACCTGCACAATCATCCGAAAGTCAATCAGGAAATGACCTTTCTGGTCCGACATCTCCAGCCAACGGAAACCGGACTCCCTATTGAAGTCTATGTGTTCAGCAAAGACCAGGAATGGGCCAAATATGAAGCCATTCAGGCTGATATTTTTGACCATATTCTGGCCATCCTGCCTGAATTCGGGCTGCGGGTTTTCCAGAATCCAACCGGAGACGATTTCCGGCGCCTTAGCTCCTGATCATTTGAAAAAGCCTTCTCATGGCAAGTCCATGAACAGTGATGAGGTCCATCTTCGTTTGAGTTTAGATTGAAAGGCTTTCGTTGATTATATGTTTAATATCACATTAAAAATGGTGTGGTTCTTTCAAATTGTAACTACATTAGAACCCGGAAGCAAAAAGATTAAAGACCCTGAAAAATGGAAGATTCGCACCATATTGACGACCTTGATCGTAAAATTCTTACACTGATTACAAAAAATGCCAGGATACCTTACCTGGAAGTAGCGAGGGTGTGCAAAGTATCCGGAGCTGCCATTCACCAGAGGATTCAGCGCCTAGCAAAAATGGGTGTGATCACCGGATCAGAATTTATGATCAGTCCAAAAAAAATCGGATTTTCAACCTGTGCTTACGTGGGGATTTTCCTGGACAGTGCGCATCTCTATCCGGATGTGGTTGCCAAGCTCAAGGAGATACCGGAAATTACACAATGTCACTACATCACAGGGGGATATTCCATTTTTATAAAGATATACACCCGTGACAATGAAGACCTGAAGCGTGTGCTGGTGGATAAGGTGCAGGCCATCGGAGGAATATCCAGAACGGAAACTTTCATTTCCCTGGAGGAGAGTTTCAACAGGCAACTCCCGCTGGAATAGAGCTATCCTCCCCGTTGCCGGTTTACTTCGAACAACATGATCCCCGCAGCCACAGACACATTCAGTGAAGCAATGGTCCCTTTCATGGGGATGGAAATCCAGCTGTCGGCCTCTTTCAACAAGGTATTGGAAATTCCGCGCTCCTCGGAGCCCAGGATCACCGCTGCCGGTCCGGTCATTTCGGTCTGGTAAAGTTGCTCTTCTGCCTTTTCAGTGGCAGCAAAAATCTTCAGTCCGCTGTCACGAAGAAACCTGACAACGGTCTTTAGGTCTTTGTGCCGGCACACCGGGATCCGGTGGAGTGCACCCGCTGAAGTCTTGATGGCATCAGCGTTAATGGCAGCACTTCCCGAAGCAGGGATCACAATGGCATGAACCCCGGCACACTCGGCAGTACGGGCTATGGCACCGAAATTCCGCACATCGGAAATCCCGTCAAGAAGCAGGATCAGGGGCTCCTCTCCCGATTCAAAAACAACGGGTAATACCGAAGTGATATCGGTGTACGTGATCCGGGCAAGCCATGCAATCACACCCTGGTGGTTCTTCCGGGTAATTCTGTTCAGCTTTTCAACCGGGACCTGTTGCACCGGGATATCCCGCCGGCTTAGCTCTCCCAGCAGCTGTTTGATAAGGTCCGATCCGGCTCCACGCCTGACCAGTACCTTGTCCACCTCTTTCCCGGCATTCAGGGCTTCCTGTATGGCATGTATTCCGAATATAAACTGCTCCTGCGTATCCATGATGCTATGAACCGGGTGAATATACTTTTCCGCTTCGCCACGAGCGAACCGCTTCATTCCAGAACATCTGGGAATCGGTGGTTTTCACCCATTCCAGGTTCTGATTGGCAAATGCATCGGGTTTGCGATTAAAACGAAACTCCACGGGATTGCTGCGTCTCCTTACATAATAGTACCACCGTTCACCGGTCCCTGTTATCTGAATCCTGCTGGGAGGTCCAAACAGTATAAAAATCATCCCCCGATCGGTTTTCCAACCCTCCTTATTGGCTGTGAAGTAGAGGTTTGAATAAACAACCCGGTTGTAATAAATGCGGATCAATTCCCTGGATTTCTCCACGCTGTTCCCCATTTTTAACCAGAAATTGTCCACCGCCAGTTTTCGGTTTGGCTCCTTTCGAAGGTCCCGGTATTCGGCCAGTGTAGCCAGGTAAAACAAAGGTTCCATAAGCTCATCGGGTGTTTTTATCTCAGGGAACGAACCCCCGAAATTAAACAGAGACAATCCTTCTTCCCTTGCCCTGTCAACCCTCACGAAATACATCCCCTTCCTCCGCAGGTTGTAATCGATGGAATCAACCAGTGGAAATACAAAGCTTGTATCCGGCGAATAATTCAGGGTATAGTCGGCCGATGCAGTGATTGGCGGACGGGGTAGTTCACTGGAAAAGCGGAAATAATCCACATAAATGGAATCTTTCATTGCTTTCCTGTATTGCACAGTGAACTTCTCCCCCGGTCTGAAATACCGCATGAACTTGGGATACCCTGAAAACAGGGATACAACTTTGAAATTCTGGGAACTGTATTCATTGGTTTTGTCCACATAGAGGTACTCCAGCCCAATGCTTCCGCGATTCAGGTCTTTGGCCTCAATCTTGAGCAGGTAACGCTTCCCTGATTGGACCGGAATAGTCAGGGTGGCAAAAAAAGCAGGCCTTTTTTCATCGGGGCTACCCAGTTTATAGGTGACTGTGGCAGAGTCCAGAATGTCCCCTTCCAGACCGGGGGCATCCAACCTGATCAGTTTATATCCGATGGCCAGCAAAGCCCTGTATTCAGAATCCTCATTGGCCTGACTAAACCTTAGTTCGGCTGGGTATGCCCTAATGTAAAGAACTGAGTAATTGTCGCTTTCATGGAAAATGGAATAATCGGGGTGCAGGGAAAGCTGGCTGGGATTATACAGTGAGGCCAGGTACACAGCGGGAGCTTCGGAAGTACTCTCCTCTGTTGCCTTGCAGCTATAAAGCATGGCCATACCCGTCAGCAATATTCCAATCAAGATGTACCTCATCCTGCCCATGACCTTAAAAATAGCTATTTTCTTCTTGCCTCTGCTTTCTCCAGCTGGATGGTTTGTTTTTCCCAGTTGGACAGCGCTTCATCATGACGGTTCTTCAATTGCTCATAATCTTCGTAAACCTGCATCCCTGTGATGTGATCGGGGTTCATCAACAGGGTATCCATTTTTACCAGTTCCCTTTCCATCTCCTCTATCTCATGCTCCAAAGCCTTGATCCGGTTGGCAATCTTCCTGATCTTTTTCTCCTGCACCTTTCTCTTTTCATAACTCAGCTTATTGGGGATCTCCTTTTCCCCTTCTCCTTTCACCTTGTCTCCTTGCTCCTTGCCGGGCCTCTGGCCCGGCTCCTTTCTTTCCACATCCCTGAGGGAGCCCAGCTTCCTGCGTTGCAGAAAATCAAAGATTCCTCCCAGGTGCTCCTTCACTTTCCGGTCTCTGAATTCAAATACCTTATCAACCAGTCCGTCCAGGAACTCCCTGTCATGGGACACAACAATAAGTGTACCATCAAATGAAAGCAATGCATTCTTCAGAATATCTTTGGATCGCATATCCAGGTGGTTGGTCGGCTCATCCAGGATCAGAAGGTTAAAAGGCTGGAAGAGCATCCGGGCCATGGCAAGCCTTGAACGCTCACCCCCTGAAAGCACCTTTACTTTCTTATCCACATCCTCACCGCTGAACAGAAAAGCCCCTAGAATATCCCTGATGCGCGTGCGTATATCTCCTACGGCCACCCTGTCTACTGTTTCAAATACAGTCAGGTTTCCATCCATGATTTCATCCTGGTTCTGGGCGAAATACCCCAGTTCCACATTGTGACCAATTTTCAGTTTCCCCGAATGGTCAAGTTCACCCACAAGGATGCGCGAAAGGGTGGTCTTTCCCTCTCCGTTCCTTCCAACAAATGCGACCTTCTCCCCTCTCTCGATCACCAGGTCCACTCCTTCAAGCACCTGGTGCTCTCCATAATTTTTACCGAGTCCCGCCGCTTCAGCCACAATGGTACCCGATCTTTTGGCAGGGGGGAACTTCAGGTTCATGACCATGTCCTCCTCCTTTTCCACCTCGATACGATCCAGTTTCTTCAACTGCTTGATCCTGGACTGTACCTGAACTGCTTTGGTCGCCTTGTACCTGAAACGGCTGATGAACTGCTCGGTTTCCTGGATCAGTTTCTGCTGGTTATCGTATGCCGCATTCTGCACGGTGATCCGCTCCTCCTTCAGCTCTATATACCGGGAATAGGATACTTTGTAATCGTATGTTTTACCCAGTGACAATTCAATGGTCCGGTTGGTCACCCTGTCCAGGAATACCCGGTCATGGGAAATGATCAGGATTCCTCCAGCGTAGTTCTCAAGAAAGTTCTCCAGCCACTGGATTGATTCAATATCCAGGTGGTTGGTGGGCTCATCGAGCAAAATATAGTCGGGCCGCCGCAAAAGGATTTTTGCCAGTTCAATCCGCATTCTCCATCCTCCGCTGAATTCATGGACCGGACGGTCCATATCCTTCTTTTCGAATCCCAATCCCGCCAGGGTTTGTTCAACTTCGGCATGAATGGAGTGTCCCCCCTCCACTTCATACTTTTCGTTCGCATTGGAAAGTTCCTGGATCAATGCCAGGTACGCACTTGAATAATGATCGGTCCGTTCCTCCAGTTCCTTTGTGATATTGTCAATGCGTTTTTTTAGTTCAATAACCTCGGAGAATGCATTCAGGGTCTCCCGGTAAAGGGTCTTGCCCTTTTTATGCTTCATTTGCTGGGGCAGGTAACCTATGGTTTTTCCAGAGGTAACAACCACCCTCCCTTCATCAGCCTCCTGGTTTCCGGAGATCAGGTTCAGAATGGTTGTTTTGCCCGCCCCGTTGCGCCCTACAAGGCCGATCCTGTCTCCGGGATTGACCTGGAAGCTGATCCTGTCGAACAGCACAAATCCACCGAACCTGATGCTTACATTATCTACTGAGATCATCTGATTTTTCCTCTTATCCGGATCATTTGGCGCAAAAATAGAACAATTCATCGACTGGTTTGTATAATTTACGTGATGAAACTCAAAACTGATTTTTTTTATTCCACAAAACATATGAAACAATGACACTTGGTATAATCACCGGACTCGTGGCGGGCCTCCTTATCGGATGGCTTATTATCTTTCTTGCAAGCCCAAAACTTATGTTCAAAGAGAGCCGTTCGCCACTCTCGTTTGATGACACAGTGGCAAAAATTGAGGAACTGGTTGCCGGCGCCGGATGGAAAATCCCCGCAATGCATGACCTTCAGGCAACCATGAAGAAATTTGACCATGAGGTGAGAAGTGTCAAAGTGATAGAGATCTGCCAACCTGATTACGCCTACAAAATCCTCCGTGAAAACCGGGAGCGGATTGTCTCGAACATGATGCCCTGCAGACTTTCTGTATATGAAAAAGAGGATGGATCAGTGTGGATCTCCAGGATGAATTCCGGGGTGGTGTCAAAACCCATGGGCAAATTGGTAAGACAAACCATGACTGTCGCCGCAAAGGATATGGAAGTGGTCATTGCAGAAGTGACCGGGGAGTGATACTTTTGCATCACTAAACAAATCAAAGTGGCCAGAAAAAAGAACCTGCCTTTATTAGAGAAAGTAAGCATTGAAAACATCGGGGCAGAAGGCAAATCCATCGCCCGGGTAGATCAGATTGTCGTATTTGTAAAGGATGCCGTCCCCGGTGATGTGGTGGACCTTCAGGTGTTCAGGAAAAAGGGACGTTATATGGAAGCCAGGGTGGTGAAATACCACAGCTACTCGGACCAGCGTACCTTACCCTTTTGTGATCATTTCGGGATCTGTGGCGGCTGCAAGTGGCAGCATCTCCCCTATGACCGGCAGCTCCATTACAAGCAACAGCAGGTAGAGGATGCCTTCAGACATATTGCCGGAGTGAGGGTTCCCGAATCCATGCCCATTCTTGGATCGGACCCCACTACCATGTACAGGAACAAACTGGAATTTACCTTCTCCAACCACAGGTGGCTGCTTGATCATGAAGCAGCTGTGGAACTACCTCTTGAACATACCAACGCGGTGGGAATGCATGTACCCGGCAGGTTTGACAAGATTGTGGACATCGAAACCTGTCATCTGCAGGGGGATCCTTCCAACCAGATCAGGAACTTCCTCAGGAAAGTGGCCCTTGATAAGGGACTCTCCTTTTATGACCACAGGACCAATGAGGGATTGCTCCGGAACGTGATCATCCGTACTTCCACCCTGGGAGAGGTTATGGTGATCCTTTCGGTCCAGTTTGATGAACCCGGTGTTTACGAAATGCTGGAGATGGTAAACAAGGAATTTCCCGGACTGACCAGCCTGATGTATACGATCAATCCCAAAAAGAATGAAACCCTGTATGACCAGGAGATCATCACTTTTACCGGCCGGGACCATATCTTTGAAAAGCTCGAAGACCTGACCTTCAAGATCGGCCCCAAATCCTTTTTCCAGACCAACTCATACCAGGCCCTTGCACTTTACCGGAAAACCAGGGAATTTGCCGGGTTAACCGGAAATGAAATCGTATACGATCTCTACACCGGTACGGGTACCATTGCCAACTTTATAGCTCCCGGGGCAGGCAGGGTGGTGGGTATTGAGTCGGTTCCTGAAGCCATTGAGGACGCAAAGGTGAATTCGGAGATCAATTCCATCACCAATACAGCATTTTTTGCTGGTGATATGAAAGAGATCTTCACCGGGAGTTTTATCAAAGCCCAGGGCAAGCCCGACGTGATCATTTCCGATCCACCCAGGGCCGGTATGCATGGAAAAGTTGTGGAACAAATTCTGAAGATTGCCCCTCCCCGGATTGTATATGTTTCTTGCAACCCTGCTACCCAGGCCCGGGATGTGGAGCTACTGGCGAGCGCCTATGAGGTAAAGAAAATCCAGCCCGTGGACATGTTCCCCCATACCCACCATGTGGAGAACATTGCACTTCTTGAATTGAAAAAACAGAGCTGACCCCGATCCATCCTTAACGGACCGGAATTTTCTCATCAGGCCACTCCTTTTTAAAATCGATCCAGTATGTACGGATGGTTTCTTTGATATCTTTCCTGAGTATCAACAGTCCCAAAAGGTTGGGAATGGTCATGATGGCAATGGTAATATAGGAGAGGTTCCAGACAATGGTGGTATCGGTGAAGGAAGCTATAAAAAATCCCGCCACGTAGATCACACGGTACACAATCACATATTTGGTGCCGAACAGGTATGTGACAGCCCTGTCTCCATAATAGGACCATGATATGGCTGTGGAAAATGCAAACAGAAGCAATCCAATGGCAACAATATACTGTCCCCAATCACCCAAAATGCTTCGTTTGAATGCCTGGGTAGTCAGAGCAGCACTGTGGATCAGGGAACGACCGCTGAAATAGACTTCTCCATCGCCGGAATCCAATTCCCCGAATTGTACCACTCCCTCCTTCACAGGGATGGGACCGGAATATTTTTCATTTCCAACGGTCACCCTCACATCCTCGGCAAATGATTCGGCATGTACCAGGGTAACTCCGTCTGTGGTAACCACACCCTCCTCAACCTGGAGGATCCCTGTATAAAGGGCCAGGGTGGTATCGTTGCTGAATTCACGGCTCATCAGAGCCTTGTCATTTTTGTTGGATTCGGAGTAGGACCCGTCCAGAATGGTCAAATCTGCCTGCTGAAACCTGTTTTCTATTTTCTCGTTCCACACACCGGAGGACAACAAAACCAACCCGGTAATGGTACAGATGATAATGGTATCAATAAATGGTTCCAGTATGGCCACCATTCCCTCTGATACAGGTTCCTGTGCCTTGGCTGCACTGTGCGCTATGGGTGCAGAGCCCTGCCCGGCTTCATTGGAAAAGAGGCCCCTGTTTACACCTTTGTTGAAAGTAAAGGCAAATCCTGCACCCAGGAAACCCCCCACTGCGGCACTTCCGGTAAAAGCATCTGTAAAGATGGAAGCCAGAGAAGGAAGGATATTCTGATAGTTGGTGGCGATCACAAGAAGGGCTCCCGTGATATAGATAAAGGCCATTCCCGGAACCAGGGCAGATGTCACCTTGGCGATTCTCTTGATACCGCCGATGATGACCAACCCGAGCAATACGGCAAGGACTCCCCCGGTAACTGTATGGTTGATCCCGAATGACGTAAACATGGATTCAGAAATACTGTTGATCTGGGGAAGGCTTCCTGTCCCAAAGGAAGAAAGGATGGTCGCAAAAGCAAAAAAACCTCCCAGGACAGCACCCGTCCTGATGATCTTCCCCGACCGTGTAGTGATGTTCAGCCGTTTCTTCATATAATACATGGGTCCGCCCGAAATGGATCCGTCCGGCAGAATGTCCCTGTATTTATGAGATATGGTCACCTCAACGAATTTGGTGGTCATACCCAGCAGGGCTGTGACCAGCATCCAGAAAAGGGCAGCCGGACCTCCCAGGTGAATGGCCAGCGCAACACCGGCAATGTTGCCTGTCCCCACTGTACCGCTCAGTGCGGTTGTCAGAGCCTGGAAATGGGAAGTGTCACCCACATCTTCTGCCTTGTCATATTTGCCCTTGACAATCCGGATGGCATGCCGGAAATATCTGATTTGAGGCAACCCAAGATAGAGCGTAAAAAATACGCCGGTACCTAAAAGAAAGTAAACAAACCACTGGTGACCGCCCAGGTAATCATTCAGAAACAGGAGGAATTCATTGATCTTTTGCATCCGCCAAAAATAACAATTAATTGTTAAGCCGGAAACGTGAAACGACTAAGAAAGGAGCTTTAATACTTCTTCGAGTTGCTCTGAAGTGAATGGTTTGGGAAGATACCCGTCAAATCCCTCCCGGAGAAACCTGGCCCGGTCGCCAACCAGGGCATGGGCCGACTGGGCTATGACTTTAATGGCAGGGTATCGTTCCTTCATGATCTTCATGGTGTCTGTTCCGGTCAGGAACGGCATCTGTACATCCATGGAAACAAGATCAGGAACAGGCTGTTTTTCAAGCAACTTAAGTGCCTCATATCCCGATTCGGCTGTAACCACGTTATGCCCAAGTCCGGAGAAAAGTTCACGCATGAGTTCCACCGAATCCTGGGCATCATCAACCACCATCACGGAAAGGCTTTTTACGGGAGCAGCAGCCCCGCCTGGAAGCTGGATTTCATTTTCTTCAGGCTTGAGCTTCCTGTTTGCATTGATGGGTAATTCAACCTGGAAAAGGGTTCCCTTTTTTTCAATGGATTCCACCCAGATTCTTCCCCCTAACATGTGAACCAGGTTCCTGCATATGGCAAGCCCAAGGCCTGTCCCGCCGTACCTCCTGGTTTTGGAACCGTCAATCTGCCTGAACTGGTCAAAGATCAAATCGAAATTCTCAGGTTCAATACCGATACCTGAATCCTGCACAAACAGGATAAAATTTGCTTCCGATTGAGCCCTTTTACATCCAATGGTCACAGAACCGGTTTCTGTGAACTTGATGGCGTTATTGATCAGATTTCTCATGATCTGGACCACGCGGACCACGTCGGACTCAATTTCACAATCCATCTCCTCCTCGTACGTAACAATCTCTATTCCTGACTTCCTGAGGCGGTTCAGCTCATCCAGTGCATACTGCTTCATATCCCCTATGAGTGTATTAATCAGCAACTTTCCATAGATAATGGGTAACTGACCGCTTTCGATTTTGGCCAGGTCAATGATATCGGAGATCAGGGCCAGCAACAACTCCGAATTCCTGACAATCCGCTGGACATACATATTCCTCGCTTCATCGGTAATCTCCGGATTCACAAGCAGGTTGGAGAATCCTACAATGGAATTCATGGGCGTGCGGATTTCATGGGACATGTTGGCCAGGAATGCCGATTTCAGTTTATCGCTCTCCTCTGCCTTTACTTTGGCATGCTCCAGTTCCTCCATGGCCTCCTTCCGCTGGGTTACATCCCTGATAATTGTTAAAATAAGGTCTATCTCACCAGGGTCTCCTTTGATCAACACACTTTTTGCGGAGACATAAAGACATTGCCCCGATTTATGTATCGCCCGGTAGTCCACCGAGAGATTTCCTTCCCGTATCAATTTTCCTCTCAGCGCACCAAGCATCTTTCTGTCCTCAGGATGAACGATACCCATCCAACCCAGATCCAAAAACTCCTCCCGCTCATACCCGAAATTGGCGTAGAATGCCTTGTTGATCAGGATCATCTCACGATCCATGGTAAACAACCCGATGGCATCATCAGCTGCATCAAAAAGGGAGCGGTAGAGCCGTTCGCTCTCCCTGAGTGCCGCCTCGGTCTTCTTGCCTTTGGTCTTATCAGCCACGATGGCGATCACCAGGTTCTCACCGGTCAGGTTGAAAGCATGGGCAGAAATATCCAGCCACCGGACTTTCTTTTCCCCAATTTCTATCTTTAATTCAACACGTCCAAAACCTTTTTCAATCACCTGCCGGTGCAACTCTCCGTTTGGCCCCACCTTCTCATTATTGATGAGTTCATGTGGAATTGATTTCATCAGGTCCTCCGGGGTGCTTTCAAACAGTTCCATGGCAGCCTTATTGGCATCCCGCACCCGCAATACCTTGCCTTTCTCAAGTTCAAAAATGATAATGGCCTCGTTTGTGTTCTTAAAGATGAATTCGAATTTATCCTTCTCCTGTACCTTGGACATCCACTGCTTGTATTGTCCGGAGATGTCCATGGTGATTCCCCCTATGAAAATACCCTTCCCCTTTTCATCCCACTTGATCACTGTACCCCGGTTGTAATACCACTGCCACTCCCCTTTGTTGTCCCTGAGCCTGAACTCTATCTCATACAGAGAATCCTCCCCATCGATCAACCTTTGGATCCTTTTGAAGTTCTCCTTTTCATCATCGGGATGGATGTTCTTATAAATGGATGGCAAGGAAGGATCAAACTCTTCTGGTTTGTAACCAAGTAAATCAACCAATGCAGGGCTGACGGTAAGTTGTCTTTCAACGTGGTCCCAGTACCACCAGTGAAGTCCGATTTTCTCGGAAGCAGCTAAAAACTCCAGGGAAGGGGTTTCCAGCTCAACGGGTATGTATGATCTCTTCTTTGACATTCCAGTGTATTTGTCTCCTTATTCCTGAAGATAATACAATCTGCTCATTTTTTAACCACAGAATGCATATTTTTGAACCAAATTACCGGGAGTCTGTTTCACAAATAAACATCTTATGGATTCTGTTATTACCTTTCTGAAGGACCTTGACCAAAACAACAACCGTGACTGGTTCAATGAGAATAAGAAAAGATACCAGGTCGCCCTGGATCGCTTTCGGGAGCTGGCCGGTTCGCTCATCGAAGGGATATCCCAATATGATCCGTCCATTGCAAACCTTGAGGCCAGGGATGCCATATTCAGAATTTATAAAGATATCAGGTTTTCAAAGGACAAAACACCATACAAAACCCATTTTGGCTGTTGGATGGCCAAAGGGGGAAGAAAATCCACAGATGCCGGTTACTATTTTCATTTGGAACCTGGCAAATCGTTTATGGCTGCAGGTGTATGGATGCCCCCCAAGGAACAACTGAACCTGATCAGGCAGGAGATCATGTTCAATCCAAAAGCCTATCTGGAAGTGATCAATGACCCCCGGTTACAAAAAGATTATGAGCGGGGAGGGCAGGAAGACATGTTAAAAAAAGGGCCCGCTGGATTCCCCAAGGACTTTGAACTCCTGGAAGAGATCAAATACAAACATTACATTTTTTCAAGGCAATACAGGGATGCCGAGATCCTTCAATCCGGTTTCGCTGCAAAGGTGGTTGAAGATTGCCGCGGTCTCCTCCCCCTGGTAAACTACCTGAATCATGCCATGTCCTTTACAGGGAACGAATGATCCACATTTTTCTGGTTTGTGACTAAAGTTACAGTAAGGTTGTAAGTTGTGCCCTATTTTTGCGTCAGAATATAAACCAGATAAAATATAAAGACATGAAACTTGAGCATTTAACAAACGAGACTTTTAAGGAGAAGATTTTTAATTACGAGAACAGCAAGGATTGGAAATTTGAGGGAAAAACCCCGGCCATCATCGATTTTTACGCTGATTGGTGTGGCCCCTGCAAAGTGATTGCCCCCATTCTTGAAGAACTTAAGCTTGAATATGGAGATAAACTTGATATATTTAAGGTGAATACAGAGGAGCAACGCGAACTTTCATCGGTGTTTGGGATACAAAGTATTCCCTCGCTGCTCTTCATTCCCAAGGAGGGTCAGCCACAAATGGCCATGGGCGCTCTTCCAAAAGAGACCTTTAAGCAGGCTATCGCAGAGGTCCTGAGTGTAAGCGTATAATTTTAACTCCCGGTTTTACGGGACAAACAGTAAATAAATGAAAAAAATAATGATAAGTTTTGCAGCTGTTTCAATGCTGTTCATTTCCTGCAACAGTGGATCTGCCAGTTCACTGAACAATGTGGATGAGGCTCCTGAAACCGTGGCAGCAGTTCCTGCTGCAGATACAAAGGACAACCAGTCAGAAACAACCGGGAAACCGATCCATCTGACCAAACAGGATTTCCTGGAAAAGGTGATGAATTATGAGAAGAACCAGACTGAGTGGGTGTACGAAGGAGATAAACCTGCTTTGATCGATTTCTACGCCGACTGGTGCGGACCCTGCAAGATGGCAGCCCCGGTTCTCGAAGAGCTGGCAAAAGAGTATGAAGGTCGGATTCATATTTATAAAATAGATACGGAGAAGGAGAGAGAACTGGCAGCCGTTTTTGGGATCCAGAGCATCCCGGCCTTCCTGTTCGTTCCCCAGAATGGAAAACCCTCCATGAGCAGCGGCATTGCCCAGACACCTGAGGCAACCAAAGAGATGTTCCGCCAGATGATCGATGAGATCCTGCTGGGACAAAAACCAAAAAGTGACGGATAGTACCCACTGTGCAGATGAGTAGAAAGTAAAAAGTAAAAGTGTAATTTTGAGTGTAGGTATTGCTGTACAGATATCCCTGATTTTATCCCTGATTTCTTTCAGGTTCAAAGCAATAGCAATACATTTGTAAAATAACTTTTACCTTTTACCTTTCACCTTAAAAAACATGCGCCACGAACGGTCACACACTAAAATTATTGCTACCATCGGCCCTGCAAGCAGGGACAAAGAAATACTTGAAAAAATGTTCCACGAAGGCGTGGATGTTTGCAGGATCAACTGTTCACATGATGTGCATTCCGAACATTTAAAAACCATTCTGTACATCAGGGAGCTCAATGAAAAACTGGGGTCCCATGTGGCCATTCTGGCCGATCTCCAGGGACCAAAGCTGCGCGTGGGAGAAATCGAGAATGGCGGAGTCATTCTTGAAGATGATCAGGAATTTTCTTTTGTTACAACGCCCTGTATGGGAACCAAAGAGAAAGTTTATATGAGTTACCAGCAGCTACCGGCCGATGTAACCAAGGGAGAAACCATCCTGGTGGATGATGGTAAGCTTATTTTTGAGGTACTCGAAACCAACGGAAAGGACACGGTAAGAACCCGGGTAATTGCCGGCGGCCCCCTGTCAGGTAAAAAAGGGGTGAACCTGCCCCACACCAAAGTGTCTCTACCCAGCCTGACAGAAAAAGACCTGTTAGACGCAAAATTTGCATTGGATAACAATGTGGACTGGATCGCACTTTCTTTCGTACGCAGGGAAAAAGACATCAGTGACCTGAGAAAGCTTGTGGATGCCCATCCAAACAATGCCAGGATTGTCGCCAAGATTGAAAAGCCCGAAGCTCTTGAAGAAATCGATGAGATCATTGATGCCTCTGACGCGATCATGGTGGCCCGGGGTGACCTGGGAGTGGAGGTGGCTTTTCAAAAAGTTCCGCTGATTCAAAAAAGCATCATCAAGAAATGCCTCATGAAATCCAAACCGGTAATCGTAGCCACGCAGATGATGGAGAGCATGATCACCAATCCAACGCCAACGAGGGCAGAGGCTAATGATGTGGCCAATGCAGTACTTGATGGGGCTGATACTGTCATGCTCAGTGCCGAGACCTCTGTGGGAAAATACCCGGTTCAAACCATCCGCAACATGCAGATGATCATCGACTCCACCGAATCAGAGGAGGTCATGTATTATAAAGAGACCCCGCCGGCCATAGGGAGTCCCACATTTTTACCTGAATCCATCTGCTACAACGCTGTGAGGCTTGCAGAACAGGTCAATGCGGCTGCCATCATCTGCCTGACCCATTCCGGATTTACCCCCCTGAAAATAAGTTCGCACAGGCCAAA
Organism: uncultured Bacteroides sp.; assembly: GCA_964453785.1. Taxonomy (GTDB): domain Bacteria; phylum Bacteroidota; class Bacteroidia; order Bacteroidales. Next base: position 44,248 of record CAYVRK010000002.1, read on the forward strand.
AGCACCCATTTTCACCTTTACAATGAACTGGGATCTTATCAACGATCTGTCACTGGTCTGGGGCGTAAGGGCCTACTACTTTGCAGAATGTACACATATCAACGAATATGTGGAATATACCGAGGATTTTCTGGAGAGCAGTAATTTTCTGAAAAAGGGGGACCTTGTGGTTCATGTGGGAAGCATTCCCATCATGGACAGGGGAAAAACCAACATGATGAAGCTCACCCGGGTAACCTGATCCTGCTTGAAAACCCAGATCAGCCAATGGATCAGTGCGTCGGAAGAAAAATGGCTGGAAAAACTGCAGCCGAACGCTGCAGAAGCATTCTCCGGAATACTTCTTCCGTCCCATGACCAGGACCACCACCTGCGGGTATGGCAATGGTGCAAGGCCCTTCTGGGTGAAATATCGTTGTTCAACAGCTCGATCACGCCTGACCTTGTGGAGGGAGTGATGCTTGCCGCCTGGTTTCATGACCTGGGCATGGCTCAAAGGTTGGAGGAGTCCCATGGAGTTCTTGGACGAACCATGTGTGAACAGTTCTTCAGGGAAAAAGAGCTTCCCCTGCCCCGCCGCTTCGATGAAATATGCCTTGCTGTTGAGAAACACGACAGCAAGGATGAATCTGTTTACGAGGCTTTTGTGTCCGGATCACCTCCCGGGATTCTGAACATTCTCTCCATCGCCGATGATCTGGATGCACTTGGAGTAATCGGAATATACCGTTACGTGGAGATCTACCTGCACAGAAGGATCCCCATGGGGGAATTGGGAATCAGCATCCTTCAAAATGCAACCGTCCGGTACAGGAATATTCGAAGCAGTCTGTCCAACTGTCCCGCCCTGTTAAAATCCTCGGCGAAGGATTTTACCACCCTTGTGAATTTCTTCAATCTGTACAACCAGCAACTGGTCGCCCTGAAGGAACCTGAAAGGGTATTGTGGGGTCATTTGGGAATTGTGAACCACATCAGGAGATTCAGTGTTGAAGGAGTGTTGCGGCCCTGCAAATTCCTGGAAGCAATGGATGAGTCAGGACCGTCCAAAACTGTAATATCCTATTTCGAGAAATTGAAGAATGAACTGGAAAAAGCACAGATCCAATAGTGCCCTGATCATGCTCCTCCTGGCGGCTGTTGCTCCGGCACAGGGACAGGTAGAATTGCGTTATAGGGAAAATGAGACTGTTACATGGAACGAGGCCATTCAAATGTATGAATGGCTTGATGCTGCATACCACACGTTTCGATATGGTCCCCTTCAAAGGCTATGCGGCCGGATAAACAGGAATTAGTCAGTAATCCTGACCAACCCTTCGAACTGAAAGTAGTTTTCCTTTATTCCGAGGGAATCAACAGTTTCCCTGATCTCCATTGTTTTAAAGACGTCCGTATTGAATCCTTCTCCGCGATCATTATTATACAGCCACAAGGGTGTTGGCCAGAGACAAGCCCTGAATTTAAAACTCCGGTAGAACTCCTTGCTCACTCCATTCTGACCATGATGGGCCATTTGGACATAGTCACTATCCAGCTCGTCCCTGAAAGGGCCTTTCAGAAACAGGTCTCCTCCTTCCTTTGCCAGGTCACCCAGGAACAGCATGGATTTCCTGTTATCCCATACCTTAATGACCATGGATGAATTGTTATAGATGTTGATGGTAATGGTTGTATCCACCGTACTCAGGATCTTGAACCTGGTCTGGTCAATCATGATCATAGCCCCCGGTTCAGTATAATTCACAACCTGTATACCTGATTGATGCAGGTTATGGTAATACACATCGGTGAGGCTGTCATAGTAGGTATCGTATTTATGATAATACCACTCCGGAAGTTCTGAAAGATAGATGGTTTTAATTTTGATATCTCCGGGATCCAGGAGAATCTCATTCAGCGCCCCCATGTGATCGTTGTGCGGATGACTAATGAACCATGCTTCCACTTCATTGCCCAATGCTGCCAGAAATCCCCTTAAATAAAGAGCCTCGTCTTCCATTCCACCATCCATCACAGCCACTTTACCATTGTCCATCAGAAACACATAAGAGTTACCAACCCAACCTGAATGCAAAGGCAACTGCCAGAGGGTAAAATCTGATTCATTGCGGTCACAGGCAGAAACCATCCACAGTACGGGCAGCAGCAGCAGTAAGGATTTCATCTTTATTATTGTTTTCATGGGCTTAAAATTGAATTCAAATCTCTTTTAACGACTTTACCTCCGGCAGGTATATCTCGCATCCCCCTCCGGCCTCGAACTTCAGGAAATTAAAGGTCTCATACAAAATGAAACCGGAAAACCGTCCGTCATTCCTGACCTGCCGGAACTCGTCGGCGATATCCGGGGATCTGTCAATGTAACGGTTTACGGTTACCGGGATGCGCTTTTTCCCGCAGCGTCTGATCAGATCCTGTGCAATTTCATCTTCAAATATGGAGTTAAAAGGCAGTGCGTAGAACCTTAACACGGCCTGGTCGGTCAACCCTTCCTCAATCCAACGCTTCCATTGGAAATCCAGATTGGCCGGATAGGCCAGGCGCCTCGACAGTGCAGGATCAGTCCTGTACCAATCGATCTGGAAGTTAATCCGCATCTTCTTGCCGCGGCTGTTGATAAGCTGCTTTGCCCTGCTTAAGAATTCGGTGTAAGCATCACCACGTACCTGGGCTATGGTATGCAAATCAATGCTCCCCCGTTTCCGGCATTTCTCCAGCACAACTTCATTGAAGCCGTATTCTTCCGGGTGGTTGGTGTGTGTGCTGTGGTTTTCCTCCCGGAAATCGATACCATCCACTCCCTGATCGAGGATCCCCTCAAGGCAGCTTAGCCAGAATTCCTGCACCTGCGGTTCGGTCTCACACAGGGCGCCTGTAAGGTATTCGTTGCGCCCGCGGGCAAAAGCGACGAATCCACTGTCGGGGTCATCCAGATGCATTTTCTGCCCGTTCCACCCGGTGTCAAACATCAATCCCCACTTCCGGAAATCAACCATGGTACGGCACCAGACGGCTGTTTTGGAGGCAATCACACCCGGGATCCTTTCGCCATTCTCATCATAGGCCTCGAGTATTCCAAGGTCGGTGTTCTCAAAATCCCCCCCTGCACCGGTGAAATCAGTTGTAAGCAGAACATACTTATCACGAAGATTCAGTCCGCTCAGGATCAGTACCCTCTGGGGATCCCCGCGTTTTACCACGATGTCGCCGGTGGAAAGCTCAAAGACATCCTCAGGACAGGGTTCAATCGTTTCCGTAAACGAAAAAGGAATATCTGTACGCCTGTACTGGTAGTTCAAATCACTGACCCAGATCTGCAAATGTTCACGGGAGATCCGGGTGGCCGATGCATCCCGTTTGCGCAATTTTATCGAATCGATGGTCTTGTTCAACACATCCGCCGGCAGATCATCATCACGCCGTTTGATCCTCAGATGCGGGTGGTCAGCTACAAAAGGATTTACCCAGGCTATCCGGCCGCCAATTCTGCTCAGGCGTCCCCACAGCGCAGCTTCACAGGATCCTTCAGGAAAAGCCAACAGCCCGGTCTCATAGGGTTTGTAATAGGCATAGATCTCGAGCCCATGTTTATGCGCAGCATCAACAGCCACCGAGAGCGGGTTTTGTCCTGCTTCGTGGTAGGTAAGTGCCACGTTCCTGAAGCTATCATGATACGTTCTTACCGAATCCTCATAATCCAATTCATGGGCCGGTGTCAGAAACCCGCCCCGTCCGTCTCCGTAATACCCCCAGCTCACCCGTCGTACCCCGCACTCGCTAAGCCGGGCCATCATTGCATCGATGTGTGCCGGACCGATTGGCTCCGGGGCGAAACGGGCGTCATCCGGGAAGTCTGACAGCGCTTCGATCATAAAATCTTTGCCATTGGAATCTCTTCCCAGAACGGTTGAGGGAACGATGCCCGGGAACAGGGCTCCACCTATGGCGGTGGCGCCTGTGTTCTGAATGAACCTCCTGCGTTTCATAAAACCTCGTAATTGAACCTGTGTTCGGAATAACTCGTTTTTATCATTCTCTATATCAATATGAATTTATTGCAACTTTTTATCTTGTTGCTGATTTTTATAATGCATTTATCAGATAGTTTCAAACACACCCATGTTCGGGGATGTTGCTGATCCATCTAAAAATAGCTACTTTTGATCCATTTAAGTGCATGAAGATGAACCGCACAGATATGCATAGAGCTGCTTTCTGGATATTTCTTATTGCTGTTTGGCTCCCTGTAGATGCCACAGCAAAGCTGGATGAATTCCTGGAAAGAATCGATGCGGTTGAGGTTCGGGTTCTGGAAAGTGAATCCATCTACGAAACCATCCTGGAGGTGTTGGTGGAGCAACCCGTTGACCATAGAAATCCGGATGGCGAATCATTCTTGCAACGCATCTACATCTCCCATGTTGATCCTTCCAAGCCGGTTGTTTTTGTCACGGAAGGATACGATGCAAAATACTATTATACCCATGAAATAGCAGCAAACCTGAGATGCAACCAGGTCATGGTAGAACACCGCTATTTTGGGAAAAGCCAACCTGTTCATCCTGATATGCAATACCTGGATACCTGGCAGGCTGCATCGGACCTCCATCGCATAGTACAGCTATTTAAGGAACTCTATCCCGGACAATGGATTGCCACCGGGATCAGCAAGGGGGGGCAGAGTGTCATGTACCACAGTTACTACTATCCCGATGATGTGAATGTGCGTGTTGCCTACGTGGCTCCGCTGAACTACCAGGTGGAAGATGAGCGGATTTATGCATTCCTCGACCAGGTTGGCACCGCCTCAGCACGCAGAAAGGTAAAACGTTTTCAGAAACTGGCCCTGAAATATGAGGAACGTTATATTCCCGCATTCAGGCAATTCTCCGAAGACAAGGGGTATACATATGAAATTGCAGGAGGCATTGAGAAAGCCTATGAATATTGTGTGCTTGAATATTCATTTGCTTTCTGGCAATGGGGGTACATCCCGTTGAAGATGATACCCGGGAGGGCTGCACGTCCAAGGGAATTTGTGGAGCACATGAACCGGGTGGCAGGTTTTGACTATTTCGATGACGCCAATATTACAGAACTCAGGCCATTCTTTTACCAGGCGCTCACCGAGATGGGTTATTATGGCTATAACCTGAACGAGTTTGAACCCTATATCAGACATGTGGACAATCCCATTTTCACTTTTACCCTTCCTGAAGAATATGAGGTTTCCTTTAATCCTCAACTGTCTGTGGATCTTGAAGCATACCTGGCCTCCGAGGCCGACCGGTTTATTTATATTTACGGGGAGTATGATACCTGGTCCGCCACAGCGGTCACATCTACAGGCGATACCCATTCAAGAATATTCATCAAGGAGGGGGGATCACACAGGACCCGGATTAACAACATGCCACCCGAACAGAGGGATGAGGTCTACCAGACCATCCAGAGCTACCTTTCTCTGGAATAATCCTTCGTATTATTCTATTTTCAACTCCTCAATGGGATTGTAGTTTGCAGGAATCCATACCCTGTATCTGTTACCGGAATCCCATTGGTTTCCAGCAGATGAAAAATCAATAAAAGGAAGGGCCATTTCCACCGGATTCTCCCCGGAACCATAGCTCACCAGTGCTTTCCGGGCAATCCAGGCCGTGGTTCCGGAACAGGGCTCAAGAATCACTCTTCCACGTGTTGCCTCAGGAAAAAACAACTCGGCATCCACATCCAAATCACCATAGCGATTGTCACGGGCAAGGATGATCGGGCCTGTGGCCAGGGCATGAAAAGTTCTTATTCCTTCTTTATGCTCGACCATGCGTCCGCGCATATCCAGTTCAAGGCTGATCATATCTCCTGATTTCCACCGGTGTTCAATTGCGTGGTAAGTCCCCGGTTCAATAACTCCTTCGGTTGTTGACCCATTTAAACTAATTTTGGTATCATCGCTCCAGCCAGGAATACGCAGATATAATTTCAGGTCCGATTCAACGGAGGTCTGGATCTGAATTTCAATATGACCTGATTGAGGATAATTCCCGGTACAGATCAATTTTACGGCAGTCCCGTCTTCCAGAACCAATTGTGCTTCACATGGACCATACAGGTTCATATAGATATTCTTGTCTTTATGGGTGATCGCTGCATCGGGAAGAAGGAACAGTCCCCGTGGGCCATTGGCCATGCAACAGTTGATCTCCATGTCACATTGAAATCCATCAGTGTCCCGGAAACCCTGGAGTCCGCTGTACTTGCTGAACCGGCTTCCGTCAGGAGTCAGTGAACCAAGCAGGTTATTATATGCACTCTTCTCGATTTCTTCCATCCAGCGGAGCTCCCCGGTCAGCCTGTATATCTCATAGCATAGCTTCATCCAGGTAGTGGTCACACAGGTTTCCATGGTGTGCATGGTGGGAACCGTTTGCCGTTCCTTACCGTGGTACCAGCATTCCATGGTGGCTCCTGAACCCACAATATTGATTTCCTCCTCCAGGATATTGACGGCAGCCTTGTATGCAGCATCAAAATAATCCTGTTTCCCGGTATGCTGAAATAATCTGAGCAATCCATCATAACAGGACATCATTTCATACGCCTTTTGTCCGTTCTCCCATCCCCACCATATACTGTTCACCGGGAATCGTTCAGCTACCGGAACTTCATCCAGCGCTTTGCTGATCAGCTGCGGCCCGTCAGGCTGCTCCCATTGTTGTACGATATAGTTGGCAAATTCAAGATATTTCTTGTTCCCGGTTCTTTCATACAACAGGACCATTGGCTCCAATACGGAACTACTTGCCATGCCGCGATAATTTCCCGTTTTGACAATATCCTTTTTTCCCGGACCAATTTCCGTCATTAAATGATCCACCAGGCGTTCGGCCGAGTGAAGGGCTTGAGCATCTCCAGAGAGGTCATAGTAATACAGAAGGCCCAGCATGGTATATTTTCTGCCCCAGACATCCCATTGTTCCAGATGGTGCTCCGGGGCATAATTGCCTATATATCCATTCTCACTTTGGGTTTCAAAAATCTCCTGAACGGATTCTTTCATTTTTTGAAACAGGACAGGATCCTTGGAATACTCATAGGCCTTGGCTGCAGACAACATCCATTTACCCCAAAATTCGGTTTGCCACCATTTGGTTTCATTCCTGTGCCGGAATGGTTCAATGATCTGCTCCATGTCCTGCGCTTTGATCCGGTTTTCATGAACAAGCATCATTCTCTCATTGAGGGTTCCGCCAAACTTCACCTCCTCTGCCGGAATACAAAAAAAAGGATTGTGAACCTCAACTCGTATATACTTTGAACTGGATACCTGTCCGTACATACATTGCAGGACTGCAAAGGCTATCATACAAGCTAAAAGAAAAAGTCGGTGAAATCTTGTTTTAATTGTATTCATTTGAACCGGTTTTGTAAAGTTCATCATTCTTCTGAAATTCATTTTTCTAATTCCAGGTAGCCCAATCCAGTACTCAGTACTCAGTGCCTATTTTTTTAGTACTAAGTACTGTGCACTGAGTACTTCTCTATGGCGCTGTCAAATTCTGCCAGAAAGCTCTCCCGGGTAAAGCTCCGGCCATGGGCAGGATAGAGGATCCTTGCATCCAGTTCGCGGATGGCCTTCCAACTGTTAACCAGCGCCGGCAAATCTTCGGCAAAGGGCGGAAAGTGCTGTTTCCCTTCAAGCCCAAATAGGGTATCTCCTCCAATGAGCTCCCCCTTTTCCGTCAAAACCACCATGGAGCCGATGGTATGCCCCGGTGTGTGGATCACCCTCCCGGGAAAGCCGGTTTCGTTCAGGTCATATACCTGGTCCACAAAAAGATCAGGTTCGGCAGGCGGGTACTTTCCGAGCCGGTTGGCAAAGGTCCGGCCCAGACCCACCAGCAATTTTGCTTTCCAGCGGGTACCCGGCGGCAGATCGGTAAAACCCTCTTTCAGACGGGACGCTTCCAGTCGATGGATCAGGATCCTGCACCCGGTAAGTTCCTTTAGCTTTCCGGCCGATCCTGCATGATCGAAGTGGGCATGTGTGAGGACCAGGAGTTTGAGCATGCCCGGCTCAAGGCCCAACCCGAGGATCTCCTCCAGAATCTTTACCTCCGATCCGGCAGTACCGCAATCGACCAGGATGGCAGCCCCGGGCCGGTACAATAAGAAACAGGAAACATTACCCAGGTTGATCGGGTGTAGGGTATAATCGTTGGGCTCCATTATTTCACCGGGAAATCCATCAGTTTTTCCCCCTCCAGGTAGGCTTCAAGCCTGTCACCGACCGCCACCGGACCCACGCCTGCCGGAGTCCCCGTGTAAATAAGGTCACCCGTTTTCAAGGTCATGAACCGGGAGACATAGGCAATGATCCTCTCATAGGAAAAAATCATCAGGGATGTGGACCCTTCCTGGACAGTCTTCCCGTTCAAATCAAGATGAAAGGAGAGATTATGAATATCCTTGTATCTGGATACCGGTAAGAACCTGCTCACAGGGGCCGAGTAATCAAACCCTTTGGCAATTTCCCATGGAAGGCCCATTTTCTTCTGTTCATCCTGAAGGTCACGGGCAGTGAAATCAACACCCAGGGCAATCTCACTGAAATAGCGCCCGGCAAACTTTTCTTCAATACTCCGGCCCAACCGGTCGATCCGGATGACTACTTCCAGTTCATGATGAACATTGGTAGAGAAGTCGGGATAGAAAAACGGACGGTTCTCGATAACCAATGCTGAATCGGGCTTTAGAAAAAAAACCGGTTTTGTGGGCACAACATTGTTCAGTTCCCGGGCATGGGCCACATAATTGCGGCCGATACAGACGATCTTCATCGGACTAAAGCTTGATGGAATTCAGTTTGATGCTTGTGAGCACTTTTTTGGTATAGAGTGGAAAGTCCCCGTTCATCATCCAGCCATAATAGCCGGGGTCCTGTGCCAGTACATCTTTTACAGCTTTTCCCTTGTGCTTTCCAAAGTTGAACACCTCCACCTCATCATCGTTGTAGACAATCCTTCCGGCAAAATCCACGTTGCGGTTGTGGGCTGAGAATTCGGCCAGTTTCCCTATATCATTCTCCAGGTTGGGATACATGTCGAGCTGTGCCTGCAGCACTTCATAAGTGGCCTTGGTGTCTGCCAGGGCTGAATGGGCATCTTCCAGGTCCTTCCCCAGAAAGAACTTGCTGGCAGCAGCAAGAGTCCTTGGCTCCATCTTCATGAAGATTACCTGAACATCTACGAACTTCCTCCTTTTCATGTCAATATCCACACCGGCCCTGAGAAATTCTTCTGCCAGCAGGGGAATGTCAAACCGCACCGAGTTGTAGCCCGCCAGATCACATCCTTCAAAATCCCTGGCTATGCTTTTCGCCACTTCATTAAAGCCTGGGGAATCTTTCACATCATCATCCCTGATCCCATGAATTTCTGTTGCCTTTTCAGGAATGGGAATTCCAGGGTTGATGCGCAGGGTTTTGGAGGTCTCGTTGCCATTCAACTCCACCTTCAGATAGGAAATCTCAACGATCCTGTCTGAGGCAATGTTGATGCCCGTAGTTTCAAGATCAAAGAAGATAATGGGATTCTTCAGATTAAGTTTCATCCCTTAAGCATTGATCATCATGGGCATCAGTAACATAAGGGTATCTTCATGTTCATTCTCTGTTTCACCTGGTAAGAGGATTCCTGCCCGTGTGGGGTCGCTCATCTCAAGAATCACATCCGGAGATGCAAGGTTGGAAAGGATCTCAATTAAAAAAGTCGATTTAAATCCAATCTCCATGTCCTCACCTTCGTACTGGCAGTTCAGGCGTTCAATGGCGGAAATCGAAAAGTCAATGTCCTGGGCTGAAATATTCAGCTGGTTCCCGGTAAACGATAGTTTTACCAAACTGCTTGCCTGGTTCGCGAACACCGATACCCTTTTGAGGGTATTGTATAATGAAAGTCTGTCGATGGTCATTTTGAAAGGATTATCAGTGGGTATCACCGAATTGTAACTGGGATAGTTACCTTCCACCAGCCTGCAAACCAGTTTGTAGTTGGTCAGCGTGAATGATGCATTCCTGTCATCAAATTCCAGGGCTACTGGATTCTCCTCCTTGGGAAGGATGTTTTTCAGAAGGGATGCAGGTTTTTTTGGAAGAATAAAACTGGATGCACTCCCGGCTGAGGCATCTGTTCTTTTGTAGCGAACCAGTTTGTGAGCATCTGAGGCCACAAAAGTGATATCATCCGGAGAAAGCTCCATGAATATCCCGTTCATGACCGGACGCAGCTCATCATCAGCAGTGGCAAAAAGCGACTTATTGATTCCTGTAAGCAGCACATCATGATCAATCTCAACCTGCTGCCTTTGATCGACTTTGATCACGGGCATCTGTGGAAACTCGGCACCGTTCTGGCCCATGATCGTGAATTTACCATTCTCACTCTGAATGATGATCATCAGATTTTCGGTGTTGATCTCAAAGGTCAGCGGGATATCCGGAAACTCCTTCAGGGTGTCGGTAAGGAGGCGTGCCGGCAGTGCAATGACTCCCGAACCATCGGTATTTTCAAGCTGAATCTGTGTGATCAGGGTTGATTCCAGGTCTGAAGCTGTAATTTCCAGCTTTCCATCCTCAAGAGAGAAGAGAAAATTATCCAAGATCGGAAGTGTATTTTTCGAACTGATTACACGACTGATGGCCTGCAGATGATCCAACAGTTCCATACTGGATACTACAAATTTCATGAGTTAAGCGGTTTTAAAATGTGGTTCATTAATCCATCAATTATACAAAAAAAAAACGTGAATCCCGCGTACTGATCCTTGCCGGCCACAACAGGACCGGGAAGTACGGAAAAAAAATACTACCCGGGTCTGTAACTGTCTAGTCCACGCATCAGGACATCCAGGTAAATGTATTTTATTACAAGCGGTTGGGGATCGCCATTGTGGAGTACAATGGCGTAAAACATATTGTTTTTTGCTCCCCCCTCACCGGGCATGGAAAATACATTCAGGGAATGGGTCTCTCCCTGCCGGGATTCCACAAACAATCTGGCCAGCCACCTCTCCTGATTGGCCGCTTCCTTCTGAACATACGGCACATCGATGGCCTGTTCCTCATACCGGATGGAGGTGAAATAACTAAAAAGCAAGCGGATGGAAAGATCATCCAGTTCCAAGGGTGAAAGTACGCTGTCCCGGTCGGGGAGTGAACAGGTGATCTCGCCCTGTTCATCCATGGTAAATCGGAAAGGTTCCTCTCCTTTTGGTTCCACCTCAATGTACAGAATTTCAGATGGCAAAAGGTCAATGAGCATATACTCCCTGTAATGGTTTGGATGACATGAAAACACGCGGTTCAGGTCCAGCCCGGCATAACCTGGAATGGAGACACTGAAGATTTGGTCAGAACGTTCCGATTTCACCATAAACCGGTTTTCCACTGTTCCCATATGATCATTCAACACCAGTTTCTTCCCGTCATAGAACCTGACATTCCGTTCCAATTTCCGGTCGCCCTCAGGAGTGCCGGCGTATATGGAAACGATCTGAAGCTTTTCAGCTGCATATAACAGATTTTCAACTGCCACCTGGTTTGCGGATTCTTCACCTGAAATATACCAGGCATTGTCCCTCTTTTCCAACCCTATGGAATCATAAGCATCGGACAGAATAATCCTGTCGATCCCGGAGTGGTTCTGAAGACTGATCCTGCGGCTCTCCTTTCGCAGCGAACCCCAGGGATCAATGAAAACCAGCAGGATGGCCCCAATCAGGAGAACTGAAACCACCAACCCTATGTACCTACGATGCTGCATACGATTGGCTGTATCTCTTTTTTCTCAGGAAAAAAACGACCATTCCGGCGACGATCACCAGCAGCAAAGGTGCAATGGTATTGACCAGCTTCCATTTCAATGCCTGCTCCTTCACTCCCGTTATCTCCCTGTTCAGCAGACGAAGTTTGAACTCCCTCGACCTGAGTTCCATGATCCCCGTTTGGTCGGTCATCTGGTTGATCACATTCATGATAAATTCAAGGTTTCCGAATGTCTGTCTGGAATACCTGTCATAACCCAGTGGCTGCGCCCTGTAAACACCCTGATCGAAACGCACTTCATTGGCAGGAATATCCCCGTCCGACACCACCAGGATGGAGGTGGGAACACTCTCGGGGACTACCTCTGAATCCTGCGGATATACCCCTTTGGGAACCGGATAGTTCTTGTAAAAAGAGGGGAAGCTGCCTTCCTCCAGGATGGCCACAGGCAGTTGCGATGCGGTGTACAGGGCAGGGTCAGGTTGCAGGGTAACTTCTTCCATGCTGATGTAGAGCGGAACATTTCTTTCCCTGCTCGCGGAGGAGGTAGCCAACAGGATGGTCCTTTTCAAACCGGGCCGGCCATCTCCAACCGTATCGATGGAACTGGCAAATTCGCTTTTTACATAATTTAAACCGCGTGTCACCGGGTGAGCAGGATTCCCTGAGAGAAGGGGATGGTATACCCACGGCATCAGGGTGAAGCGGGCCTGTTCACCGGTGGATGCCATGTTCACCGGTACGGGGTTGCATTGAAGGTCTGCCACCAGATTGTAGTTGATCCTTATACCGTACTTAAAAAGCATGTCTTCCAGTCCCACCTGGTTGGCCAGGGCAACGGTGGTACCACCCGTCAGACTGTCTGCAAAAGGATTTACCGGGTCAAGGAAAAAGAGCACCTTCCCGCCCCGCATGATGTACTGGTCAATAGCAAATTTATCGGCATCACTGAATGGTCTCAGGGGCCGGGCAATGATCAGTGCTTTGTAGTTCAGGATTGCCTCCAGGTTTCCATGGATAGTTCCCCTGTCCACCTGGAAGAAATTCTTCAATTCGTTCATGAGGCTATGGGTCTGCATGGAGTCCAGTTCCCCATGACCCTCTATAAAGGCAATCCGCGGCACTTCTTCAAGGGTAAGGCTGTGAATGGCCCTCATGAATTCATACTCCAGGGTCTGAATGGAGTTATTCAGGTTCATTTCATGAGAAAGTGCAGGGTTGTTCTTCAGGAGGTTTACAGGCAGGGTCAGGTCCCCGTAGGAGACCATGGCCCCGGGGAAAAGGATTCTAGCCGTGGATCCGCCCTCTTTGTCCTTCACCTGGATGCTGGTCACCTGCAAACCCTGGTCGTACAGCTCCCCGATCATCCGGTTGCGGAGCTCCTCATCAGGTTCATCATAGAGGTTAACAAATTCGAACTGCAGGTTTTCCCCGGCATATGCCCTGCATTCATCCAACAGGTCCTCAATTTGATTCCTGAAGTTGATAAACTCTGAAGGCATCTCCCCCTCCAGGTAGATCCTTATCAATACCACCCCGTCAAGGTCTCTCAGCTTCTGCCTGGAGGTTTGGGCAAGGGTATACTTCTTTTCTGAAGTGAGGTCAATCCGGAAAAACTTCATGCTCGAAATCAGTGACAAGAGGATCACGGCTGCCAGAACAATGGCAATCCCCCTGAGGTGTCTTGGTTGCCAGTTGCGCTTTTGCAGCACGGTTCTGGCCCCAAGGGTATACAATCCCACCACCATCAGGAAATAGAGGATGTCCCGGGAATCAAGCACCCCCCTGCTCATGGAACTGTAATGGTATGCAATTCCGGCCCTGCTGATCAGCAGGGCATTCTTCCCCGACCCGGCACTGTCTCCCAGGAATTCAAATCCTCTGAACATGAGAAAAGAAAGAACAACTGCCAGAATAAAAGAGACAATCTGGTTTTCAGTCAGCGAAGATGCAAATATCCCTATGGATGCATAAATACCTCCCAGGAAAAACAATCCGATGTAGGAACCCCAGGTTCCGGCCATATCCAGGTTACCCACAGGGCTCCCCATCCTGTAAAGGGACCAGAACCAGACCAGGGTGGGTACCAGTGAAAGCAATACCAGAACCCATGATGCAAGAAATTTGGCCATGATAATCTGCACCTCATTCACCGGCCTCGTGTAGAGCAGATCCAGTGTCCCGGTGCGTTTCTCCTCGGAGATCATTCTCATGGTGATGGCAGGCACCAGGAAAAGAAAAATCCATGGAGCCAGGGAGAACAATGAATCCAGGGTTGCATACCCGTTCTCTATCACATTCATGGGATTTCTGAACAGCCAGATGAATGCACTGTTGGTCAGCAGGAAAACAACGATCACCACATATCCGGTCAGGCTGCTGAAAAAACCATCTATTTCCTTCTTAAAAAGCGTCCACATGGGGATCTGTTATTGTTCCAGGCTGACCGGCGGCAGGCTCGATGCCGGAAGGTCCCTGTAGTCCATCAAACGGATATTGAGAAAATAAAATTGCAGGATATCCTGGTAAGTGAATCCGTCCCTGGCCATTTTCATGGCACCTTCCTGACTCATCCCGATCCCGTGGCCATACCCCTTCCCCCATACCAGGATGGAATCTCCTTCAGGAAACATATCAAAGAAAGAAGACCTGAACCCCCAGTCTTCCCTGATCTTGGTCATTCGCAGGGTATCTTTATCAAGAATAAAATTTTTCTTTCGCCGCATCTGTTCCACGTAAATGATCTCCTTGGGAATCCTGTCCACCGATTTCATTCCGTTCTTTTTCAGGTATGCCTTCCAGTCGTCGAAAGAAATGGTATCGCTCCACTTGGCATTGGGCTGATTCAGCGAATAGGGATCCACCACCGACTGCAGGTAATCCACATCGGAGACCCAGACATCCGATGCCCGCTGTGTTTGTCCCCCGCTGTTGGAGTGGTAAGCCGCCGTAATCAGCTTGTAATTATAGTCCGCCGCCACCATGTGTGTGGTCTCCAGGACCGCTTCAAGGATCTCCGGGTTGTAGGTGCTCTTCCCTTTATAAGCCTGGCAATGGGTTCCGTCACACAGGGAGAAGCCCTCTGCGGAATGCCTGTCAAGATGTTTGATGGCGTAGGTTCTGCAGAGCACAGCCTGGGCTTTGTAGAATTCCTTTGTTGCAGAGGAGCCGGTTTCGGTTTCCACAACGCCGGCCAGGTACTTGTCCATATCCACCTGGTTCACCAATGTGAGAAAACGCTGGTCAGCTGAAACAAGCAGGTTATCGTCAAAGATCCTGGAATCCAGTTCAGGCTGGATGGGTCTGATACGGAAAGCAGCATTCAATGAAAGAGCCTTCAACTCCAGATCGTCCACCTGACCAAAATCGGTGTCCGCATCAAGCACCCTGATCTTTCCCTCCTCAAGGGTCAGGTAAAGGATATCCCCTTCTTCCAGGGTACCCAGGGATGCACCATCCGAAACCAGGGAGTAGCTTCCCGATGAACAGTAGACCACTGCCTTTTTCACCAGATTCTCCTGGTACAATCCAATCCGGACAGACTGGGCCGTTGCCGCAACCTGAATCATTACCAACACTGCTGTAAGCCAACTACGCATGATCTTCTTCTGTTATGATATCTACCATTCGCTTTGCAATCCTGTCCGCCACGCCGGGATCGCCCAACATACCTTCCAACTCCCTGTAACCATCCAGTATTCCGTCACGGTATTCCCGGTTTTCCAGGATCCTGGCAAGCTCTGAACCCGACGCTTTTACCATGTTTTTCTGGATGACCTCCTTGATCAGTTCCCTGTTCAGAATCAGGTTTACCAGACTTATAAAATTAATCTTTACCAATTGTTTTGCAATGGCATAGGAAAAGGAGCTTGTGCGGTACATGACCACCTGGGGAACTTTAAAAAGTGCCGCTTCCAGGGTTGCTGTCCCGGAGGTGACCATTCCTGCAAAAGACGAGGCAAGCAGTCCGTATGTTTCTCCGTGAACTATAGCTACCCCTGTACCCTCCAGGCAGGGGACATAGAAATCAGGTTCGATGGAGGGGGCCCCTGCCACCACAAACTGGTATTGCGGATGATACGCTGCCACCTTGACCATTGCCGGAAGCATTCCCCGGATCTCCTTTCTGCGCGATCCGGCCAGCAGTGCAACCACAGGACGGTGGTCCAGTCCCTGAGATGCCTTCCATGGGTCCACTCCCCGGAACCCTTCCAGAAACTGGCTCACCCCATCCACCAGTGGATTGCCGAAATACTCCACCTTCATTTGATACTTCCTGAAAAAGGGTACTTCGAAGGGCAGGATCACAAACAATCTCCTGGTATATTTCTGAAGTTTGTAGACGCGTTTCTTATTCCAGGCCCAGACTTTCGGGGTGATAAAATAGTAAACCCTGAGCCCTTTGGACCATGCAAAAGCTGTAATTCTTCCATTGAAACCCCAGTAATCTAGAGGAATGACCACATCGGGTTGCCAGCTTTCCAGTTCATTTTTGATCCTGCGGATATTCCTCAATATCTTCCCAAGGTGAAGGAAGACATCAGCGAACATGTAGTTGGTTTCCCGGTAATGCATCACCAGGCCCGGGTAAATATCCTCCATCAGATCCCCCCCCATGAAGCGGAACTCGGCTTCCGGATCGTGGACGATCAGGTGCTTCATGAGGTTTGAAGCGTGCAGGTCTCCGGATGCTTCACCGGCTATCAGGAAATACTTCATGGAATTCAGGCAAATTTAAGAACCAGCATGACCATGGCCACCACCAATGTGGCAAAGATAACTCCCCTTGCCGAGAAAGTACGATCGGTCCAGATAAAAAGAAAGAAAAGCAGCAGGTTGGGAATGGTAGAAAGAGACAGCACTTTACTGAGCATTTGAATCCTCTGAAAAGACGTAAGAAAATCTTTCAGTCCGCCTTCGTATCTGACTGTCCAGATGATCAGCAAGGTGGCCAGTGGGAGAACCAGACCCGGGATAAGCCCGGTAAGCACGGTGTCAAACCTCTTTTTAGACATATTTCATTCGGTATTTTCCCAGGATTTTAAGGTCTCAATCATTGCGTGGGCTGTTAAATCGGTTTTGACAGGTACCACTGATGCATAATGTTTTTCAAGCGCCCACTCATCGGTTCCCAATCCCCCTCCCTCGGGTTCCCGGTTGTGAAAAAATCCGGTAAGCCAGTAATACTCCTTACCAATGGGATCTTTCCGCTTTTGAAATTCCTCTTTCCAGTAGCCATTGGCCTGAGTGCAGATACGGATTCCCTTCAACTCTTTCACAGCCACGTCAGGAACATTTACATTGAGGCAGATCCCTTCGGGCAATCCATTTCCAATTACCTTGCGGATCAGATTCCTGGCCACATGTTCTGCCGCACCAAAATCCGCATCCGGATCATAACTCAGCAATGAAAATCCCATGGAGGGTATGTGGTTGATGGCTCCCTCCATAGCCGCTCCCATGGTCCCCGAATAGAGGATACTTGATGAGGAGTTGGAGCCATGGTTGATCCCTGAAAGCACCAGGTCGGGCATTCTTCCCAGCAGGCTGTGGAAAGCCAGCTTCACCCCGTCCACCGGGGTCCCGGTGGTCAGGTACAATTTCAATCCGGGAATCTCTTCAATCAGGCTGACCCGCAAAGGCACCTTGATGGTGATGGAATGTGACATCCCCGACATGGGTATCTGTGAGGAGATGGCCACCACTTCTCCGAACTCCATGGCTATATTTATCAGAGACTTAAGGCCCTTCGCTTCAATTCCGTCATCGTTGGTGACCAGTATCAATGGTTTGTTCTGCATAGTAATTCAATAAGTCTACAAAAATATGTAAAAACTATAACAATCGTTTCTTCGAACGATTCTGCTAAATTTACTGTCCGGATGAACCAGGAATGACTACAGTCACAACACGGATACTCCCCCCGGAAAGTGTCTCTGAGGAAAAGCTGACCTACGTGGTGATCGGGGCCAGACAGGAGGGTTTGTGGATTTTTGTAAAACACCGCCAGCGCATGACCTGGGAGATGCCTGCCGGACATATTGAAGCCGGGGAGACACCCGGCCAGGCTGCTTTGAGGGAACTCTACGAAGAAACCGGAACGATTCAATCCAGTCTTGAATATCTCTGTGACTACCAGGTGACCGTGGGAAGTAAAACCGAGTATGGACGTTTGTACAGGGCCGAGGTTCTTGAAAGGGAAGCCTTCCTTGAGCATGAAATAGGTGAGATTCAAATGGGTGAGGTTTTACCCGGCAAACTTACCTATCCGGAAGTCCAGACCCTGCTCTTTGAACAGGTGAAACAGCAGTTGCGATCGTGACCTAAAAGCACTACTTTTGCACCTTCAGGACAAATGATTTGATTCATGAAAATTTCCTATAACTGGCTGAAGACTTATATGCCCATCGATGTTCCTGCAGCAGAGCTGAGTGACATCCTCACAAACATAGGACTTGAGGTGGAAGGGATGGAAACTTTTCAGTCGGTCAGAGGTGGACTGGAAGGGGTGGTGATCGGAGAGGTGCTTACCTGCAGCAAGCATCCCAATGCGGATAAACTATCCGTAACCACTGTGGATGTGGGTCTGGAGGAACCGGTACAGATTGTTTGTGGCGCTCCCAACGTGAAGGCCGGTCAGAAGGTCCCGGTGGCCCTGGTGGGAACAACACTTTACCCCGCTGATGAAGGTTTTACAATTAAAAAAACAAAGATCAGGGGAGAATTTTCCGAAGGGATGATCTGCGCTGAAGATGAACTGGGACTGGGCACCTCCCACGCAGGGATCATGGTCCTAGATCAGGAGGCAGCAACAGGTCTTCCGGCAGCAGATTACTTCCGGATTGAAACGGACACGGTCTTTGAGATCGGGCTTACACCAAACCGCATTGACGCTGCCTCACACCTGGGAGTGGCCAGGGACCTGGCAGCATTTTTCAGCCAAAAGGAAAAAGTCACCCTCACCAAACCCCCGCTGAACACATTCAGCATTGACAGCCACGATCTTGAAGTGGACATTGAAATTGATGAAACAGCAGGATGCAAACGTTATTCCGGGTTGACCATCAGCGGAGTTAGCATACAGGAGAGCCCCCGCTGGCTGCAGAACCGGCTCCGTTCCATCGGGCAGACCCCCATTAACAACGTGGTGGACATCACTAATTTTGTGCTTCATGAATCGGGTCAGCCGCTCCATGCATTTGATGCCAGGGTAACAGGAAACAAGGTCATCGTCAGGACCATGCCCGAAGGCACCAGATTCACCACCCTCGATGGACAGGAACGTATCCTGCTGGGATCTGACCTGGTGATCTGCAACCGGGAAGAGGCCATGTGCATCGCCGGCGTATTCGGGGGGATCAAATCCGGTGTAACCGAATCCACCCGGGACATTTTCCTGGAGTCGGCATGTTTCGACCCGGTATACATCCGGAAATCCTCCAAACATCATGTTCTGAGCACCGATGCATCCTTCAGGTTTGAACGCGGTTCCGATCCGAACAATACGGTCTGGGCCCTGAAACGGGCTGCCCAGCTAATCAGGGAAATTGCCGGAGGCACCATCTCTTCCGAAGTAGTGGATGTCTATCCCAAACCGGTACAGGATGTCCGGGTGGAAATCCTCTTTTCCAATGTGGACAGGCTCGTTGGCAACCACCTGGAACCGGACACCATCCAATCCATACTCGAATCGCTTGAAATTGTAGTGGAATTCCGGAATGAAAAAGGAATGTTGTTGCGTATCCCCCCCTACCGGGTGGATGTCCAGCGGGAAGCAGATGTGATCGAGGAGATCCTGCGGATTTACGGATTCAACCGGGTGGAGATCGGATCCGGACTGCGGTCCACCCTCTCCTATTCGGACAAACCCGACAAAGAAAAGGTGATCCACCTGGTGTCGGACCTGCTTACTGCCAATGGATTTTATGAGATGAAATCCAACTCGCTTACCAAGGCTGCCTACCATGACAGGGATGAGGTGGAGGATCCAAGCGCTGTACGCATATTCAACCCCCTCAGCCAGGACCTTTCGCATATGCGCAAGAACCTTTTGTTCGGGGGATTGGAAGCCGTCGCCTACAACATCAACCGGAAGCATCCCAATCTGAAGCTCTATGAATTTGGGTATTGCTATTTTTTTCAAGCCGAAGCGGGCAGACGTAATCTCCTGGACCGCTTTGATGAAGTGTTGCATATGGGGATCTTCCTTTCCGGTAAATCCACTCCCGGAAACTGGATACAGGCTGCCTCCGAATCCACATTTTCAACCTTGAAACGGTATGTGGAAAGCACCCTGGTCAAGATTGGAATTGATCCCCTTGCCCTGGAAACAATGGGCGGGAAGTATGATGCCTATTCCGAGAGCCAGGTCTATCTGTCAGGGAGTGAACCCATTGTTGAATTCGGCAAGGTGGCCCCATCCCTTCTCAAACAGTTCGATATCAAGCAGGATGTATTTGCCGCAGAATTTAACTGGGATCTGGTCCTTGGTATCCTGTCCGGTCACAGGATCCTATTCAGACCCCTGCCCAGGTTCCAGGTGGTAACCCGTGATTTTTCACTTCTGCTGGACCGCGAAGTGACGTTTGAGTCTCTCCGGAAACTGGCCTTTAAAACTGAGAAGAAACTGCTCAGACAGGTTGCCCTTTTTGATGTGTATGAAGGAGAAAAAATCCAGAAGGGCAAGAAATCCTATGCCCTGACCTTTACCCTGCTTGATGAAGATAAAACCCTGACTGACAAACAAATTGACAATTCAATGATGAACCTGGCCAGGGCTTTTGAAAAGGCATTCGGAGCCCAGGTGCGGGGGATGAATTAATCATGACTGCAAAGGTCCGGCTTTTCAGGGGTGATATCACCCGACTGCGTGTTGACGCCATAGTGAACGCTGCCAACACCTCCCTGCTGGGGGGAGGCGGTGTGGATGGGGCCATTCACCGGGCAGCAGGTCCGGAATTGCAGGATGCATGCAGGGAACTGAATGGATGCAGCACCGGACACGCAAAAATCACCGGAGGATTCAATCTTCCTGCCAAATACGTGATCCATACGGTGGGCCCCGTCTGGAAAGGCGGGACCAGGGAAGAGCCTGAACTGCTTCAAATGTGTTACCGTACCAGCCTTGAGCTGGCCGTCCACCACCAGATTAAAACCATTGCTTTCCCCAACATTTCCACCGGTGTCTATGGATTTCCCAAGCAGCTTGCAGCTGAGATCGCCATAGCAACAGTAGAGGATTTCCTCGAAAATTCCGGCTTCATTGAGGAGGTCACTTTTGTGGTTTTTGACGGGGAGAACCACCGGATCTATAACACTCTCCTCGCTTAGATGTTACACATATCATGAAAAAAATGGTGCTGTATTTTAAATTTGTGGCACAATCATTGTATTATTTGTATTCCAATCATTCTGCAATAATATTTTAAACAAGGTGAAATGAAAAAATTGATATGCACACTTCTGGCTCTTATTTTGGCTGTATCCGCATATTCCCAGGGACAGGAACTGAGCAAAAAGGAGCAAAAGCAACTGCAAAAGGAATTGAAAAAAGAGCAGCAGGCCGGGGAGGCTGCCAAAAAAGCGGCTTTGGTTGGCCTTATGATTGAATACCAGCAATTCGTGCTGGAGGCGGACCATCTCAGGGACAAGCAGGGCAATATGGTTACCGTATCTTCCATGATCAATTTTCTGGCCATTGATTCAATCAGCGGTGTGATACAGATTGGAAGCAATCAATATGCAGGCCTCAACGGGGTCGGTGGGATCACCGTAGAGGGGCCCATCTCCAATTACAAGGTTTCCCTGAATGAAAAAAACAGCACCTACAACATCTCTTACAACATCCGCAGCACGATGGGGCATTACGATATAACCATGTCGGTGTTTTCTGATGGCCGGGCCGATGCCACAGTCAGTTCCAACTGGCCCGGGCGGGTAAGCTATTCAGGATACCTGGTACCCGTCGCTGACTCGAAGGTGTATAAAGGGACATCCAGGTTCTGACCCCGGGCCAGACCTGCTCCGCAAGAAGCAACTGTCTTACTCCTCAAGTGTATACAGGAACCGCTTGATGCTTCTTTTGGGGGTCTTCTCGAATTCGGAATCGCGAATGTGGATCTTTATCAGGGTTTCATAAGCCGCCAGCTGTTGGTTCACAGCCTTGCGGTTCTCCTCCATTTTGGCTGCCAGTTCGCCCTCAACCCCATCGGCACTTACCTGCTCCGCATCGGGAAAAACAAGTGCTTCAAGGCGGTGATCACTGTTCATCAGGACCACTGCTTCACTGATGTAAGGAAGGTTGATCAGCTTGGACTCAATCTCCTCGGGATAAATATTCTGACCGGACGAGCCCAGCAGCATGCTTTTGCTCCTCCCCTTGATGTAGATAAATCCATCCTCGTCGGTAACGCCCAGGTCCCCCGTATGCAACCACCCCTCGGCATCAATGGTCTCTTTGGTGGCCTCCTTGTTCTTGTAATATCCTTCCATCAGGTTATCTCCTTTCACAAGGATCTCACCGGCTTCATTGTACGGATCGGCTGAATCGATCTTCAGTTCCATGAAATCGAGAATCTTTCCGCTGGACCCTTTTCTTGTGGTGGCATGCCCTTCATAAGAGATCAGGGGACCGCATTCAGTCATCCCATAGCCGATGGTAAAAGGGAATTTGATCTTTGTCATAAAATCCTCCACTTCATTGCCCAGTGCAGCACCTCCCAGAACGGCCTCCCTGAATCTGCCTCCGAATGACTCGACCAATTTCTTCCTGATGGCCCCGTATATAACCCCGTTGATACCCGGAATTTTAGTGAGCACCTTCATGGATCCCTTATGCAAAGTGGGCAGGACCTTCTTCTTATATAGCTTTTCGAAAAAGATGGGTACAAACAGGATCAGGTGAGGCCGGATCTCCGAAAATGCTTTCAGGATAACCGGTGTGGCCGGGATTTTCCCCAGGATGGTCACATGAACACCTACTGCCAGGGGAAACAGGAAATCAAACGCACAGCCATAACAGTGGGCCAGAGGAATAATGGAAAGCATTTTTTCGCCCGCATTCAATTCGATGGACCGCATGGCGAAATCCACATTGCCCGCCAGGCTCCTGGCAGAAAGAACCACTCCCTTGCTGAATCCGGTAGTCCCCGATGTATAATTTATCTGCGCCACTTCCCCGTTGTCAACCTCTGCATACCTGATGTGTTCACGTTTGAGCCCACCCTCATATTTCTTCCGGAATAGCTCATCCACCTGGTCAAATGTCCTTGTAAACAGCTTTGAAGGTTTTTCTGAAAGAATCTGAAAATCATCCAGGGCCAGCAATGCCTTCACATGCTTCATTTCATCTTCCGAGAGGCTTGCCATGATCTGCCTGTCCACGAGGAGCATTACCGAATCGGAATGGTTCACGATGGAATGGGCATCAGACGGTCTGAAATCCGACAGGATGGGTACAACAACGGCCCCGTAGGTAAACACACTCATGGATGCAATGCACCAGTTGGCTGAGTTCTTCCCGAAAACAGCCACTTTGTCTCCTTTTTTAATACCCAGGCCCTCATACAACAGGTGCAACCGGGCTACCTGAATGGCAACCTCTCCATAGGTGTAGGAACCTCCATTGTAATCGGAAAGGGCAGGCAGGTCCCAGTTTTCAGCGAAACTTTTTTCGTAAAGCTTAATCAAATTCGGTTGGCTCATTGCTTGGTCAGATTTAGTTTTTCTAAATATAGACAATCCTTCCCAATGATAAAAAACTCTTCAATCATCCAACAGATCAATTATCTTTACATCGTCTCCGCAGGGGATCACTTAAACAGACAAAAATGATCTATTTCTTCAGTGTCCGCGATCAACGGATCATCGCATTGGAAACCTCCTCAGAGCTTGATGAACATACCATGAAGAAGCTGGAATGGCTGTTTGACCAGGCCACCTGTATTCAAGATGACAAGCTGGATGGTATTTTCGTGGGACCCCGCAGGGAGATGATCACACCCTGGAGCACCAATGCCGTGGAAATCGCAGAAAATATGGGTATTGCCGGGATCCGTCGGATTGAAGAGTTCTTTAAAGTACCCGGGAAAGATGCCACCTGCGATCCCATGCTGCAGGCACGCTATGAAGGGCTTGACCAGTCCCTTTTTACCATCGGGAAGGAACCGGAACCAGTGATGGAGATTTCCGACATCGCGGCCTATAATGCCAAAGAAGGCCTGGCTCTGAATGCCGATGAGATCGAATACCTTGAAGGGGTGAGTGATAGGATCGGACGGAACCTCACCGACAGCGAAGTGTTTGGATTTTCACAGGTGAACTCCGAACACTGCAGGCATAAAATTTTCAACGGCACCTTTATTATTGATGGAGAAAAGAAGGAATCCTCCCTGTTTCAGCTGATCAAGAGAACCACCCGTACCAATCCCAACCTGGTGATATCGGCATACAAGGACAACTGCTCATTTGTGGAAGGGCCTGTCATCGAACAATTCGCGCCGCCGCGCCAGGACCGTTCCGACTATTTCCGGGTGAATGATATCCGGACCGTGCTCTCCCTGAAAGCAGAGACACACAATTTTCCAACCACCGTTGAACCCTTCAACGGTGCCGCCACAGGTACAGGGGGAGAAATCCGGGACCGGATCGCCGGAGGAAAGGGAGCCATACCCATGGCAGGGACGGCGGTTTACATGACCTCCTACCCCAGGATGGATGACACCAGAAAATGGCAGGATGCCATGCCGGAAAGGCCCTGGCTCTACCAGACTCCCGATGAGATCCTGATCAAGGCTTCCAACGGGGCCAGTGATTTCGGGAACAAATTCGGACAACCCCTGATCTGCGGGAGCCTTCTTACTTTTGAACACAGTGAACAGGGTAGAAAGTACGGGTATGACAAGGTGATCATGCTGGCCGGCGGGATTGGTTTTGGCAACTGGTCCGATGCTGAAAAAGCCATTCCGGAAAAGGGGGATGTGGTGGTCCTGCTGGGGGGTGACAATTACCGCATCGGGATGGGAGGCGGCGCTGTCTCCTCGGTGGATACCGGTGAATTTGAAAATGCCATTGAACTGAATGCGGTTCAGCGGGCCAACCCGGAAATGCAGAAAAGGGTTTACAATGCCCTCCGGGCCATGGCCGAATCGGGAAGAAATCCTGTGGTGAGCATCCATGACCACGGGGCCGGGGGCCACCTGAACTGTTTGTCCGAACTGGTAGAGGCCACCGGTGGAATCATCTACCTGGATAAACTACCCCTGGGTGACCCCACCCTCTCGGCCAGGGAACTTATCGGCAATGAGTCCCAGGAACGTATGGGACTGGTCATCAAGCCGGAAGATGTGGATGAACTGGTCTGCATTGCAAACCGCGAACGGGCACCCATTTATATCATCGGTGAGATTACAGGTGACCACCGGTTTGTCTTCCTCAACCAAAAAACGGGTGAGAGGCCCATGGACCTGGAACTTACAGATATGTTCGGGAAACCCCCGCAGACCATCATGGAGGATCACTCCGTGGATGGTTCATACAAAGAGATAGAGATTGATTCAACCTCCCTCTCCCAATACCTGGAAGGCGTCATGCAGCTCGAAGCTGTGGCCTGTAAAGACTGGCTCACCAACAAGGTGGACCGGTCCGTCACAGGAAAGATCGCACGCCAGCAGTGTGCAGGCCCCCTGCAACTGCCGCTCAACAACCTGGGTGCCGTAGCGCTGGATTATCGCGGTGTAAAAGGCTACGCTACATCCATCGGTCACGCCCCCGTGGCCGGCTTGGTAGATCCCGGTGCAGGGAGCATACTGGCCATCGCCGAAGCTCTCACCAACCTGGTCTGGGCCCCCATGCCCCAAAGGATCAGGAGCATCTCCCTTTCGGCCAACTGGATGTGGCCCTGTAAGAATGAGGGGGAAGATGCCAGGTTGTACAAAGCTGTCAGTGCTGCCAGCGATTTTGCAGTAGAGCTTGGAATCAATATTCCCACAGGGAAAGACTCCCTCTCCATGACCCAGAAATACGACGACCAGGTGGTTTATGCACCCGGTACCCTGATCATTTCTGCCGCTGCAGAGGTAAGCGATATCCGGAAGATCGTAGAGCCCGTACTGGTAAACGATCCCAAATCCCGGGTTATTTACATTGACTTCTCGTCAGATGATTTCAAACTCGGAGGAAGCTCCTTTGCCCAGCACATGGGCCGGCTGGGCAACGAGGCCCCGACAGTGAAAGATGCCGCCTACTTTGTCAGGGTATTTAACCTGCTGCAATCGCTCATCTTTGAGGGCCGGATAATCGCCGGGCATGACATTTCGGCCGGCGGACTGATCACCGCTTTGATGGAGATGTGCTTTTCCAATACCTCGGGTGGACTGGAAGTTGATATTTCGGGCATCCGGGGTGAAGTGATCCCGGTGCTGTTCAGTGAGAAACCGGCAGTGGTGATCCAGGTGCAGCATGCACATGAAATCACTGCGCTTTTTGAAAGCCAGGGAATCCATCACCATGTGATCGGAAGGCCCATCGAAGAGAGAGAGATCCAGTTAAGAACGGTGGATTCGGTTCAGAACCTTCCTATTGATCATTTCCGCGACCTCTGGTTCCGGACTTCCTATCTGCTGGACAGGAAGCAGACCAGGGCATCCCTGGCCAGGGAACGATTCGACCATTACAAAGACCATGCCCTGAACCTGAACCTGGGAGCGTTCGCGGGAAGCTTCGCAAGCCTGACTATCGATCCCGGCCGGCGTTCAGAAACCGGGATAAGGGCTGCCATTATACGTGAAAAGGGGGTGAACGGGGATCGCGAAATGGCCTATGCGCTGTACCTGGCCGGCTTTGATGTAAAAGATGTGCACATGACCGACCTGATTGCCGGCAGGGAAACCCTCGAAGAGGTTCAGATGATCGTTTTCGTGGGGGGATTCTCAAACTCAGATGTGCTGGGGTCGGCCAAGGGATGGGCCGGTGCCTTTAAGTACAACAAGAAAGCAAGGATCGCCCTTGAGAATTTCTATACCCGGGAAAACACCCTCAGCCTGGGAATCTGTAATGGCTGCCAGCTGATGATCGAACTGAACCTGGTGGTCCCGGAACATACAGCGCCCCCCCGTATGCTGCACAACGCCTCGGGGAAATTCGAATCGGCTTTCCTTTCACTGGATATACCCGCCAACAATTCGGTGATGCTAAAAAGTCTGGAAGGAATGACCCTGGGCGCCTGGGTGGCCCATGGCGAAGGAAGATTCAGCCTGCCCCTGCAGGAGAAGGAGTATCGGATCGCTGCAAAATACAGCCACTCCACCTACCCTGCCAACCCCAACGGGTCGGACCTGGATGTGGCTGCACTCAGCTCGGCCGATGGCCGGCACCTGGCCATGATGCCACATCTGGAGCGGGCCTATATGCCATGGCAGTGCGCTTATTACCCGGAACAGCGCAGGAATGATGAAGCAAGCCCCTGGCTGGAAGCATTTGTGAACGCACGGAACTGGATCAAAGAGAGAATCCTGGAGAATCCAGGGAACAATTTAAATTAGCCAGGGAACAATCGCCTTTCTTTCCTTTGGATATTCAGGGAATGTGGACCTGTACCATTTGTGGTGGTCCAGCGCCCTGGGCACCAGGTTGAAGAAGGTCCACAGGGCAAAAGCAAGTGCCGCCGGGCTCCATGTCAGGATGGCAAACCCGGTCCATTCCAGCAACTCTCCCATGAAATTTGGACAGGATACCCACCTGAACAATCCACCCCGGGGAATAAAATACCCCTTCTTTCCCCCTTTTCTCAGGTTGAGAAGGATCTGATCCGACCACCAGTTGACAAAAACCCCCATTCCCCAGATGATGATCCCCAGAATAAACCGGATATCCACCAGCCAGCTCCAGGTATACACCCTTGGGTAAGAAGAAAAGTAGTATCCGTTAATGAAGCCGTTGACCAGGTTAAAGCTTACGGCCATCAAAGCCACCACCAGTGGCATCTGTTTCCCGGTAGTACGGGTTCTCAGCGGCCATAGGATGGATCGATTGCTATAATGGAAGACGTACAGGATAAAAAAGATCCAGGTTACCGGCTGAATTCCATTGGGTCCCAGTAAAAAAGCAAGGATAAATATCAGCAAGGAGGGAAATTCCATGATGATCCAGCCCACCCGGTTGGGTATGCTGGGTCCCCAGTCCTTCCGGGTGTGCCGGCCATAGGGTGCCGTTACAAAAAGAAGGAGAATGAAGGCCAGAAATCCCAGGGCAACCCAAGCCCAGATAAAGTGAAAGAAAGTTTCGCGTTCCATTGGATCAGTTCAGGAAGGCGAATATATAACAAATATCGGATACGCACCTATTTTGTATCGGTCAGGCTTTCCGCATACAGATACCGGATTCTCAGGGTCTCCTTGGCCAGTGAAACAATCCTTATCTGGTAACTCATCGTCCCGCCCCAGTAACCCACGGTAATCTGCAACAGGCTGTCGGATAGTGCTGACCAGGTTCCTTCGAAATTTTCAAAGGATATGGGAGGTGTTCCACACCAGCCCGCATTCTTCCGCTCCAGAAATGTACCATCTTCCTTAATGGAAAATCCATACCTGAACTGATCCAGCTCTTCCGAACGGATCAGCCTGGTGGTGGAGTCTTCAGGGACCGGGAGGGACATATCAGATTCTTCAATCCATGTACCTACAATGCCCACATTTTTACCCAGGTTTTCCGGTCCCATGTTCTCCTTCGCACAGGAGGCCATCAGGGCCATCATCATCAACAATCCAATTGGTTTCATGTGCCGAATGCTTTTCTTTTTTCATAAGATGAATGTTTTGACCATCGGGTTGCTTATATTTAACCATATGAAAGGCTTTATTTTTTTTACAGTGATCTCTCTGGCTGCCCTGGGTATCCAGGATTGCCAGAGAATTCCTGAAGGGAACGGCTACATCACCCAGAGAATAGAAGTCGGACCCGGACCAGAAGACATGGTTTTGGACTCCCTTCAGGGATTGCCCCGGCTGCTGATTTCATGTACCGGCCGAAGGGAAATTCATCAACCTTACGGGGAGATCGAATCCCTGAACCTGGTCACAGGCCAGCGGAAGGTATTGTCCAGACAGAATGAACCGGCCGGATTGAAATTCAGGCCACATGGAATTTACCTGGATGGCCATTTGCTTTACGTGATCAGCCATGAAGATGAGCCCGATCATCATCCCATACTCATTTACCGGGTGAGCGGAGACACCCTTGAATTCATGGAATGGATACAAACCGCCGCTCAGCATTCGCCCAACGCACTTGTCTCAGGGCCCGGTGGGGAGATCTATTTTGTGAACGACTCCGGGAAAAGGGGCAGTCTGGCCGAGAAAATATTGAGGCTCAGGCGGGCCAGCCTGGTGAAGCTGATCAGGGGCACGGACGATCAATGGGAATTTCAGATCATCGCGTCGAACCTGGGTTACCCTGCCGGCATCAACCGTATCGGGAACCAGATCTATGTGGGTGATGCCATTTTACACAGGATTCACGTGTTCAACATCACCTCCCGGGGAGTAGTCCCCGGGTCTGCGATCAAGGGTCTGAAAGGAAATGACAACATCCGCATCCACAACGGAAGTATTCTGACCCCGGGTCATATCAAACCGCTCCGTTTTATCAGGCATGCCAAAGATTCCCGGAATCTATCCCCCGTGGAAGTGTACCTGGCAGATCCCTTTACCGGGGATGTCCGGTCCATTTACGTGAACGACGGCTCAGAGATCAGTGCCGGCTCCACGGCCATTCTTTTCGACGGGTATCTCTACATCTCCCAGGTATTTGATCCATTCATTCTGAAGGTAAAGATGGATGATCCCCTGTTCACCGAATAACACGCCGGTTTGATCGAAAAAACTTGATCGGGATCTGAATTCCAATCAAATTTGTCATGCAACCAAAACGCAAGCCTTATGAAACGTTCTAAAATCCTGATTACGATCCTGGCCATGGTTTCCATGACCAGCTGTCTGGTCAGCTCGCTTCATCCCTTCTTCAAGAAGGAGGACAAATTCTTCGATGCCACCATGGTGGGAACCTGGATGGATGGTGATTCGTGTATCTGGACCATCTTTCCCAACATGGTCAGCAAGGATTTCATGGGTCCGGCCAGGCACGACAGCTCCTATCAGATTACGTACTATGAGGACGAGGCCAAGTATTCCATTCTCACAGGCACCTTATTTCAAATCAATGGTGTGAAATACGTCGATTTTACCCCTGCTCCCGATGAGGACCACTTCACTTCTGATATGACTTCCTACCATCATGTGCCGGTACATACCCTGGCCAGGGTGCAATACTGCAAAGACAGCATCCTGATCTACTGGTACGGCGATGAATGGCTCAATGACCTGTTCGAACAAAACCGGATCCGTATCAAACATGAAACAGTGAGTTTAGCAGACTATGACCGGCAACTGCTCACAGCCGATACGGAGGAGCTCCAGAAATTCATCAGGAAATACGCCAATGATCCGAAAACTGTGGAGGATATCGAAGAGATATTTGCCAAAGGAAATACCGATGGAAAGGAGGATTACGGGGTCTTTCTGAAACTAAAACCTTATGTCGGGGAACTCCCGGAAAACGTCAGGACTCCCCTACCATCGGATTCGGTCCCATAGCACAGAAAGGGAGTTTCCTGGCCCTCATTTTGGGATTTGTTGCTACATTTATGGCAGGACAAAATTGATCTCGCCATGATGAAGCACCTGTACAGAATGCGCTGGATTCTCATTTCACTGACCTGCCTGTTGTCCGGGTTTGCGCTTCCGGGTCAACCCGGATTCCGAAGCCTGGTCAGCCCTGAAACCCTCTACGGGTATGTGGATACCTTAAGTTCGGAAGAATTTGAAGGACGGCTCACGGGGCACGAAGGTTACAACAGGTCGGTGGAATGGGTCACTGAAAAGTTTATCTCATGGGGAATCAAAGCCCTTGGTGAAAACGGGGAGTTTGTTCAATATTTCCCGCATCCCTACAATGATATTTTCCCGGGTTGTGAGGTGATCCTGCATGCTGGTTCCAAAGGAGAAGACAAATCCTATGAATATGTGGAGGAATTTATTCCGGGCTCCACCTCGGGCAATGGTGAGCTTAGCGCTGAAGTGATATATGCCGGATACGGAATTACTGCACCCGAACTGAGCTACGATGACTATGCAGGCATGGATGTGCAGGGGAAGATCGTGCTTCTGGAAAGAGAGGTACCCGTGAGTCCGAACCATAAGGAGTTCCTCCTTTGGAGACCCTACTCCTTTCACCAGTACAAACTGAATAATGCGGTAGAACACGGTGCGGCAGGCATGCTTTACAACTACCACATTGCCAACCCGAACAATGCCTATGTGGAAGGCTTTGTTTATTCGCATGTGGGAACAGCGGTCATGCAGGATCTCTTCAGTAAGACCGGGCACAGGCCTGAAAAAACGCTTGCGAAAATCGGCAGGAAACTCAAACCCCGGTCCTTTGAAACCGGAAAAACAGTGACCATCAAAAACACAACAACATTTCATCCCGATGGAATCGGCTGCAATGTGATCGGAACCATCGAAGGATCGGACCCTTTGCTGAAAAATGAATACATCCTGGTCGGGGGCCACCTGGACCACCTGGGGAAATGCTATACCACCATGCCGGGTGCCAACGACAATGCCTCCGCAGTTTCTGTAACCCTTGGACTGGCAGAGGCCCTGTCGAAATCGGGAGTTCAGTTGAAAAGATCGGTTGTTTTTGTCCTCTTCGGAGCCGAAGAGGCGGCATTGAAAGGGGTTCAGTATTTTTTAAAGCACCCCACCGTTCCCAGCCTTGACCAGGTTGCAGGATTCATCAACATGGATGGTGTGGGAATCGGGGACAAGATCCAGGTCTTGTTCGCTAAAAATAACCCCGGATTGTACGCATATCTTGATGCAGCCAACCAGGAACTCCATCTCTCCATGACAGGTTCGTTCAATGCCAACATCACCAGGCCCAGGCTGGATGCCGCTTTTGCGGACTGGTACGGGATTCCTGTCCTCTCCATCTATACGGATGGTCCCCCGGAGGCTTTCGCCAATTTCCGGTACCACACACCCTATGACAACATCGGCAACATTGATAAGGAAATCATGACCAAGCTGGCAGAATTGCTTTATCTCTCCATCATCCACCTGTCCAACGCCGACTCCCTGGATTTTGAACGGGGAAAAATCCAAGATCGGTTCATTGAGTAAAAACTTATAATTCCATTTAAACCTTTTTATTGCCGCAGGGTCTAATTTTCATTATCTTCCCCTTTATCTGCTAACCAACCCAGACAAGCTGCTATGAAAAAAAGATCACTGCTGGCCTGTACATCTGTTGTACTGGTCAGTGCCATGCTTGCTACCCCCCTTTTTGGACAGAAACCGGTAAACCCCAATGCATCTGCGGAAGCAAGAGCTTTGCTGGAATTCTTCTACTCCCTCTCAGGAAAATACACCCTTACAGGCCAGCATAATTATCCGGCAACAAGAGACTGGAACAGCCGGTTTGCTGCAGAATACAGCGGACAAACCCCGGCCGTCTGGAGTACCGACATGGGATTTGCCGAAGATGGGGATACCGACTCCTACCTGGCGCGTCCCGATATTGTTCAGGAAGCCATCAGGCAGCACAGGAAAGGATCCATCATTACCATTTGCTGGCATGCTGTACCCCCTACAGCAGATGAACCGGTCACATTCCAGCCCCGGGGACCTGTGGCGCCCGACTCACTGGCCAGTGTACAGGGGCAGCTTTTGGATGACCAGTTCAAAGATGTGCTTACACCGGGTACCCCGCTGCATACCAAATGGCTGGCACAGGTTGATTCAGTGGCATTTTACCTGAAACAACTGGACAAGGCCGGAGTGCCGGTACTGTGGCGACCCTACCACGAGATGAACGGGGACTGGTTCTGGTGGGGAGGCCGTGTGGGTGAAAACAGCACCGCCGACCTCTATCGCCAGTTGTTCGACCGCTATGTAAATGTCCACAAGCTGACCAACCTGGTCTGGGTCTGGAACGTGGACCGTCCTTCCACACCCATCCGGAAATTCTCCAACTTCTATCCCGGAAATGATTACCTGGATATCCTTTCGCTGGATGTATATGGCAGTGACTTTAACCAGGACTATTACGACAGCCTGAAGGCACTTTCCATGGGCAAACCGCTTCTTTTCGGAGAGGTGGGAAATCCGCCCGTGCCGGAAATAATGGATGCCCAGCCTGATTGGACCTCCTGGGTGATCTGGGCCGGAATGGCACGGAACGTGTCAAAAAAACAGTACCAGGTCCTTTATGATGATTCGCGCATAGTGACCCAGGATAAACCTGCTTACTGGGAATTGATGAATCCTTTCCGGGAAGCCTGCGCCCTTCCCTTCCTGCCCCTGGCGAACAATTACCCGGCTGACTTTTCAGGCAACTGGCTCTTCAATGAAGAGATAAGCGAGCTTGGCAATGGCGGAACAGGCCAGGTAGCCTACCGGATGAAGGTGAACCAGGATGAGGATCTGATGTTCCTGAAAAAATATAACATTGTTGAATGGGGCGACGATCGCATTACCAATGAAGAAATCAGGCTGGATGGCCAGGAAATGAAATCGGTATTCTGGGATTCACCCCGTAGTTCAAAAGTAAGCTGGAACGAGGCCTCAGGCACCATGACGATTGACTCAAAGATCACCTTTACAAGGGGTGCCCAAACCACCGAAATAAACAGCTCTGAAACGTGGAGCCTCTCCGGGGATGGTTCTAAGCTGAGGATCAGGCAGAAATCCACAGGATTCAGGGGCAATGAACAGCTTGCCACCCTGGTTTATGAGAAACAATAGTTCCCAATGTTCATCTTCCCGCCAAACCTGAACCGACAAGCATATGAAATGGATCAACTCTAGCGGAAAAGCACTGGGTTTTCTTTTACCCCTTGGACTATTGGTAACATCCTGCCATACGGGAAATCAGGAATTAAACCAGCTGCCCTCAGTCCGGATCGGATCAGGCACCTCCGTGAGCAGAACCGGCGAGAAGTGGAATCTTGCCACCACCCTGGACAACCGTTCAGAGGTGCCAGCGCTGATGATCAGATTAAAGGTATTGGACGAAAATGGTGAAATGATCCTGCCGGCCCTCTACAGCGATAACTATGTGGCCCTGATGCCGGGCGAGTCCAGGAACATTGTCATGAGTGTGCGGGTGGAGGATTCCAGGGGATTAAAACCGGCAGTGATGGTCTCCGGTTTTCATGTATTGGATTAGGTACAACCATTGCTATTCATCTTTATAAAATTCTAAAGTATGACTATTCTAAAACCAGTTACCCCTTATGTTTGTATTCTGATGCTTGGACTGTTTGACTTGCAACCCGGCCTTCACGGGCAGACCATCCCCACATTCGAGATCCGTTCCCCGGATGGATCCGTCACCCTGGAGGTCCAGGCAGCCGAAAAACTCCAATGGTCAGTACAACACCTTGGCCAGCAGGTCATTGTCCCTTCACCGATTTCGATGAAACTATCCGGTGGAACGGTCCTCGGTGACAACATGAAGATCAAATCACACCTGGAGGAGGAGATCAGGAGTGAATTTGAAGCTATCAACTATAAGAAAAAGAGCGTGGTTGACCATTGCAACCAGCTGACGCTTCAGGCGAAAGGAAATTTTGGAATCACCTTCAGGGTCTATGATGATGCGGTGGTATACAGGTTTTTTACCAGCTTTAAAGACGAAGTGGTGGTGATCAATGAAGAAGCCAACTTCAATTTTACGGCCGACCACCAGGTATTTATTCCCTACATGTGGGATTACAGGAATGACCAGATCTTTAACTGTTCTTTCGAATCGCTGTATACGGAGCAAAAGATCTCTCAGTTCAGGCCCGATTCGCTTGCCTTTCTTCCAATGATGGTGGACCTTGGTGAAGGCAGAAAGGCCGTGATCATGGAGGCTGACCTGGAAGATTACCCCGGGATGTTCATGAAGATCAATGAGACCGGCATGGGTTACAAAGGAATTTACGCTCCCTACCCGCTGGAGGAGAAACAGGTGGGAATCAATTACATTCCCGTGAAACGAGCAGACTATATTGCGCGTACCAGGGGAAAAAGGGCATATCCGTGGCGGGGAGTGATCATCACCGTAAAGGACCGGGAACTGCTCGGCAATGACCTGGTTCAGAAACTTGCTTCTCCGAGCAGGATCGAAGATCCTTCATGGATCGTGGCCGGACAGGTTGCCTGGGACTGGTGGAGCGGTAAGAATATCTCGAAGGTGGATTTCAGGGCAGGCTCCAACACAGAAACCTATAAGTACTACATCGATTTTGCAGCTTCCAACGGGATCCCCTACATCATCCTGGATGGAGGCTGGTCGGCCCGCGGAGACCTGACCAAAACCCGGCCGGAGATAGATCTGCCTGCCATTGTGGAACACGGGAACAGCAATGGGGTCGGGGTGATCCTCTGGGCCGGCTGGCACCAGCTCGTGCAACAGCTGGATGAAGTGTTCGCCCTTTATGCTGAGATGGGCATCAAAGGCTTCAAGATAGATTTCATAGACCGGGATGATCAGCTGGCGGTGGCCTCCACCTATGAAATGGCTGAAAAAGCTGCAGCGCATCACCTGATCCTCGATTATCACGGAGTGTTTAAGCCCACAGGGTTACAGCGCACCTACCCCAATATTGTGGGATATGAAGGCGTGAAGGGAATGGAAAATGTGAAATGGGCAGATGAAGATGTGCCGCGCTATGATGTAATCCTTCCATTCATCCGGAATATAGCGGGCCCCATGGACTACACTCCCGGTGCCATGAGAAATGCTGCCAGGGGTAATTTTGCTCCGATCAATTCCAATCCCATGAGCAAGGGGACCCGTTGCCACCAGCTGGCCATGTATATAATTTTCGAGGTCCCCCTTCAGATGCTTTCTGACAACCCGACCACGTATATGGCTGAACAGGAGTGTACGGACTTCATTACCAGTGTGCCGGTGACCTTCGAGGAGACTTTCCCCCTGGATGGAAAGGTTGCCGAATATGTGGCCCTTGCGAAGAAGAAAGGGGACTCCTGGTTTGTCGGAGCCATGACCAACTGGGATCCCAGGGATCTGACCATTGATCTGTCATTCCTCGGAGAGGGTGATTACCGGGCAGTGATTTTCAAAGACGGGATCAATGCCGACCGCCAGGGCAGCGATTACAAAAAAGAGCTGTTGTCTGTAAAAAAAGGAGATACGCTCCAGGTACATCTGGCCCCCGGAGGCGGATGGGCTGCAAGGTTTGAAAAAATAGATTAACAATATAAATCCGAAAAAATGAGAATTCAAAAATCCATTTATCTCATCGCATTCTTGTTTGCAGGTTTCTGTGCGAAGGCCAATATCTCCCTTCCCGGGATATTTGGTGATCACATGGTCCTTCAGCAGGATACGGTGGTTACCATCTGGGGATGGGGAAAGCCCAATGAAGTGGTGAAGATCACAGGAAGCTGGGAACCGGAAAAAGCACATACAATCAAAGTGAACAGCAGCTCCTGCTGGAGCATTGATTTGGAAACTCCAAAAGCAGGAGGGCCGTTCCAGTTGTCAATCACCGGCTACAATTCCATTTTGCTAGATGACGTATTAACCGGGGAGGTCTGGCTGGGGAGCGGACAGTCCAACATGGAGATGTCACCTGCCGGAGGCATTGATAAGGGTGAGGAGGAAATAGCTCTCGCCAACTACCCTGAAATCCGGTTTTTCAATGTCCCCACAAGCACGGCCTCAACTCCCCAGCAACTCCTGAACGGGGAATGGGTGGTCTGTACGCCGGAGACCATGAAGAATTCCAGTGCGGTGATGTATTTCTTTGGCCGCGACCTGCATCAGAAACTGGGCGTGCCCGTAGGATTGATCAATTCATCCTGGGGAGGGACACCCATTGAGATATGGATGCCGGAACCCAGGGTTACCGGGGACAGGTGGCTGGACCAGTATGCCGGAATGCTCAAGCCGGTGCCATGGGGACCGGTTGGGCCGGGAGTTGCCTACAATACCATGATCCACCCCCTGGTTCCTTTCAGAATAAAAGGTGCGCTCTGGTACCAGGGCGAGGCCAACGTGGACCACCCGGAACAATACGCACGAGCCCTGAAGGCCCTTGTTGATTCATGGAGGGACGCATGGGGGTATGACTTTTCATTTTATTACGTCCAGATTGCCCCCTGGGCCGGTTATGGAGGGGAAAACGTAAGGGGCGCCATACTGAGGGATCAACAGCGGATTGCCATGAAGCAGATAGACAATAGCGGAATGGTCGTGATTTCGGATATCGGAAACCTCAAGGATATCCATCCCAAAAACAAAACAGACGTGGGAAAAAGGTTGTCTGCCTGGGCTCTTACCTATGACTACGGAATTACCGGGCTGCCTTTCTCCGGCCCCCTGTTCCGTTCCTGTGATTGGGAACAGGGTAAAATCTCCGTTCATTTTGATTACGCCAAAGATGGATTGTCCTCCGGGGGTGGCCCCCTGAAAGAATTCCAGGTCATGGATGAAGCAGGCAACTGGGTGGATGCGGAGGCAGTGATTGAGGGCAGCAGGGTTGTTGTGGAATCACAGGTTGCAAATCCCCTTGGGCTCAGGTATGCCTATTACAATGATTCCAATCCCAATCTCTTTAACGGGGCCGGATTGCCGGCTTCCTGTTTTGAAATACTATATAACCCAATCAACCAAAATCCATGAAAATGAAAACCAATTTTAAATCCAGTAAAACGCTGTTCCTGGTGATTGTCGCCTTGTCGGTGACCCTCTCCGGCTATTCAAAAAATTCAGATTTTTCCGGTACATGGAAATTGAATGAAACTGAAAGTAAGATGAACGCCGAATTCTCCTTTGCACCTTTGAGTATCACCATCACACAGGAGAAAAACTTACTGACGCTGGAGAGGAATTATGAATTCCAGGGAAATGCAATGACCATGTCGGACACCTATACCCTGGATGGCACGGAAAGCATCAACAAAGGCTGGCAGGATACTGAGACAGTTTCCGTTGCCACCTGGGGAGAAAAAGGAAAAAGCCTGACCATTGTCACCACCATAGAAATGATGGATGGCGGAGAGCTGAAAGTCTATGCCACCTATAAGCTGGATGGAAAAAGCCTGGTGATCGAAAGCAAGGTTGAAGGAGGCCCCATGGAGGGACCCCCGGAAACCTGGGTTTACGATAAACAGTAGGGAAACCGGATTGTCCGGTCAATAAGAAAATGCCCTGAATGAATGTGGTTTAACTTCCAGTTCAACCACATTCACATCCTTGCCAAATTTCCGCCCCCTGAATTCGGGCGCAAGCCGCTGCGTGCCTGTGATCTTTTCACCGCTTTGGACTTCGGTCACTTCAGTGATTCCGGGATCCACTGTCACTTTTACAGTGACGGTTTCATCCAGGAAAGACTCTACCACAAATGCGTTGTTGTCATACATGAAGAGACTTACCTCGCCGGGCCCTTCAAGGACAATCTCCAGGCTGCCTGCTATATTCTGCCTGAGCTGGTTCAACACTCCATCTGGCATCTGATAGAAATCAATAAAATTATCTGGTACAGTCAGGATATAGAGCCGGCCTTCAGAATAGTCCGCACGATGCAAGACCGGCCAGCCATTGGTATCATCCAGGGCAGAGATCACCTCCCATGAATCGTTGGTCAGGTAACTGATCTGGGGGATGATCATCTCATGGTCACTTTCCAGGGGCATTCCCCATCCCGCACGGAACTGTTTTACATTTGCCTTGCGGTCGGTCACAGTCAACTCCACGATGTCCTCGATGCCTTTCCCCTGAAGCGCTTTATAAAGGCCGGAGGTGATGGTCACTTCTTTACCCTTTTGAAGTTGTTGTTTGATCTTGGATACGATCTGAGGATCATACTTTGCCGATTCGGTCAACAGCACCATCTCTTCATCTTCCGGAAATTCAGGTACAATTTCCATGGGAATCCCGATCATTCCCAGGTAACTCTGAAGGAAATCCTCTCCAAAGGAATGGTAGGGTTTATAACTCTTGATCCCAACAGGATTGCCCAGGGCCCCAAGTACTTTGTCCACCACCTCAAGGGAATAGCCTGCTGCCCTGGACATATTTTTGGGAGTGAACAAGGAGCCGTCTTCCTGCACCAAAGGCTTCTTCATCTGGTCAAAATCGAAACTTGTACCACTACCCTGCCAGGGAGCACGCCCTCTTTCATTGATGGGCAGGATCATCTGCCTGAAATCGAACAGCGTGATCTCCGGTGCTTTGGCAAACATGGTCACCCAAAACTGTTCGGCATACCGGTCCAGGGGATTCCCTCCCCCGGTATCTACCCAGCCGCCCCGGTTCTGACCAGGTTTCAAATTCTCAAAATACCTGAATACCGTATAGCCATGGTACTGCTGCAAATGCTGGTTTCCATCCCGGTTACGGGTCTCGGTTCCCGTATACACTCCGTCAAACAGACCGGGCTGCGCCTCCAGGTTGAATCCCAGCCCCTGGAAATGTTCATACCAGTTGGGATACTTGATGACGATCTCCACGTCCGGGTTGACTGCTTTTGCCGGATTGATCACCAAATCAACGGCAGCCTCCTTCATCAGCTCCAGCCTGAAATCCGTCCAGCTCTTCTCTCCTTTTGCTGCAATGCACAGGTCGCATTTACAACTTGTAAAGAAGAAGTCATCCAGGATAAACTCATCGAAAAAACCTGCCGTATATTCGGCGATCTCCTTCACTTTTTGCCTGTGTTCGGGATTGGAATAGCAGAAAGTCTCGAAATTGTTGCGCTCATTCACTGTGTAAGTGATCCCTCCGGCCACTTCCACTCCCCTGCTCTTGAAGAATTTTATGGCTGTCTCCATGGTCTCCTTGTCTACGATCAACAGGTCACGATGTGTTTCCAGGTAGATCCGGTCCACGTGGACCTGTTTGGTGAGATCGTCCCACAGCGGCTCAAGCCAATGCAGGTCGCCCATTTTTGCCACCTCATAGGCGCGGCAATATACAGCAACTTTGAAATTCTCAAAATCTCCGGCCCGCAACGCGGGCAAAGTGACGAGAGCCACCAGGATGATTGACAGCAAGCGAATTCTTCTCATAATTTGTTGTCTAAAAAGATAGTATTGTTTGATATCTTTTCATCTATTTCTTCATGAACGGATCACTTCCATTCCATTTTCCTCCCCCTGCCAGGATGGTATAGAACGCATCATAGTGCATGGTCTCAAAGATAGTAAACTCCGTAAAAGAGATGATGCCCCGGTCATCTGTAAACTGCCTCTCCTTGGGAAGGTCCCCGACCGGGGGAATGACCCTTGCCCTGCTTCGCCAGCCGGTTACGCCAGGACCAAAGGCAGTAATCCCCGGTTTCAGCCCCCAGCCTTTGGCTGCGGTATAGGCACTTTCCCGGTCGTGTATGTTATGAACCTGGTGAAACCCAAGCCCGGTCACATAGCTGATCCCCAGCGGATTGAGTCCCAGCTTCCAATCCATTAATTCCGAGGCCGCATCAAAATATTCCTGCTCCCCGGTGATGTTCCACTCAAGCAAAGGAGCACAGGCATACTGCGGTTGCCTTACATTGTGACCCCATCCTCCCTGCCCGGAGTTATTTCCCACCGGGTAGGCATGGATTTTCAATTCTGCGATGTTGGCATCAGCAGCCTCTTTGATGGCCTGTTTGAAGAAAGCAACGATTTCAGGATCCGTTTCCACATCTTTGGCAAGAATATAGGACATGATGTAAGCAGGGTTGTCAAAATTCCCGTCATTCAGCGAGTAACCAGGAGTGATGTAGAGATTGTCCTTCAAACCACCGGCAATGGTATAGAGTTCTTTTATCTTGTTGTGATCGGCCTCCTCTTCCAGCAGCAGGTACCTTTGAATGTGGTAATAGAGCTTTTCGGGATCAGCAATGGTATCAGCACCTGCTTTCATGGCTCTGTCTCCCCTTTCCCTTAGCATCTCTGCCCGCTCCGGTTTGTAGGGCCTGAGCATCCGGGCCAGGTGAATAAAAAGGCCTGCGCCGGTACAGGTGGCCCTGGGATCCGTTTTGACAGTTCCATACTTTTTATCATCCAGATCCAGGGGTGCGGCAAAAGGATCGGGGTAACCCCTGGTCTCGGTTCCGAAATGAATGGTTCCATCATCATTCTGAAGATATTCCCAGACCAGTGTCCCCCATTCGGCTTCATCTATAATATCCGGGATCCCGTTTTCGTAATTGATGATCTGGTAATCTTCATCAAAATCGCCAGGAATATGATACTGGCCATCACTGAAGTATTCAGGGAAAGCTTCATAGATCATCAGGTTGATGACGGGGTTGGCCATGTGATAGGCCCGTCTGTCGGCATCCCCTGCATCATGGTAACCACCATAGCATCGAAAAGTCCTTTCATCGCCGGTCACGTCAATATTGGCCTCTCCGATGGGGCCATCCACATCATAGATCAGCGTATGGCAGGGATTTCGCCTGATGTCCGGATCGTGTATGGGACAGCCACAGCGCTGAAGGTACTGGGCACGAAAAATCGTATGGGCCAGCCGTTTCGAGAATTCGCCACCCACACCAAAGGGGTATGAGCAACCGTATCCGTGCACGGCAATCTTATAAGGCCCCCCCTCCGGTACTCCGGCCAGGTCGATCCGGTACACAAAATCTCCGGACGACTCATCAGGGCCAATCTCCTTCAGATGCCCTGAAAGAACCGTTTCCCCCGTGGCCTGAGAAAATACTTCAAATCCCGGGATCTCTCCTTCGATCTTCACAGCCCCTCCGGTCCCAAGCCAGATGGCAAAGTTGGCATACCTGGATTCAGCAAGGGCGCTATACCCGGCCTGGTTGGTCTTAATGGATTCGCAGAACACATCCTTCTCATGGAATGTAAAATCCTTGCTCCCGTAGGGCGTCTTTATATGGTAAAGCTCCCCTTCTGATAACTTATCTGTTTTCAAATAAATGTGATGATCACACTGATCAGCCTGCATGACGTACTTATAAATCTCCCTGGCTTGCTTCCCATTGATTTCCCATCCCGAAAGGTTTTCAATGTCGATCTCTTCCAGGTTTACTGTATCACTGGAGAAGAAAGCGACGATTACCTGGTCGGATGCTGTCCGGATCTCAGTGAATTCCAACCCGGCGTGACTTAAGGTTATGCCCAGCAGCAGGTTGACTGCAATCAGAAATGACTTTTTTCTCATGGTGATGGGTCGTTTTGGTGGGTTTTGGATAGCAATCTATAAATCTAAGAATTTCTATGGAAAATGAATCACCGGTCAAATCACCCGTTTCATCGAAATGATTTGCCCTCTCCCCTGAATTTCATAAATTTCGCTTTCATCATGACCAAGTCCAGACAAAGCATAAACGGAAGACTCAGTTTTACCGACCTGATGATATTCCGCCAGAGGTGGTGGCAGCATCTGTTGTTCTGGATCGGTGTATTCCTGGTCCTTCTGAATATATTTAAAACCTCCAGCTCCTTTGAAAAGATCGACCTGATTTATACCCTTATTTTCCTGATTCCTCTGCTTGGCATTACCTACCTGAACCTCTACCACTTCATCCCGGGGTACCTTCGAAGGGAGCAATATATGCTCTACCTGCTCTTTTTCGGGATTCTGACAGGCGGTGGTGCGGTTT
This sequence comes from uncultured Bacteroides sp., assembly GCA_964453785.1. Classification (GTDB taxonomy): domain Bacteria; phylum Bacteroidota; class Bacteroidia; order Bacteroidales. The sequence goes on from CAYVRK010000002.1 coordinate 86,760, forward strand.
TCCTTTATTTTCTTTTCGACCGCTGGATCGACATCATCCTGCCCAACTATTACTTCATCTCCTACTACAGTGTTTGGCAGCTGATGATCTTTACATGCAGCGTGCTCCTGCTGACCACCTTGCTGAAACTCTCCCGAAGCTGGTTCATGTTGCTGAGGGTGGAGCGGATGACGGCCAGCCACCAGCTGAAATCGCTTCAAAGCCAGATCAACCCGCACTTCCTGCTGAACAGCCTTCAAACCATCTATGCCCTTTCCATGGAGGAGTCGGACCAAACACCGGATGTAATCCTCCGCCTGTCGGAGATCCTGAAATATACACTTTACGAAACAGAGCATCCGCGGATCAGCCTGGAGCAGGAGATCAGCATGATTTCAGATTACGTGGAAATGTACCGGTACAGGGTTGATCCGGAACGGACTGACATCCGGCTTGATGTGCAGGGGGAACCCGAGGAATGGCGGATCGCACCCATGCTGCTGATTCCCTTTATCGAGAACTGTTTTAAGCACGGTCTCCAGGCTGGTCCGGGAAGTGCTTTCGTACATATTCAACTCCATATCTTCAACAATATCCTGGAATTCGGATCAAGCAACAACAAGGGCGTCACCCATGTACCTGACATGGATAAGCGAAAAGGTATTGGTATTGAAAATACCCGTCAGCGCCTCGAATTGCTTTACCCGGGCAAACATGCGCTGACGATTCTGGAAGAGGATGAAATTTTTACTGTACACCTGAAACTCGAACTAAATCACTGAGCATGGCAAGCTGCATGATTGTTGACGACGAACCCCTCTCCCGGGATATTCTGCGCAAATTCATTTCGGAAGTGAAGACCCTGGAGCTTGTTGCCGAATGCCCCGATGCTTTCGAAGCCACACTCCAGCTGGGGCAGAAACAGGTGGATATCCTGTTTCTGGACATAAACATGCCCGGCCTTACAGGGATCTCCATGGCCCGCACCCTCACCCATGCACCCCTGATTGTCTTTACAACAGCTTACCCCCGGTTTGCCGTGGAAGGATTCGAACTGGACGCCCTCGATTACCTGGTAAAACCATATTCTTTCGAACGGTTCCTGAAATCAGTCAACCGTGCCATGGAAAGGTTATCAACCGGAAGCAACCTGCCAAGTTCACCCCGGAGGATCATGGTGAAGGCTGATAAGAAACTCTATGCTTTGGAAACGGAAAGCATCCTTTATATTGAGGGACAGGGAGACTATATCAGGATCCACCTGGACCAGATGAAGCTGGTGGTACACGATACCATCAAGGGGTTTATGGAATCACTCCCCGGGGAAGATTTTATGCGGATCCATAAATCATTTGTGGTGAACCTGAAAAGGATCGGCTTCATTGAAGGAAACCAGGTCCGCATCAACTCGGAATCCATACCCGTCAGTCCGGTCTATAAAGAGGAGTTGCTGAACCGCTATTCAAGCCCCTGAGAACAGCTTCTGCAGGGTATCAAAAAATTGACCCACGTGCAATCCGTCTGCCACAGCATGGTTCACATGAACCGACACCGGGACCATGCGTTTCTCTCCTCTCATGTACAGCTTTCCAAAGGTGATCTTGGGGATGGAGTCGCGACGGCTGTACCGTCTGGGGTGGCTTACATGGGTAAACCGGATCCAGGGAAGGGCAGAGAAATGGATCACATTCTCCCCGATACCGCTTCTGATAAGCTGGTTGGAAGTGCGTACTTCAATCAGCTCCTCGGTGGCCTTTTCCAGGAACAGGTCCAGGTCCTCGAAATAGGGAATATGGGAAAACCCAAATGTCCCGTCATCCCGGTCGACGGTTGCTGAACCGTTGATCACATTGTAAAGAAAGAGATCATCCCCTTCAATGCGGAATTTAAATGCCTCTGTCTGGTTCACCGCCTTCAGTGTCAGGTAGAGGTAATAGAGGAAAAAGGAGATCCCTTTTCGCTTTGCGAATTTATATGCAGCCGTGCAATCAAGGTCGGCGGTGATCCCATAATAGGGCTCTTCATAATCCTTGAAGAACTCAAAAATCTTCTTCCTGTTCCAGTTCTGTATTTCGATCTTCTTTCGCATCATGAAATAAATATAGAACAAAACCACGGACACTGTGTTCAAAAAGCTCCCGGTTGCCCCGTGAGGTCATGCACTTCTTTGACGACAAGTACAGGTTGGGGACGACCGGGAGCCCATATGGACATGTGCTTTATACGCAAAGACAGAATTAGCAGGTCAGGGTTGTACAATCCCCGCAAAAAAACTTTAAATTCGACCTATGAAACACGCCGCCATTCTTTCCGCTCTTTTGATTGCATTGATCCTTTCCGCCTGCAACCACGGCGGGACGGAGTACCCCAACATCCTCTGGATCACCAGCGAGGACAACAGTCCGATGCTGGGATGTTACGGGGACACGTTTGCCACCACACCCCATCTTGACCAGCTGGCCTCCGAAGGCTTCCTCTATACAAATGCCTATGCCAATGCACCCGTTTGTGCCCCCACGCGCAATACCATTATTACAGGGGTACACGCCTGTTCAAACGGAAACGAACAGATGCGGAGCAACTATGCCAAGAGTGAACTGATCAGGCCCTACACCGAATTCCTCATGGAGAAAGGCTATTACTGCACCAACAACGTCAAAACCGACTACAACTATGCAGACGTCCGGGTGGAGGATATCTGGCATGAGTGCAGCAATACAGCTCATTATAAGAACCGTGCTGAAGGGCAACCCTTTTTTGCCATTTTCAACTTCACCACCAGTCATGAGAGCTCCATACATACATCCATCCCCGACTCCCTGTTAAGGCACAGCCCGGAGGAAGTCACCATTCCGCCCTACCATCCTGACACACCTGAAATCCGTCACGACTGGGCCCAGTATTATGACAAGGTGGAGGACATGGACAGCCAGGTGGGCCAGGTGCTGAAAGAGCTTGAAGAAGCGGGTCTTGCTGAAAATACCATTGTTTTCTATTACAGCGATCATGGTGGGGTTTTGGGCCGCAGCAAGCGCTACCTTTACGAAACCGGCACCCATGTTCCCATGATCATCCGGATCCCAAAAAAATACAAACACCTTTTCCCCGGGAAGAAGACCGGATCAAAGGTGGAACGGCTGGTAAGCTTTGTGGACCTGGCTCCCACCCTGCTGAGCATTGTGGGCACAGAGGCCCCTGAATATATGCAGGGGGATGCATTCCTGGGAAAATACATGCAAAAGGAACCCGAACATGTGTACATGTTCAGGGACAGGATGGATGGAAGATATGACATGTCCCGCTCCATCGTGGACCGCCGGTTCAGATATACCCGGAATTTCAATTCCAACAGAATATACATGCAGCACCTGGATTACCTTTGGAGAGCTCCCTCCATGCGATCCTGGGAAGAGGCTTACCTTTCCGGGGCCTGTAACGAAGTTCAGTCCCGCTGGTTCAGGGACAAACCGGTGGAGGAACTGTATGATACCGAAACCGATCCCTGGGAGATCCATAACCTGGCATCTGATCCGGCCTGTGCAGATCGGCTGGCAAGCATGCGAAAGGCGTGCAGGGAGATGGGAGCCTCCATGAAAGACGCAGGTTTTATCCCGGAAGCCGATCGCATCACCCGGACTGGCGATCAGGCCGCTTATGACTATATGAGAAGCCCGCTGGTTCCTTTTGCGGAGATACAGGAGGCCGCTTACGTGGCATCGGAAGCGGACAAAGAAAACATGGACAAACTGGTGGCATGGCTTGATCATGACGACAGTGCCGTCCGGTACTGGGCAGCCCATGGATTGCTTCTGCTGAAAGAGGATGCCAGACCCTGCCTGGAAAGGGTTTCCGAAGCTGCTTTTGATCCCTCATGGAATGTGAGTGTGGAATCGGCCGAGCTTCTCTATTTGCTCGGTCAGGAGGAGACTGCCTTGAAGGCATACAGGAGGGTACTGAATTGTGATGAACCCATGGCCCGGCTCCATGCTTTGAACAGTATCGAAAGCCTGAATGGTAGCCCTGACCAGTTTCTTGAACCCTGCCTGGAATTGCTGGGCAATTATAAAGTGCTGAATAATCAATACGATGTGAGGGTGGTCATGTGGCTCCTGGAGAAGTGGGGTGTGGACCCGGCAGCATACGGGCTTGAATTTACATGGTGACAAAGTGCCCAGTGCCCAGTACTCAGTACTCAGTGCTCAGGGCTATGCACTACGCACTGAGCACTATCTTAGAGAGTCCTTCCCGGTTGATAAGGGTCACATGCCTGCCGTCGGTTTCAATCAGGCCTTCACGGTTCATTGCACTGATGGCTCTTCCTATGGATGGGTGTGCCACCCCGAACAGTTCGGACAACTGGGATTGGGAATGAGGAAGGAGTATCCTGTCTTTTCCCTGCTTCCCCGATTGATCCAGCAGGTATTGTGCCAGCTTTTCCCTGATGGTCGAAAATGGACCACATCCCCTGCCTGTGCCACCAGGTCTCCTTTTTGGAAAGTTCTGATCCGGCTCGTGGAATCATCGAGCAGAACCTTCAATTCCTTTGTTTCCAAACCCACAAAGAGTGGACAGTTTTTTAGGAGTAAAATGGTTTCCTGTACTATATTTACATTCTCTTTCATTGAACCTGTTTTCAGGGATCCGCCTTGACAGCAGATAAATATAAGCGATCTGGATGAATATTCGCTTTGCAGTTATTCTAATACTGGTTCCAATGAACCTTTTTGGGGCTGTCGATCACTGGGAAACTCCGGTGGCTCCGGGAAGCATTTGCCGCTTCCTGGTACCTTCATCTCCGGTGACTGATAGATGGACGGGAAATGCGTTTGATGATTCCGAATGGGATGCCGGGCCGGGAGGTATAGGTTACGGAGATGAAGATGACGGGACAACGGTGGATACAGCCAAAGCGGTTTACTGCAGGTACCGGTTTGACCTGGCCGATCCGGCAGTGGTTTCGGAGCTTATCCTGGATATGGATTTCGATGACGGATTTGTGGCTTACCTCAACGGGACGGAACTGGCACGGTATAACCTGGGGCCTGAAGGAAGTCCAGTCTCCTGGGATCAGCTGTCCGACGGGTTCCATGAAGCCCTTCTTTACCAGGGAAATACTCCCATGCGCTTCACCCTGGACAGGAACGATCTGGATCTGCTTGTTTCCGGAGAAAACATCCTATCGGTGGAGGTGCACAACCAATCAGCTTATTCCTCCGACCTTTCATCCAACCTTTATCTTCATGCAGGTATCTCAACGAGCGACCACTTTTTCGATGATCCCCCCGGATGGTTCAATCCTCCCTTTCTGCTGGAAAGTACCAAGCTTCCCATCATGGTGATCAATACAGGGGCCCAGGATATCCAGGATGAGGTAAGGATCACAGCACAGATGGGCCTTATATTTAACGGGGAGGGAAACGTTCAATCGCCGGATGATCCGTTCAATGAATACGAGGGCGCCATCTCCATCGAAACCAGGGGTGAATCCTCTTCCATGTACCCTAAAAAGTCCTATAGTTTTGAGACACAGACCGACAGCGGGACCAACAACAATGTTTCACTGCTTGGACTCCCTCCGGAGAATGATTTTGTATTGTATGCTCCCTATGGTGATAAGAGTCAGATCAGAAATGTAGTTTCTTACCGGCTTTTTGAAAAAATGGGACACTATTCCCCCCGGACCAGATTCATTGAATTGGTAGTTAACAATGACTACAAGGGAATCTATGTGCTTGTGGAAAAGATCAAGCGGGACCAGAACCGGGTCAATATTGCCAAGATTACACCCGGGGATACTGCAGCACCTGATGTGACCGGAGGCTATATATTAAGGGTTGACAAAACCTCAAAATTGGATCCTTCCGAGTACTGGCTGTCAGATATTCAACCTCCCATCAGTGGATACGGTCGTGTTGAATACCAGTACTTCGATCCGGGATACGACGAACTGACCACCAACCAGCGAAGTTATATCAGAAACTACATGCAACACTTCGAACAGGTACTGACCTCTCCGGAGTACAAAGATCCCATGACAGGTTACCGGTCGGTCCTGGATATACCCTCGTTTGTCGACCTGATGATCCTGAACGAGTTTACAAAGGATGTGGATGCCTTCCGGTTAAGCCACTATTTTTATAAGCAACGGGACGACCAGGGTGGGAAGATTGTCCAGGGCCCGCCGTGGGATTACAACCTCACTTTCGGGAACAACGATTTTGCAGGGGATATCAACAGCCCTTCCGAATGGATCTATACCAAAACCATGACCATTTACTGGTGGGCCTGGCTGCTGAACGATCCATGGTTTCAAAACCAGGTGTATTGCCGTTGGGAAGAGCTCTATCATTCGATCCTTGATCCGGAAACCGTATCCTCAATGATCGACGAACTCCTGTTTGATCTGGAAGATGCAATCCAAAGGAATTATCAGCAATGGCCTGTGCTGGGCGTATATGTGTGGCCCAACAGCTTCGTGGGTGAAACCTTCCAGGAGGAGGAGGAATTCCTCAGGACCTGGATTGATGAGCGCCTGCTGTGGATGGAAAGCAAATGGGGTGGCGTATGTATATCCGTATCCGCCAGGGAGGAAGCCCTGATCCTAAAACCAGGACTCCTGAAAGTATATCCCAATCCATCCGACCTGTCAAATACGTATGTTTCCATCCCATTTTCAGAATCCGCTTCGGCTTACATACGTCTTACCGACCTTCAGGGAAGGGTGGTTTTCGAAACTGAGCTTCAACTTTCATTCTCTGAATATGCATACCGGCTGCCTGACCTGAGTATGCTGGCCGCGGGAATCTATACCCTGGAGGTTCGGGATGAAACTACCAGACTGGTTTCCAAAATCATGAAGCTTTAACGAATTATAATTTGTATGAATATCCGATCACTACGATGTAGGATTGAAGGGGGTTCACCCTGTTAAATTCATCCTCAATCACATACCTTAGGTTCAATTCCGAGCGGAAATTCAGGGCAAACCGGGTTCCTGCAGAATATTTCATTCTCCTGAAAAAGTGACCATTGTTATCTGTCATCAATCCCCAGTTCTCTGCCGAGCCAAATAAACTGAACCTGGTACCGAAAATATGGTAGGCTGCTTTCACCCTGACCCTGTTTACCAGGCTGTTATAACGAAGATCATTGAAATAGATAAACGCTTCGAAGCCATATTGGAATCTGACCCGGAGTGAAAGATCAACCGCTCCCAAAGCGGATTTCCCCACCACATCGGCATGGATCCGGTACTTTGGATTGATCCGGGATTCCCTGTCGGCCACCATCAGCATCCTGGCTCCTCCGTCTACACCCAGATGATCATTGAGATCATAACCGGCGCCCAGGGTGAACATGGACCGGTCGTACCGTGAACTGTTTCCGTCCAGCCGGAGCTCCAGCTCACCGGAAAGATCCAGCCCGTTCTTCAGACCCTTTTCCAGACTTGCCTCATACCAGGACTGAAAGTCCTTCTGTTGTCCGAACACTCCGGTTCCCGGGGCCTGCAGTACAATGAATAAAAGCAAATAATATTTGGTACGGCTAATCATCATCCCCGTCATCCATCACGGACTCATCATCATTGTTTGAGGTCCAGCTATCGTCTTCAAAAAAATAGATGAAAACCCTGGCTGAATCCCTCAGGTAGTCAATTCTTCCGATCTCAACGCGGTTTATAGTAAGCCCCGTACGCTCCTCAAGGTCTGCGATCAATGCCTCCCTGTTCTGGGGTTTGATCAATTCAATATTTTCGTAATTGATCGTTTTTTTGGATTCGTGCCTCAGCAGGAATACCTTCTCCAGCAGGTACGTAATACCCAGGATCGCCAAGTTTGTAAAGATCAATTCGGCATAACTTACCTTTTTATTTGAAAGGGCGTTGATCACCGATATACCGATAACCAGAAAAAGGTAGGTCATTTCCCGTATGGGTATTTGTCTTGTCCGGTACCGGATGATCCCGAAGATGGCGAAAAGCCCCAATGCAAAACCAAGCTCTATTTTGATGTTCTCCAGCAGGAAGACCATAAAGAAAACCACCAGACTGATCAGAATATAGGTGAACAGGTAATCCTTTCTTGGTGTTACTTTGTAATACAGGTACCTGACCAGGGAAATGATCACAATCAGGTTCAGGGAAGTCCTGATCACCAGGTCCAGGAAGTCCTCCCAGTTCATCAGCTCAATATTCAGAAATTCAGGCATAGTGCAGTATTTAAATGGATAATAAGTAGTTTTCGTTAATCTTATTCACATACCTGACCTTCTCTTTGAAAAGATTCTGTTTCAGGCCGGGATTCAGCATGGCCATGCCGGTACAATATTTACTGAACCGCTTGGGTACGATCCTTTGACTTCGCAGTGCAGCATGAAAAGGAGATCCTGCCAGCCGGTTCTCATATTTGATTTCAGCGATGGAAATACCAGGAATTTCAATGGTCTGATCAGTGAAACAGCTTGAAAACCAAAGTTGATAGTCCAGGGTAATTCTCTCAGTCTGGTCCGCATTGACCAGGGTAATCCTGTTAAAGTTATTTTCCAGGACCGGAATCATATTCTTGTGCAAGGAAGGGGTAAATACTGAGAGAAACTCCTCTTCTGCACTTAATATGGCTGCTTCGCCTTTGCTCGTCTGCATCCTGTTCTTAATGGTGACCCCCTTGGCATCTTTCTCTTTTACCTCCAGAAAAAGAGAATTGGAGCTTTCATATTTTCTGAACCTGACCTTATACCGGTTGACAATGCCGCGATGATGCATATGATACATATCCATTCCCGGGGTATCGAAGTAGAATGTGTGATAATTGTGTGTCCTCTTATTCTCAATTTCCAGGATCCTGTAGTCCTGCAGGGCTTTTTCAAGCAACAACGGCAAATGCCTCACGGAAAATATGTATTTGCTGTCCTTTCTCCGCATGAGGCTGGCTCTCTCAATCTCCTCCAGGGAGACCGCTTCAAAATGGGGAAGGACCCTCAGGATGTGTTTAACGGTAATCATACTTGTAAACCTTCTTCTTGTACAGCTTATCGCGCTCGTTATAGAAGTCTTTTTCAACCTTCAGCCCATTCTCATAGATGCTCTTTTCCGTACGCACAATATTGCCCTTTTCATCCAGGAAAATCTCCTCCACGAGAAACCCTTTGTCATCGTAGACATATTTTTCCCATGTCTTAACTTCCCCGCGGCTGTTGAACAACTGGATTTCCACCAGCTCACCTTCCTTGTTATATTTTTCAATGGATTCGATCACAGGTTTATTCATACCCTCTTCAATGAAGTACTCCTCAACGGTTATGGTGGAAATACCTTTCTCACGGATCTCCTTCTTATTCTGTCCCTGAACAGGGATGGCCAGGCTCAATACAGTGCCAATGACTAAGATCTTATACCATGTAAATCTCATATGAAGCATTTTTTAAAAATTCTCAATGGTTATCAAACCCAGGTCAACCACCTGGTCCAATTCGGTGATGTTTACTTCGTACTTCAGTACCACATGCTCGGTTTGCCGGGTCACATCATCTGAGTACAAAAAGACCAGATAGCTACCGGGGATCAGATGGCTGAACTCAAAGTACCCGTCATACTGGGTCCTCACCCTGTCATCAATGAAATCATTGGTGCCCCGTGAGATGTATACCTCCTGCTCGTGGGCAAAATCCACATACTCAACCACCAGGTTTGGCCAATAGGAATTCTTGTTGTATTTGATCTTTTTCACCACACCTTTGATCACAGCAGATCCTTCGTCATAATCAAGTGTACTTACCTTGGTCAGTTCTCCCAGGTCCCTGTCCTCCCCATTGTCCAGATCCACCGAAAGCAGTTCACTCCAGCCGTCATCGGGCAGCTGCGTTGAATCCTTTGATCTGTAATAGATCTGATAATTTCCCGGATAGAGATAATCGAACCTGAACTCGCCGTTCAACCCTGTATTAACCCTGTCTCCCAAGGCATTGTCATCACCAAAAAGAATGAATACTTCTTCATCTACAGCGGGCTGCTGGTAGATCTGGCTGGAGTAATCATCGTTGTAGAAATACTCCGTGATGGTTCCTGAAATGGAACCGGTACCTCCAAATCCTTCAGGATTTTCACAGGAGACCAGGATCAGTGCAAAAAATGCAATGAATATCAGTACAGGCAAACATGACTTCAGGCTTGCCCAAGGTTTGAATTGAAACATATATATTGTTTTAATTGCGCGGTAAAATTAACAAAAATCCTGTGCTAAATTTTCTAGCTGTAACAAATGTTACCGTTTTTAATCCATACTTCCCCTAAGTTTGTTACAAAAATGATACCCATGTTACGAGAAGTTGTGAAAATAGACGAGGAGTTGTGCGACGGATGCGGACAATGCATACCCAACTGCCATGAAGGCGCCCTGCAAATAATCGACGGAAAGGCCCGGCTGATCAGTGACCTGATGTGTGACGGACTGGGTGCCTGCCTGGGACATTGTCCACAGGGAGCCATTACCATTGAGAAGAGGGAGGCCGAAGCATACAATGAGACCGAAGTGATGAGCAAAGTTCATCATTCACACGTGGAAGAAAAACAGTTGGCATGTGGCTGTGCCGGATCGGAAGCCAGAAGTTTCGCCCCCCAGTCGTCGGGAGGTCAGCCGGCGGCTGTAGTTGCAGGATCCCTGACCCTGGGCTATCCGGGTGGGGCCAATCAGCCTTCCGAACTGCGACAATGGCCGGTTCAGATGCACCTGCTCAATCCCACGGCCTCCTACTTCAGTCAGACTGATATGGTTCTCGCAGCCGATTGTGTGGCTTTTTCCCTGGGGAACTTCCACTCCAAATGGCTGAAGGGAAAAACCCTTGGAATCGCATGTCCCAAGCTGGACGACGGACAGGAATCATACATTTCAAAGATTAAATCCTTGATCGATGATGCAGAAATCAATACCTTGACGGTCATGATGATGCAGGTCCCCTGCTGTGGAGGTCTTCTGCAGATAGCAAAGATCGCTTCCAGCCATGCCGAAAGGAAGATCCCGGTGAAATCAGTGATCGTGGGCGTGGAAGGGGAAATCCTGCAGGAGGAATGGATCTGATTCAGAAAAGCAATTATAAAAATAATTCACTAACTTGGTTAGGAACATTGTCTTCATTCCATGAACCGGATTACTGAATTTTTAGAGAACTCCATCGGTATCAGTCCCGAAAACCAGTCAAAGATCCTCTACTCCATCATCATTCTTGTGGTCCTGGGAATTATCCGGTTTACAATCCTGAAAATTGTATGGAGGTTTACGGAGGACCCGAAAACCAGGTACAGCTGGAAACGATCCCTCTCCTTTATCATCGGGATTCTGACGGTCATACTCATCGGGAGTGTCTGGATCCGCGCCATCGGACAATTCGGAGCTTTCCTGGGACTGTTGTCTGCTGGCCTGGCCATTGCTTTGAAAGATTTGGTCACCAACATTGCCGGATGGTTTTTTATTCTGACGCGCAAACCGTTTGCACTGGGCGACCGGATCCAGATCGGCCCACACGCAGGTGATGTGATCGATTTGCGGCTCTTCCAGTTCACCTTGCTGGAAATCGGAAACTGGGTGGATGCTGACCAGAGTACCGGCAGGATCATCCACATTCCCAACGGGTCCATATTTACCCAGCCACAGTCCAACTACAGCGCAGGATTTAAATTTGTCTGGAACGAGATCCCTGTATTGGTCACCTTCGAAAGCGACTGGGCCAAAGCCCGTGACCTTTTGCAAAAGATCATCAGCGACCACGCCAAGGATCTCTCAGCCGATGCTGAGAAAAAGATCATCGAAGCCAGCAAGAAGTACATGATCTTTTATCAGTATCTTACCCCCATTGTATATACTTCGGTCAGGGACAGTGGTATCCTGCTGACCATGCGTTACGTGTGTGATCCCCGAAGGCGAAGGGTTACCGAACACGAAATCTGGGAGGATGTGCTGAATGCCTTTGCCACCTATGAGGACATTGAATTTGCATACCCGACCCAGCGCTTCTACGACAGACCCGTCGAAAAAGGGGACTCGCCCCTGTAATCCGGTTCTGCTTACCTTATCTCGAAAACAATGACAGAACCCGGAGGGAGTCCGGCAAGGATTTTTTCGTCTTTTACCTTGAAATCCTTAAACTCAGAAGGCTTCACTGTATCGGGATGTTCGAAGGTATTATGGCTTGTCATTTCGCTGGATTTCAGTATCGTAGCAACGACCTTGGTCATTTTGACACCGGGCAGATGTGCGGACAGGTTGACGGTTTGGTGAGGATCAATATTCACTACCGACATATGAATGATCCCGTCCCGGTCCCTCGATACGCTTGCACTTACAGCCTGCAGGGTATCTCCGTTGAAAACATAATCCGGTCCCTTTAACTCCAGAGGCAAAAAGGCAGCGTCATGGTGTACCTTATACATGTCATAGACATGGTAGGTGGGCGTAAGCATCATCTTTTCATCCTCCGTGAAGATCAGTGCCTGGAGTACATTCACCGTTTGCGCAATATTCGCCATTTTGACCCTGTTGCACCTTTCATTGAGATAATTGAGAGTAAGGGCAGCCACCAGCGCATCACGCATGGTATTCTGCTGGAAAAGAAATCCCGGGTTTGTTCCCGGCTCCACATTGTACCAGGTTCCCCATTCATCGAACGACAATGCCACTTTCCTGTCCGGATCATAACGGTCCATGATTTCCATATGGCCATCAATCACGTCCCTGATGTGCAGGCACCTTTTGAGTATATCAAAATAGAGATTCTCTCCGAATTCGGTGGCAGACCCCTTATTTCCCCAGTCGGCTGTATAATAATGGAGGGAGATCCCATCCATCATGCGGTGTGGGATCTGTTTCATCAGCGTTTCGGTCCAGCTGTAATCCTCCGAATTCGCCCCGCCTGCAATTTTAAAAAGCCTGTTTGAACCGTAATTCCTGCAGTAGGTGGCATACCTGCGGAACTGGTCGGCATAGAACTGGGCAGTCATGTTCCCGCCACATCCCCAGTTTTCGTTCCCCACATCCCAGAATTTGACTCCCCAGGGTTCATCCCTTCCGTTGACCCTGCGCAGATCGGCCATGGGACTGATCCCGTCAAAATTGAGGTACTCAACCCATTGGGACATCTCCTGGATGCTCCCGCTTCCCACATTGCCGCAGATGACTGCTTCCGTACCAAGCTGTTCACAAAGATCCATGAACTCATGGGTTCCAAAGCTGTTGTCCTCCGTAACCCCTCCCCAGTGGGTGTTCACCATTTTGGGTCGCTGGGAGGCGGGACCTATGCCATCCATCCAGTGGTATTCATCTGCAAAACATCCCCCCGGCCACCTCAGGTTCGGTATTTGAATCTGCCGGAGTGCCTGGACCACATCATTGCGTATACCCCTTGTGTTGGGAATGTCCGAATCCTCTCCCACCCAATATCCACCATAAATACAGTGCCCCAGGTGCTCGGAAAAATGGCCGTAAATGTGCCTGCTGATGGTATCCTTCCCCTGATCACATTCAACGGTGAGGCTGGCTGAAAGACCATTTGCCTCCTGTGACAGAAGCAACCGGCCTGGTATAAGAAGACAAATCAGTGCAACGGTTGTTTTTATCAGTTTGCTTGGCTTCATGTGAATAGCTTTTTGGTTACCCATGCAATTTAACAATCCTTCTGCTCAAATCATAAAGGAATGTTAAACTTGTGATTATTAGATACTAAATCAAGAATTCGCTATAACTTGCTCATGATTAATCACATATGTTTACTTAAAAAATAATCAATGAAATCAATTATTAAAGCTATTGCAGTGGTGCTTCTGGCAGTATTTTCCTTGTCTCTGATGGCCCAGGATGCCACGATTGTTCTGAACTACATGAAGGTATCGCCCGGTATGGATGACGCTTACATCCAGACTGAACAATTCTGGAAAAAAATTCAGGAAAAAAGGATTGAGGCCGGAATCCTGACCGGCTGGCAGGTATGGAGAAATGTGTATGCCGCAGCTGATGATCCTTACCAGTACATCACCATCGACTGGTACAAAAACTGGGAACACTCGCTGGCCTCCCCTCCTGATGGTTTCTGGGAAGAAAACATTGCCCCTATTCTTAACACTGAAGAGGACCAGAAGATGTGGGATAAGACCCTAAATTCCCGTACCCTTGTCAACAAGGAGGTCATGCACCGGGTCATGGAAGCTGATAACAACCAGGGTGCAACCTACATCCTGGTAAACCGCATGAAAGTGAAACAGGGAATGGACAATGCCTATCTCGAATCCGAGGGGAAATACGCCAAACCCCTCCAGGAAGCAAAGATCAAAGCAGGCCAGATGAACCATTGGGGAGTTTGGCAGGCCTGGCCCTACAAAGAGGGCCAGATCAGGTTTACCACAGTGGATGGATACAAAAGCATTGAACAGATGACCGGCGGCGGGGAAGACCTCCTTTCGAAAGTGCATCCCGGAATGACCTGGGACCAGTGGGAGGAAAAGGTAAGCGCCCACAGAATACAGGCAAGCGTGGAGTTATGGGAACTGGTGGATTTTGCCTTTCCGGAAGAATAGGAGCAATTTCCATATGATCTAACCAGGTTTAGACCAGGGGGCATCAGAAAATTTGTTGCCCCCTGGCTTTTTTATTGTGTCATGGGCCGATCCTTTTTTCCATTTTGTTGTTTATTTTAGAGTGGTTTCCAACATGAAGTCAATGACGCCTAAACATAAAATAGCCATTCTTCTTTTCCATCCCCTCCTGCACAAATCAAGGGTAAACAGGGAGTTGATCAGGGCGGTGGAAGATCTGGAGGGCGTAACACTCCGGATCATGTATGACCTCTATCCTGAATTTAGCATCGATGTAGAGGTGGAGCAGGAGATGCTCCTTGCCCATGATTTGGTGGTGTGGCAACATCCCTTTTACTGGTACAGTTCCCCCTCCCTTTTGAAGGAGTGGATCGATATAGTGCTCCAGCATGGCTTCGCCTATGGGAGGGAGGGCAAAGCCCTGGCGGGGAAAAAAGTAATGACCACCATTTCCTCGGGCGGAAAACGTGAAATTTACAAGGAAGGAGGAATCAGGAAATATACAATCAGGCAGCTGCTGGCCCCTTTTGAACAGACTGTAAAACTGTGTAATATGGAGTACCTTCCTCCTTTTGTAGTGCATGGCACCCACCTGCTGGATGCACAGGGAATCTCGGAAGCAGCCGGAGATTACCGCCGCGTCATAAGCTCCCTGCGCGATGGCCTTTTCAGTCAGGAAGAGCTACAGAAATACGAATATACCAACGATATCATCCAACAATAGGGACATGGAACAACAGGATTTCTTTTATCAGGCTCTTGTATACTTGCTGGCAGCAGTTGTTTCAGTACCCGTGGCCAAACGGCTCGGATTCGGATCGGTCCTGGGTTATCTGCTTGCCGGGATCATCATCGGCCCCTTTGTGCTCAAATTCATTGGCAGCGAGGGGGAAGATGTCATGCACTTTGCTGAATTCGGTGTGGTAATGATGCTTTTCCTGATCGGCCTGGAACTGAAGCCCAATCTTCTCTGGCAGATGAGACGGTCCATCTTCGGACTCGGAGGCTTGCAACTCATCCTCACTACATTGGCCATTGCCCTGGTCGTTATCCTGCTGGGGCAGACACCCAAAGAGGGCATTGCCATCGGGCTGATGCTGGCACTCTCTTCTACAGCCATCGTTCTTCAAACCCTTGCAGAAAAAGGTCTGATCAAACAGGCATCCGGACAGGCCTCATTCTCTGTGCTTCTGTTCCAGGATATGGCGGTCATCCCCATACTGGCCCTGCTGCCTTTGCTGGCAGGTTTCCATCCGGGTGGAGATCCGGCCCATGCTGAAGGGGCCCGGCAACTCCTGGGACGTGATATCACAGGCTGGTTCCAGGTGGGACTGATCCTGGTGGTCATTTCAGGAATTGTCTTTGCCGGAAGGTACCTGGCCCGGTATATCTTCCGGGTGATTGCCCGCACCGGCCTTCGGGAAATCTTCACTGCCACAGCCTTGCTGATGGTCATTGCCATAGCCATGCTCATGAACCTGGTGGGATTGTCCCCTGCCCTGGGAGCATTTCTTGCCGGTGTCGTCCTGGCCAACAACGAATACAGGCACGAGTTGGAAGCCGATATTGAACCCTTTAAAGGGCTCTTGCTGGGATTGTTCTTTATCTCCGTGGGAGCAAGCATTGATTTTAATCTGTTGCTGAAGATGCCCGGAACAATTGTTGGACTTCTCTTTTTGCTCATCGGTATCAAGTTCATGGTGCTGTTTATCCTGGGGAGGGGGTTTGGGCTGAAGAGCAGACAGAACACGCTCTTCTCATTTTCCCTGGCCCAGGGAGGGGAGTTTGCGTTTGTTCTGGTCGCATTCGGACTTGAGAAAGGGGTGGTGACCGGCCCCATTGGAGGAATACTCTTTGTAGTAGTGGCCCTCTCCATGGCCATCACTCCCATTCTCCTGCTCTTCAATGACAAGGTGGTGGAACCCCTGGTGGTACGAAACCAGAACCAACCCGAGCATGATGAAATCGAGGAGACGGATAATCCTGTGATCATTGCCGGTTTTGGCGGATTCGGCCTGGTTATCGGAAGGTTCCTGATCGCCAATGGAATCAAGGCCACCATCCTGGATGACAATCCGGAAAACATTCAGGTATTGCGAAAATTCGGATTCAAGGTTTATTATGGAGATGCATCCAGGGCTGACCTGCTCAAAGCGGCCGGATGCAGTCAGGCAAAAGTGATTGTGGTAGCTGTTGATGACAAGCAGAAATCGCTTCAGATCATCGACCTGGTACAACGGCACTATCCCAACCTGAAGATCCTGGCCCGGGCCACAGATATGGAGCACACCTATGAGCTTCTGAAAAGAAAGGTGGATGGTTTTGACAGGGATACCTTCGAATCCTCACTGCAACTGGGCATCAAGGTCCTGAACCAACTGGGTTATCAAAAATACCAGGCCCACAGGCTGGCCAGAGCCTTCAGAAAACACAACAGCATGGTGATCAAGGAACTTAGCCAGCACTATGGAGAAGATGAAAAAAAGTACCTGTCCGAAACCAAGAAATATGCCAGCGAACTGGAAGAGATCTTCCGGACCGAGCAGGATGATGTTTCTCACCACACAGACAGTTCCTGGGATGTCGATTCACTCCGGGAAGAGATCCGCGAGATCTATTCGGAAATGGACAAAGAGAAAGACATATTGCCTAATTGACCTTTTCCAGCAGCATGGCGTTGAACAGCAGCTTGTATGAAGCCTGGGTGGATGCCCTGAACTGGGGGCCGAATCCATAAAAAACAAACTGCCCTTTTCCCTTCTTCATCCAGATCATCGCTGCCTTGCTGGCCATCTTCTCACTCTTGGCTCCGTATCCACTCATGATCACATCCTTCTCCGGATAGGAGCCAATCACCCTGCGGTCCATATCGAACATGGGGATGCTGGTCTGGAATACGGGACGTGCACGGGAGAATACGCCGATCTGCCCGGGCATCCCCAGGGTCAGGGGATGATCTGCAATCAGGTTTACTTTCACCAGGCTTCCCGGCACATACAATCCATCCTTTACCAACTGGGGTGACAGGTCCTTAAAAGGAAGCTGGAACTCCTCTTCCGGATCCTTCCCCTTGATTTTCAGGTTGCCTTCAAACAGGTTGGCTGACCTGCCCCAGGCGATAATGATGCCACCCTGGTCGCTAAAGGTCATCAGCTTTTCCAAACCTTCTTTTTCCATCCCTTTCACATAATCGGGGTGATACCCCCCCATGTAATAGGAATCCCCTTCTTTCTGCTTCCCGGTCATCAGGATCGATTTGTCCGTATCGGGAAAAATCACCACATCAAATTCCCCTGCCAGGTCGGTTCCGGGAAACTGGTCGGGATGAAGCACGGTAAAGGGAATGTGATAGCTATCAAACAGGTACCTGGTCCAACCGGCATCCATGTCATGAAAATAGGTCTCCACCAGCGCGATTCTGGGCATATCCAGCGGATCACCATCCACGGCCCTTTTATCGGAAATCAATCCCGGGGTAAAGGGCATGGACTGAAGGACTGCATCACCGGCTTCTTTCTTTTTGGGATCCAGGTATACGACAAAACTTCCCTTGCCATAGGTCTCCCCCCTGATTTCCAGGTCTGCCTTCAGGCGTTTCACTTTCAATCCCTTTTCAAGGGCCAGGAAAGCAGCCCTGAATGATTCATTGGAATTCACCGGCAGCACCATGCTGTGTGCCATGGTCTCTTCACCCGAATTGAGCGAGTAAGTACCCTGAACCAGACTCAGTTTAGATTCAACCCCGCTGCTGCGGGTATCGATCTGACGGGAGGTAACGCTCCTGTGCAAGGGGAGTGACCAGCTGGTAATGTCATAAGGCTGGATAAGCTCTCCTTCCGGGGTATAGTGGCGTTCCGGGAACTCCTGGGTTTCCATCACCTCCTTGATAAAGGCCCTGAAGGGCTGGGCAAGCGGGATAACCACATCACCTTTTGCGTAAAGCCTGCCATCAATAACAACTTCACTATCAAGGGCGTACACAGCCACGCCCTGCTCTTTCATCAGGTTGACCAGGTTGACCAGCTCTCCCTTGTCATGCTGATCCCCAGGCATGATATAATAGTAAGGGGCCTCACTCTTTCCCATCTCAACCTGCTCAACACACATACGGTTCCTGAACCTGAGTATGTCTTCCCGGTACAGGGAAGCTGTTTTGATAATGGACATGGTGGATGAGATCTCAAGATCCACGATATCTCCCAGGTGCCACCATCCACCCTCCCAGGGAAGAAGCATGTTGACGCTCTTCTTGTATTCGGACAATCCTTTGCCCCTTACAACCAGTTCAGAAGGCTCAACGTAAATGGGGGTGGCTACCTGGGCACTGGCTGCCTCGGTAAGAAATCCGATCACATTTTTCCAAATACATGTCTCGGTGGATCCGGGCCAGTAATCATCAAAGATGGTGTGTTGGGATACTCCGGCGAGACCGTCTGCTGTCATATCCGTGACCATGTGCTGACCGAATACGCCAGCCCACTGGAAGATCCCTGCCGGAACATTCTCGGCAATGGGATCATGGTTGGGCGGCACAAAATAGCGCGGACCGGTGGTTCCCATCTGGTGCTTTTCCACCATCACCTGTGGAAACCAGGTCTGGTTAAAGATCCTGGCGATGGCTCTGTTGTCATCCTGGGAGAGGATCACAAAATCACGGTTGTTGTCGTGTCCCACATATTTATGATACACCTGGGGAAGGGAGGCCCCTTCATATTTGGTGCCCACATACTTCTTGTAGTTATTCACGACCAGATCCATTCCGTCCGGATTGTGGTTGGGTACCAGCATATAAACCACATTGTTCAGCCATTCCAGCTTCTTTTCATCAGAAGTAGTGGCGAATTCATAGGCAATCAGTGGGGCTGCCTGTGATGGCGCCACTTCGGTGGAATGCATGGAGAGGGTAGCCAGAACAAACACCTTTCCCTCACGGGTCATTTTATCCAGTTCATTTTTTTTTATTTCCGGATTCAGGGCCAGTTCCCTGTTGACGACCTTGTATTCACCAAGCTTGCTGATGTTTTCCTCACTGGAGATAAATGCAATGTACATGGTCCGTCCCTCGGGTGAGGCACCGATCTCCTCCATTTTGATCCGGGGCGATTGCCGGTCCAGCTCCTGCAGGTAACTTACAAGTTGTTCGTAGGTAAAAAGATTCCGGTCCGAACCGGGCTCAAATCCGAAATAGTCGGACGGTTTGGTTATGGTTCCGGTCTGAGCCAAGGTTCCCGCCAGGGAACACAGCATCAGTGCAAGGACTGCGATTCTATGTATATTCATTAAGTTGAAAGGTTAAAGGTTAAAGGGTGAAGGTTAAAGGCAAAAGTTAATAGTAAGTGTTTCATATTTAGTCGATCCAGACTGTTTTTATGTTAACAAATTCTTTGATTCCTTCCATGGAAAGTTCACGGCCATAACCTGAATTCTTCACCCCCCCGAACGGAAGCCTTGGATCTGATTTAACCATGGCATTGATAAATACAGCACCCTCCTCTGTCTCACTGACAAATTTCCTGCTCATCTCCTCCGACTGGGTGAAGACCTGCATTCCCAAACCAAAGGAAGAGTGGTTGGAGAGTTTCAGTGCCTCATCAGGTGAACTCACTTCTGTGACTGCAAATACTGGCCCGAATACCTCCTGATCAAACAGCGGCATGCCGGGTTTCACCCCGGTAACAAGGGTGGGTTCAAAAAAAGCTTTGTCCCTGTGCCCTCCCGTGATCAGTTTTGCTCCCATCTCCACCGATTCACGCACCTGTTTTTCTACCTCCTCGGCCTGTTTAACCGAGGAGAGCGGACCCAGGTCTGTTCCCTCCTCCATGGGATTTCCCATCACCAGTTTACCGATTCGGCCTGCCAGGGCCGGAATAAAATCCTCCGCAATCCACGATTCCAGGATAAACCGTTTGGCAGCAATACAACTCTGCCCCCCGTTTTGAAGCCTCGCCGGCAGCGCAATATTCAATGCCAACTCCTGGTTTGCATCATTCAGTACCACAAAGGCATTGTTTCCGCCCAGTTCAAGGACGCATTTCTTCAGGTGAAGGCCCGCCTGGGCCGCCACTGCTCTGCCGGCAGCTTCACTGCCGGTCAGGGTCACACCCCGGACATATTCATGGGCGATCACCCCGGCTACCCGGTCGGAAGAGATAGCCAGGTTCTGGAAAACACCCTCCGGATAACCTGCCTCACCAAAGATTTCCTCGACGGCCCCGGCGCATCCCTGCACATTGGAGGCATGCTTCAGAAGAATCGTATTTCCTGCCATCAGAGCAGGCACAGCACCCCTGAATACCTGCCAGAAAGGGAAATTCCATGGCATGATGGCCAGTATGGGCCCCATGGGTTCAAAGAGAACCTTGCTTTCATCTGCTTCGGTGATGACCATCCGCTCATGCAGGAATTCTTCAGCATGGGCCGCATAATATTCGCTAACCCAGGCGCATTTGCGGACCTCGGCCTCGGATTCCTTCACCGGTTTCCCCATTTCCCGGGTAATCAATTCTGCAAATTCCCTGCTTCGGTCACGAAGGATCACCGCCACCCTGTTCATCAGGGCTTCACGTTCCCCAAAGGAGCTTTGCCTGTATACTTCAAAAGCCGTGCGAGCCCTTCCAATCAACACAGTCAGGTTGATGTCTGACACCTGTGGATGGTTAACCTCCCGCAGGGGATCGTATGGGTTGATGCTTTTCAGAACCGGCATATTTGTGATTGAGTCGTTTTGGCATGTATCAAAGGAAGATGCAATTTAGGAGAATCGCGGAGAATAACAAAACAGCACTGCCCAAAGCAGGCAGGCTTAGGGAAGCAGACGTCTGGTCCATCATGAGTGAGCTTCCACTTTCCTATCTTCTGCTTTTCCTGGCGCCTTTATTTTCCTCTCAATTCACCCACACCACCCACCTATCGCCAACCAGTTCCATCACTTCCCTTGCGAACTGTAGATGAAAGGAAATGATTTCATTAATTTCTACTGGCCATGTTTTATCCACTGCCTATTTTATACTATAAAACCTCTATTTGTCAGTTCCATACCCTGAGTACCTATCAATAAGTTTCCACCAGTCTTATATCCATCAATGGTTGAATTATCATCTCTAATAATTAGGTGGTATTGCCCAGCATAGAAGTCTCCTGTAATCTTAATAACCGCATCAATTGATATCGAATTAAGGTCTTCCATAATAAAACCAAACGCATCATTAGGGAATAGTGATAAAGCCTTTTTAACAGGTTCATATCCTGGTAACGGAATATTGTTTAAGTCAAGTTGCTCAACCTTTATTATTATACTTCCATCTTTTCTTTTAACTACTGTTTCCTGGATGTCGAATGAACTAGTAATATCATCACTTTGAACTACTGGTTTACTTTTAACTAGCTTAACTTCTCCAATATTATCACTATCCTTAATGTCACAATCCACCGCAAGGTAAGATCCAGTGGAACGGACTTTAAAGATTTCTCGAATCCTCAAAAATTCAACAAGTCTGTTGCCAACTTGAACTGTTATGATTCCATTTGTTCCATAGAACATATCAGAGCCTAACATTACTAAATAATTCATGGTACTATTTATATTAATACTAATTCAACCACACAATATAGTTTAATCAGGATGAGCGGAATATTGTTACCCAAAAACTCAAAAAATCTGACCCCCACACCACCCACCGATCATCACCCACCAGTTTGATTACTTCAATTTCGCAAGCGTGTATAAAGCTGGGAGCAATATAATGCCCAGTTTCACTCCCGCTATGAGCTTCGGATCTTTTGACAGTGGCAAAAGTTCTGTTCGGGTAGAAGCTGCAAGACAACACTACCGAGATGAGTACCTCAAGACAAAAAGACGTCAGACAAAGATTGGATACCGACAAAACACAGTCAAAGCAACTTGGATATACTTTCATGAGGGTTACAGTCAAATGCTAATCTCGGATTGGATTGAATAATAATTTCTATTTTCGCAAAGACACTATCTATATTTTTTAGGTGAACCGTTTTACTATTTTAATATTTTTACCCTCTGAAACCAATCCGATAACCCACTAACCCAAACCCTTATTAACCCAATAACCCAAACCCTTATTAACCCAATAACTACTATCCACTATCATTTAACTTTTACCTATTACACATGAAACTGACTCTATTAGACATCCTGATCATCCTTTCCTACCTGGCCTCCACCATCGTGATCGGCCTGGTCATGAAGAAGCGTGCCCAGAAGGATAAATCTGCCTACATGCTGGGCGGGAACAAATTGCCGTGGTACATGCTTGGACTGAGCAATGCTTCAGGGATGTTTGATATATCCGGAACCATGTGGCTGGTAACCCTGGCCTTTGTATATGGTTTAAAATCAATCTGGATCCCCTGGCTGTGGCCGGTCTTCAACCAGATCTTCCTGATGGTGTTCCTCTCCATCTGGTTGCGCAGGTCCAATGCCACCACGGGTGCCGAATGGATCGGAACCAGGTTTGGATCGGGGCGTGGTGGTGTTCAGTCCCACTGGATTGTGGTGACTTTTGCATTGATCTCCTGCCTGGGTTTTCTCACATACGGGTTTATCGGGCTGGGCAAATTCGTTGAAATCTTTATTCCATGGGAGGTGGTATCTCCCTATGTTCCATTCCATGTACCCCCCGAATATGTGGCCCATGTGTATGGAATTGTATTTACATTGTTTGCCATGTTCTATGCCATCCTGGGAGGAATGTCCAGCATCGTCTGGGCCGATGTGATCCAGTATTCCATCATGACCATCTCGGCCATTGTGATTGGTGTGATCGCCATGAATGCGCTCACCGACAATCCGCTTGTGGTTCCCGACGGTTGGATGAATCCCTTCTTCCGGGCCAGGCTGGACCTGGACTGGACCGGGATCATCGACGAGGTAAATGACAAAATTGCCAGTGACGGATATTCCCTGTTCGGGATCTTCTTCAGCATGGTGCTGTTCAAAGGGATCCTTGTGAGTATGGCCGGACCGGCCCCCAACTATGACATGCAAAAGATCCTCTCCACCAAGTCGCCCAAAGAGGCCGCGAAGATGTCTGGTTTTGTTTCGGTGGTGCTGATGCCTGCCAGGTACTTTATGATCGCAGGTTTCGGTGTTCTGGGGCTCCTTTTTTACGACAAGCTGGACCTGATCGTGGGCAACCGGATTGATTTCGAGCAGATCCTGCCATCTGCCATCAGTGAGTTTGTTCCGGTGGGATTCATGGGCCTGTTGCTGGCCGGGCTCCTGGCGGCATTTATGTCCACATTTGCCGGGACCCTCAACGCGGCCCAGGCCTACATCGTCAATGATATCTACCTGAAATACATCCGGCCCGATGCCTCCCGGAAACAGATGAGCCGCACCAACTATCTGACAGGGATCCTGGTGGTTGCCATCAGCGTGTTCTTTGGGTTCTTTGCGCTGGACGTGAACAGTGTGCTGCAATGGATCGTATCGGCCCTGTGGGGCAGCTATGTGGTTTCCAATATTTTAAAATGGTACTGGTGGAGGTTCAACGGTTCAGGGTTCTTCTGGGGAATGTTCGTGGGAATTATTGCCGCACTCATCTTCAGCCGGATCTTTACTTTCCTGGACCTCTACTATTTCCCGCTCATCGTGGCCATCTCCCTGGTAGCTGCCCTGATTGGCACCTTCAGGACACCACCCACCGATGAAGAGACCCTGAAGAACTTTTATAAAAATGTAAAGCCCTGGGGTTTCTGGAAACCCATCCACGACAAAGTGGTGGCCGAAGATCCCACCTTCAAACGCAACAAAGATTTCAAAATGGACATGTTCAACATCGTTGTGGGAACCATTGCGCAGACCGCACTGGTGATCTTCCCCATCTACATCGTGTTGAAAAGGGTATTGCCCCTGGGAATCTCACTGGCCATTATCGCGGTCTGTGCTGTGATTATGAAAAAGACCTGGTGGGACAGGCTGCCCGATGACAAACCTGCCGTAAAATGATGAAAGACAGGTTGGACCGCTTGGGCAAAGCACTGGAGCAGGAATTGCGAGAGGACATACTTCCCTGGTGGATGGAGCATTCACCCGACCGGCAAGAAGGCGGTTTCCACGGTCACATCACCCATGACAACCAGGTGGTGGAAAAGGCCGGGAAAGGGGCCATCATGCATGCCCGTATCCTCTGGACCTTTTCAGCTGCCTACCGGATGGTTGGCAATCCTGCGTACCTTGAAACCGCCGGCGAAGCATACCGGTACATCATGGAACATTTCCTGGACAGGGAATTCGGCGGTGTATTCTGGGAACTGGACCACCTGGGCAATGTCACCGCATCCAGAAAGCAGATCTATGCCATTGCATTTACAATCTATGCCCTTGCTGAATACCACGTGGCCAGTGGGGATTATGCAGCACTGGAAACTGCCATCTCACTGTTCGGAGACATTGAAGATCATGCCTTTGACAAGGGTCGGAACGGTTATACAGATGCGCTTTCCAGGGAGTGGGACCCTGTGGAGGATTTGCGTCTCAGCGACAAGGACCAGAATGAAAGCAAAACCATGAATACCCACCTTCACATCCTGGAGGCATACGCCAAGCTCTTCAGAACATGGAAAAACCCCCGGCTGGAAAAGGCGCTGGGCAATGTGATTGACCTCTTCCTGGATAAATTTGTGGACCGGGAGAGCTATCACCTGAACCTCTTCTTCGACGATGACTGGATTCTGCGTTCGAGCCTGATCTCCTATGGCCATGACATTGAATGTGCCTGGTTGCTCCACGAGGCCGCTGAGATTCTGGATGACCCGGAAAGGATTGGGAAGACCGCAAAACTGGCTGTGGAGATGGCCAGGAAGAACATGACCGGGATGGATGCGGATGGCGGGCTTTATTATGAGTGCTTCCCGGAAGAGAACCATCTGGATACGGATAAACACTGGTGGCCGCAGGCCGAGGCCATGGTGGGATATTTCAATGCTTACCAGGTATCGGGAGACCAGGAGTTTGCTGAAAGGGCATTGCTTAGCTGGGATTTTATCAGCCGAAAACTCATTGACCGTGAACATGGAGAGTGGTACTGGAGTGTGGACAAGGATGGGAATCCGCAAAAAGAGAAGGAAAAGGCTGGGTTCTGGAAGTGCCCCTACCACAATGGGAGGGCCTGCATGGAAATGATCCGGAGAATAGAAGAAACTATAAAAGCAGAAGAAAAATGAGAAATGAATTATTCGCTGAACGCATGGAATCCATCCGCAAGGAACACGAGGCACTTCTGACACGGGAAAATGAGGCCATATTCAGTACCAACGGGATTTTCAACAGGTACAGGTATCCCGTGCTGACCCGTGACCATTTCCCCATGGAGTGGCGGTATGACTTCAACCCGGAGACCAATCCGTTTTTCATGGAACGGATCGGGTTCAATGCGGCTTTTAATTCGGGAGCCATCAAGTGGAAGGGAAAGTACCTGCTGGCAGTCAGGGGCGAAGGCAATGACCGGAAATCCTTTTTTGCCATCGCGGAAAGTCCCAACGGGGTGGACAATTTCAGGTTTTGGGAGCGGCCCATCTCACTGCCGGAGACCGAAGACCCCGACACCAATGTATATGACATGAGGCTTACCGAACATGAAGATGGCTTTGTCTATGGCGTGTTCTGTACAGAACGCAAAGATCCCATTGCCCCTGATGGTGATACCAGCAGCGCTGTTGCTGCAGCAGGCATCGTACGAACCAAAGACCTTCTTGACTTTGAGCGCCTGCCCGACCTGATTACCTATGGCGGACAGCAACGCAATGTGGTACTGCATCCTGAGTTCATCAAAGGAAAGTATGCCTTTTTCACCAGGCCCCAGGACGGATTCATCGATACCGGGAAAGGTGGCGGCATTGCCTTCGGCCTTTCAGATTCCATGGTCAACGCTGAAGTGAAAAAGGAAGAGATCATGGATGCAAAGACCTATCACACCATCTATGAGTTGAAAAACGGTCAGGGCCCTGCTCCTATTAAAACTGAAAAAGGATGGCTCAACCTGGCCCACGGTGTGCGAAACTGTGCCGCCGGATTGCGGTATACCCTCTATATGTTCATGACCGCACCGGATGATCCATCAAGGGTAATTCATAAACCTGCAGGTCTGTTTATGGGCCCCCTGAAGGAAGAGCGGGTGGGCGACGTATCCAATGTGCTGTTCACCAACGGCTGGATCGCTGATGATGATGGCAAGGTTTTTATCTACTATGCCTCCTCGGATACCCGCATGCATGTGGCCACTTCAACCATCGACCAGCTGGTTGATTACTGCATGAACACACCTCCGGACAACCTGCGGTCGGCCGCCTCGGTGCGGGCTATCAACGAACTGATATCCAGAAATAAAGCCCTTTAAACATTATATATCACTTCCAGGAAGGAATTTTGCAAATTTTCGCAACCGATTGCATCCCTTTTTTTTCTTATCTTTCCTTTTTATATCTGAATCCCAAATCCTAACAATACAAATATGAACCACAATCACATCACCACTGGAAAACACGGTATGGCCGGCATGCTATTCATGCTTGTGATCCTGTTTACTTCCTGCAACCCTCCGAAAGCAGAACAACTTTCTCTCAAACAGGCGTTCCGGGACGATTTCCTCATAGGTGCAGCCCTGAACAAATCCCAGATTCTGGGCAAAGATTCATTGTCAGCGAAAATCATTGAAACGCAGTTTAACTCACTGACAGCCGAAAACTGCATGAAATGGGAACGGATCCATCCCCGGCCAGGGGTATACAATTTTGAACTGGCTGACAAACTGGTAGAATTTGCTGAGGAAAAAGAGATGTTTCTCCAGGGCCATGTGCTCGTCTGGCACAGCCAGACCCCGCGCTGGGTATTTCAGGATGCCGCGGGCAACCTGACGACCAGGGATACCCTGTTGATGCGGATGAAAGACCACATCTATACCGTGGTGGGGCGGTACAAGGGAAAAGTGAACGGCTGGGACGTGGTCAATGAAGCCATCGGGGATGACGGGGGTTTCCGCAACTCTCTCTGGTATCAAATCATTGGAGAGGATTTCATTGAGAAGGCGTTCACCTATGCCCATGAAGCCGATCCGGATGCTGAGCTGATCTACAATGATTACTCGCTGCCCAATCCAGTCAAACGGGATGGTGTGGTAAACTTGGTGAAAGACCTGCAATCCAAAGGGATAAAGATCGATGGCATCGGCATGCAGGGCCACTACCACCTGGAGAATCCGCCATTGGAAGAAATTGAAGCCAGCGTCGAAGCCTTTGCGGCACTCGGACTTCAGGTTAGTTTCACGGAGGTGGAGGTGACCGTTCTACCGGTTCCCGGGGATGATGCCGGTGCGGATATCAGCACAAAATTTGAAATGGAGGAGTGGCTGAACCCATACAGGGAAGGATTGCCCGATTCGGTTCAAAATGTGCTTGCCATGCGCTACAAAGCGCTCTTTGGGCTGTTCCTGGATCACAGCGATCAAATCGACCGG
The DNA here is from genome assembly GCA_964453785.1 of uncultured Bacteroides sp. Classification (GTDB taxonomy): domain Bacteria; phylum Bacteroidota; class Bacteroidia; order Bacteroidales. The sequence continues at coordinate 114,801 of CAYVRK010000002.1, forward strand.
GTCACCTTCTGGGGTGTCCATGACGGTGTATCATGGAAGAACAACTGGCCCGTCCGGGGCAGGACCAATTACCCTTTGCTTTTTGACCGCCAAGGCAACCCGAAACCGGCTTTCGACGCTGTGATCGGACTGAAATCGTCCAACTAGAAAACTTCATTATGAGGTACCTCGGCCTGGTATTAATCATCTTGTCCTTATGGGGCTGCCAGTCAGAACCGGTAGATCATAACGCGGATACCGGTTATATCTCTTTCGAAGGATCAAACAAAAAAATGGCTCTGGTTTCAGGGGGGACGGCATGTCCCATCTGGCTTGCAAAGGGAGAGGACGAAGGCGTTATCATTGCGCTTGATAACTTTCAGGAAGACATACAAAGGGTGACAGGAATCCTGCCTGATACCCGGTTTTTGGAAAAAGTCCCCGGTGAGGAGGCCGTAGAGAAGGGCAACATCATTCTGGCAGGAACCATCGGAATGAATCCCCTCATTGACAACCTGGTTGAAAAGGGGTTGCTGGATGTATCGTCTGTAAAGGGAAAGTGGGAAGCCTCGGTGACCACTGTAGTCAGGAATCCCTTCCCTGGTGTGGCCAGAGCCCTGGTTATAGCAGGGAGTGACGGGCGGGGTACCATTTTCGGGATCTACGAGTGCAGCGCCCGGATGGGGGTTTCACCCTGGTATTTCTGGGCGGACGTTACACCCATCCACCGGGATGAAATATATGTTATCCCCGGTCGTTATATCCTGCACGAACCGGCAGTGAAATATCGGGGAATCTTCATCAATGATGAAGCACCTGCCCTGGCCGGTTGGGTGCAAGAGAATTACGGATCATTCAATCATGCGTTTTATGCCCATGTGTTCGAGCTGATCCTGCGAATGAAAGGCAATTACCTGTGGCCGGCCATGTGGGGCAGGGCCTTTTACGATGACGATTCCCTGAACGCTCCCCTGGCCCATGCATATGGCGTGGTCATTGGTACCACGCATCATGAACCGCTCATGCGGGCCCATGTGGAGTGGGCAAGGTATGGAAACGGCCCCTGGGATTACAGGAAGAACCGGGATACCATCCGGGCCTTCTGGGAAGAAGGGATCAGGCGCATGGGGGATCATGAAAGCATTGTCTCGCTGGGCATGCGCGGGGACGGGGATGAACCCATGACCCAGGGGACTGCCATATCACTCCTGGAGGAGATCGTGGCTGACCAACGGGCCATCATCAGCCGTGTGACCGGGAAAGCCCCGGAGGAGACACCACAGCTTTGGGCCCTTTATAAAGAGGTACAGGAGTATTATGACAAAGGAATGCGGGTACCCGATGATGTGACCCTGTTGCTCTGTGATGACAACTGGGGAAACATCAGGAAATTGCCGGAACCTGGCAGCCCTGAAAGGGCCGGAGGATACGGAATCTATTATCACTTCGACTATGTGGGCGGGCCAAGAAATTATAAATGGCTGAACACCAACCAGATTGAAAGGGTGTGGGAGCAGATGCACCTGGCCCATGCCTTTGGAGCCAATCAGATCTGGATTGTCAATGTGGGTGACATCAAACCCATGGAACTCCCCATCCAGTTTTTCCTGGATTATGCCTGGGATCCTGACCGGTGGCAAGCGGATAACCTGAGGGATTATTACATCCAATGGGCTGCTCAGCAATTCGGTGAGACCTTTGCAGAGCCGGTGGCTGAGATCCTGGCCGGGTATACCCGGTTCAATGCCAGGCGAAAGCCGGAACTGCTCTCTCCACAAACCTACAGTCTGACCCACTTCAGGGAGTCCGACCGGGTCCTGCTGGAGTACAAAGAGCTGGAGGAACTTGCCGATTTCATCTACCAGGAGATCCCTGCTGAGCTACGGGATGCTTACTTTCAACTGGTGCTGTTCCCTGTCAAAGCATGTGCCAACCTGAATGAATTGTACATCACAGCTGCAATGAACAAGCTATATGCAGCACAGGGAAGATCGGCCACCAATCTGGTGGCCCAAAGGACCAGGGAGCTGTTTCAAAATGACAGCCTGCTTACGGAACAATACCACAGGGAACTTGCAGGAGGCAAATGGAACCACATGATGTCCCAGACCCATATCGGCTACAAATACTGGCAGCAGCCCGAACAAAACAACATGCCTGAAATCCTGGAGATTGCTGTTCCGGAAAAGGCGCTTATGGGAGTCGCCGTTGAGTACTCCGGCCAGGTCTGGCCCGGAAGTTGCGATTCGCCCTCACTACCGACGTTCGATGCCCTGAACCGTCAGGAATATTACATTGAGATTTTCAACCGGGGAACCCTTGCGTTCAATTGCACCATCTCTCCCTCTGTTTCCTGGATCATTCCTTCCTCCTCCACCCTGGAAATTGATTTGCAGGAACGCGTCTATTTACGGGTTGACTGGGACCAGGCTCCGGAGGGAATCCACACGGTAGCGGTAGAAATCAGCGGACCTGACCATGTTTCTGTCCCTGTGCTTGTAAAAGTGGACAACAGGAAAGTCTGTAACGCACTTCCTGACAGGGAATTCTTTGTTGATAACAACGGGATAGTTTCCATGGAAGCAGGTCATTTTCAGCGTGCTTTTGAAGGGGATGGAGTTCACTGGACGGAGGTTCCCAACCTGGGAAGGACCCTCTC
>CAYVRK010000002.1:117538-122169 GCA_964453785.1 uncultured Bacteroides sp.
TTGAAGGGGATGGAGTTCACTGGACGGAGGTTCCCAACCTGGGAAGGACCCTCTCCTCAATGATCACTTTACCGGTAACGGCATTGCCCAGCACCCCACGCGGAGATTCACCGAGACTGGAGTTCGATTTCTGTATCCGTGATACCGGGACCTTTGAAATCACCTCCTGCCTCTCTCCCACCCTGAATTATTTCAACAACCAGGGCCTCAGGTTTTCTGTCTCGGTAGATGATGAAAAGCCCCAGATGATTCATATGCATGAAAATGAGGGCCCGGGTTCATGGGACCTTTGGGTCAGTAACAATATCCATACCCGGACCACCATCCATCTTATCACCGAACCCGGTATCCATACACTGAAATGGTGGAGGGTTGATGCCGGTGTGGTGCTGCAAAAGATTGTCATCCGCAAAACCGGAACGGATGATCCCTCCTACCTGGGACCACCTGAAAGCCTGATGGTTAGCCAAAAACCTGAAGGTTAACCCAGGACGACCTTCACCAGGTTGACGCTTCCCGCTTTGCAAAGGGGAACCAGGTTGCCGCCAATCTTCTCCCCGTTCAGCAGGAGTTCTTTGACTCCGCTGCAGAGATGGTTTGGATTGGTAACCTCAATGCGGTATGTAGCTCCCCTGAACTTCCTTGTTACCGTATATCCATTCCAGCTTTCTGGAATCACCGGGTTGATCTGCAGGCCATCGAAGTCGGTCCGGATCCCCAGTATAAACTGGGAAATGGCATAAAAATTCCAGGACGCGGTTCCTGTGAGCCAGCTGTTCTTGGCTTCCCCGGGCTTGAAGGCATCCTTGCCTGCAATCATCTGTGCATAAACATAGGGCTCGGTCTTGTGCAGATCGCTGACTTCCTCCAGGTAGGGCGGACAGATCTTGCGAAAGTACTCCCAGGCAGCATTTCCGTTGCCTGCCAGCACCTCGGAAATCATGATCCAGGGATTGTTGTGACAGAAAATTCCTGCGTTTTCCTTGTACCCCTCAGGGTAAGTACTGATCTCCCCATATTGCACATAGTATTTTGTAAAAGCCGGATTGTTCAGCACGATCCCGTGCTCGCAGTCAAGCCGCTCCTTCACCGAATCAAGGGCCATTCTTGCACGTCCGTCCTCCAGACCAATCCCGGCCATGATGCACATGCCCTGTGATTCAATAAAAATTTTACCCTCCTCGCATTCATGGCTGCCAATCTTCTCTCCAAAATGATCATAGGCCCTGATGAACCACTGACCGTCCCAGCCATGCTCATCAATAACCTTTTTCATCTCTTCAATATGAGCAAGAGCCTCATCAGCCTCCCCATCTTTGCCAAGCTTCCGGCAAAGCTTCACAAAGGCATCGCCGTAAAGCACAAACATCCCTGCAATAAATACCGATTCGGCCACTCCGCCCTCCCGGTTCTCGGTGGTCTGGAAGGACTCGCCCGGAGTCTCGGAAAAACAGTTCAGGTTCAGACAGTCGTTCCAGTCTGCCCTGCCGATCAATGGCAGATTGTGTGGACCCAGGTTGTTCACCACGTGGTCAAAGGAGCGCTTCAGGTGCTCGAACAGGGTGGCTTTGTTGGATTCGTCATTGTCAAAGGGCACCATCTCATCCAGGATGGACCAGTCTCCCGTCTCCTTGATATACTCATCGGTGGAGAGGATCAGCCAGAGCGGATCGTCGTTGAAGTTGCTGCCCACTGCATCGTTCCCCTTCTTGGTGAGCGGCTGGTACTGGTGGTAAGCCCCGCCATCCTCGAATTGGGTGGAGGCAATATCGATGATTCTCTCCCTGGCCCGCTCCGGCACCTGGTGTACAAACCCGATCAGGTCCTGGTTGGAGTCCCGGAATCCCATACCGCGACCGATGCCCGATTCGAAGAAGGAAGCACTGCGGCTGAAGTTAAAGGTTACCATGCACTGGTACTGGTTCCATATATTTACGGTCCGGTTCAGCTCCTTTTCAGGATGCTCCAGCTGGTAAACCGAAAGGAGGTCGTCCCAGAATTTGCCAAGAATATCAAAGGCACGGTCCACATCTTCGGCCGTCTGATACTGCGCCATCATCTTCTCGGCAGGGGCCTTGTTGATGACCTGGTTCTCCAAAAACTTATCAGCTACGGGTACCTCCACATAACCAAGTACAAATACCAGCTGCTTCTCCTCACCCGGATCCAGTTCGATCTGAAGGTGGTGGGAAGCTATGGGCGACCAGCCATGGGCATGGGAGTTGCGCGACAGGCACTCCATCACCGCATCGGGAGTATCGAACCCGTTGTAAAGCCCCGTGAAAGCCTCACGGTCCGTATCCAGCCCGGCAATATTTTCATTGACGGTATAGAAGGCATAGTGGTCACGGCGCTCACGGTATTCGGTCTTGTGGTAGATCGTCGAACCGACGATCTCCACCTGGCCGGTGGAGAAATTTCGCTGGAAATTGGTGTTGTCTTCCAGGGCATCCCACAGGCACCACTCCACAAAGGAGAAGAGAGAAAAAGAGCGTTTCCTCTTGCTTTTGTTGGTCAGTTTCACCCGCTGCACCTCCCCTTGATAACCTACCGGAACCATGTAAAGTACCTCTGCCTCCAGCTGATCCACCTCACCGGTGATCCTGGTATAGCCCATGCCGTGGCTGCAGGCATAGTTGTCCAGTTCTGTTTTCACCGGTTTCCAACCAGGTGACCACACTTTCCCGCCCTCATTGATGTAAAAGTACTTTCCACCGTCATCGACCGGCACATTGTTGTAGCGGTAACGTGTAATGCGCCTGAGCCTTGCATCCTTGTAAAAACTGTATCCGCCGGCTGTGTTGGTGATGATGGAGAAAAAATCCTCGCATCCCAGGTAGTTGATCCATGGATACGGGGTTCTTGGATTGGTAATTACATATTCTCTTTTCTGGTCGTCAAAATGTCCGAATTTCATTTGATCAATTGATTTATTGGTTCATGTGTTTTACATCGATTTCCAGGGAGGCTGATTGTAATCCGTCCGATTCTGCCCTAAGCTGGATTTCGCCCTCCTGACCGGAAGCCCGGATGACAGCCAGGCAAAACCCGTTAAATGCGTTTCGTTTCGTTGACCTGAATGGCTCCATACTGGTCTGCAGCCCGTTATCCACAGCCTCTAGCCTCCCTTCCCCCACCACGTGGAAATGAACTTCGTTCGCTGCGTCAGGTACCACAACTCCTTTGTCATCCACAATTTCCACCCTCACAAATGATAGGTCCATGGGGTTCGCGTCAAGAACTTGCCTGTCAGCCACCAACCTGATTCCTGCAGGTTTCCCGGCAGTCTCTACCCTGGCATTCAGTGTCTCTCCGCCATTCAAGCCTTTGGCCTCCAGGATGCCAGGTTCAAAGGGGACCCTCCAGAGCATGTGCATCGCCTCACCGGTTTTTTTCCTGGACCCCAGAGATGTCCCGTTGAGAAACAGCTTAACCTCGCTGCAGTTGGTATAGGTCCACACATCCACCGTGTCACCCCCGGACCAGTTCCAATGAGGGAAGAGATGAAGAACAGGCTGATCGGTCCATTCGCTTTGGTAGAGATAGTAAGCATCCTTGGGGAAACCGGCCAGGTCAAGGATCCCGAAATAACTGCTTCGGGATGGCCATCCGTATGGGGTGGGTTCACCCAGGTAATCAAAGCCGGTCCAAACAAACATCCCGGAAATGAAATCGTTGTTTTTCATATCCATCAAAGCCCTTTCATGGGTTGTACCCCAGGGCACATGGCAATTGTCATACGATGAGCAGGTATGGTCGGTATTCATCACCCGGAACGCGCTGTCCCACCTCAGGGGCCAGATACGGATCCCGTCTGAAGGCATGTCATAGGATCCCCGTGTGGCCAGCGCAGAAGTGGTCTCCGAGGCAATGAACGGCACCCCGGGGAAATGAATGGGAACACTGTCGTATTGCTGGTTCTGGTAATTGAAGCCAATCAGGTCGAGGGCTCCTGATTTGATAATGCTGTTGGTGGGTGCAGGATCGTTGCATCCCGAGGTAATGGGACGGGTCGGGTCCAGGGCCCGCACCATTCCGGCCAGTTTGACAGCCATGTCCTCTCCCGAGGGATCCCATTGTTCAAGAATCTCATTCCCAATACTCCACATGATCACACATGGGTGGTTTCTGTCGCGCATGATGTGATCGGTCAGGTCCCTTTCATGCCATTCATCCCAATGGAGGTGGTAATCATATGTGGTCTTTTTCAACTTCCACATATCAAATGTTTCGTCCATGACCAAAAAACCCATTCTGTCACACAACCGCAGCAATTCAGGTGCAGGAGGATTGTGGGAGGTCCGGATGGCATTGCAGCCCATCTCACTGAGCAATTCCAGCTGCCGTTCAATGGCTCTGGGGAAGGCAGCTGAACCCAGGGCCCCAAGGTCGTGGTGCATGCAAACACCTTTGATCTTCATGGGGACTCCATTGAGGGCAAAACCCTTTTCGGCATCGAATTCAAAAGTCCGGATCCCGAATGTGGTGGTTTCCCGATCCAGGAGTGATCCCTGGCTGCGGATCTCTGTGACCAGCGAATAAAGAGACGGATGGCCTGGTGACCAAAGCCGGGGATTATTTACTTCCATCCGGTGCTCAACCACTGTGGTTATTCCGGTTGCCAGTTCCAC
>CAYVRK010000002.1:122269-187418 GCA_964453785.1 uncultured Bacteroides sp.
CCCGTCAAAGTCAATGAAAACCCGCTTCCCTTCCCAACCTTCGGGCACCTGGAATGATTTTCTGTACCAGCCGGTCCCGCCTGGCAATGCTCCCCCCCCCGGAGTGGAAGGGTGATCTTCACTGAACATCCCTTCAATGCTCCAGTCATGAGGCAGGTTCAGCTGCCGCCATCCGGAATCATCAAATTCAGGATCCTGTGCTTCCACTTCCCCGGACAACAAGAACCTCCATCCCTCATTAAAATTGATTTCGGACCGGGCCGGTTGATTCCCGTCCGGACGGCTGGCACAACCCGTGAGCAGCAAGGCATAGCAAATAACCGGAAAGATGAATCCTGATTTCATACCAAAGTATTTGTTGCGGGTTTGAATTTAGCAGGCATAAATATACAATATTTCGGGTTTGAGAATTAACTTGCATTGAAAGCAAAGGCATGATCACCCACCAAAAATATCTCTCCATGGCCATCAGGGAGGCTGCTGAAGGAATGCGATCCGGTGAAGGCGGTCCCTTTGGAGCCATTATCGTAAGGAACGGCAAGATCATCGGCAGGGGACACAATACCGTGATCCACAGCCACGACCCAACTGCCCATGCCGAGGTGAATGCCATACGAAACGCCTGTTCCACCTTAAAGCATCACCACCTGACAGGAGCAGTGATCTATACCAACTTCGAACCTTGCCCCATGTGCCTCTCGGCCATATACTGGTCCGATATCAGGGCCCTCTATTACAGCGCCGGGAGAAGTGAAGCCGAAAATGCCGGGTTCATGGACAAACACCTATACAAAGAGCTTGCCCTGCCTCCGGAGACCAGGGAGATCCGTTCCACCCAAATCCGGCTGGAAGAGATGGATCAACTGCTGGATGAATGGGACAGGATGGAGGGTAAAATCCTTTACTAATATCACCCCTACTATTGCTTTTCAAAGATCATCTGCTAATTTTATCTTTTCTTCACCATAAGTAAAACCCAATGAACAGACGCAATTTTATAGGCAGGGCCGCCGCCGGAGCAGGGGCCATTACTATTCTTCCCGGACATATGATGGGAGGATCACGGGGCGTAGCACCTTCGGACAGGATCAACCTTGGATACATTGGAGTGGGAAAGCAGAGCCTCGGACTGCTCAGATCCATCAACGGATGTCCCGAAACCATTGTCCTGGCTTGCTGCGACGTGGACCGGAAAAAACTGGCCAGGTTTAAAACAGAGGCTGAAAAGGCCAATGCTGAAAAACTGAGTGCCGGATCCCAGGTGGTTGACACCTATGAGAACTATCGAGAGTTGCTGGAAAGAAAAGACGTTGATGCCGTGGTCATCGCTTCACCCGACCACTGGCATGGAATGATGGCTGTGGATGCTGCGAAAGCCGGTAAAGATATCTATTGTGAAAAGCCAATGTCGCTCACAGTGGCAGAGGGAAGAGCCATGGTTTCGGCCACCCGGAAATATGACCGCGTATTTCAGACAGGCAACATGCAACGTTCCTGGAGAAATTTCAGACATGCATGTGAGATGGTTTCAAACGGGTATATCGGTGAGATAAAAGTGATCAATGTGCATGTGGGAAGTCCGTCAATGGCTTGTGAACTGCCGGGAGAACCTGAACCCGGCTATTTGAACTGGGATCTTTGGGTAGGCCCTTCCCTGTTCAGGAATTACAGTCCGGTGCTGTCCCCCCCCATCGAAGACGACAACTGGGCCATGTGGAGAAGTTACAGGGATTTTGGAGGCGGAGGGATTACGGACTGGGGAGCACATATGTTTGATATCGGTCAGTGGGCGATGGGCATGGACCATTCCGGTCCGGTGGAGTTCATTCCGCCGGAAAAAAGAGCCAGGCTGGGTTTGCAAATGAAGTACGCCAACGGAACGGTAATGAATCATATGGATTGGGGAGAGTCCAATGCAGTGCAGTTCCTGGGGTCAGAGGGCAAGATCGAGGTAAGCAGGGAGTTTTATCGGTCTGACATTGAGGGGCTTACGGAAATGAAATTAAAAAATAACGACAAACCGCTCTATCACAGCGACAACCACTACCAGGACTGGGTGGATGCCATGAAGAACCGGACCCGGCCTGTTTCGGATGTGGAAACAGGGCACAGGACTGCCTCGGTATGCAACATTGCAAATATGGCGTATGCGCTGGAAAGACCCCTGAAATGGTCTCCGGCACATGAAAAGTTCATCGATGATGATGATGCCAACAGGATGTTGTCACGATCATTCAGGGGAAAGTGGGACTTTACTGACTATTGATTTTTTTTTTATAAATTTCAAATATGAAAACAGGGGCGAAACTGCTCATTATATTGTTTATTTCTCTTTTGCCTTTCAGCGGGAAGGGTCAGTCCTGTTTATACCTGGATAATATCAGCGATTTCCAGAAGGACCAGCTGTGTTCCCCCGTGGAGGTGATCCACTGGGATGTATCATATACGCAGGTGGACAACGGCGGGACACCGGTCAGCATCCATTTTGACTGGGATGACGGGGTGACCGAAACCCTCCCGGCAGCAGAAGGACCAGCTGGCACTTTTTCCGTAACAGCTACACATACCTACGTATCCATTGATGACAGATGCAACTACCATGCAGTAGCCAACATGGTTGTCAATGGTGTGTCATGCCCTCAATCATCGGTTGAGGTGATCGTTACCGTATGGGATGTTGATAATAAAAACGGGGCCTATGTATATGCCAACCCGGGTCTGTATCCTGTCTGTATTGGGAATGGGGCTACCATGCAGTTTGATGACGATTCGAGGTTTAATTGTGTCCCAAGCCAGGAATATGATAATCCCAACGAAACCACCCGGTGGGTCCAGTGGGTTTACGGTGTCAACCATGCTGCAGCTAATTTCATGTCTTCGGATGTGAGTGTGAATGGATATCCCGGACCATGGCCCTATACTACACCTGTGGAGGAATTTCCGGGACCCAGATGGGGCTCAGATGAGAAGAGTCTCCCCATCACCGTGGCGGATGACAACCTGCTGGGTGAAAGATTTCAGGTAGAGCTCCGCTACTGGAATTATTGCAACAAGTATACAGATGGAAAGAATCCGGTTATTGGCCGGTCGGCTATCGAGATAGTGGACCTGCCTGACCCCACCATCACACCTGTGGATGCCATGTGTGAATACAACAGCAGCATCAACCTGACGGCTGCCAGCGGGGGAGGGACCTGGAGCGGAAGCGGGATCATCAATGCTTCTACGGGTGAATTTGCCCCCTACGTGGCAGGACCCGGCACCCACGAGATCAAATACCAGGTTACAGATGGCAACCATTGTTCGGCTGAAGATACGGTCCTGGTTGTGGTTATCGATGGTCCGGCTGGATTTATCACCCCGGTGGATCCCTTGTGTTTTTCTGACTCGCCTGTTGACCTGGAAGCCTCCACTGCAAATGGCACTTGGTCGGGTTCACCGGCCATTACAGATCCTTCCGCGGGTATATTTGATCCTGGTCTGGCCGGGGTGGGCAGCCACCAGGTTGTCTTTGTCACCGATCCGGACCCAAACGGTTGTTTCGGAACGGATACGGCCATCATTGAAGTAAGGGATCTTCCTTTTGCTGAAATCCTCTCCACCGATTCCGCCTGGTGTGATGACGGATCAAACAGCGTTAACCTGAAAGTCAGGTTCTCGGGGGATACAAGCAGCACTTTCACACTGGATTACAAAGCATCCGGTGAGGAGTTCGTTCTACTCAACCAGCCTGCAGATACCATTGAAATACTGGTTACCAATCAACCGGGGATCAACCCCTACATCCTGACCAGGGTGACAGAGCATAACGGGCCCACCTCATGTGAGGCAACACTCACTGACACCCTGGTCTTCCAGGTAGATACCCTGCCGGTGGCCGTGCTGAGTGCTGAATATGATGACCTGTGCAGTCCGGTGGAGGTACATCTGGAGGCCCCGCCCGGGTTTGCAAAATATTCCTGGAATTTTGGCTCCGGGCTAATTGAAAGCTCATCCAATCAGGCCAACCAGATCTATACATTCAATTATGCCGACCACATGGAGATTGTTGGGAATGATACACTCTTTACCAAAGATGATTCCACCTACCAGGTTTTTCTGAAGGTTGAAACCTATGAAGGGTGTGTTGATTCTGTCACTAAGAGCATTACGGTATACCCCATGCCCGATGCAGATTTCTATGTATACCCTGATACCGTTCACCATCCGGATTCGACAGTGAACCTGGCCAACATGTCCTCCATTGGGAACTGGTCCTATGATTGGAATTTTGGGGATCAGTCGGTCGAGTATGTGAAAGAGCCTGGCACACACAGCTACAACGATTTCGGGACCTTTGAAATTAAACTGGTCGTATTCAACGACCATTGCTGGGACAGAATCACCAAGTCAGTAACGATCATGCCTCCGGGGGCCATTGCCGGTTTCTACCCCGATACCATAGGATGTCCTCCATTGCTGGTACATTTCACCAATACCAGCCTCTATGCAGATACCTACATATGGGACTTTGATGACAACCAGTTCTCCTCAGAACCCAATCCGGCCCACCTGTTCCTGGTCAACAAGGTTCATAAGGTAACCATGACAGCCATCGGATTGTCCGGAACCGATACCGCATCCCACTCTGTCTCGGTATTTGACAGGCCTCAGGCTGATTTTACAGCCTATCCCACACAGTCTGCCAACCTGAAACAGTTGTTCAAATTCACCAACATTTCGCAGAAAGCCAGTTATAGCCTGTGGGATTTCGGAGACGGAACAACTTCTGCTGAAAAGAATCCGGTCCATATATACGAAGATTCGGGTACTTTTACGGTGACTTTGATTGTCTGGAGCGAACAGAATTGTCCTGACACACTGGTGATGGAAGACTTCATACGGGTGAATGCGGGAGAAGGTACCATTGATTTCCCCACTGCTTTTGTCTGGAACGGTTCCGGGCCTTCAGGCGGACACTGGGATGAAAGCACCATTGATAACAGTATTTTCCATCCTGCAGTGATCAATGTAAGAGAATTCAGAATGGTCATCTATACCCGCTGGGGTGAAAAGATTTTTGAAACCAACGACGTTTACATTGGATGGGACGGTTACCTGAAATCAGGGGTTCTTGCCACCGAAGGTGTCTATTTATGGAAAGCCTGGGTCACCTATGTGGACGGGTTCGAAGAATTACTGGTCGGTGACATTACATTTCTCCATTAGAATATTTTATGAAGCTAGTAATCCCACCAAACTACAAGTCTGTCCTGCCGCTGAAAGAGACTGAAAGGGCCATCAAAATGATTAAGGATTTTTTTGAAGCAAACCTGGCAGCAGAACTGAAGCTGAGAAGGGTGACTGCCCCTCTTTTTGTCCAGCGCGGCACCGGGATCAATGATGACCTGAACGGAATTGAACGTCCGGTATCCTTCGAAGTTAAAGACATGGACGGGACCGTGGCTGAGATTGTGCATTCCCTTGCCAAATGGAAGCGGATGATGCTGGCCGACTATGAGATTGCCAACGGTTATGGTATCTACACGGATATGAATGCTCTTCGTCCGGATGAAGAACTGGACAACATCCACTCCATCTATGTGGACCAGTGGGACTGGGAAAAGATTCTCCTCCCCGAGGAGCGGACCCTGGACTATCTGAAAAACATTGTGAGCCGGATTTACGCCGTGATCAAGCGTACGGAATTCATTGTCTATGAAAACCATCCTGAAATTGTACCTTCCCTGCCCGACGAAATCAGGTTTATCCATGCAGAGGAACTCTGTGAGCGTTTCCCGGACCTGAACCCTAGAGAGAGAGAGCTGGAGGCTGCCAGGGAGTTCAGCGCTATCTTCATCATCGGGATCGGAGCCGATCTTGCTGATGGGAAACCCCATGATGGCCGGGCACCCGATTATGATGACTGGTCCACTGAAACAGGGAACGGTTTTAAGGGCCTCAACGGAGATATTTTGGTTTGGAATCCGATTCTTGAGAGTGCATTCGAACTCTCTTCCATGGGAATCCGTGTGGATCAGCCAGCACTGATCAGGCAGCTTGAGATCCAGGGGAAATCTGAAAGAAAGGAACTGTTGTTCCATAAAAGGCTTCTCAATGGCGAATACCCCGAATCGGTGGGTGGAGGAATTGGCCAGTCAAGACTCTGCATGTATTTCCTGAGGAAAGCCCACATAGGTGAAGTCCAGGCCAGCCTCTGGCCCGGCCAAATGCATGACCATTGCCGCAAATCGGGGATCATCCTTATGTAATCCCTGTATGTGGCTCATCATCCTTCTGCTTGTCAGTGTCCTGCTCATTGTGGTCTCCACCAGCAGGTACAGGTTTCATCCCTTCCTGGCACTTTTGTTTATGGCCATCCTCTATGGATTGTTATCCGGGATGCCCCTGGACTCAATTGTAGCGTCCATCAATGAAGGATTCGGTAAAACCATCGGCCAGATTGGGATCGTTATTATTGCCGGGGTCATTATAGGCACCTTCCTGGAGCAGTCAGGAGGAGCCTATGCCATGGCCAACCGGGTACTGAAACTCACCGGCAAAAAACAGGTACCCCTGACCATGTCTATCATCGGGTTCTTTGTTTCCATACCCGTATTTGCCGATTCGGGATTCGTGATCCTGCTGCCCCTGACCAAGGCCCTGTCCAAAGAGGCCAAAATATCCCTGGCCGGTTCAGCATCGGCACTGGCACTGGGTCTTACTGTCACCCACAACCTGATACCGCCTACACCCGGGCCCATTGCCGCCGCCGGGATCCTGGAAGCAAACCTGGGACTTGTGATCATGCTCGGGGTGATTGCAAGCATCCCGGTCCTTGCGGCAGGGTGGCTCTTTGCCTCCAGGATCGCATCACGCGTCTATATCGACCCCAACCCTGATATCACTCAGGAGGAGATCCGGGAGACCCTGAAAACAGCCCCGTCCGCACTGAAATCTTTTATTCCCATCCTGCTTCCCATTTTGCTGATTGTTCTCAAGTCTGTTTCAGATTTCCCTACCACGCCTTTTGGCTCAGGGTTGTTGAGGGAGGTGATCGGATTTATTGGAGAACCGGTCATCGCACTGATGATCGGAATATTGATGGCCTTTACCCTGCCCCGTAAATTGGAACGGGATATGCTCTCCTCTGCAGGATGGGTGGGCAAAGCACTTCAGAATGCAGCCATCATCATCCTGATCACCGGTGCAGGCGGCGCATTTGGAATGGTTCTGAGGAACTCGGGAATTGCCTCTGTGCTCGGGGATTCTCTTGCTGGTATGCGTATTGGGATCTTCCTTCCCTTCCTCATTGCCGCAGCCATCAAAAGTGCCCAGGGTTCCTCCACAGTGGCCCTGATCACCACCGCCTCGCTGATTGCTCCCTTGATGGTTTCCCTGGGATTCGAAACTGATCTGGCCAGGGCACTGACCGTCCTGGCTATCGGTGCAGGTTCCATGGTGGTGTCCCATGCCAACGACAGCATGTTCTGGATATTTACCCAGATGACCGGGATGAGGGTAAATACAGGTTACAGGATCCATACCCTGGGAACACTCGTCCTGGGCGTTTCAGCAGTTCTGGTGGTGTGGGTAATGAGCCTGTTCCTTCTCTGAGATCCACATTTGTTACCACTGGCTTTTCCGAATTGAAGAAATCCTATTAATTTTAGAGTCGCATATTTCATAATAAAATCCACTCCAATGATGAAAAAAGCAATCCGGCTGATCTTTCTGATCACCTTTCCTCTGATGATCGTACTCTTTCAATCCTGCTCACAGGCAGAACCTTCCCGGGAATGGGTTTCAGTTTCCGGGAACCATTTCGTAAATGAATCGGGTGACACCCTGGTCTTCCATGGTGTAAATATCCGGGATCCCCATAACCTTGAACAGAACGGGCACTGGACCAAAGCCCATTTCCAGGAAGCGAAAGACTGGGGGGCAAATGTAATCAGGCTTCCGGTCCATCCCAAGGCATGGAGGGAGCGCGGCACAGAGGCCTACCTGGCCCTGCTGGACACAGCTGTGGTTTGGGCCAATGAGCTTGGGCTCTACCTGATTGTGGACTGGCACTCCATCGGCAACCTGAAGGAGGAGAAATTCCAGCACGACATGTATGTGACCACGCTGGATGAGACCAGATCATTCTGGAATACGGTATCATCCAGGTATGCAGACGAACCGGCAGTAGCCATGTATGAACTGTTTAACGAGCCGACTGTATCGGGCGAGAATTTCGGGGACTGCTCCTGGGAGGATTGGAAAGCCATCAATGAGGAGCTGATTGGTGTGATCAGGGCAAACCATCCGAAGTCGGTGGTCCTAGTGGCCGGTTTTAACTGGGCCTATGACCTGACCCCGGTCAAAGACGCCCCCATCGATGCTTCCGGTATTGCCTATGTGAGTCATCCCTACCCCGAAAAGCGCACAGCTCCGTGGGAACCCCAATGGGAAGAAGACTGGGGATATGTGGCCCTGAAGTACCCTGTGATTCTCACGGAAATAGGTTTTGCCCTCCCCGAAGAGAAAGGGGTACATATACCGGTTCATGGTGATGAGATCTACGGCAATGCACTGGTTGCCTTCACCGCCGAAAGGGGTATCTCCTGGGTGGTCTGGTGTTTTGACCCGGACTGGGCCCCCTTTATGTTCACCGACTGGAATTACACCCCCACGCGCCAGGGTGCCTTCTTCAAAAAAGTGATGACAGAAAGGGTTCCCTGAATGAACCCGTTTATAACTTTAGCCTGAGAGCCTCCAGGCCCTTCAGGTTGCGCTCCAGGACAACCCCGATGTCCTCGCCGTCGGTATGACCCAGGATCCCGATGGAACCGCTATAACCTGAAGCGGCGATTTTCCTCAGCATCTCCAGCTCCCGGTCTCCCTGGCCCAGGGTGAGGATCATGGGCCCTTCCGCTTTCATCCCGTTGATGTTGATAGCCGAGAGGTAGGGCAGCATCAGGTCCAGCAATTCCGGGAACCGGTCCAACTGCTCATGCCCGTGGTGAAAGTTATAGACGATCCGGATCTTTTCCGATTCCATGGCCCTGATGATCCTTACCAGGTTCTCAGGTTCCCCGAACCAGCCCCCATGGTTGTAGAGCGCCATGGTACAACCGATCTTCTCTGCCTCATTCAGCACCACCGTCAGGCTCTTTATTGCCTTTTCCATACAGGCTGAATCCGAAATACCATCAAAAACTTCGCTGGGGAAACTGACCCATATTTCGGTCTTCGTCCCGGTCTCACCAAGGATATCAAGGATCTGACGATTGGCGTCATTAAGGATCTTTTCCCCCTGTGGAACCAGCCATAGCCACACTGCACTCAGTTCAATCCCGTGTTCCTTCAGGACCCCGATCTCCTCCTTAAAATGGGAGATGTGCTCATCCCTGTAGTCGTAGGCAAACTTCGTGATCCCAAGGTCGTTTAACATTTCTGCTCTCTGCTCCGGGGTCCGGTGACTGGCATCGAAGGGCACAATACACCAGGCCACCAGGTTCTCCTTTGCAAACAGCGTTTCACTCCCTTTTTCTACGGGAGAATTGCAAGCGGACAAATACATGATTACCGCAATGGAAATAATAATTTGAATGGATTTCATCATTTCACCGTTTTAGTCATCAGCAAAGTACCGGCCCAGCTCTTTCACAATGACTTTTCTTACCTCCAGGGGATCGATGATCCCGTCGGTGGAATACACCACCTCCCCACCGGGTTTCACAACCAGGGTATAAGGCAGATTCCCCTGCCACTTGGGATCAATGGTCCCGATAAAACGGTCCCTGTCCTCTGCAATACTCAGGTAATTGATTAAGGATGCCTCCTTATCCTCAAGAAAAGCCAGCACCTTCTCTCTTTTGGATGGCTGGTCCATGGAGACGGATACCACCTCAAATCCCCTTTGGCCGTACATCCTTAGCATATCAACAAATTCAGGGAATTCAATGATGCAGGGTCCGCACCAGGTGGCCCAAACATTGATCAACCTGAGATTCTCTCCCTGATTCTCCACCAGTGCTTTCATCCCAGCCTCACCGATCTCACCCAGGTTCACCGGTCTGGCAGCCCAATCTTCATCCAGTTTCTTTCGCCAGACCATTTTGGACTTCCATTTCATGGAGCACCCGAAGGCTTTGGTTGTTTCCACAGGTACGGGTTTTCCAGAAAGAATGGCATCAATGGCATTCCTGGCATCCAGCTGAGTCGGTTTCTGATAGGGGTCTTCCATGTCATCAATGCGGCCGGTGTATCGCAGTTTTCTCTCCCGGTCAAATATGAACACATGCGGGGTGGCCTTTGCCCCGTAAGCTTTGGCCACCTCCTGGGTCTCCCCGTCATAGAGGTAAGGGTAGTTGAATGATTTGTCAGCGGCACGGATTTTCATCTCCTCATAGGTGTCTCCCATGTCGGAATACCCCATTTCCTCCAGGCACACCGCTTCCGGGTGGTTGGAGGAAATGGCCACAATCTGCATCTGTTCAGGCGTATAGGCGTCTGCCAGCTCCCTGACACGCTCCTCATAGGCCTGCGCTGTGGGACAATGGTTGGCTGTAAAAAGAATGGTGAGGACCTCTGCCCCTGCATAACTCTCCAGGGTATGGAATGTACCGTCAATTCCCATCAGGTTGAAACCGGGTGCCTTCTCCCCGATGGGGAGAACCTCAGGCTCATCCGCCCACAGAGGGATTGCCATTCCCAGTACAAAAAGTATCAGTAAACCTTTTTTCATCATTACTCTACAGTTTTATCAAGGGGCATTCCCAGTTTTTCATAAAGGTTTTTCCTGCCGGCTTTGTCTTTGGCAAGCACCGCCTGTGCATGTTTTGCCACCTCTACTGCCAGTTCGCGGGGGACCACCACCACACCGTCACCATCGGCCACCACCACATCTCCCGGACAAACCAGGACCCCTCCCATGGTGATGGGCCTGTTCACCGATTCCAGCTCATTCCGTCCCGGCCTGATCCCCCTGCCCTTTTCACGAAGATAGAGGGGGAACTCTTCCAGGGCCACCTCATCGGTATCTCTCGAGGAGGCATCGGTAACCACACCCACTGCACCATGGTCTTTCCAGATCAGTACATTGTTGGACCCGATGGAGCCAATGTCCTTCTCCTCCACATCATCAATCATTATAATCACTCCCTTGTGAATCAGGGGTGTAAAAGCCTCCGATGAATAGGTATTATAGAAGTGGCCTTCCCACTCGCTGAAGTCCGCTCCCGGCGCAGGCCGGTCACTCTTCCGGGTGGGCACATACCTGGCCGTAAGCGCAATCCCCCGGATCAGGTGGGAGAGGGACTGAACATTCACCCAGGAAGGATGAATGGCAGGATCCACCAGGCCCTGGTCCGGATATCCGGCCATGTCCATTCCGTCGGATACATCGGCAACCCGCAATCCTTCGTAGAGTTTCAGAATCGCCAGGTCCTCGGCTTCCGAGTACCAGCTTGACTCGATAAAATTAATACCATGCTCCATCTGGGAGACTTCGGCTGTTTGTGCACGACCATTGACGCAAATCGCTGCACCCAGTGCAACCCATAATATTTTTCTCATATGCAAGTTATTATATATAATATTCTTCATTGAGTACTGAGTACTGAGTACTGAGTACTATATCTCCCAGCCTTCCCGGTACTCCCTGGTCAGGTACTGGTTGGCTTCCTCCAGGTTGGTAATCTTTACCTTTTTGGGATCATAGACCACTTTTTGTCCGGCCCTTAAGGCCACTGCGCCCAGGAGAATGGTCTCAGTGACCGGTCTTGCCTTCAGGAATGTACCGGGCGACTCTTTTCCCTCTTTAAAAGCATCAATCCAGACCCGGTCATTGCGCGTTACCTTTTCTTCCGGCGGCTCTGCGGCACCTGTATATTCGATCATTCTTTTTTCAGGCAGTAAAACAGGGCTTCCCCCGTGGAAGGTGGCAAGGATCTTGCCCTGCTCGCCCACGAACATCATTCCCTCCCTGGAAAGTTCTTTGTTGTCCATTTCCAGCTCTGCGGGCGTCCGGGGTTTCATCCCTCCGTCATACCAGATAAGTTTAAAAGCAGGGAGGATCTCCTGTTTGGGAAAATCAAATTCCACGATGCACGATTTTGGGAAAGCCACATTGTTGTATTCACTCTTGCTCACATGGTCCTCCACAATGCAGGTGGTTGTCCCGTAAGCCCTGGCACTCAGCGGGGCCGTGTTGATCCCGAAATTCAGGAACATGGGCCAGAGACTGTAATGCCCCATATCGGCGATACTTCCGCCCCCAAAATCGTACCAGCCACGGAATACCGCATTTGTATAGTTGGGGTGGTAGGCCCGGTCAGGGACAGGACCCAGCCAGAGTGGCCAGTCCAATCCATCCGGAACCTCCGGGGTATCTTTGGGATTGGCAGTCCACTGAGGCCAAACAGGGCGGTTGGACCAGTTGTGGATCTCCTTTAATTCCCCGATGGCCCCCTTCTGAATCCAGTCCAGGGCCAGTTGTAACCCCGACCTGTCGCTCCAGGCAAGCAGGTGGGTACCCATCCCTGTTTCCCTGGCAGTATCGATGGTCTTCAGGGCTTCAAGCATCCTGTTGGCTATGGGTTTGTGAATCACAACATGCTTGCCTTTTCTCATGGAAGCGATGGAGACTGCTGCATGAAGATGATCCGGCGTCATGATTTTCACCGCATCAATGCCCGTCTCCTTTTCCAGTAATTCCCTGAAATCGTTGTAGGAGACACAACCCCTGTATTTTTCCTTCTTCCTTTTTTTGGCGTAGTACTTTTCCACCAATTCCTGCCCCAGATCCCTTCCGCCGGGTATCCCTGAAATTCCCGATCCCCAGTCCGGTTCCTCCAGCACCTCGCGAACCGTATTCCTGATGCCGTTCAGGGACCAGTCCACATAGTTGGTGCTGTACTTGTTGGGATCACACACCGAAGTGATAACCACATCATCCTGCCGGATCAGGTCGGCCATTTCCCTGATCCCCTGAGTGCCACATCCAATGTATGCAATATTCAATTTATCACTGGGGGCCACATGCCTGCTGCCTCCCAAAACATGACTGGGTACTATGGTAAATGCTGCAGCTGCAGCTGTAGTACCCACAAATTCCCTGCGTGTAATTTTCTGTTTCGGATTCATAAGCTTGGTTGGTTTGGTCCTTAAATTTAAACAAAACCCCGAACCCGCCATCACCAATTATCTTTCAAATTTCAACTATGGATTATTATTGCTAAATTGGGTGGCGAATATTCTGCAAATCATAGATTAACCAACTAAAAACCTTTCTGATATGAGTAATGAAAAAAAAGGTGGCGTTTCAAGAAGAGCCTTTTTAGGTACAACAGCAGCTGCCACAGCCGGATTTACCATCCTTCCAAGTCACGTGGTCAGTGGACTGGGGCACATGGCACCCAGTGACAAACTGAATATAGCCGGTGTTGGTATCGGCGGTATGGGGCGTTCCAATCTGAGAAATATCAAAGGCCAGAACATTGTGGCTCTGTGCGACGTGGACTGGAAATATGCAAAAAAGACATTCGATGATTACCCCAATGCCAAAAAGTTCTGGGATTGGAGAAAGATGTATGACGAGATAGGCAAGGAGATCGATGCAGTGGTTGTGGCCACAGCCGATCACACCCATGCCCTGGTTGCTTCCCACGCCATGATCATGGGCAAGCACGTTTATGTGCAGAAGCCGCTTACCCATTCGGTGTATGAATCCAGGCTGCTCACCAAACTGGCCAAGAAACACCAGCTGGCAACCTCCATGGGGAACCAGGGATCATCCGGGGAAGGTGTGAACCTGACCACCGAATGGATCCTGAACGGTGAAATTGGTGAAGTGCGCAGGGTGGAAGCTTTTACAGACCGCCCCATCTGGCCCCAGGGTCTGAATGTTCCCTCCGAGAAGATGCCCGTGCCCGATACACTTAACTGGGACCTCTTTACCGGTCCGGCCGTACTGAATGATTATAACGAGATCTATACCCCATGGAACTGGAGGGGCTGGTGGGATTACGGAACAGGCGCACTTGGTGACATGGCATGCCATATTTTGCATCCCGTTTTCGTGGGACTCCAGCTTCAGTACCCCATCAAGGTTCAGGGAAGCTCAACGCTTCTGCTCACCAAATGTGCTCCCAATGCACAGATGGTACGGCTGACTTATCCCGAGCGGAAAGCAGCTGCCAAAGTGAAGTTCCCGGAAGTGGAGGTCACCTGGTATGACGGCGGACTGCAGCCCATGAAGCCCGAGGGATGGCCCGATGGCAGGGACATGAATGACGGAGGCGGAGGCGTTCTCTTCCATGGCTCCAAAGACACACTGATTTGTGGTTGCTACGGAAAAGACCCCTGGTTGCTGTCAGGCAGGGTACCCAATGCTCCCAAGGTAAGGCGCAGGGTGGAGACCAGCCATGAAATGGATTGGGTAAGAGCATGCAAGGAGAGTCCCAAAAACCGCATTGAAACCGCTTCTCCCTTCAGTGAAGCAGGTCCTTTCAATGAAATGGTGGTCATGGGCGTGAATGCCGTCCGTTTGCAGGGACTGAACAAGGAGCTGGAATGGAACGGTGAGAAGATGGAGTTCACCAACATCGGGGATAACGTTGAGTTGAAGATATGCATCAAGGATGGATTTGAGATCAAAGACGGAGATCCCACTTTCAATAAAGACTGGACCGATCCTTTCTCAGCTCGTGAATTTGCCAAAGAGCTTGTGAAGCATACGCCCAGAGAGGGTGGCTGGGAACTTCCCGATATGCCCGCATAGTTCAGGTTTAACCATTAAAACGTTCTCAAATGAAACAGCTTATTTATTTATTTACAACACTTCTTTTCCTCGGTTTTGCCGCCTGCACCTCTGCGCCCAAAACCGATGACAAGAAAACAGAAGCAGCAGAAGAGGTTGCCGTTGCAGACAACACCCTTTCCGAACAGGAGATCAAAGAGGGTTGGGTATTGTTGTTTGACGGCAAGACCACCAATGGGTGGAGGGAATATGACAATGAGGCTTTCCCGGATACAGGCTGGCACATCGAAAACGGAACCCTTGCCTGTGAGAATTCAGGAAAAGGGGAAGCTGGCTTCGGAGGGGATATCATCTACGACAAGCAGTTCACCAATTTTGATCTGAAGGTGGACTGGATGATTGAAGAGGGTGGTAACTCCGGCATCTTTTACCTGGCCAGAGAAATCCCGGGAAAAAAGATCTGGTACACGGCTCCTGAATACCAGATCCTGGATAATTTCGGGAACCACATCGACAATACGCTCGGTAAGAACGGGAACCGCAGGGCAGGAAGCCTGTACGACCTGATCCCACCGAATCCCCAGAATGCAAAAGGTCCCATGGAGTGGAACTCTGCAGAGATTATATGCTATGAGGGGACCATTGCGTACAAAATGAACGGGGAGAACACCATTGAGTTCCACCTTTGGACAGATGAATGGAAGGAGATGATCGCCAACAGCAAATTTCCCGAATTCAATCCCGATTTTGCAGATGTGGCCAAAACCGGCTACATCGGTTTGCAGGACCATGGCCATGCGGTCTGGTTTAAGAACATCAAGATCAGGGAGCTGTAAGCGCTTTATGATTGTATGAATTGAAATGGGAAGAGGCTGTCTCAGAAGGGGTAGCCTCTTCTATTTTCTAAGGGATGCTTATTCGTAACGTGCTTATTTACTGCGTAAAAAATGCCAGGTTACTTCATAAGCATCCCTTAGAATTGAATAAAAAGGGACTTTTGAGTCAGCCTCTTTTTTCATCTTCAGTAATATTGACAGGGATACCCGATGATGCAAAATAAAGACCTGTTCTCGAGCGCCATTCGCTATGAAAAACCCGAACCGGGCAGCAGGGTCCCCATCTGGGAGCTTGAATTCCATGGATGGAATCATTTCTCCAGGCAAGCCCTGGTGGTAGGGACCGAATTCACCGCACTTTCCAGGGCAGAAAAAACGTATGCTTTGACTCAGAATGCAGAGGTGGTTGCTGCAGTTTGCGAAATGCTGAACTTCTCAGCTGTTACTGTGCCCGGGGCTTACTGGGAGATCGCGCCCGGACATCCGGCTTTTTTCTGGCTGCCTGAAAAGGAGAGACTCAAGCAGATCAGGTTGCTGCAAAAAACCATCGGAGACAAAATTATGCTGGTTGCCAGTAATCCGGCTGTTCTGGCCATGCCGGGTGCAGATGAATACATGGAGTTTGCATACACATTGATGGAGTGTCCCCACGAAATTGAAACCCGGGCAAAAGCACTGTGCCAATCCGGCATGGAGGAAGCGACCCGGCTGCTGGATCTTGGGGTGGGTGCCCTCTACACTGCATCGGACATTGCTGACAACCATGGTCCCTATTTCGATCCCGGGCAGATGGAGCAGCTGATCCTTCCTTTCCTTGACAGGTGGGCAATGCATGTTCAGAGAAAAGGGGGCCTGTCCATTCTCCATTCTGACGGGAATCTTACCCCCATCCTGCCCATGATCGCCGGGACAAGTGTCCAGGCCCTTCAGGCCATTGATCCCACTGCAGGAATGGAACTTCGGGCCACAAAAAACAGGGTGAAAGGACAACTGACCCTGTGCGGAAATATCGATTGCGGACTCTTCATTACAGGCAGCACAGAAGAGGTCTTTGAAGCCACAAGGGATGCCCTGGAAGGATCAAAAGAGAACGGGGGACTGGTTCTCGGAGCATCCAACGCCATCGAAAAAGAGCTCAGGAAAGAGAACTACCTGGCCTTCCTGGATGCCTGGAAAACCTACGGTATCTATTCCTGAAAAAAAAGTAAGTGATTCTCTTTTAAAGGACAACCCCTTCCATGGATTTTTCCAGCTGGCGGGCGTGGGTCAGGAATTCATCAACACTCATCTCCTTAAAGAACAGCAATCCATGAGTGGTCCTTACACGTGGACTTTCGTGCTGGTAGAAATAGTTTTTGCCCAGCAACAACTGAACGGTCTTCAGCTGGTCCACCCAGATCTTCTTGGTAAGGTCACTGAATTTGCCATCGTGCTGGTAACTCGGGAAAGAAGCATCCACCTGGCTCAGGTAGCTGTTGGTGAAGGCATCATCCATGACCCCCATGGCATTCAGGGAAACCGGTACAATCCGGTTTGCTTCGGCAGGATGGAAACGATACCAGACATTGCGGTATCCCCAGATCCTCAGCTGGGACAGATCTTCCTCCTTGCCCCATTTTCTGAGGGCCTCTGCGATAACCTGCAGTACTTTATAATGGGTGTCGGGGCCGCTTCCTTCCGGGTCGAAGGCCAGGCTCACCACCGTGGGTTTGATTTCCCTCAGTTTCTCAAGGATCGGCTCCACATCACGGTCAAGTTTGGGCTGCTCGGTAAAAATATCCCCCGTATAAAAACCCAGCCGCAGGTGGTGCACATTTTTGGTCTGGATTCCGAAACAGGCCCACACCAACTCCTCCTCAAATTCACGGATCATCCCTTTGAGTTTCTGTATATCGGTGGTATTGATTTCACCGTCGTAACTCTTCTTCAACACATTCAGGATGCTGTTGATCTGGTCCCTCAACTGTTCAATGCTGCTGACCCGGTACAGACTCACAATGTCTCTTATCAGACGGTGTGCCAGTCCCCTCCGTAGTTCATAATCTTCACCCGAAGCCACCTTCAGAAGGTAGTGGTTTACATCCTTATCCCGCTTAAACTTGTAACCGGATTCAAAGAAATCGGGATAACGGGTCATGGAGATCAGCCCTTTGTCCAAAAAGTGCCTGGTATCCTCAAGTGCCTCGATCACAAATTTATTGGTCACGGCCGTGAAACCTGAGGTGAGGACCGAAAAGTAGTTGGTGTTGGTTTCGTTCCTCATCAGCCGGTGGATGTGCGGATTGAGCCCCAGCATGATGTCGTCGTGGTGCGGACCGGTATGATAATATATCTGGTGGGTCTCAGGGAACATCCCTTTCTCGAATTTATCAACAGTTGATTTGATCACCGAAGAGACGGTATCTTCACCCAGGCCCGGGATCATTCTGCAATACCTGTCTTCCTTTAAATCGGACAGGGTCAGGTGATGGCCGTATTTGTCAAGCCTGTTGCACAGATCAATGACCGCCCTGTCGGTTTTTTCCTGGCTCCAGTCCCCTGATTTGTAATAAGCGTCCACCGAAGCGTGCAGACTCGAAGCTGCGCCGGTGGTCAGGTAAAACCTTGCATTTGGCAGTTTGGCCAGCACGCTTGCCGGGTAGTGGTTGGAGGGTTCATTCTCCAGGGCTTCCCGGACCATGGGTGCCTTGGCCTCCCCGGCTGCAAAAATAATGGCCACAGCATCGGGATTGTATGTAATGGTCTCCAGTCCGATGGTGATCACCAGCCGGTTCCTGGAGATCTCAATGCCACCCAGATCGGAGGCAGCCACCGCCTGGGTCTCGAAATTGGTCTCAGTCAGCCTTGTGGTAGAGTAGTGATCCGATCCCCGGGTATTGAAGGCTATGTGCCCATCAGGGCCGATCCCGCCCAGGAAGAAGCCAATCCCCCCTTTATCCCTTACCTTCTGTTCATATGCAGTACACCAGTTATCGATGGAAAAGATGGATTGCTGTTGCATCTTTTCAAACTGGGATTTGGGTTCCCTGTAACGAAGAGAGAGGTCCACCCTGTTGTCGGGAAATATCTCTGAAAAGTGTTTTCCTCCGGCCAGGGGGATCTCATCCGAATTGATCAGCAATGCCTCTTTTTCAGCAAAACCAAACCCTCCCAGGTAATACTTTTTCACATAATTGTAGAAACTGTTGTGCTGATGAGAACTGATGGGATAAAACTCATCGATCTGTACAAACTGCAGCCGGTTCATCGAAGGTTTTCTCATGCTTGCCACACCATACTTGCTTCTCAGCTCTTTGACCTTTTTGGTATCCCAGTTTTCCATCAGGTAGCTGGTCCACTTGATGAAGTATTCAGGGGTTTTCCCGGTAGGCAGGCTGATCACATCTTCGGGATGATCCCTGACCCATTCCAAAAACCGGAGGGCGGTGAGCAGTCCCATCAAAGGAAAATTTTCCACCACAATGTAAGGTACATTGGTACTTAATTCGGGGGAACCCGAGAGCTTATAAAAGGAAGCTTCGACGTTTGATTTGAATTTCATAAGACAAAATTGAATTCAAAAGTATTGAATTTGTCGCTCTAAATCAATTCCAATCTTCTGGCCAGCAGAGATCCCAAAAGATCTTCGGCCACCGGTGCCTTGTGAATGGCATTGGTAAGCCTGCGGTGCCACTCCTTGTCACGCCACATTCCAACAAACTGGGGTCCGCAGAAATTGCTGGTGGCGATGGCCAGCCAGCGTCCTGTTTTGGCTGCTTCCAGGGTACCCAGCGCACACAGTTCCTTCACATAGTCCCACTTCAGCAAAGGCAGGTCTTTAAAATCAACCACCCCCCAGCATTCGGTGGTAACCAGGGCCTGACCCGACAACTCAGACCATCGGGCTGCATATCCGATCTGTTTCCTGAGGCCCTCCTGCCAGTAGGCTTTCCTTTCCTGGAAGATGCGCTCTCCGTGCAGGGCCAGATTCCTGTAGCTGTCATAATTGAAACGATCAAATGCATAACCCACCTCCTTATAAAACTCTCCGTTGTTAAAACTGGTCATCCAGATATGGGGTTCCAGAAAATCCAGCATTTCAAATGAACCCCTGGAGAGGGTATCGCTGTTCACCTCCCCGGTAAAGGAAAAAGTATATGGAAGTTCCGGATAATGCTCCTTCAACAGAGAGACGGATTGCTTCATCCACTTCTTGGATTTTTCCGTATTCCATCCCGTCCACAACGCTTCCGGTGGCTCATTCACAAAAAAGGGACACCAGTCATCACCTGTCCACTCATTACACAGATCCACATAGAAAATGGTATCCAGAACCCCGCCCTCATCAATGGATTTCAACACCGATAACCATGCCTTTCCCAGTTTCTCAGGCGTATCCAGTTTCATTCTCAGATCATCCTCATCCTTTCTGAACCAGGAAGAAAGCCCCACCCTGACTCCATATTCCCTGCACTTTTCCAGGAACCTGTTCAGCTTGGGTTGTACCTGTACCCTGTTGATGGCAGGGCTTCCCCAATCCTGAACACTCCAGTGGGGAAGCAACAGGTACTCCTTTTCAGGATCATGATCGATGAGATGAGGGAAGGCATCAATCCGTATGGCATCATAACCCCGGTCCACCAGCTCCGAAAGGGCCCTGTCCCAATCCTCATACCCTGCACCCGGCCACCTGCGTTCCACCCAGGAAAACTCCCACATGGTCATGGCAAGCGGGTAAGGTTTGCCGGTGGCCCTTTTTATGGAATATGCTTCCGAAGCTGACTTCCGGCCGGAATCCTGATCTGCCACCGGACCGCAGCCGGTCACTGTAGCCACAGTGCCCAGTGTGGCACCGGCAGAGCTGCTTAAAAATATACGTCTGTTCACGGCGCAGTGCTGGTTTTTACCGGTATGGGATTGTGGCAATCCTCACATTTCATGGAATGAATGTTGTTTGGGCTGGTGCGGTTCCGGTAAGAGGTATTCATCTCCATCACATCCAAACTGCAGCTGGTCACGGCCGGGTGGCAGGTGAAACAGGCGTCTTTGGGATTGTTGGAATGACCCCGGTGACAGGCCCTGCAACTGATCCCTTCATGTACCCCGGTTGGGGTTTTATCATCTTCCGTACCGGCCTCATGGGCCCAGTTGGGTGCATGGCACTGAATACAGATCCTTTGTACCGGATCATCGGAAACCATCACAGTGAACCCATCTTTATACATATCGGGTTTCCTGAGCTGGTCACTCCGGAGATGTGTGCGCTCGGACCGGAGATAGAGCCCTGTCAACTGGTTCCGCGGTTCCCTTTCATAGAAAGTGGCCGAAGGGTCATCCATGGTTCCCGGATTTGTCATGGGCTGGTTCTCCATATGGACCGGGTGACAAACCAGGCATGGGATTACCGGGTGATCAGCCATGCTTTCGTCTTTCAGGTTCCATGGGCCGGTTGTGGAGAGGGGTTCCACCAGGTTGCTGATGGTTCCGTCGAAATACATCCCGTGGCAGCGTAAACAATCGGGATAGAGGCGCTCCATGCTGTTGTGCTTTTCATTGAGAAAGATGTCACTGTAAGTAGCCGAATGACCGCTGGCCAACCAGCTTTTGTGCTCATCCCGGTGACAGCCTGTGCACTTTTCCATGACTTCCATGACAGCCTCCTCATCCAGTCCGGGTACAGCGGGTTCGTCTGCCTTTTTCATGTGTGCAAACACCATATGGGTCTTCTCCTTCAAACTGTGAAATCCGTTGCTCATGGCCGTTCCGTGACAATCCACGCAATTGACATCCCGGTGGGCACTCTGCTGCCAGATCTCTGTGGCAGGAACAATTTCATGACACGATGCACATGTTTTTTCCGGATTGGCAGTGTTCCACCCGGCATAGCCAATGGTTATGAGCAACAACAGACCCACGCACAAGGAACTGATGATGATTGCTTTTCTTCCCATTTCCCTTAAGATTTGAACCCGTTACCCTTCCAGGTTTTATTGATATAATCAGATACCCAGTAACCCATTGCCAGGATGGTCAGCGCCGGATTGAATCCGGCCACCGTTACAAACACACTGGCGTCCGCCACAAACAGGTTGTCAATCCCGTGCACCTGTCCGAACCG
Source organism: uncultured Bacteroides sp. (assembly GCA_964453785.1). GTDB lineage: Bacteria > Bacteroidota > Bacteroidia > Bacteroidales. The sequence continues at coordinate 143,931 of CAYVRK010000002.1, forward strand.
GTTGGTCACTGAGGTCTCGGGATCATTTCCCATACGGGCGGTCCCGGCCTGGTGCTGGTCTCCCGTGGGACCCTTTCCCCCTACACTCTGCCAGGTAACCTCCGCGCCAGCCTCTTTCAGCACATCTTCCGCTTTTGCAGAGAGCCACTTGCAATGTTCATGATCCATGGGATGCCTACCTCCGGAGAGGGCCACCACAGGGATGCCCCAATGGTCCCTCACTTTGGGATCGACAGTTACCCTGGACTGGAAATTGGGCATCTCCTGGATGGGACCATGCAATCCGGATGTCCTTTTGATGTTCTTCATCTGGAAGGCTTTGTGCTCCTTTCCCCATTTGGCTGCCCCGGGAGGCCTTATGCCTGAGTATAGGTAGGGCAATGCATTGAACTCATTGCAGAGCAGCCCACCCCCGATAATGCCCTCATTGTGGTGGTTGTAATCACAGAACCCCATGGTGGCACCGGGACCTGCAAAATCGGTGATTTCATAAGCGAACAGACCAAAAGCCCCCGTGTAGGCATGGCCCTGCAGGTTGCGGCCTACCCAGTCATTGTTGTTCCCCAGTCCGTTTGGAAAGCGGTCTGTACGGCTGTTCAACAGCAGGCGTGCTGTTTCTGTGGCCGAGGCTGACACCACAATCAGATCGGCCGTCTGTTCCAGCCCCTTTCCATCTCCGTCAAAGTACCTGACCCCTTTCACCCGGCCTGACGGTTCACTGATGATCTCAGCAACCTGGCAGTGGACCCTTACTTCACAATTTCCGGTTTCGACCGCCGTTGGAATCACCGTATTTTGTGTTCCGTTTTTTGCATCCACCGGACAGGCAAATCCCACACAGGTCCGGTTCCTGATACAGGCCGGCCGGCCATTGTAGGGCACCGAATTGCGAAGCATGGGAATGGGAAAGGGATGCAGCCCCAAACGCCTGCAGGCCGCTGCGATAACCTTCCCTTCCCGGTTGTTCTCGAAGGGGGGCATGGGTTGGGGGAGGTTCCTGGGAGGGGCAAAGGGATTTTGGCTGTCATCACCCGACACGCCCAGCTCCCACTCGGCCTTTTCATACATGGGTTCAAGGTCTTCATAGGAAATGGGCCAGTCATCCAAAGTGGAACCCTCCACAGGACCATAGGTGGATTTCATTCTGAAGTCCTCGGGCATGTATCGCCAGGCCATTGCTCCGTAGCTGACTGTTCCCGAACCCACACAGGCAGCATTGTTGCTGTAGTTACCGGAAATGGGTGTAACCACTTCCCTGGTACCGTCAGCCCTTACATTGACCCTGGGATTTTTGAGGTGATCAGGGCCAAAGGCAGAACCAAGGACCTGGGTCCGCTGGGAGATCAGTTCATCGTTGATGTGTTTGTCATAATCGGGCCATCCTCCCCTTTCAAACAGAACCACCGAAAGACCCTGGACTGCAAGTTCCTTTGCCACAACCCCGCCGCCGGCACCTGCTCCTACTACAATAACATTGACATGTGTATTGGCCATGTGATTCAGCTTAAATGTGCATAATGATTCCGTCCCACCACCAGCGGAAAGTCCAGTCCCATCATCTGATAACTCATATAGTTCCTGTTACCGCCATGTCTTGGAGAACCGTAAAATCCCTGCATGGTATGTGACACTACCCGACGGAAGAACCCGGCCTGATCGAAGCCTTCCCAATGGACTTCAGGCAGTTCGCTGTTCTCCAGTTTCTCCAGCACCTCCATTTGAATACCGGAATCCAGAACCTCGAAACGCTTGCCATGGAGATCCAGGCAGGATTGCTGCAGGGCCGATATCCCCTGCTGGTAGATCATCTGGTCATAGGTAAATACAGCCACCAGTTGCCTGTCTATGTAATTGATCACACCGGCCTCTGTGGCACCTCCCCCATGCTCATCCGCAGGGATGATCTGCTCGCACATGGAAATGATACATTTTGCTTCCTCAAGGGTAAAAAACCGGTAGGGGCTTGCCTGCTTGAGACAGGAGGGCATCAGCATCAGGCTGCCGAATCCTGCCACTCCTGTTTTCAGGAAAGTTCTTCTGTCAAGGACCATGGTTTTATTGTTGGTGCTAACGCTGGTGAAATTTGTCAAAAAAACAATTAGAACAAATCTAAACAAGAGAGAATCAGCCGGTATAGAGTTCCTCCGTCCCGGTAGTTGCCAGGCCTATCATCAGTCCGGCCAGTTTTTCAGTCACCGCCCTGAAATACTTCTCTCCTTTTTCCGCTGTGGCCTTTTTTGGATTTCCAATTCCTGTATCCTCTGTGGTCAGGGTCCATTTTCTTTCGGTCCAGGCCCAGGGTTCATTCAGCGCCTCCACACTGAATCGCTTTGAATCACCTTCACCAGCCTCATCCAGCGGAAGGACCAGTTCCGGCCAGGCATAAAGCATGAGGCTGGTTTCCATTTCATCCGCATGGTCGCCTTCGTTTTCGAACAGGGTACGCTTGTCCACCGACTGGAACCAGTTGCATGTGGCCAGGAGCATATCGGGGCAGTGTTGCCCCACCTCCCTGATCATCTGCTTAAAATCGTTGCCGCCATGGCCGTTGACCACCAGCAATTTTGGAATCCCGTGCTGATCAAGGCTCTCCACCAGATCCTCCAGAATGGCCTGTTGGGTCCCGGGGTTCAGGTTCAGGGTCATCTCCACATCCGTCTGTCCCGTATTCACTCCAATGGGTATGGTGGGAAGAACCACAACCTTTGCACCGGCTTCCCAGGCCAGCCTGGCCGCTTCACACACCAGGGCATCGGTCTCAAAATTATCTGTCCCGTATGGCAGATGGTAGTTGTGCGCTTCAGTGGCCCCCCAGGGTAAAACTGCCAGCCGGTAGTCCAGTTCCCTGACAACTCCCCAGTGCGATTCAGCAAGGATATACGGTCTCATCACATGATTATTTATTGGTTTAACGCTTTGCCTGGCTTCCTGTTGACCCGGCTGCCTTTTGCATGGCTTTCAGGTGTTCCGGAGGTGTATTCACCGTGATCTCACAACCGCCTGACAGAATAAAACTCCTCCCTCTCTCCTTTTTACACAGGGCTGCCGTTTTTTCCATGATGACCACGGGTGTTTTGTCCTGTATCACCGAGACCGGGTCCAGGTTACCACAGCGGATGATATCCGGTCCGAGAATCCGGTATGCCTGGTCCATATCCACCATCCAGTCCAAATCGACAATATCCGGTTTCACATCCCTGATGTCCTCAAGGAGGTGGGTGATGTTTCCGCAGATATGCAGTTTTACCTTTGCTCCCAGCGACTGTATGTATGCAAACAATTCACGGTGCTGTTCTTTTACGAAATCCCTGTAGTTCTCGGCCGATACCTGGGAACAGATGGCATCACCAACCCCGATGATCTCACAACCTGCTTCTACCTGTGCCCTTGCAAATTCCCTGGCTGTGACCATCACCTTTTCAATGAGCCTTTTCACGAAATCGGGTTCCATGAAGATCTTCATCAATATTTCATTGACCCCGGCCAGGTCACAGCTCTCCGCCAGCGGGCCTTCAATCCAGCCAATGACCGGGACCTTCCCGCCGGTTCTTTGTGAGAGTGCCTCCCCGGCTTTGATCCGGTCCAGGGTGCGCTCCGATCGATGTACATCCGGATTTTTTAACCGGACAATGTCAGCCATGCTTTCCACAACCGCTGTACGGCACCGGGGCACACCCTCCTCCGGGTAGCTGATCTTGCCGCCGAAAGCTGCTGTCTCCCTGTAAGGATCGGAAATCAGTCCGACTGCGTCCAGCTGAAAATCTTCGAGACATTTCAAATTGCTCTCCACGAGCACCTTATAATCGGAAGCAAACGTTCGGTAGGAATAGCCCGAATAATGGGCCGCAAAATGCATCAGGATGGGATGAAAGGCAGGTCTGTTTTCCATATGCTAAAACAGCAAGATAAAGAAAAAACATAGGACAGGTACGAACTATTTTATAAATTGAAACCACAACCATAAACAATGCCCCAATGAAAAAAGCAAATCTCATTCTGGCCATCCTGGTGGCTGCCACACTTCATTGCTCTGGCCAGCCATCCCCTTTGACCAGATTGTGCTTTTCCAGAAGAAGCGAAAATGGGAGATGGCCGGGATGAGCGAAGCAGATATAGAGCTGAACACCCAGTGGCACAACAAAGTAGCCGCACTGGTAACAAGTGAATTAAGCAGCCAGCAGGTAGGTGAGGAGATGCGGAAACTGTACCACGGCTATTCGGAGGAGGAACATAAGCGCATGTACAAGGATGATGCAGCCCTGGAGCAGGAGATCGGGATCATGGCCTCTCCCTGGTGGCGCTTTGCTGCAAAGTACAATGCAGTTTCCACCCTGGAGAAAATCCCTTGTCCCGTTCTGGCCATCAACGGGGAAAAGGATACGCAGGTTCGGGCCGGGGAGAACCTGGCGGCCATCGAAGAGGCCCTGAACAAGGGGATTTGTCCCGATTATACCATCAAACCAATGGCCGGATTGAACCACCTGTTCCAGACAGCCAAAACCGGAGATGAATCTGAATACGGCAAGATTGAAGAGACATTCTCTCCTGAAGCCATGGAGGTGATCGCCGTATGGATTCTGAAACTGGATCAGTGACACTGCCCTATTTTTCCTTTTTTCCGAATCCCGGATCTATTTTCAGGAAGGGGATCAGCAGGAATCCCGGGATGGTACAGAGCATCACCCAGATAAAAAAGTGCCGGTAACCGATTAACTCCTGGAGCCAGCCGCTGAACATTCCAGGAAGCATCATGCCCAGAGCCATGAATCCGGTGGTAAGGGCAAAATGAGCCGTTTTGTGCTTTCCTTCAGACACATAGATCATATAGAGCATGTAGGCCGTGAACCCAAAACCATATCCAAACTGTTCCACAGCCACTGAGGCACCCACAATCCAGAGAGAGGAGGGCATGTTGGTTGAGAGGAATACATAGACAAGATTGGGCAGGTTCATGGCAGCAACCATCCACCAAAGCCAGTATTTCAGTCCCTTTCGCGATGCAGCGATCCCCCCGATAATCCCACCCACCGAGAGGGCAATGATTCCTATGGTTCCATAGATCAATCCAAGGTCGCCGGTGGTCAGTCCCAATCCATCGGCTTCCCTGGAATCGAGCAGGAACGGAGAGGCAAGCTTCACAAGCTGGGACTCTCCCAGCCTGTACACCAGCAGAAAAAGCAGGATCACCCCGATGCGCTTCTTTTTGAAAAATTCCAGGAAAGTGACCAGAAACTCCCTCCAAAAACCTCCCTCTCCGCTCCGGTTGGATTGATCTTCCAAAGGATGGGGGAGGACAATACGATGATAGATGTGGAATCCGATAAACAGAAGCGCCACAGCCGCAAACACCATGGTCCAGGCAAAGCGGATGTTGCCACTGAGCCCTGAAAAGGAGGCCTGTGCCACTTTGTCCAGTTTTGGGTCGAGACGGAATACGGCAAATGCCGGGACTTCCCAGTTTGACGCTGTAAACTCATACCTGTAGTTTCTGGCCAGACTGATGCTTTTATCTCCTCTTTCAAAAGTGAAATTCAGCACGATGGACTCCCCTTCTTCCGGTTTATAATTCAATTTGAACCAGGTAGTTCCCACATTCCCGGTTGTTTCGGCCCCGGTCCCACCCTGTTCCTTCACTTCCGCAGAGGGATAGAAACCGTGCGAGGAATTCCACTGATCTACAGCAGCCACGAGGCTGTCAGCCCTGCTCCGGAAAATGGGAACAGCTCCAATGACCACCTTTTTTTGCGAATTGAAACAGGTCTCTTCCCGCTCCTGATCCCACTGAAAGGTTTCAGGATTAAATTCCAGCGGTGTGCCTTCCCGTATGGTGACCACCTCCACCTCTACAGGCGGCAGTCCGGTGGCTGACTCAAAATGGCCTGCCAGGATCACAAGCAGGCCCTGTCCGGTCAACATGGCAATCCGGTAAAAGGTACTTCGTATTCCCACAAAAAAGGCCTGATCATGCCTGGACAGGCCAAGCATATAGAATCCATCAGCAGCAATATCATGGGTAGCTGAGCTGAAGGCAAGCAACCAGAAAAAGGCCAGGGTATACTGGAAAAACCGCTCCACCGGAATCGTGAAGGCTACCCCGGCCAGTCCGGCACCAATACATATCTGCATCACAAGGATCCAGAACCTTTTGGTCCTGAGGATTTCCACCACCGGGCTCCAGAGGGGTTTGATGACCCAGGGAAGATAGAGCCAGCTGGTGTATAAGGCAATCTGGGCATTGGAGATTCCCATCCGTTTGTAAAAGATCACCGAAAGGGTCATCACCATCACATAGGGAATCCCTTCGGCAAAATAGAGGGTTGGAACCCAACGCCAGGGCCTGCGGTCAACTTTTTCAGAGGCCTGGCTTTCAAAGGGTTTTCTCATATCTTCTTTCGATGGTAACGTTTTTGAAGTAGTGTGTCAGGATCTCAGAGTGGGTATACCCCCTGCCGGCCATCACAGCCGCCCCTATCTGACAGAGCCCCACGCCGTGTCCCCAACCGGCCCCGTAAAGGGTGAATTGTTTCGGGATGCCTCCCTCAGCTTTGGTTTTCTCCACAACAAAAGCAGAACTGTAGAGATGCGACCTGCTCAACCATCGCCTGATCTCCAGCTCCTTTCCTATGGTAAGGCTCCTTTTCGTGCCCACAATCTTCAGTTTCACCAGGCGCCCCGACACTCCCCTCTGAACCGGCACCAGTTCCCTGATCATCCCAAAATCCAACCCCGATCTGTCACGGATCAGCTCCGAGATCTCCTCCTGGGTATAGGTCACCGTCCAGCGATAAAAATCGCCGGATGTCCGGTCGGTTTCATTCAATACCTGCTTCAGGAGGAGCGTGTCTCCGGTATTGCAAAATGCAACAGGGGATCCTTTGATAAATGCCCTGGCATTGGATTCGACCTTCAGATCATTGCCATTGACCCCGGCCCCGGCCGGGTTGTCGTCCACCCGCTGCAGGTAGGAATGCTCAACCGGCTCCCAGCAATACTCAAATTTCTCAGTCACTCCCCCACAGCATTTGGAGAACCTCGCATCACATATCCGCCCCCCGTGCATCAGCACCTCTCCGGCCGTCTCATGCACCGCCTTGACAAGCTCCGGATTGGTCGCACGGGTCATTCCCTGGTAACGCTGACAATGGTCATCAGCACACACGTGAAATCCGGTGTGATCCTCCCGGTCATACCAGCGGATATACTCCTGGTCCGACTCCTGAACCGGCTTGTATCCTCCCACTTTTGCTTCCGGAGTATCCTGTTTTTCGATCTGGGCCAGCAGCCAGCTTCGCGAAATAATGGCATGGGCCTTTAACAGGGCCGGGGCACACCCGCCACTCATCTCAGAAGAGATGACACTGACCAGGTAATCCTCTATGGAGACTATATTCACAACACGGATCTTTCCATCGGAGATCACCAGTTTGATTGCACCCCTGAAAAACTGAGCCTCTTTCTGTTCCCAGTGAAATCCGATGCCGATGACCACATCATCGATTCCAAACCGGGACCTTGCCCTGTCAATGGGAGAGAAGAGGAGTTCCCTACCCCTGGCCAAAGGCCGGCCCTCAAGGCGGACCTCGATTTGTCCTTTCACAACAGAGGCCCGGGCTGCACCACTGAGCGGTGCACCTCCCCGGGCAGAACCAAAAGACCCCTCCATCCTGAAGCCGATTGTCTCTGCCAGCAGAATCCCCACATGGACCTCAGGTACCCGTTTTACTGTCATTTTCAAATATGCGCTTTCAGGAGCCGGTTCAATGCATTGAAATGATCTTCCGGAAGTGTGATCTGGGTGAAAATATTTTCAATGTCCTCCCGGCATATCTTATTAAAATCCTTCTCCAGCGGAGTGATCATGGTACCACCCATGTCCACCGAGGCCGGACTGATCAGGATGTTTTTCGTTCCCTCTTCAAAAAACTGCCATGGCCTGTGCTTTCCCCTGGGAAAAACCAGAACCTGCCACGTCCTGTCATACCAGGCAACTATATTCAGCATGGGCTCCTCTCCTCCTGCCAGATCGCGCATAAAGGCCGAGATATGCATGAAAGCTTCTGTGAGGCGATCAGCGCTGTCCGATTCAAGCAGATAAAAACGGCGCAAGCCGTCATGGATAGCTGTGACCGAAAAGTCATCCGGTCCCGGAATGGAATCTCCGTATATTTTCTTCAGGGCACCCATCTCATCCTCAATGGGCATCATCCCCCTGCTTCCGGCCTGGAAATGCATGTGATCCGGTGCCGATGCACCGCACGATGGCGCATTATAAAAAACCACCAGTTCGGGCAACTCCCTGCTCAGGTCCAGGAAAGTGGAAAACTCCGGATCGATCACCTGGGGTGTATGATCTTTTTTGGCAATGGTGTAATGTTTCTGAAAGATTGGAAAAGGATTGCACAGGATCTCATAATCCGGTCCGAATGCCACCCCTGCTTCTTCGGGGGGGCGGTTCTCCGTGCAGAGGAAACATGGCCGCATCCGGATGGAATCCTGATCCACTTTTGCTGCCGACGAGGTGATCCGCCTTGGATTATACTGGACCTGTACGGAAAATCCCCTAAAGTCGAATCGCTTCACCCGGGCAGCCCCCAGCTGGTCCCGGTTGGCCCTGAGTAAGGGCCAGCCGGCAAGCTGGTCTTCAAACATGGCATCAACCTTCTGCTGGGTACTCATCTCTTTTGGAGGTTCATTTGGATTCTGGCGGTCAGTTCAAAGGTCCTCAGCCTGTCCTTATACGTGTTGTACCGGTTCATGTTCTCCAGGCCCGGGGAGGCATCCGAATTATCCTCCCAGCGCCTGCAAAGGTATACCGGGGAATAGATCCTGCCGATCCGGTACTGCCTGCTGATGGCCAGCCCCACACCATAATCTTCGCCGTAGCTCACATTGGGTATATTGATTTTTCTGAGCACAGGGGTGTAAAAAGCCCTTGGCGCCCCCAGCCCGTTGATCCGCAGTGCATTGTTATGGCCGTTCTCCCTGGTCCATTCCCTGTGGTCGATGATCCCCGGGGGGATCTCCTCCAGGTCGAAATTGACCATTCTGTAAGAACCCACAACCATGGCACATTGCTGGTCATAGAATGCCCCAACCATCTGTTCCAGTGTGGTTTCGTCACTGTAAATGTCATCACTGTCCAGTTGAACAGCAAACTTTCCGCACCCGGGATGATGGACTGCCAGGTTCCAGCACCCTCCGATGCCCAGGTCCCACCTTTCAGGGATCACATGGATCAGGCTGGGATGTTTTTTCGAAAGCTGCTCCAGCAGCTCTGTCGAACCATCGGTGGAATGATTGTCCACCACAATCAGGTTAAAATCAAAAGTGACCCGTTGGGCCATGACAGATTCAACCGCGTCGGTGATGGTCCTGACCCGGTTCAGTACCGGGATGATCACAGAAGCCTCTACCCGGAAATCGCCCTGGTCAAAAGCCACCGGTTCAAACACCGGTTCCAGGTAGGCCCCAATCTCCTTCAGATGTGCGGTAAGCACTTTTTCCATCTCTGCCTGGACCTCCCGGTTTTTTGGGTCCACGTAATCAAATATGTTTGCCCCGGTCGTCCGCATATCCGGGGGCTCGACTGTATAAAGGAATTCCTGGATCCGCACCGGAAGCATCTCCTGGCTCAAACGAAGGCGCAACTGGTATAATCCCGCAAAATCAAAAGAATCTGTCATCCCCTCTGCGGCCGCCCTCAATTTGTTACTGTTCAGCAGGAGTACCGGTCCGAATTCGAAATCATCCCTCACACTGCCTGCCTGGTAGTCAGCAACCGGATGTGGCAGATGTTTTTTCTCAATCAGATCGAAGTGATCCGAATAAACCATGCCCGCATCCATCTCTCCGGCTACCCTGATCAATCTTTCCAGCGAGAGCATCCCCATCCTGATCCTGGCCCCGGTGGTGATCAGCATGGTGTGGGAGACACCGGTGGAGTGATCCGCTATCTTTTTGATGGTTTCAGTACTGAACCGGCCGTCGGTTTTCAGAAAAAAACAGCCCTCCGGAAGGTCAACCGGAGCCTCCCGGCCCATGAGATACATGCAGTTCACCAAGTGGTTGCCGTTGAATCCCTCCAGTGACCCAACCCTGACTTCCTCGGCACCGAATGAAACAAAACAGTTGATCTTACTCATCTTCTTTCTGCTTCATTAAATAGGCAAGTATTTTTTGCATGATCTCATCCCGTGCCTGACTCCCAAGAATTGTTTCAAAGGGAAAACCCAGGGCCACGATTGCATATTTTCCCTGGTATGCAACCGCAGCACTCATGTTGTTCTCCCTGTACCTTGCCAGTGTCATGGAAGTTGAATCGGCCGGTTCCAGGGCATCAGCGCCTTCTACGGTATATACCACAGGATCATACCCGGTATTGAACACATAGGTTGTGGTATATGCTCCAAAAACCGGATCCATGAAATAGAATCCGCCCAGCCTGGATGCATTGGATGTCCGCCACCTGTATTTCATCACTTTCGCCACAGCTGTGTCCTGCCCGTTGAAATGCACATCGCTGGCAATATGGGCTCCTGAGACAAAAAGATTCCCCCCGGTCTCCAGGTATTCCTGCAACAGATGCAACATGGTATCGGGGAACACCTGGTACATGGGATGAAAATCGTCCTTGGGAAAAAAAGAGGTTTTCTCCTCCCCTGCAATGAAATCCACAGCATCAAAACCCGCCAGGTTCACAGAATCATCTGTTACCGATTCATCACTCACCGAGACATAGGAGTACCCGGCACTGCAAATGGAGGTGCCATGGACCGTTGTGAAATCAAATGTGTTTCCTGGAATCACCTTCTCTTCCAGGTCTGCATAGGAAGCACCATGACCGGGTGAATCATCATCCAGCCACGGGGAAGATTTCACGTAATCAAATTGCGCCCCCACCGTATGCAGGTCCTCCTGAAAAGGAACCCCCTGATCCACCATGGGCAGAAATCCTGCATGGGCCGAATCCTCGAAATAGGCAGGGCCACCCGTCCGGTCGAATCCGCTGATGACCAAAATCCTTCCCTTTGAATTCTTCAGGTTGCAAACAGACAGTACCTCCGATGGAAAACTTTCTCCTCCCCGGTTCAAAGCCGTGACCCTGAAGGAGTAAACCGAATCCCTGTGGGTTTTTTCTATGGTAAGCGAGGTGCCCTTCACTTCAACGCCATTGTCAAACCCGCCCTTGTTGATCCTGGTATATACCCGGTAATACTCCGGATCGGCAGTGGATTCAAGAGGATCTGTTTCGGGCCTCCATGACAAGCCAATGGTTCCGTCCGGCCGGATCTCTGTTGCGAAATGGGTTACAGGCAGGGGCTGGACCACATAGTCGGTCCCGTACAGTGCAGAGAAGAATTTCAACATCCCCTTATAAATGGCCCGGCTGGTATGGAAACGAAACATGGGCTCCTGTCCGAACCGGATGTCCAGAAAATTCTGATGCGAAAACAATTCCAGCAGCATGGTGGGTGCATTGGGCCGGAAAGCCTCGCTGTAAGGCTTGTCCCAAAGCGCACGGCGGGTCCACGCCGGATCATAAAGGGCCCGGATATCATCCACGATCTGAGACTGAACCAGGTCGGTCAGGTCACGGGATGCTATCCTGGAAAGGCCCGAAGGAAAGGGTCCTTTCCTGTAGGTGGTACTGAAAATACCAAGGGTGCCGATCACCGTATCATTTTCCGTGATACCTGCATCCGAGTGAAAGGCAAAGGAGAGGTCCACCGGAATTCCCAGCCCTTTGGTCTCCCGATCCCCGGATGGTCCCGAAGGTGCTCCCATCAGGTAACTGACCCATTCACCCCTGGACTGGTAGTCATCTTTGTAATCCTGCACCGGGGTATTCAGCTTCCAGACCAGCGTGTCGGGGAATCCGGCGTACTGAAGATAATACCTGGCGGCTTCCTGATACCTGGGCCGGAGCCCGGTCATCCCGTTGCGGGCAATATTGCCCATGCCACCGCCAAAGCGGACTGCATCTCCCGTAATACGGGCTTTTCGCTTCCTGCTTTCATTGGTCAGCACCACCTTTCCATGTTCCGGGTTCACACCCCGGTCAAAACTGAATCTACCCAGGTAGATCCAGGTACCGCCCCCCATTTGCTGGTTCACCGAGAATTCTGTGATGCCTCCGGTGTGATAAACGCTGTACCTGGCATCATCCACATTCTCCTCCGACGCCTGGTAGGATACATAGACTGCGTAGAATCCCGGTTCAGGGATTTCGGGAATCCACTGGAGGGAACTGGATGCCTGTTTTTCCGAAACCATTTCCTCGAAAGAGCCCAGCCTGAAAGGATTCTCATCCACATAGGGTGGTGTCCCAATTGCAAAACCTGTTCCTGACGAAATTTCCCCTCCCGGGTTGTTGGAAACATATACACTCCTACCGTTACTGCCATCGTTATCCACGACCACCTCATTCACCTGCCAGTCGCGCTCCCTGGGTAGCATCACGGTGGCTCCTGCATTTTCCAACATGGGGACCAGCATCTGCAATGTGAAGGTCATCGGGTAGAGGTCTTCGACGGTCTGGAAAAGCCTGGCGCGCTGCCATTCCCACCGGTTCAGGGAAGGTTCGTAATACCACCCATGGCTGTGCCACAAAGCGATGTGGGCATGATAAAGGTCCGATTCCGCCAAAAAGGGTTTGGACAGGTTGGTAACCAGAGGAGGATTCTTTCTTTTTACCTTCACCAGCCTGCGTGCCGGGTCCATCTCCTTCGGAGAAGACCGGTAGTAATTGGGTACATACTCCCTGATATTCCTTCTGGCTGAGAATACCTTCACATCAAACCCGGCATAGGCCTCACCCACGCCGGCCATCAGCCCCTTTTCGATGGAATCGATCACAAGCGGGCGGGCCGGGAAATAGGAGAGTTGCTCATCTGCATAGATATTTACCGCATTGTTCTTTCTGTCTACGATCACCGTATCGATGGTAGTGGAATCCCTTTTCAGGTACCCGGTGGCTTCATTGAACCAGGAGCCGTTCAGGAGCGTCACTGCATTGATCCTGATGGTTTGCAGAAGAAGGGAATCTTCCGAAAGGGCCGGATTCTGGGCCCCGGCGCTTCCCATCAAAATCACCTGGAGAAGGATCACCATATGTACAAAGCTATTCCTCATCATCACTTATCATAAAGGTAATATTTCCTTGACCGCTTGCGAAATGGTTCCGCTGTCCCGTACCAGGTTTTCATCAGAGAGGAAAAATCGAACTCCTCCATCATGGATTTCCTCAGGCGGTCTGATCCGCATACCTTGTCAAACATTTCATACCGAGTCTCTTTTCCCCGGAACGGGTCAAATCCGTGATCAATTTTCCTGGCCTCCTGGAGGAACCAGAACTGGATTCCGGTAAGCCTTGCCACCGAGGGATCGGTCAAATGGATCTGGACGCCCTGCAGGGGGACTCCCTTTTTAGCCCCGTAATAGGGCTTTAAATGGATGGGGCGAAACAGAATCCCATCAAGCTTCAGTCCGTTCAAAGCAGCAGCCAGCTGTTCCGCATCCACCTTTTCGGTAAGCAGGGTTTGAAAGGGAAGGGTAGTTCCGATCCCGATCATACTGGGATCAAGTTCTCCGATGATGCCGGTAGCGGGATAACAGAATGCTGAAATGACATGGGGGATGTGGGGGGATGCGGGAATCCACTGCAATCCGGTCTGATCAAAGGTCATCCCCCTGTTCCATCCTTCCATGGGGACCACCGTCAGATCGCATTTCACTCCATTTTCCAGCATCCCCTCTTCATTGAGCAGCAGCGCAAGCTCACCACAGGTAAGGCCATAAATGTACGGAATGCTGTACTGGCTCACAAAGGAGAAATATCCCTCTTCCACCTGGGGGCCCTCCACCCTGTATCCTCCAAGCGGATTGGGCCGGTCCAGGATCACCACCTTTTTCTTCCGGGCGGCTGCCGCCTCCATGACCAGACCCATGGTGCTGATGAAGGTATAGGATCGTACCCCGATGTCCTGGATATCATACACAATTACATCCACCCCGGCCACTTTTTCCGGATCCGGTTTTCTCTGCTTCCCATAGAGAGAATAGACAGGGATCCCGGTCTTTTCATCCACCTGGTCTCCCACAAGGTCACCAGCAGAAAAATCACCCCTGACACCATGCTCAGGGCCGAACAGTGCAACCAGGTTCACATTTTCGTTCAGGATATCAATGGTGGAGCGCAGGTGACTGTCCACCCCGGTTGGATTGGTAACCAGTCCAACCCGTTTGCCCTGAAGCAGGTCGAAGCCCCTTTCTGCCAGAACATCGATGCCGGTTTTTACCTGTGCGGATGCGTTGCGCTGAACGCATACAGGCAACAGCAAAATCAGCAGAAAATACCAGCTCTTTTTCATTCTTGCTGAAAATTTGAATCGGGGGTAACAATGGCCCGGAATATGTAAATCCGGCTGTTAGCCGTACCACTCCCGTTTGCGGCCCTTCAGGTTGTTGATCACATCGATGGTGGTGTTCACATCCTCTACCATCTGGAAGTCGAACATGCCCACACAGATAAAATCCGCCCCATTCTCAAAGGCCCAGTTGAATCCGTCTTTGGGTTCAATGGCTCCGGCTGCAAGTACCTTAAATCCCATCACCGGGACTGTGGCCCTTCTGACAAACTCCACGGTCCGGTCAGGGAACAGGCAGAAGCAGTTGTTATGGAACTTGTTATGATCCAGGTAATTTTCACCATCCACTTCAAAGGGTACACGGTTTTCAATGGGGTGTGCCGACCAGTATTTGTCGTGGTGCATGGTCTTCATATAGTAGTCGGGGATGATTCCGGCCTGTTCGGTAGCGATCAATGCATCCACGGTATGGGAAGCCAATCCGGCCACATAGCCCTGTTTGCGAATGTGATCCATCATTTTCTCCACCACATCAATGCGCTTGTCCCTCACCAGCCAGTCCACCTGGTTTCCCTGGATCTGAACAATATCAACACCAAAATCAATGGCTTTATCTATGTTCACAAAGTAGTCCCCTTTTTCCAGATCAGGATGAACCTGCGATATCACTTTGATTTTGCTCCCGGTGGCTTTTTTATATTTGGCCAACAGTGCATTGGTTGGAAAACCAATGTTGATGGTATTGATCCCGGCCTCTTCGGCCAGCATCAGAGTTTCATATACCTTCCTTTCGGTATTGTATGCTTTAAAAAGGGAAGAGACATAGATCAGATCGCGGGAATGGGCCCATCCCCCGACCAGGTTCCCCCCGGCCACCAGCCGGCTGATCTCATGATCCCCGATTTTTCCCTTGGGAAGCTCTCCTTTCAGTTCCGAGAGAGAAGCAGACCTGAGCTGGATGGTTGCACCCGACATCACATCCACCTGTTTGCTTCCGTGCCTGAAGGCACCCCAGCCCATGACACCCAGAATGGGCAGGGTGGCCAGGTTTTTCAGTGCTTCACGGCGTGAATTTACAGCAGAATCATCTATCCCTTCACCGGATGTTCCATCCCCTTGATCAGCATGCTTCGATAAAATAAGCTCACCAACACCGTAACCCAAATGTTTGCTGATCACAAACCAGAGCAACAGGAATATCTCAATGAAGTTCGCGTTCACAATATAATAGTGACCTTCGGTGGACCCAAGCAGGGAGGTGCCGAATGGCGGGTAGGCAAAATAATAGAGCAGAAGCAGCAGAATCCCGGCCAGAGAGGCATAGCGGATCAGCAATCCGGTGAATAGTGCCAGGCCAATCAGGATCAGGCCATATACATTCAGCACGTCAATCACCCGGATCAGGGTTTCGCTCCCGGCCATCCAGTGGTAAAAACCTGAGAGGAATCCCGTGGCATTGGAGAGATATCCCTGGGAGGTCCAGCCCTCCATGAACAATTTTGAAATCCCTTCATAAAGAAAATGCCATCCGATGGCCACCCGGATGATGGTTAAGGCCAGTTTCTTGATTGCCTGTTTGCTTAAATCCATCTGTTGGTAGTTTGAAAAGATACGAATCTGTTAAAAGTATCGAAAATTTATTACTTTTCGCAACCCAATAATTCACAATCAGAATGATCCGCAAACCCAAACTTTTGCTGGTGATCCTCATGGCCCTGACGGCCCTTCAGTACACCAGCTCCCAGGAAAAGAAAGCCCTTACAGTGACCGATCTGATGAAGTTCAGGCAGGTGGAATCCCCAAGCATTTCAAGGGACGGGAAATGGGTGGCCCATACAGCCAGGCCCGACCGGGGAGACCCGGAGGTCCTGGTTTATTCAACCCGTGGAGAAGCCTCGTATGCCATACCCTTGGGAGAAAAACCGGTCCTTTCCAATGACGGGAACTGGGTGGCATCCGAAGAAGTGGTCCCGGCCGAAGTGCTGTTGAAGTCGAAGCAGGGAAAGGACAAGGAAAACGGACCCAAGCCGGGAATGGTTCTGCTGAATACAAAAACGGGAGAACAGGAATCCTTTGAACGAATCCTTTCCTTCCGGTTCAGCAACGACAGCCGCCGGATTCTTTACCAGGAAGCCCCGTTGGATGCAAAGAGCAGAACCGGAACCTTGCTGACTGTCAAATCGCTCTCGGACACCACCCTGAACTCCTATGATTTCGTCACCGGATATACCCTTGACAGCACCTCCAGGTACCTGGCCTACGTGGTGGCCGATACAAACGGAACGGGCAACGGGGTATTCGTGGCAGACCTGGCACATCCCGGTACTTCTCCCATGGCCATCTTCAATGACAGCAGTGCCTGGGCCGATTACCTGACCTGGAATCACATGACCGGCCAGCTGGCATTCCTTGCCGGCATTCCGGGAGAGAAGGATAAAAGGGAGTGTGCTTCCCTGCATCTCTGGTCTCCCGGAGAGGAAGCGTCTCAGGTTGTTGATTGCGACCAGGACCTGAAAGAGGGATGGAAAGTCTATCATACCAATGCACTGCAATGGTCAAAAGACGGCCGGAGACTGTTCCTGGGTATCAAGCCCACATCTGAAATTTTACCGCCTGAAGAGGAGATCCCCGATTCCATCAAGGACCTCTTCGACACCGGTCAGATCCTTACCGGGCGGGGTGTGGACGTGTGGCACTGGAATGATCCAACCATCAATTCACAACAGAAAATCGAGTGGAAAAAGGAGAAAGACAGGACCTACCTGGCCGTATATTATCCCGCTCATGATCAGTTGATCCCCCTTGCTGACCAGGAGATGCCGGAGATCAGGATCTCAGAGAACGGGACCCGGCTCCTGGGCTTTTCAATGGAACCCTATGCCAAAGAGATGACATGGGATGGCAGGTACCGGGACTTCTACCTGGTGGACCTGAAATCGGGAAACAGGCAGCTTGTCCTTGAGAAACAGGGACAAACAGCCACGTTGTCTCCCGACGGAACATACCTGGTCTATTACAGGGATGAAGCGTGGTTCCTGATCAATGCAGCAACCCTTGAAACAAGGAACCTGACAGGATCCCTTGGTGTTCCCTTTGCCGACGAGGACTGGGATTATCCCGGCGAGGTGCCCGGGTATGGGATCGGAGGATGGATGGATGGATCTTCGGCTGTGCTCATCTATGACAAATTTGATATCTGGCTCTTCCCCACAGCCGGCGGAGAGGCGGTCTGCCTGACCGGGGGCAAAGGCCGGCAGGAGAAGTACCAGTTCAGGATTGAAACCCTCGATCCGGATAAAAAATTCCTGGAAAAGGGAGAACAGCTCTTTTTGTCTGCCTACAACGATTCACTGAAGCACACAGCGCTCTTCTCCATGAAAGCGGGCAAATCCGGTGTCACGCTGGTGGTTGAAGAACCAAAGAAATTCACCCTGGTGGCCAGGGCAAAGGATGCGGACCGGCTCCTGTACACCCGGGAGTCCTATACCGAATTCCCCGATCTGTGGGTAGCGGACCTGAAATTCAAAAAAAACAGGAAACTCTCCGATGTCAATCCCCAGGTAGTGGATTTTGCATCGGGGAATGCAGAACTTGTGGATTGGATATCGGACGACGGAACACCCCTCCAGGGGATCCTGATCACCCCCGACAACCACAAACCGGGGGAGAAACTACCGGTCCTGGTTTATTATTACCGGTTTTTTACCGACCGCCTGTACAGCTTCAACGAGGTGGCAGTGAACCACAGGCCATGCTTCCCCTTCTATGCCAGCAATGGCTATGCCATCTTCCTGCCCGACATCCGGTTTGATGTCGGATCGCCCGGAGCCTCTGCCACCAGGTGCCTGGTCTCCGGGGTTCAGAAGATCATCGATATGGGAGTGGCCGATCCCGCTGCCATTTGCCTGCACGGACATTCATGGAGCGGTTATCAGACAGCCTTTGTGATCACCCAGACCGACATCTTTACCTGTGCCATTGCCGGAGCACCTGTATCCAACATGACCTCGGCATACAGCGGGATCAGGTGGGAGTCGGGCCTGGCCAGGCAGTTCCAGTATGAAAAAACACAAAGCCGCATCGGGGGCAGCCTGTGGGAGGCCAGGGACAGGTACATTGAGAACTCACCTGTCTTCTTTGCCGACCGGATCAACACCCCCTTGCTGATCCAGTTCGGAGATGAGGACGGCGCGGTACCCTGGTACCAGGGAATTGAACTCTATCTGGCCATGAGGCGCCTGAATAAGGATTGTATCTTCCTGCAGTACAGGGGTGAACCTCACCATCTGAAACAATATGCCAACAAACTGGACTATACCATTAAATTCAAGGAGTACCTGGATCACTACCTGAAGGGGGACCCTGCTGCAGATTGGATCACCGACGGAGTTCCTTATATTGGAAAGTAACAGAAACCAAAACCTAGCGCCATGTTTGTAACCATTGTCCATGTCAAAGTGAAGCCCGAACATGTGAATGACTTTATCCGGGCCATGAACGAAAACCACCTGGAGTCGGTGAAAGAGCCGGGGAATCTGCGCTTCGACGTGCTTCAGAAAAGCGAAGATCCAACCGAATTTGCCCTTTACGAGGCCTACGAGGACCAGGAAGCCTCGGCTGCACACAAGAATACCCCCCACTACCTGAAGTGGAGGGAACTTGTGGCTCCCTGGATGGCCGTTCCCCGGGAAGGGGTCAGATATGCCGGGCTCTTTCCCTGATCCTAAGATCCGGATGTTCCGGTAAGTTGCTCCAGTTTCGTGGGACTGAAAGACGCATTGAGTTCTGTATCCCAGAACAAGCTGTTGCCTTCAAACCGGAATCTGAACATGATGTGATAGGGCGTTTCATAATAAACCAGCTTGACCGCGTAAGTGTCAGGGCCTACCCAGGCACCGCTGGCAGCCATCAATTCCGAAGGCCAGGAGGGAATTTTCAGCTCCCCTTTCTCCCATGTCCCATACCCTGCACTGAAAGGCTTTTCACCCTCATCGATTCTGATGGTCACAAGATTGGGCGTGGTTTCAAAATCGAATGATACACCCAGAATGGATAATCCGTTGGGGTTCATCTCATAAGATTTTCCGGAGATTGCAGATGCAATTTCAGCTGTTTCTGATCCTTCAATCAGGCTGATCCCGAGTCCCTGCAGCCTCTGATTCAAAGAATCCACCCCTGCCTTATTGGGGGGTAAGGGGGCAGACTTCATGGCAGGCAGCAGGTGATCCCAGGCCACATTCATGATCCCCTGCATATCGCCTGTGCCTGATGTGATAGCCAGGACAGCATCCTGTTCGGGCATGACGATACAAAACTGGCCGAAAGCACCATCACCGCGGTAGAGGCCATGGCGGCACATCCAGAACTGGTAGCCGTATCCCTGTTCCCAGTCGCTATCGGGGTTGCTCCCGTTGGAGGTTTGCAGTTTGGTAGCTTCCTCCACCCAGGCCTCCGATACCAGCTGCTCTCCTTTCCACATTCCTTTCTGAAGGTAGAGCTGTCCCAATCGGGAGATGTCTTCGGTGGTCACACTCAATCCCCATCCTCCAAAATTGATCCCTTCGGCATCCGATTCCCATGTGGGATTTTCAATACCCAGGGGCTCAAAAAGCCTGGGTTCCAGGTATTCCAGCACGGTCTGGCCCGTTACTTTTTGAATAATCGCTGAAAGCATATAAGTGGCTCCGCTGTTGTAGACGAAGTGTGTTCCCGGTTTGTGTTCCACCTCCAGGGCCAGGAATCCTTTCACGTTTGTCTTTCCGCTTCTCATCCTTCCGGAAGTATCTTCCTGGTGCCCCGAGTTCATTTTCAGCAGATCCCTGATGCGCATGGCTTTCAGGTTATCGGAAGGATTCTCAGGTGTTTCATCAGGGAAAAATGAGATCACCGGATCATCAATGCTCAGCAAGCCTTCATCCTGGGCAAAGCCAATGGCCGTAGAAGTAAAGCTCTTGCTCAGGGAGTAGAGCATATGCGGGCTCTCAGGCCGGTAGGGTGTCCACCATCCCTGTGCAACGATATTTCCATGCCGCCTGAGGATGAAACTATGAACAGCATCGGGTTGCTCCTTTTCCAGGGCATCTACAAAACCGAGGATGGCACCGGAGGAGATGCCCATGGCTTCAGGGGTACTGAAACCTTTTTGATTTTCGCCGGTTTCATTCCCTGGCGAGGTGCATGCGGCAAGGACAAACAATGCCACACCGATTGTCAATGGTGCGAGGATCTTCATTTCAAGGGTGTTTATGGTTAAAATCTACCCAAGTTAATCCATTTATGAGAACCGGGCAAGGAAACCGATACTTGGACATCCCAATAATCCCAACTGATACAGCTGCAATGTAGACTAGGCCTTTGGTTCAGGAGAATTAGAAGTGATAAGCCCAGAATAATGGGGATGTTTACATTCTTGCTGACCTGGGTTTTAGCCTGGCTTTTCCGATGGTTCCAATTATAAAAAGGATATATTTTATCCGGTTATTAGCGTTTTTCATATCTTTTTCGATAAAAAATGTCCTTCAAGGAATGTTTTATATCCAAATAAGCACAGAATTGGTTAATAACTTGATATTTTATATCTCTTTCTATGGAACAGTCCCGGAATAATGTAATCGGGTCAATGAGATTTCGGTCCAAAACCGATACTCCAGGAATGGCCAAAATCTAAATTCCGCCCATATCCATTTCGCTGCTTTCGCCTCCGCCCCGGTCGTTGGAATCAAAACGGTAGTTGTTGATCTTATAGCTCAGGGTAAGCATGAGCACCCTGGGCTCGCGGGTCCTGACCATGTGCTGCTGAAAATTCTCACCGAAACTGAAGCTCTCATTCCTGACCGTACCGAACACATCCCTCAGCTGAAGCGTGGCGGAAAGCTTCCGTTTGAAAAGATCCTGCCTCAGAGCAAGGTTCATGTAATAATAACCGTTGGAATAGCCCTGGGCCGAAACAGATCTGCTCCGGTAGGACATGTTTGCCTGGAAACGTGTTGTGGGTGTAATCTGGAAGGTGGTGTTCAGGTTGGAGCGCCAGTTAAAGCTGGATTCATCCACCGGAACATCATTGATCATGCCTGTAATGGCATAATAATAGGGGGTGAAACTACCGTTCACCGTCAGCTTGTTCCACAGTTTCCAGTTGACCATCACTTCAGCTCCTGCCGAATGATCCTGGTTCAGGTTTTCCTGGGTCATCATGAACAGGTCCAGCGAATCGTTGTACCCGGTAATCCTGGTCATCAGGTTGCGGGTATTCCGGTAGTAGAGCTCAAAGGCCAGAAAATCCATCCCCCATCCTTTCTGGTAGCCCAACTCCACCGAGTGTATATATTCAGGTTCCAGTGCCGGATTTCCCTTCCGGATGGTATAGGGATCCACGTAACTCACGTTGGGATCCAGTTCATGTCCCCTGGGCCTTTCCACCCGCTTGCTGTAACTGATCATCAGCTGGTTGTCGTTTTTGAACTCCTTACCCAGGTGCAGCGTGGGGTAGTAATCCAGCCGGTTGATCAGGTAGGTTCCCGTGGTTTCATGATCTATGTTCCGGTAGGTATGCTCACCCCTCAGCCCCATCTGGTACTGCAAGCTCTTCCACTCGCCACCATAGGTAGCATAGGCACTCTGGATGCTTCTGAAGAAAGTGAGTTCACTGCTGTAAATTGGATTTTCAATCCAGTTGGTCGCACCGTGATCAAAATCCTCAAAAACGTAGTCTTCAAACTCGTCATTGATCCGGACCTGATAACCCGTTTCCAGTTTGCCGGTACTTCCCATGGGCCTAACATAATCGGCCTGAAACCTGGCCTCAACCTCACTGGATAACTCCACTCCTCTTTTTTGCTCAGGGATCACCTCCTCGATCATATAATCAGCGCCTGTATTGTAGTCATCCTGCCTGTCTGTGGAACTTCCATTGTTTGTAGAAAAATAGGCCGACATGGTCAATTTGTGATCCTTGGAATCAAACTGCTGGCTGTAATTGGCGTTCAGACTGAAGTATTTGCTGTTTCGCTCCATGATGCTGCCGCTCACAAAATAGACATTGTCCAGAGCCGGGACCGAATACTCATGCGTTCTGTTGGACTTGTCGATTGCAAATGTACGGCTACCCCCGTTGGCCTCCAGGGAAAATGAAGCCTTTTTGGAGAAATCGTAAGATACACCTGTTTTAAGCTGGTAGCCCGACCAGTTGAAGTTAAGAACACCTTCGGCATCCAGGTAACTGTCCGCACTGTCCGAAAATGTAACCTGTTCCCTTGACAGGTTCCCCGCATAGAGGTTGTTGTCGTAGTTTCCTCCCAAAAAAAGATTCCATTTTTCCTGCCTGCGGTTTACGAGGAAATCGGTCCTGTATTTGTTGTTGATGCCCACCGATGCATTGACGATCCCGCTTGTACCGCTGTCTATGCTTCGTTTCATGACCACATTGATGATACCCGCGTTGCCGTCGGGGTCATATTTTGCAGAGGGATTGGTGATGATTTCTATGTTTTCAATGGTACTGGCCGGGATCTGCCTCAATGCATCGCTCCCTGAAAGGACGGTAGGCTTGCCGTCAATGAGAACAGTAAAACTTCCGCTGCCCCGAAGACTTACATTCCCTTCAATGTCCACAGAAACCGAGGGGGTATTCTCAAGCACATCCACAGCCGTTCCGCCGGCTGCATTGATGTCCTGGCTTACACTGATTACCTTCTTGTCCAGGCGGTAATCCACGTGCTTCCTGTCTGCCACAATCTCCACCTCATCGATGGCCTGGGTACTCACCGCCAGTTCCATCACCCCCAGGTTCACAGAGCGGTTCACCGGCGTTAAAAGTACCTCACCCACGCT
The DNA here is from genome assembly GCA_964453785.1 of uncultured Bacteroides sp. Taxonomy (GTDB): domain Bacteria; phylum Bacteroidota; class Bacteroidia; order Bacteroidales. Next base: position 167,126 of record CAYVRK010000002.1, read on the forward strand.
GGCTTTATCGTACCCTACATAATTCATCTCAATATAATACGCTCCCATGGGCACTTTGGAGATGGTGAAATTTCCTTCCCCGTCACTGACCGTTCCGCCCACCAGGGATGAATCCAAAGCAGAATAGATGGCGATGGTGGAATACTCCAGCGGGATCATGGTGCCCTGCTCGGTAATGGTCCCTGAAATAAGACCTTCCGGTAGACCGTCCATAGAAGAAAGGGTCCCGGCAAGGGAAAAGGATATGATCAATGCAACGATGATGTTCTTCATTATTTAAAATATTTCTAAATAGTACAGGTAAGACAACAGGAACAGACATAGGTTTAACCGGCAAATGTTAATTTTACAGGGCCAAATGTTAAACCCATGTAAATCACTATCTTTGAAAGAATTAAATCCAACCCATATGAAAATATTGCTCTATTTAACCATTCCGGCCCTGTTGCTGACGGACTGCAATTCCAAAAAACCAGCCTCCGTCGGTGCAGAAGCAGAATCGACCCCGGTTTACTCCCTTCAGGAAATATGGAGAACAGACAGTGTCATGCGTACCTGTGAGTCTGTCCTGTTCGATGATGAGCACCAGCTGCTTTATGTCTCCTGCATCAACGGTGCGCCATGGGAAAAAAACGGGCAGGGATATATCTCGGTCCTGAAACCGGACGGCACGGTGAAATCCCTTGAATGGATCACCGGTCTGGATGCTCCCAAAGGAATGGGCCTTCAGGGGAACCTGTTGTTTGCAGCCGATGTGGATCAGCTGGTTGTCATAGACATCGAAAAAGGAGAGATCAAAGAAAAGATCCCCATACCCGGGGCTGCTCAGCTGAATGATATTGCTGTTGGGGAAGATGGGAAAGTATACTTCTCCGACTCCGGGACAGGGTGGTTGTGGATTTACGAAAACGGAGAAGCCAAACCATGGATCAAAGAGGGATTACAGCGGCCCAATGGTCTGTTTGTAGAAGAATCAAGGGTGCTGCTGGCCTCCTCTGAAAGCAGTGACCTGAAAGTCATTGACAAAGCCACAGGCTCTTTTGAAACCGTAACCACCGGCATAGGCCAGGGTGACGGCGTGGAATTCACGGGACAGGAAGGGTACTACATTGTCACCAGCTGGGCCGGTGAGATCTTCCTGGTCCTCCCTGATTTCAGCAAGGTCACTTTATTGAAAACATCAGACCAGGGAATCAATTCGGCAGATATTGGTTTCAATGTGAAGGAACAGGTGCTGTATGTCCCCACTTTCTTTAAAAACCGGGTGGTGGCCTATAAGCTCGTCAGGTAAGGCAGTTACTTCAGGATCAGTACCCGGTTATCGCCGGCATGTTTCACTGTTAAAACACCTCCGGCAGACAGTGGGGTCCATTGCCAGCATTCTTCCTCCTGGTCGGATTCGGAGATCACCTGGTTCCCGATCCTTACTGCCGATGGCTTTGCCGCCAAACGCAGAACCTCAGAGGAGGCCCGGTCAAAGGTCCGGTAGTATACTATGGCCCTGTCAGAAATCCCAGGTGGAACATCACCGGACAGGAATTGGTTTACCAGGGGTGCATATTCAGCCAGCGAGATCACTGACGTCGAGCTTAAAATATGATCCTGGCCTCCGGGTGCCAGTTCGGGCATGGCTGCCATGGACCGCAGGTAGTGCCGCACGTAATCACCATATCCGTCCGTCAACCAGTTTTCGTCACGCGGATAACAGTTCTTCCCGTCTTCGTCCACCATATAGCTTGCCCAGCTGAGTTGCCTGACTGCATTTCCCATGCGGGAAACATCACCGGTCAATGCGGCGTATTGCAACTCCGCTGAGGCCTGCCGGGAGGTATGGCTATTGCCCGGAGTCTGGTAAGCGGTTTGTTCATTCACCACCCGGACTCCATAATCCTTCCACTCGTCGTTTCCGAGAATATCATACACCCAGTCAAATATACCGGCCACTTCCGATCTCCATTCCGGGAATAACTCCCTGTGATTCATCATGAACTGGGCGAAAGTTACGGCATTGATCTGGGTATCGCTCCAACCCGGGATGTCCTCAAAGAAAGGGCCCCACCTGTTGTTTCGGACCGGGTACATTTTCATCCAGGAGAGGATCTGATCAAATGCTTCCTGGTACAATCCCACGTTTCCCTCCCCCAGTTGAATCAATGAGAGAAACAATTCCATGGTTCCCGACCAGTTGGTGGTATAACTGCTGTGCTGCACATTGCTTCCGTCACCGGAATTGTTTTTCAGGAATCCGATCTCTCCGTTATAGGCATTGACCTTGAAGGGCAGTGGAGAATGGTCCGCATCGCCCTGAGAGGTATGCATGGCCAGCGTATTGGCAATCTCCACCGCAGCTTCCAGGTAGCGCTGGTTTGCCACATCCCCGGGGTGGTTTCCGCTGGTCATTTTGTACAGTTTTACCAGTTCAAGTCCAAAGGAGCCGGCTTTATCGGGTTGTGTATAGCCTTCCCCGATCACCATATCGCCGTCATAGTTTCCTGAATAGACCAGGGTATTATATGGAAATGGTATATGGGGCCAGATGGCATTAGCCGGAGATAAAGCGTGGGTCAGATAGTAGTCAGCCATAAATTTCATGTTTTCCTTGACCCTTTCATTTCCCGAATAAGCATAATAGAGGTTCCAGGACGAAAGTGCCATGGAGAGCTGGTCTCCTCCGATTCCCCGCCGGTCGTTGAAATCGCCCTTCCACACCTGGTGGTTCATATAATACGGCAGTCCATTCATGTCTACCCGCATGGTATCCCAGAAACTCCAGATCAGGTTGATGATCCGGTCATAGGCAATTCCCGGATCGTCCGAAGCCCAGGGCACAATGGAGTGATCCGCAGAATCCACCCGGATATAGTGATACAGCAGCTTCTCATCTGTAACCACCGTTGCCCTGTTTTCCTGTGCCCTTAAAAGTCCGGAAATCAACAACAGGGAAAGAATCAAACTATACTTTGCTCTCATAACTATAGTTGGAAGGGTTTGATGAACAAATTACTTGAAAATCCCCACAATACCTTGCTTTGGAAAAATGTTTTAAATTGCATTTCTCAAATTCAGCCAACAATACGAACCGCACAACGCAATGAAAACAGCAAACGGGAAAGTTTCCGTATTTGAAAAGATCGGATATGGTTCAGGTGATTTTGCCTCCAACCTGTTCTGGCAAACCTTCATGTATTTCCTGCCCATATTCTATACGGATGTTTTCGGGCTTCCCACCAGCATCGCAGCACTGTTGTTTGGACTGTCAAGGATCCTGGACGGATTTACGGACCCGTTGATGGGGATGATAGCCGACAGGACCAAATCCAGATGGGGAAAGTTCCGGCCTTACCTGTTGTATGTTTCGGTGCCCTTTGCGGTGATTGGCATCCTGAGTTTTACCACACCCGGGTTCGGTCTTACGGGCAAGATTGTTTATGCCTTTGTGACCTACAACCTGATGATGATCCTCTACACCGCCATCAACATCCCCTACTCTGCCCTGATGGGAGTTCTCTCGCCCGATTCCCGGGAGCGGACCAGCATCTCCTCCTACCGGTTTCTCCTGGCCTTCGGGGCCGGACTGTTTGTAACTGCCTTCAACAACACATTTGTCCACTATTTTGGCAAGGGGGACGATGCCCTGGGGTACAAGTACACCATCATCCTCTATTCAGCCATCACCGTGGTCCTGTTCTTTTTCTCATTTATCTCCACCAGGGAGCGGGTGGTTCCCAAGAAGAAGGAGAACAACACCATCAAAAGCGACCTGAAAGACCTGGTGAGCAACAAACCCTGGATCATCCTCCTTCTGGCAGGGATCTTTACCATTTTCTATGTTTCCATCCGGAACGGGGCCATTGCCTACTATTTCAAGTACTACGTAGATATCAAGACGCTGGATTTCTCACTGTTGGGAAGGGATTTCAGCTATGACTTCTCATCTGCATTTATGGTGCTCGGGACTGTTGCCGGAATTTTAGGTATCACATTGGTAAAGAAATTTGCAGACCTGATCGGAAAGAAACAGGCATACATGATGCTGATGTTCCTGTCAACGCTCTTTACATCCAGCTTTTTTATGCTGAAGAATGACCAGATTGTGGGGATGTTTGTGCTGCAAATCCTGGCCAGTTTCTTTATGGGTCCCACATCGGCACTGGTCTGGGCCATGTATGCAGATGTGGCTGACTATTCAGAATGGAAAACCGGTCGAAGGGCCACCGGACTGGTCTTCTCCGCCTCCACCATGGCCCAGAAATTCGGGTGGTCACTGGCAGGAATCGTCACCATGGCGCTGCTCTCACTTTTCGGGTACGAGGCCAATATGGCTCAAAGCCCCGAATCGCTCACCGGGATCAGGGCCCTGATCAGCCTGATCCCGTCGCTGGGAAGTGCACTTTGTGCTGTATTGATCCTCTTCTATGCACTGGACGATACCTTCATGAAGAAGATCCAGAAGGAACTGGGGAACTAATTTTACTGTAAGGAAAAAAGAACATGAAACAAAACCACTGGATTTTCATCCTGCTTTGGGCGCTCGTCTCCTGTACGGGGAACAAAACCACCGGCGATGATGCATCTCGGCCAAACGTGCTGTTTATCATCATTGATGACATGAATGTGGACATCCATTGCTATGGCGGCCCCATCATCAGCCCCAACATCGACAGGCTGGCGGAGGGAGGCATTCAGTTCAACAATGCCTATGTACAGCAGCCTGTATGTGCAGCTTCCAGGGCAAGTTTCCTGACCGGCCTTCGTCCCAATACCACCGGGACGGATTACCCCTATAGTTGTTACTTTGTAGATGAATTGCTTCCGGCCCGCGGAACCATCACCCGCTTCTTCAAGACAAACGGTTACGCTGTGAAGCAATTCGGAAAAGTGCACCATGGAAGGGAAGATGAAAATCCCACATTCCATCCCCAATGGAAAGGGCCCTACTATACCGAGTCCATCAATGAAAGTGTAAAGAACGGAGGAGGTAAGCCACCCTACGAAAAAACCTTCCGGGGCGATTCAGAGTTCAGGGATTTTAAAATAGCCGATTCGGTGTCTTCGGCCATCAAAGCAAGCATTCATTCAAGCGAACCGTTCTTTTTTGTGGCCGGTTTTCAAAAACCGCACCTGGTCTTTGCCGCTCCCGAAAAATACTGGGATCTGTATAATGAAGGGGAGATTCCCCTGCCCGTTCCCAAAACCCTGGCAGAAGGCTCTCCGGATCTTGCCGTAGACCGGTACTACCTGAACCAGTATGAATGGGAAACCGATGACCCGCTCATCCCCTTTTCCGATGACTATGCCAGGCTGATCAGGCATGCCTACTATGCCAGTTCCAGTTTTGTGGATGCCCAGGTGGGAATGGTTCTTGATGCCCTGAAGGAGAGCGGGCTGGAAGAGGAAACCATTGTGCTGTTTATTTCGGACCATGGCTTTCTCATGGGTGAGCAGAACTACTGGGGCAAAACCAATCTGTTTGAAAAAGGGCTCAAGGTACCCCTGATCGTTTCATGGAAAGGACACATCGATGCCGGGTTGAAAACAAGTGCCCTGGTTGAGGCAGTGGATCTGTTTCCCTCCCTGGCTGAACTGGCCGGACTGGAGATACCGGATTACCTGGAGGGGACCAGTTTCAAGCCAGTGATCAACAATCCAGGCACCCCGTGGAAAAAAGGGGCCATCAGTCAACAACCCAGGGGACTGATTGCCGATACCGAGGGGATCAGCCTGCGGACAGACCGCTTCCGTTACACCGAATGGATCTCTACCTTCAACGGAGAGATACTCGCACAGGAGTTATTTGATTATGAGGCCGATCCCACCGAATCGGTCAACCTGGCAACCTTGCCTGAAAATGCTGCATTGCTGCAGACACTATCTGCACAACTGAACGCGGGATGGAAAGCCCTGCTCCCGGAAGGTGTTACCAACACTGCGGATAACCCGTTGGCACCGCCCAGTTATGCATGGGGACCGGAGGGTGTGAGCCGAAGGGCAGCATGGCACGCCAAATTCGGCGGATCGGAAGATGAAGGCTGGAGGAAATCCACAGAGAGAAGACTCGAATATCAAAAACAACACCAATATACAGGGTTATGAAAAAAGCATGTGACAAAATGAAAATGATTCTTTCGGTGGCCATCGTGGTGGTCCTGACTACAGCCCAGGTCCGGGGTCAAAAGAGCCCGGTGAATAAAAATGCATCACCGGAAGCGAAGGCCCTGCTGGCAACCCTTTACTCCATCAATGGTAAAAATATTATTTCAGGCCACCACAACGGGAGTGGCCCGGATTTGAACCGGTGGCATAAATATGTGGAAGATATGACCGGGAAATCTCCGGCCATTTGGGGAAGCGATTTCGGGAACTACTACAGGGAAGGCAATCCGGAAAGTATTATCAATGAGGCTGTTCAAAGATACAAAAATGGATACATCGTGACCCTGATGTGGCATACGGGCAGGCCGCAGGACAATCCGCCCTTTGACTGGGCCACCAGTACGCAGGGTGAAATGAGCGACCAGGAATGGAAAGATCTGACCACCCCGGGCACTGCCCTGCATGACAAATGGATCTCCAGAACGGATTCCATTGCTTCCTACCTGAAGCAGTTAAGAGATCTGAACATCCCCGTATTATGGAGGCCATATCACGAAATGAACGGCATCTGGTTCTGGTGGGGTGATAAAAAGGGAGAGGAAGGATTTGCCAAATTATGGAAGATGATGTATGACCGCTTTGTCAACTACCACCACCTGGACAACCTGATCTGGGTATGGAACACCAATGCGCCCCGCGATCGTGAGAACGATGAAGCATACGCCTATGAGCTCTATTTCCCGGGACTGGATTATGTGGATGTCCTGGCAGCAGACGTCTATCACAACGATTACCGTCAGGAGCATCACGACCAGCTCGTGAAACTGGCCGGCGGAAAGCTGATCTCACTGGGAGAAGTGGGGGAATTGCCCACACCGGAAATCCTTGATGCGCAGCCCATGTGGACCTGGTTTATGGTCTGGAGCAGGTGGATTGAAACCCACAATACACCCGAAAAAGTCAAAGCCATCTACAACTATCCCAGGACCCTCTCCCATGGCGAGGTGAAGTTCATCCAATGAGGCGGCTAGCAATCATTGGCATCCTCTGTTTTTCGTTTCACCTGTGGTCTCAACCTGTTGCAGAACCCTGGCACATAGAGAAAATAGCAGGGGGCTTTGTGTTTACCGAAGGCCCGGTCTGGAACATTGACCAATTGCTGTTCTCAGATTTATCCGGCAATAAAATCTATTCCTGGACCGTGGAGGATGGAATTAAAATCTTCCTGGATCCTTCGGGAAAGACAAACGGTCTGGCCATCGATACAGAGGGGCGGCTGGTCATGGCCCAGCAGGAATACCGCAGAATGTCCAGGATGGAAACGGATGGCTCCATCACCCCCATTGCCACGCATTTCGAAGGCTTACGCCTTAACATTCCCAACGATGTGGCCGTAAAATCCGATGGCTCTGTCTTTTTTACCGATCCGCCCATTGGGATCAGTGCAGCACAACAGGAGCTCGATTTCAGCGGGATTTTCCGGATCAGCCTTAACGGAACCCTGTATCTTCTGGACAAAACTGTTTTAAATCCCAATGGCATTGCTTTTTCCCGTGACGAATCCATATGTTATGTGTCCGATTCGGAGGATAAGGAGGTATATGCCTGGAATGTGGAAGATACGGTGATCACCAACAAAAGATTATTTACCACCATCGGGGGGAACGGATATATCGACGGCATGACCACTGATGACCAGGGCAGATTGTATGTGGCCAGTCCGCTGGGAATTCAGGTATTTGAGGAGAACGGAACCAGTGCCGATACCATCAGGATCGGGAAACAGTGTTCCAATTGTAGCTGGGGAGAATGGAAGGCCAAAGGCATGGACCCCGGGGTCTATTTTGTTCAACTGCTAACCGGATCCGACATCCGATCCATTAAATGTGTGATGTATTGAAAAACCGGGATATGGCTAAGGGGTGAGGCTCCGTGTATTTCCACGCTCCTTCAAATCCGAGAGGGATGAATTTGAAATTTTACCTTTTTTGAATTTCACTAACTTTGGATTGTGGGAGAAATTGACAAAATACTGATCAGGATTAAAAACTCGGTTCAGGACACAGATCCTGATGCTACAGTAATACTTTTTGGTTCTTATGCCAGAGGATATCAACGAGATGCCTCCGATAATGACCTGATTGTCTTGTTGAACAAGGAAAAAGTCAACCGGGAAGATGAAATTCGGGTGAAGTATCCGCTTTATGAAATTGAGTTTGACACCGGACAAATAATAAGCCCCATAGTTTTTTCTAAAACTGATTGGAACACGCGTCATCGAATTACGCCTTTCTACAGAACGTAATGAAAGAGGGGCGGGCCTTATGAAAGAAGCAAACAGTTTGGAGCTGTCTAAATACCGCTTGGAAAAAAGCCAATGAAACGCTTCTTGAAATTGACATTCTACGACTACGGGGCGCGGCCCTATAATCTAACTTTGTCAAAGCGATTCTGTATTATGAATACTCTCAAAAGCAAAACCTGATCTTCTTAGCCCCAGAATCGACAGGCTGGTATTGACACTCAGGGTATCAGAATAAACGATAGCTGGTCAGGGAAACACAATAGTGGATATTATTCGTTAAATTTGTAAGGAGCAATGAAAGTAACCATGAACCTACATGCAAAAAAACTAGAATTGGTCCAACTTATCCTGAACACGGAAAAACCAACTGTTCTGGCCAAGGTGGAAGCTGTCTTCAAGAAAGAGAAGAGTGCCGACTGGTGGGATGAAATCAGCGAGGGCGAAAGAGCAGCTGTCGAAAAGAGCCTTGCTGAAGCGGATCGTGGAGAGCTCATACCACATGAGGAGGTAATGAAGGAGGTCCGGGCAAAATACAAGCTGGATTAATGGATATATTCTGGACACCAAAGGCCAGGTATACATACTTCAAAGTTCTCGATCACCTGGAAAAAGAATGGACGGAAAGAGAAATTCAAAACTTCATTAATGAGGTCGATCATCTTCTGAATCAGATCAAGCAAAACCCTGAGATGTTTGAGGAATCCAGGAAAAAGAGGTATGTCAGAAAGGGTTTTATCTCCAAACACATTACCCATTACTACCGAGAAAAACCAAGAAAAAAGGAACTACAACTGCTTATCTTCTGGGATAACAGGCAGGATCCCGAGAATCTTACTTATTAAGGCTGATTACATTCCAAGGTGCCAGAGGAGATACCCCTGAAAAGAAAAAAGGTATCTTTAAAATGCGTTCTTTGAAGATATTGCACCAGCTGGAAGGAGTGTAAGAAGCTGATAGTGGGGTAAAAACGGTGCCCAGTGCACATAAGTACCTATACAACGGTAAAGAACTCAAGGACGAACAACTCGGCGGTGTGAATCTGGACTGGCTATATGGGAAGGTGCTTCATCTCAACCCTGATTTCAAGGGCTTCTGCAATGTTTTTCCGCACCACATCGGGGATGGTGATGTCATAATCTTCGGGATTAAGCATAAACTTTGCCCTGATCACAATGCCTTCAGCATCAACCTCGATGGTCCCCCCTGTCGAAACCTGCTTGGTTTTCCCGTGGATGGTCATCTCCCCTTCAACCTGCACCTGATAGATGCCTTTAGAAGCATACTTCACATCCGCATTGTTGAGGATCTTTCCATTAAATACAGCCTTGGGAAATTTTTCCGATTCAACATAATTCTCATTGAAATGCTCCTGCATCATTTTTTTTTCGAACTGAAACTGCGTCATCTTCACAATGATGGCTACCTCGCCCGCTGCTGCATCAACCACACCGGCCACGTTGTTGTTTTCCGCAGTAATATCCTCAAGGGCCGCGTGTGAATAGAAAATGATCTGACCATTGTTGGTGAGATATTTCCCCTGTCCCCACAGCGAGCCGGTAAGGGTTGCAACAAACAATACAGATATCAGTAAACTTTTCATTGTCTTATTTTTTTAATTGGAACACCCGGGAAATATTAAATCCGATGTGAATATCCCCGTCAAGCCACCTGCCTGTGGTATGCCCAAGGAATGCATTCTCGGCCATGCCCACCGAATTGGTCATGATGATCTGAAAAACATGTCCGCCCGTCTCTATGTCGATTCCCAGGGAAAGCGGATTATAGATTCCGGTTGTGAAGTTCTGATGGTCCCTGTTTAAAATGTAATAATACTCTGCATTGAAGGAGACCCTTTTGGACAATTTGATCCTGGAACCGGCACCCATGGAAAATAGATCGTTGGGATCACCGGGTGTTTCCACCAGATTCTGATGCAGATAGGAGGGGGTAAGCTGCAGGGAGAACCGTTCGTTGAATTTCCGGGCAATCATCAGCTGGTGAGCAAACGAGAACCTGTAAATAAAACGGTTTTCCCTTTCCGGATCGCTCCAATGAAGTCCGTTCACATACATGCCCGACATCCAGGAGACCGATACCGGCATGTTCCGGATGCCTTTTGATTGTCTCAACAATTTTATTTTGGTAAAACCATCCACCGTTTTTTCAAAGGTCCCCCTCCCCATGCCAACCATCATCCAGTCTTTCAAGCCATATTCAAAGCTCAGATGAATGTGGGCCTGGTCCAGTCCGAAAAACTCGTATGCTCCGGAATTGATGGTTCCGAACCTGTGGGAAATCCTGACATCCATCTGCCCTTCGTGATCCAATTCAACAGAATGGCCGTTGAGGATCCGGGTGGTTTTAAAAGTAGCAAATGTGTAGTCGGTGGTCTCCCCCACCTGGTCCTCCAGGAAGGCTCCAAGGTCCTGTCCGTAAACCCCGGACTGCGACACAGCCATTCCCAGTTGCAGGAGGATGAGCAAATTTCTTGTTTTCATCATGGAAAGGAGGTTTATTAATTATCGGGGCTTCCCGCACTCACCCATGCTTCGATCCTGCTAATGGAACAGGTGTCGAGTGGGTCTGCTCCGCGGGGCATGGCAGGAAAACCATCGCTGTGCCTGATTGCCCCGATGATGGCACTTGAGGAAGCTTTGACATCTGTATAATCTTCCAGCGTAATGCCAAATGCAAATTCAGGGGCGTTGGCATTGCTGTGGCAGGTATAGCAATTATTGGCCATGATGGGAACCACATCCATGGCGTAAGAAACATCGAGGGTGTCGCAAACATCCGGCCCGGGAAAAAGCGTCTCTTCATTGTCCCAGATGCAGCCTGATGCTCCCACCCATAAAATGAAAAACAGCGGTATCTTTTTCATGGATCAAATTCTTCCATCTGGTTAAATGTAGTCTATCTCCTCATACATTGACAAACCCAGGGTAAGAAGAATCCCTCCCGACTTCAAAATTAACATATTTTTAACAGCATCCGACAGAACTATACTGGCGTAATTTACTTTATATCAATACAAAACTCTTCGGCATGCAGAAGAATTAAAATGAAATGATGATGATGACAAAACTTACCGGCCCAACCTTGACCCGGAAATTCTGGATCCTGGGAATGATTGCAGTTTTCAATTACACTGCCATAGGCCAGATATCCCATGTAGTGGATGTAACAGACTATAAATTTACTCCCAGTGAGATCACTATCAATGAGGGGGATACAGTCATCTGGACCAATTCTGAAGGTCACCACAATGTAGATGGGCTGCAATCCCAGTACCCATCCAACCCGGAATCCTTTGGGAATGAAGTGGGCATGGGATGGGTATTTACCCATGTGTTTACCATTCCCGGAGAATACAATTACCAGTGTGATCCGCATGTAATCTTCAATATGTTTGGAAAAGTCATCGTGTTGGAAAATACTTCCCCGGGAGCCCATGTTCAGCTGGCTGAAGATCCTGTGCTGGGAACCATCCTCACGGACAGCTCCGGTTTTACACTTTATTACTACACGAAAGATGCCTTGCCCGGTACATCGCTGTGCACCGGTGGATGTGTGGACAACTGGCCCCTGTTCTATGTGGAGAATCCTGTTTTGGGAGAGGGACTTGACCCGGAAGATTTCGGAGCCATTGTTCATCCTGAAGGAGGGATGCAAACCACATACAAAGGCTGGCCGCTGTACTACTGGGTGAACGACCTGGATCCGGGGGATACCAAAGGCGAGGGGGTGGGAAATGTCTGGTTTGTGGCCAAACCCGATTACAGCATCATGCTCATGGACGGGCTCCTGACCGGAAAAGACGGAGTCACCTACAATGGCAACTATGAACCCGGCGAAGAGATGGTTCAGTATTTTGTAGATCCATATGGAAGAACAATCTATACTTTCGTTAATGACGCTTATGATCAGAATCATTTTACGGCACCAGATCTGAGCAATAATTCGGTCTGGCCTGTTTACGAAACGGGGCTTCATAGCGTAGCCTCCATCCTGGAAGAGTCACTTTTCGGGAGCATCGATGTCTTTGGAAAGCAGCAGCTCACCTACAAGGGATGGCCCTTGTACTACTTTGGGGAAGATGCGCAAAGAGGAGAGACCACAGGCGTATCTGTTCCCGGACCGGGCATATGGCCGGTAGCTGTTCAGGACGTGGATGCACCTGTTTTGAACGCTGCGGAAGATTTGAATGAACAGACCGGGTTCCGCTTGTATCCAAATCCTGCCTCTGATGCATTGCATATTGAATCTGATGAACCCATTGAATCTGTTTCCATATACAGTACTACAGGATCCAGGATAAAAGTCTTTTCGAATATTGCGACAAGCTACCATCGCATATCACTGGACGGGATTGAGGCCGGGGTCTATGTAGTGGAGATCACATCGGCTGGTCATCATACCCAGATGAGCCGGTTTGTGAAAAAGTAAGACAACCCTGGCCATTGATTTGAAAGAGAAAGTGCCACACTCCTCTCTTTGCTTATTGGGTCATTCCGAGGAACATCCCTCCAAAATAGGGGATCAGCCAGACCAGCCAGACAAAGAGGCTGAACCGGTGAAACTTAAGCATCATGGATTCCATGGACTTCAGGATCACGATGGTTGCCCAGATGGCATGGCCCAGCATCAGCCACAATGCGATCTGACCTGTGAGTGTATGCATATCCAGTAAGTTAAAAGGCCCCTCTGATAACTGATGCATAGCCAGGGTTCCTGCCACATCGAAAGTGAAGCCGATCCAGAAGGTGATTACATGCCAGAGCCTGAGGATCCTTGCGATACGCTCGGCCCAGATTCCGGTTGAATAAAAAACCAGGGCGAGGGTTATCAAAACTGAAGACAGAATGACCATGGTGTTGTGGATTGCTTTACAAATAAAACCATAATTCAGAAATATTCAATATTGAGAAGCGTTGCTGTTCTGAGTCATAAAAAATATCTATATTTACACATCTAGATATTTACATATATGAAATTCAAACAACTGGAACTGACACAGGAGGAAAGCTGGTTTAAACGGACCGTCACTTCTCCCCGTACCAGGAAAACTGCCCTGGCCATTGTTATTGGTGCTGTGGTGGGATTTACCTTTTTCTACATCACCGAAGGACGCCTGATGGAATCCATCCCTGGTAGAGAAATTATGAAGAGCCTGCTGGTGGGAGGATTCTTCGGATTCTTCATCACCAACAGCCCGTGCGCCAGGGGGAGGTGTTAGCCTCCCCTTCAGTGATCTTCAAAGGAGGTGTTGGCTCCCCTTTAAGAATCTTTCAAAAGAGATCAGCTGCTAAAGTTCCCTGATTTTGATATTCCTGAACCAGACCGGGTATCCGTGGTCCTGGAGACCAATATAGCCCTCTTTGGAAATGCCCTCGGTAAACCCGGGGAAATCCTTGAATTTGCTGTTGGCCACCAGCTCATCCCATTCCGGCGTCCACAATTCATACTCCACCACCTTCACGCCGTTCTGGGTATGGGTCACCTTTCCGTCCTGAACCCGGATGACGATGGTATTCCATTCTCCGGCAGGATGAACCGTCTTTGGATCTGCTGCAATCATATCATACAATGATCCGGCCAGGTGACTGTCCACTTTGTTATCGGTGGCGTCCACATTATCCAGCACCTGGATCTCCGGTGAAGCATAATAAATGGGCTCACCCGGGACTTCCCTAACATTGAAGAAGATCCCGGAATTGGCCATCTTGCTGGCCTTCCAGTCAACGGAGAGTTCAAAGTTTTTAAATTTCTTCTCACCATAGAGAATATCCCCGTTTGCTCCGGAACCCGGCGATTTTCCTTTACCGGTAAAAACCTTCATGGCATCATCTTCAATCACCCAGTTCGCAGGCATTTCCGTGCCGTTGCACTGTCTCCAACCACTGAAATCGGATCCATTGAACAGAAGCACCCAGCCGGCTTTCTTCTCTTGTTTGGTGAGCGTATTCACGCCCTGGCCCTGGGCAGGCGATATTATGAACAGACAGGCCATACAGGCCAACGATAATTTGATAATACTTTTCATAAGACAGTTTTATTAATGGATTAAATGTTGCTTTTCATACAATTGTTCGATATCTCATCAGTTGGTGATGCGCGCTGCGTATCCGCCTCCTTTTGCCAGCTTTATGTCCAATGTGGAATGATTGCTGACCTTCTTTTCCAGCCTAAGGTAATCTTCCGCATATCGATTGGCATTGAGGCCATCCTGCATAATCACCGCCTTTTTTTCACCATCCGGAAGAAAGGTTAAATCGATATTGAATTCTCTCTCCGTGTTGTTGTTCAATGCACCGATAAACCAATCGGATCCTTTTCTGCGGGCCACCACGATGTACTCACCCACTTTGGCTTCAAGCACCCTGGTTTCGTCCCAGGTATTTGGAACACTGGCAATAAAGGCAGTGGATTCAGATTCTTTCTCATAATTGGAGGGACTATCAGCAAGCATCTGTATCCCGCTTTCGAACACAATAAATAGACCCAGTTGATGACAACGCGTACCCTGGCTTGCGGGTCTTGCAAAATTGGGTTGGAACTCTTCCGAATGGTAATTGCGCATGGCCCCCGGGGTATAATCCATGGGTCCGCATACCATCCGGGTAAATGGAATGGTCAGGTTGTGTTCGGGAGTAACCGTATTGGACCATTTGCAGTATTCAAGTCCGCGCACTCCCTCATAAGCAACCACATTGGGAAAAGCACGATGCAGCCCATTGGGCTTGAATGCACCATGAAAATCCACCAGTAAGTGGTTCAGGGCTGCTTCACGGGCAATTTTTTCATAAAAATTGACCATCCACTGATCGGCCCTGTCCATGAAGTCCACTTTGATCCCGGCCACACCCCACTCTTTATAACGGGCAAGTACAAAAAACTGGTTCTCAATGGCTCTCCAGCTGGCCCAAAGGATCACCCGCACATTTTTCTCTTTGGCATAGCGGATAATCTCAAACAGGTCAAGGGTTGGGTTGGGCTGGGAAATATCCATCGTGGATAGTGACCAGCCTTCATCCATGAGAATGTATTCCAGACCATTTTTGGCTGCAAAATCGACATAATACTTATAGGATTCCGTATTCAGCCCGGCTTCAAAATCGACCCCGTAAAGGTTGGATGCATTCCACCATTCCCAGGAAACTCTTCCCGGCCTGATCCAACCGGTCTCTTCCACTTCACTCTCCCTGGCCAGCAAATACACCAAGTTCGCTTCTGCCAACTGGGCATCTGTCTCAGTCAGGACCATCAGACGCCACGGAAATGATCTTTTACCTGAGGTCTGGGCAATATAGTCAGCTCCTTTGGTAACCTTACTCGCGCGGTCTCCTATAAATTCAGTCTCAAGGGGGTATGGAGGGAATGTGGCTTCCAGGGCATTGCCTTCAGCCTTCTTCAGGAACATGTGCGGATAGTCAAAGATATCTGCCTCGGTCAGCAACATCTTATAGCCCTTGGTATGTTCTATGAGCAGGGGCAGATATGTATTTTTTTCCGGATCAAAATCAGCAATATTTAACTGCTCATATTCGTTTTCGTAGCTGCCCACAAAATCATCAATGGATGTGGCCCAGGTTTTAAAATTGCCGGCAAATTCAAAATTTGCCATCTCGTTGACTTCAACATTACCCTTTCTATCTGTAACAAACCGATAGGCAATCCCGTTGTTAAAAACCCGGAATTCAACATTGAATTTGTTTGCAAAAGAAAGGGTCAGCCGGTTAAAATGGTTGTCAATTTCGCTCTCCTTCAGGGCAACAACAGGAATGACTGTATTGTGTACTTCGGTGGTGTTCGCTTTCTTCAGTTTTGCACCTGTCCCAAGCGCTTCACCATTGAAATGCAGGTCCACCTGCGCATTCTTTATAAAGCGTTCGCCGTTCAAGGCAACGGAGAACTGAATACCATCACTGATGTCAATGTTGACGGCAATCTTCTGATCCGGGGATGTGATTTGATGTTGGGCAACCAGTGAGGTAAAACCTCCACACAGCAGGCAGAGGATGGCAATAAGATTCTTCATGTGTTGTAAATAATTTTGTTGGTTCCGCTAAGGTAATCAAACTTTCCGGCGTCGCCTTTTCATCCAGCCTTTCATTTTATCCCGGATCAGCAGAACCACCTCTTTTCCGGGAAATACCAGTGAACCATAGAACAGCACCTCTCCTGCAAGAAAAATAACGAAAATAAGTCTGCCCGTTTTCGATGCTTTCAGTCCCATTGCCCCGCCCAGTGCTGCGCCGATAAACAAAGAAATGAATTAAACTTGAAATCTCCAACCTTAAGTTGGAATTATCAATGCAAAAGCTTTATCTTTGTTTCATGATTGCCCGAAAAAATGAAATTGATCAGATCAGGAAACTTAAATCGGCCTTTCCTGTCACAGCTATTCTGGGTGCGAGGCAGACAGGGAAAACTACCCTTGCTAAACAACTGAATGCAGATTACTATTTCGATCTGGAAAACCAGGTGGATCTTACAGCAATGGACAATCCAATTCTTGCCCTTGGTGAATTGTCCGGCACAATTGTCATTGATGAGATACAACGAAGACCGGAGTTGTTCCCTTCCCTTCGGTACCTTACCGATAATCGTTCTGATCAGAAATATATCATCCTCGGAAGTGCTTCCAGGGACCTGATACGACAAGGGAGTGAATCCCTTGCCGGGAGGATCGGTTTTCATTATTTATTTGGATTCAATCTGGATGAAACAGGGGGTAGTGAAATAGAAAAACTATGGATACGAGGGGGCTACCCCAGATCTTTCCTGGCAGAAGATGAAAAGGCAAGCATGCTATGGAGAGAGAATTTCATTACTACATTCCTGGAAAGAGACATTCCCCAGCTTGGTATTGGCATTCCTGCCCGGACGT
This sequence comes from uncultured Bacteroides sp., assembly GCA_964453785.1. Taxonomy (GTDB): domain Bacteria; phylum Bacteroidota; class Bacteroidia; order Bacteroidales. The sequence goes on from CAYVRK010000002.1 coordinate 184,414, forward strand.
TGCGCCGGTTCTGGATGATGCTCAGCAATTACAATGCACAGATCATCAACTATTCTGAGTTGGCCAGGTCATTTGGGATCTCCGATACTACAGTCCGGAACTATATAGATCTGCTTGAGGGTACTTTTATGATCAGTTCACTGACCCCATTTTATAAGAATATCGGGAAGCGACTGGTCAAGAGTCCAAAGCTATATTTCAATGACACAGGCATCTTTCATGCACTGCTATCATTGAACAATAAGGATCAACTCATGACGCATCACAAATTAGGTGCATCATGGGAAAGTTTTGCTCTATTCAACACGATGCGCATTCTCGACCTGAAGCAGGAAGAAGTCTTTTTCTATGCAACACATTCGGGTGCTGAGTTAGATCAGTTCTTTATGAAGAATGGCAAGAACTGGGGAATTGAATACAAATACCAGGATGCGCCCGGGATGACAAGGTCTCTTCATTCGAGTATGAATGATCTTGAGCTGGAGCACGCATGGATTGTTTATCCCGGCCCAAGAGATTATCCTGTCAATGAAAAAGTTACGGTAACATCCATTCTGAATCTGGATACCATTGTTGACAGGATTTCCTGATCATCACAAATCATGGTTTAAATTCAATCCAAATATCACAAGGGCAACAATGATGAATCCTCTTTTTTTCATGGGAGAATGTTTTGGTTAGCGCGGACAAAATACTACTATTTTTGGTCTGTGTTCTTCCCTGAACCCGGGATGAATAATCCAGCAGGATCGGAACCCATCAAAGAGGATTTCAGAAGAAGCGGGGTGGCTCTTTCAAGCCTCCCGGCCTGGGCTTTGGATATCAGGGGGAAGTGATTCACCTTATCCAGGAAGTAACCGATATCTTCCAGGTCATCCATGGTGGTTCTCCATTCCATACGATTGAACCGGTTCAGGCTGTACGGTAGGGAATAGGCCCGAAGGGACTTATCCCCCAGGGTATTGAAATAGAGGTCGAAATAGGACATGGCAAGCTCCCTGAGGGTCCGGTAAACAGGTTCGCGATAGCGCAGGGTGGTGAAATTCGACTTGGCGATACCACCCCAGCACCCATCCTGCTTAAATACAGCGATGACATGGTCGTCGTCATTCATGGCCTGAAGATCGAGCAACAGGGGTGGCCTGCCCTGATATTCCAGGCAGGCAGCCGCAAAGATGGCCCCCTCCAGGCAATGCGCCCTTCTGTGTTCAAGGACATAACGCGGCGAACGGGTTTCTTCCGTGGCGTTGTAATTGCATTCATCCAGGAACTGCTGGATTCTAAAGGGTGTGTCAAGGCTATTTAAAGCCTCCGTTTCAGTTCTGGTCCAATATTTCTCGGCCGATTTCATTCAACATCAGTGTCTTGGTTCAGGAGGTTGCAAGTTTGGATTTTTTAACCGGATATACAATGGCCGAATATCTCATATCTCTTCTCACTCAGGTACAGTTATATGAACACCCTCATCATCACCGACAAAAATCCCAGGTTGTCCTGCCTGTTATAAAAAAGTTTCGCTATAGTTGTGAACTGTACATACGAATTAATAGAATGTTTAGTTCCCCTAAGCACAATCAGGATATAGTTTTATCCATTTACAAGGACAAACGGTCAGTTTTTCGCTTGAAAGATATCGCTTTGTTGGTAGGTGAGACGAACTTTCAATCACTCAATAAGAAGCTGAACTACTACGTAACTACAGGCAAATTATTGAATCCAAGAAAGGGTGTTTCAGGGAAATTGAAAACAGGAAACGGAAGCGAATCTCTTCAGGTTTATTTTGAGAAGGTCGTTATAGATGTTCTGATTTTTTCCGGTGGTTTCAGTTCTACTCTTTTTTACTATCATCCAGCTTTATGATGGTTGGTAAAGTAAATTTAAACTCACTGCCTTTCCCTACTTCACTCTCAACCCAGATTATACCACCATGTTTTTCGACGAATTCTTTGCAAAGTAGCAATCCTAATCCTGTTCCTGTTTCTTTAGCCGTTCCTTTTGTGGTCAGAACTTCTGATATATCAAAGAGTTTTGCCAGATTTTCTGGTGGTATTCCCATTCCATTATCCGAAACCGATATTGTTACGTTTTCAGAATTCTGCTCTGCATTAATATTTATTACGCCACCATTATTTGTAAACTTAATGGCATTCGAAACAAGATTTCTCATTACCGTTTTCAACATATCAATATCAACATAAATATTTATCTCGTCTGATAGAGTACAATTGATTGTAATGTTTTTTGCATAGGCATTTGGACTGAGAATTTCAAGATTATTCTTACAAATATCTTTAAACTTCAAATTTTGTGGTTTGAAAGGAATCTTGCCTTGTTGTGCTCCTGCCCACATCAATATGTCTTCAAGTAAATCATATGTGGTGCGTGCCGTTTTATTAATTTGGTTTGCGAAATTCTCAATTTTATCAATATCATATTTGCGAATGTTTTTTGTTAATAGTCCGGATAAACCCAGAAGGTTGTTGAAGGGACTTTTTAAATCATGTCCGAGAATTGATATGAATCGGTCTTTGTCTGCATTTAGTTGATGTAGTCTTGTTTCACTTTCTTCTGCTCTTAGTCTTTCGAGATTATAGTTTTTGTGAACAAACCTGATAATTATATATATAAAATAAGAACAGATAATCAATGTAATGAGATTCTGAATCCAACGGTCGTTTTCAGTTGGAAAGTCTATGATTATATCCGGTCTGTATAACTGAATAAGAAGAATTAAAATGTTTACAAGTATGAAAATAATAATAATATATTTCTTGATTTTATTGGGAACCACTAATATTCCAAGAATTAATATTACTAATGCAGGCATTATATTCGACCCATTAATGCCACCATTAAAAATCCAAATAGTTGAAATTCCTAATATTGCAATTATAGTAACTGGTGTAGCAAAAGGGTAAAATATGTTTTTAAATCTGACAAAATAGTAAATGACTATCAGAGAAATAGATAAAAAGATTGGTATTATTACTGTAATTGCTGAGGAT
>CAYVRK010000003.1:0-21055 GCA_964453785.1 uncultured Bacteroides sp.
CTTCGGTCGCCCCGGCAACTGCTTCTTCAACTTCGGTCGCCTCAACAACCGCCTCTTCAACTTCAACCTTTGCTGCAGGTGCTGTAACCTCAGTGCTCTTCTTGGCACCACGGCGCCTGCGGCTGGCTGACTTCTTGGCAGAAGCTTTTTCAGCAAGCAGGTTCTCGTTGAAATCCACCAGTTCGATCAGGCACATATCGGCATTGTCACCCTGACGTCTGCCCAGCTTGATGATCCGGGTGTAACCTCCGGGACGATCTGCCACCTTGACTCCTACCTCACGGAACAGCTCTGAAACGGCTTCCTTGTCCTGCAGGTAACTAAATACCACCCTGCGGGAATGGGTTGAATCGTCTTTGCTCCTTGTGATCAAAGGCTCAAGGTATCTTTTGAGCGCCTTGGCCTTGGCTGTGGTTGTCTCAATCCGCTTGTGCATAATCAGGGAAGCTGCCATATTGGACAACATGGCCTTCCTGTGTGCAGTATTCCTTCCCAGGTGATTAATCTTCTTTTTATGTCTCATTGCAATTAATCCTTGTCCAGTTTGTATTTACTTGTATCCATACCGAAAGTCAGGCTCATGTTTGTAAGCAGCTCCTCCAGTTCGGTGAGTGACTTCTTACCAAAATTTCTGAATTTCAGCAGGTCGTTCTTGTTGAATTTCACCAGGTCTCCCAGTGTCTCCACCTCAGCTGCTTTCAGGCAGTTGAGTGCCCTGACAGAAAGGTCCAGGTCAACCAGCTTGGCTTTCAGCAGCTGGCGCATGTGCAGCACCTCCTCATCAAACTCTTCATTGGCGAATTTCTCGTCCGTATCAAGGGTGATCTTCTCGTCTGAGAAGAGCATGAAGTGATAGATGAGAATCTTGGCAGCCTCCTTGAGCGCTTCCTTCGGGTGAATGGAACCGTCTGTTTCAATTTCCACGATCAGTTTCTCATAGTCGGTCTTCTGCTCCACACGATAGTTCTCAATCTCATACCTTACATTCTTGATGGGGGTATAGATGGCATCCACTGCAATAAGTCCGAATTCTGCCTCTGCAGGCTTGTTCTCATCTGCAGGAACATAACCTCGTCCCTTGCTGATGGTCACTTCCATCTGAAGTTTTACATCAGATTCCATGTGACAGATCACCAGGTCGGGATTCAGTACTTTGAAACCACTGAGGAACCGCTGGAGGTCACCGGCTTTAAAATCTTCCTGACCCGTGATGGTCACGACGATCTTCTCATCATTCACATCCTCAATCTGCTTCATAAAGCGTATTTGCTTCAGATTCAGAATGATTTCTGTAAGGTCCTCGATTACACCGGTTATGGTGGAAAATTCGTGCTCAACCCCGTCAATCTTGATGTTGGTGATCGCATACCCTTCAAGTGATGAGAGGAGGATACGCCTCAGGGCATTACCTACGGTAATACCATAACCAGGCTCAAGGGGACGAAACTCAAACTTACCATACCTGTCATCGGCTTCGAGCATGATGACCTTATCTGGTTTTTGAAATGCTAAAATGGCCATAGTATGAATGTGATTATTTTATTTTGAATAAAGCTCAACGATGAGCTGCTCTTTAATGTTTTCGGGAATCTCTTCACGCTCGGGGCGATTCAGAAATTTTCCCACCAGGGATGCCTCATCAAATTCGAGCCATGATGAAGATCCGTACCTGGCAGTGCTGAGTGAATCTGAGATTATTTCCAGTGATTTAGAACGCTCTCTAACCCCTACCGTATCTCCTGGCTTCAGGGTATAAGACGGAATATTGACAACCTCACCATTCACGGTGATGTGCCTGTGTGATACAAGTTGACGGGCCCCTGCACGTGTGGGTGAAAGACCCAGCCTGTAAACCACATTGTCGAGCCTTGACTCCAGTAACTGGAGGAGTACCTCACCGGTCACACCCTTGCTTCTGGAAGCCTTTTCGAACATATTCCTGAACTGCTTTTCCAGCACACCATATGTATACTTGGCCTTCTGCTTCTCTTTCAACTGAATACCATATTCAGATGCTTTGCGTCTTCGTTTGTTGTTTCCGTGCATTCCGGGGGGATAGTTCTTCTTCTCAAAAGACTTGTCCGTCCCGAAAATGGGATCTGAAAATTTTCGAGCAATTTTGGTCCTTGGACCTCTGTATCTTGCCATTTATCTATCTGATTTAATGTTTATAATTCCTCTTCAGCCTGGTCAAACCCTTACAGCTGAATTATACCCTCCGCCTCTTAGCGGGACGGCAGCCGTTGTGCGGCAGCGGTGTCACGTCAACGATTTCAGTCACCTCAATGCCTGAGGCATGGATGTTCCGGATGGCTGATTCCCTGCCTGATCCTGGACCCTTCACGTAAACCTTTACCTTCCTCAGTCCCAGGTCGTATGCTATCTTGGAACAATCTATTGCAGCCTGCTGGGCAGCATAGGGAGTGTTCTTCTTGGAGCCACGGAAACCCATTTTACCGGATGAAGCCCAGGAGATCACCTGTCCCTGATTATTGGTCAGGGAAATAATGATATTGTTGAAGGAGGCATGGATGTGCGCCTCTCCTGTAGGTTCAACTTTAACTGTTCGTTTTCTTGACGATCCTGTCTTTTTAGCCATGATCTAAACTCTCTTATTTGGTTGCTTTCTTCTTGTTTGCTACTGTCTTTCTTCTCCCTTTCCTGGTACGGGCATTGTTCTTGGTACTTTGTCCGCGGGTAGGAAGGCCGATACGGTGACGGATGCCACGGTATGAGCCGATATCCATCAGCCGTTTGATATTGAGCTGAACGCTTGATCTGAGTTCGCCTTCAACCTTGTAATCCGGCGTTTCATTGATCACTTTCCGGATGGCAGTGATCTGTTCATCATTCCAATCCTTCACTTTGATATTCCGGTCCACTCCTGCAGCATCGAGTATCGATTGTGCACGGCTCCGGCCAACGCCAAAGATGTAGGTCAGGCTTATTTCGCCCCTTTTGTTTTTAGGCAGGTCAACACCAACTATTCTAGCCATAATGCTTCTATTGTTTTTTTAAATAAATCTTTATCCCTGACGCTGTTTGAACTTGGGATTCTTCTTATTGATTACATACAAGCGTCCCTTCCGTCTTACAATCTTGCAGTCGGTGCTGCGCTTTTTTACAGATGCTCTGATTTTCATGAGTTCTCTATTATATAAAATCTTTCAACTTTAACCTTTTTCCTTTTTCCTTATTTTTCCCTTATCCCACTAACGCGAGCGAAGCGAGCTCCTAACTTCCGTTACTTGTAGCGGAAACTTATCCTTCCTTTTGTCAAATCGTAGGGTGACATCTCCACCTTGACCCGGTCGCCCGGTAACAATTTGATGTAGTGCATCCTCATTTTCCCCGAAATATGGGCGGTAATGATGTGACCGTTTTCAAGCTCCACACGGAACATTGCATTGGATAATGCTTCGGTGATTACACCGTCCTGCTCAATGGAAGGTTGTTTTGCCATTAGCTGTTCTGTTTATTTAAAACTTCTTCTATATAACTGAAGGTTGACAATACGTCTGCCTTTTCTTTATCTATAGCCACTGCCAGTTCAAAATGGGCAGAGGGTTTGTGATCCGCTGCGGTGATGGTCCATCCATCCGGTTCCTGTGTAATCTGCCTTCGTCCCATGTTGATCATGGGTTCGATGCAAAGGACCATGCCCTTTTTCAGTTTTGGGCCGGTTCCCTTTCTTCCGTAATTGGGCACCTCCGGAGCTTCGTGCATATGGCGCCCCAGCCCGTGTCCGACCATCTCCCTGACAACACTGAAACCGTTGCTTTCGGCCATGTGTTGAATGGCGTATCCTATATCACCGATTCGTTTTCCCTCTACCGCCTGTTCCACACCTTTGTGCAAACACTCCCTCGTTGTGCTTAGGAGCTTTCGGACCTCCGGGCTTACTTCCCCTACTTCGAAACTGAATGCGGTATCACCATAAAACCCATTCATGATCACACCACAGTCCACCGAGACCAGATCGCCTTCCTTCAGGATTACCTTGGGGGAAGGGATTCCGTGTACCACCTGTGAATTCACAGATGTACAGAGCGTCTTCGGGTAACCCTGATAACCCAGGAACCCCGGGACCGCTCCATGGTCGCGGATAAATGAGTCGGCTACCTGATCCAGCTTCTCTGTGGACACGCCCGGTGCAATGTACTTTGCAACCTCGGCCAGTGTCATGGAAACCAGCAGATTACTCTGCCTAAGCAGTTCAACCTCTTCCGCAGTTTTTACTAAAATCATCAAAGAACGAACCTATACTATTTTAGATCGCAGCTGCACTTCCTGTGCGGCCTTTGATCCTGCCTGTCTTGGTCAGACCGTCATAATGACGCATGAGCAAGTGGCTTTCAACCTGCTGCAGTGTATCGAGGATCACACCCACCATGATCAAAAGGGAGGTTCCGCCGAAAAACTGGGCAAAGCTTCTGCTAATTCCGGCCATCATTGCAAAAGCAGGCATGATGGCTACGAAAGCCAGGAAGAAAGATCCGGGCAGGGTAATTCTGGACATCACTGTATCCAGGAAGTCGGCCGTTTTTCTGCCTGGCTTCACACCAGGAATAAAACCACCGTTCTTTTTCATATCCTCGGCCATTTGCGTGGGATTCACGGTAATGGCAGTATAGAAATATGTAAAGAGGATGATCAGCATGGCATTGGTAAAGTTGTACCAGAAACCAACGGGATTGCTGAAAACAGCAGCAAATCCGGTGGCGGCATCAGCTTTGGCAAATCCTGCCACGGTGATGGGGATGAACATAAATGCCTGGGCGAAGATAATGGGCATCACACCTGCAGCATTCACCTTCAGGGGAATGTACTGGCGAACTCCGCCATATTGTTTGTTTCCTACAATCCGTTTCGCATACTGAACCGGGATCCTCCGGGTACCCTGCACCAGCAGGATGGTTCCCATGAAAACCACGAACATGATGAGTATCTCCACAAGGAAGGCGATCAGACCCCCACCCTGCTGCTCAAGACGTGAAATGAACTCAATACCCAGTGCCTGCGGGAGCCTGGCAATGATCCCGATCATAATGATCAGGGAGATTCCGTTTCCGATCCCTTTGTCGGTGATCTTTTCACCCAGCCACATGATGAACATGGTACCTGCGGTGAGGACGATCATGGCGGCCATGCGGGAGAAATTTGCTGAAAAAGCCTCGGAGGGAATCTGGTAACGCAGGCTGGTGATATAACTGAGCCCCTGGGGAATCAAAATAGCTACGGTCAGGTACCTGGTGATCTGGTTGATCTTCCGTCTGCCGCTTTCACCTTCACGCTGAAGCTTCTGGAAATACGGAACAGCCATACCAAGCAGCTGCACCACAATGGATGCAGAGATGTAGGGCATGATCCCCAGACCGAAGATGGATGCCCTTTTAAAAGCTCCCCCGGTAAATAAATTGAGCAGATCCAGGATCCCCGTTCCGCTTTGCTTATTACTGGCCATTTTTGAAATCATCACCGGATCGATGCCGGGCAGCACAATGTGCGTGCCCAGCCGGTAGATCAGGATGATTCCAAGGGTATAGAGGATCCTGGAGCGCAGGTCCTCGATCTTCCAGATATTCTTTAGGGTTTCAATAAACTTCTTCATAGGATGTTCTGTTCTATCAGATTTGCTCCACGGTACCTTTTGCTGCCTCTATGGCCTCAACAGCTGATTTGGAAAATGCGTGGGCTTTAACATTCAGTTTGGCCTTCAGTTCTCCGTTCCCAAGGATCTTAACAAGGGAATCTTTGCGAACCAGTCCTGCTTCGATCAGTGTTTCCACGGTGATTTCAGTCAAATTCTTCTTCTCGGACAACTCCTGCAGTGTGCTAACATTCACACCCTTATATTCCTTTCGGTTGATATTCTTAAAGCCAAATTTTGGAACCCTGCGCTGCAGTGGCATCTGTCCGCCTTCGAAACCGGTCTTGCGGGAGTAGCCCGAACGGGACTTCTGTCCCTTGTGTCCTTTTGTGGAGGTGCCACCATATCCGGATCCCTGTCCGCGACCGATCCTTTTCCCTGATTTGGTCGAACCCTTTGCTGGTTTTAAGTTGCTTAATTCCATTGTACGTTGTTCTTTAACCTTTTTAACTTGCTACTTGCTACTTGCCTGTTTGCCTGCCACTTCTTCAACTTTCACCAGGTGACTTACCTTGGCAACCATTCCCCTGATCTGGGGAGTAGCTTCCACTTCAATGGTCTGGTGAAGTTTCCTGATTCCCAATGCTTCCAGGGTCCTTTTCTGTCTGGCTGTCCGCCCGATTGCACTCTTAACCTGGGTTACTTTGATCTTTCCCATTGTATGATTGAATTATCCGTTAAATACTTTGTCAAGGGAAACAGCCCTTTGCCGGGCAACCGCTTTGGCATCCCTCAGCTCCAGAAGAGCGTCGAATGTGGCTTTCACCAGGTTGTGGGGGTTGGATGATCCTTTGCTCTTGGCAAGCACGTCCTTCACACCAACACTTTCCAGTACTGCACGCATGGCACCTCCGGCCTTCACTCCCGTACCACTGGAAGCAGGCTTGAGAAAGACCTTGGCACCGCCATACTTACCAAACTGCTCGTGGGGAATGGTACCTTTGTGGATGGGCACCTTGATCAGGTTCTTCTTGGCATCCTCAACTCCCTTTGCAATGGCAGTGGTCACTTCATTGGCTTTTCCAAGCCCGTGTCCCACAATTCCTTCTTCGTTACCAACAACCACAATGGCTGAGAAACTGAAGGTCCGGCCCCCTTTGGTTACCTTGGTCACACGCTGGATGCTTACCAGGCGGTCCTTTAACTCAAGGTCACTCGTCTTAACTTTTCTGATACCTGTTGTAGACATATCTTTATTTTACAATTTTAAACCGCTTTCCCTGGCAGCATCAGCGAGACTTTTCACCCTGCCATGATATAAATAACCATTCCTGTCGAAAACAGCTTTGTCAATTCCTTTTTCCTTTGCTTTTTCGGCAATCCGCTTTCCAACCAGTTTGGCCTGATCGGTCTTGTTGACCTTCTGGGAGGCAATCTCTTTTTCTTTGGAAGAGGCAGACACGAGTGTCTCACCGCTTAAATCGTCAACCAGCTGCACATAGATCTGCTTGTTGCTGCGGAATACGGTCATCCTGGGACGCTCTCCGCTCCCCGACAGTCGCTTGCGGATCCTGTACTTGATTCTCTGCCTTCTGTTTGCTTTGGTTAAAGCCATCTTATTAGTCGTTTATCTTTTTTACTATTTCCTTTTTCCTTTTACCTAGCTCCTTGCTAAGAGGACGCAGTCTTTCCTGCTTTCCGGCGCAGTTGTTCACCGACAAACCTGATCCCTTTGCCCTTGTATGGCTCCGGCGGGCGGAAGGAGCGTATCTTGGAAGCGATCTGTCCGATCAGCTGCTTGTCAATACTGGTCAGGGTAATGATGGGGTTTGCACGACGTTCGGTAATGGCCTCAACCTTTACTTCATCGGGCATCTGAATGTAAATATCATGCGAATATCCAATGGCAATTTCCAGCCGGTTTCCATCCTTTACCTCTGCCCTGTAACCAACACCCACCAGTTCCTGCTTGATGGTATACCCTTCAGAAACACCAACAACCATGTTGTTGATCAATGAACGGTAGAGGCCGTGCTTGGCTTTGTGGTCTTTCTCCTCGGTGGAACGCGATACGTTCACTACATTCTCTTCAACCTTCACGGTGATGGCCTTGTCCACCTGCTGGGTCAGTTCGCCTTTGGGACCTTTTACAGTCACCAGGTTCTCCTTGTTCACCTCGATGGTGACGCCTGCAGGGATGTCGATGGGTAAAATTCCTATCCTTGACATGAGTTATTCTCCTTCTTCAATTAATAAACATAACATAAAACCTCACCGCCGACATTCAGGCTGCGCGCTTCCTTATCGGTTATCACGCCCTGTGAGGTTGAAATAATAGCCACACCAAGTCCGTTCAGCACCCTGGGAAGGTTGTCTTTGTCCACATACTTCCTCAATCCGGGCTTGCTAATGCGCTGCAGCGACTTGATGGCCGGTTGTTTGGTCTCCTTGTTGTACTTCAGGGCAATTGTGATTTTACCCTGGGGACCTTCTTCCTCAAATTTGTAGTTCAGGATGTACCCCTTCTCGAAGAGGATGCGGGTCATGTCCTTCTTGATATTGGACGCAGGAATTTCTACCACTTTGTGATTAGCCATCACTGCATTTCGGATGCGGGTCAGATAATCTGCAATCGGATCTGTCATTTTTATTTCTCTTTATTTTATTTTTTAAATCTTCTTCGCACTGAGTACTGAGCACTGAGCACTGAGTTTACCAGCTGGCCTTTTTAATCCCCGGAATCAAACCTTCGGAAGCCATTTCCCTGAAAGTGATCCTGCTGATACCGAACTGACGCATATACCCCTTGGGGCGTCCGGTCAGTTTGCATCGGTTGTGAAGCCTGATTGGATTGGAGTTCCTGGGCAGCCTGCTCATTCCAATATAATCACCTTCGGCTTTGAGCTTTGCTCTTTTCTCGGCGAACTTTTCAACCATTTTCGCACGCTTCACTTCGCGAGCTTTCATTGATTCTTTGGCCATGCTTCTATTTTTTATCGTGTTTAAAAGGTATTCCAAATTCTTTCAGCAGTGCTGCACCCTCTTCATCGGTCCCGGCTGATGTCACAAAGGTGATCTCCATACCCATGATCTTGCTGATCTTGTCAATATCGATCTCCGGAAAGATAATCTGCTCTGTAATTCCCAGGGTGTAGTTACCTTTTCCGTCAAGCTTGGAACCAACACCTTTAAAATCACGGATCCTGGGAAGTGCCACATTGATCAGGCGCTCCAGGAACTCATACATCCTTTCCCTGCGAAGGGTCACCTTCACTCCGATGGGCATTCCCTGCCTGAGTTTGAAGTTGGAGATGTCCTTGGTGGATACAGTTTGTATGGCCTTTTGTCCGGCTATCTGGGATATCTCTTCCTGAGCTACCTCCATCAGTTTTTTATCAGCAATCGCCTGACCAACACCACTGTTGATCACGATCTTCTGAAGGCGCGGTGTCTGCATCACGGATGAATAACCGAACTGCTTCATGAGCGCAGGTACGATCTCATCACTGTATTTTTTCTGTAACGAAGGTATATATTGCTTTGCCATTACTTGATCTCCTCACCTGATTTTTTTGCGTATCTGACTAATTTGTTTTTGTCGTTCAACCTGCGGCCGGCCCTGGAGGCCTCACCGGTGGAAGGATCCACCAGGTTCAGATTGGATATGTGTACAGGAGCTTCCTGCCTGGTGATCCCGCCCTGGGGACTGGTAGCGTTGGGTTTGGTGTGCTTTGAAACCATGTTCACACCTTCGACGATGGCCCGGTTTTTCTCACGGTTGATGGTCAGAACCCTGCCTTTTTGTCCCTTGTACTCGCCTGAATTGACGATCACCTGGTCACCTTTTTTGATATGTATTTTCTTCTGCATGGGAATGGTCAATTAACTGTTTTATAATACCTCCGGAGCCAGTGAAACGATTTTCATATAGCTGTCACGGAGTTCCCTGGCCACAGGGCCGAAGATACGTGTGCCACGCATCTCATCCAGATTGTTCAACAGTACCACTGCATTGTCATCAAAACGGATGTAGGAACCATCCGCGCGGCGGATCTCTTTTTTGGTTCTGACCACAACTGCCTTGGATACAGTTCCTTTCTTTACCTCACCGGACGGGATGGCACTCTTTACACTAACCACAACCTTGTCGCCAATGGAAGCATAACGTTTCTTTGTACCTCCGAGCACACGGATCAACAGAACTGTTTTTGCACCGCTGTTGTCGGCTACGGACAATCTACTCTCTTGTTGTAACATGATTACTTAGCTCTTTCGATAATTTCTACTAATCTCCACCTCTTGTTCTTGCTCAAAGGCCTGGTCTCGCTGATCTTCACTGTATCTCCAACTTTGCAGGTATTTTCCTCATCATGAGCCATGAACCTGGAAGTCTTGTTCACGAATTTACCGTAGATGGGGTGCTTCACCTTTTGCTTCACGACGATCACAATGGATTTCTCCATGCTGTTGCTTACCACCACGCCAACACGTTCACGTCTTGTATTTCTTGTTGTTTCCATATTCGATATTACTTTTCGGACTGCTCCTTAATTTGCCTGGCCCTCATTTCTGTCTTCAGCCTTGCAATGTTCCTGCGTGTCTCAACGATCTTATTGGGGTTGTCCAGTGGAGAAACTGCATGGTTCATTTTCATGCGTACCAGCATGCTCTCTTCGCTCTCGAGGCGCTCTTCCAACTCCTTTTTTGCTAATTCTTTAATCTCTGAACTCTTCATGAGTCTAATATTTTATCTCTCTTTTTCCTTTTTACTCTTCAACGTAATCCCTGCGAACCACAAACTTGGTAAGGATTGGGAATTTCTGGGAACCCAGGCGCAGCGCTTCTTTGGCAACCTCAAAGGATACTCCTTCCAGTTCAAAAATAATGCGGCCCGGTGTAATCGGACAAACAAATCCTTCAGGTGCACCTTTCCCTTTACCCATCCTCACTTCGGCAGGTTTCTTGGTGATTGGTTTATCCGGGAAAATGCGGATCCAGAGCTGGCCTTCCCTCTTCATGTGACGGGTGATGGCCTGACGGGCTGCCTCAATCTGACGGCCGGTGATCCATGCATTCTCCATGGCTTTGATTCCAAAGGAACCGAATGCAAGCTGATTTCCCCGCTGGGCGTTTCCTTTCATACGCCCCTTCTGCATTCTCCTGTATTTGGTCTTCTTCGGTTGTAACATGGTACTTTTTTTTCCTGTTTATTCTTCTTTTAACTGGCCTGATTAGTTGCGGTCATCTTTTCTGCGATCATCTCTGCCGCCTCTTCCGCCTGGTCTGCCTGGTCTGCCACTTTTGGGTTTCACGTTGCTTGCTCCAATGTTGGGAGAAAGGTCACGCTTTCCGAATACTTCACCGTTGCAGATCCACACCTTGATTCCGATGACCCCTACCTTGGTATTTGCCTCGGCCAGTGCGTAATCGATATCGGCACGAAGGGTGTGCAGGGGAATACGACCATCTTTGTAGGATTCTGAACGGGCCATTTCGGCTCCACCCAGGCGGCCACTGATCAGTACCTTGATACCGTCAGCTCCCATTCTCATGGTGGAGGCAATGCCCATCTTGATGGCACGGCGGTAAGAGATCTTACCCTCAACCTGGCGTGCAATGTTATTGGCAACGATGGTGGCATCCAGTTCGGGGCGCTTCACCTCGAAAATGTTGATCTGAACCTCCTTGTTGGTAATGTTCTTCAATTCCTCCTTCAGCTTGTCCACTTCCTGACCTCCTTTACCGATGATGATCCCCGGACGGGCAGTGTTCACGGTAACAGTGATGAGTTTCAGCGTGCGCTCAATGATGATCTTGGAAATGCTGGCCTTGGCCAGACGGGCATTCAGGTACTCCCTGATTTTGTGGTCTTCAACCAGCTTGGCAGAGTAATCTTTTCCACCATACCAGTTTGAATCCCATCCTTTAATGATTCCCAGGCGATTACCTATTGGATTTACTTTTTGTCCCATCTATGCTTGATTTTCTGTTTCTTGTACTTCAACTGGTTCTTCGGTCGCATTCAGACTGCCGATAGCAACGGTCACGTGGTTCGAACGCTTCTTGATCCTGTGAGCCCTTCCCTGAGGAGCCGGCTGGATCCTTTTCAGTGTCTTGGACTGATCCACGTAAGCCTCCTTAACAACCAGACTGCTCTCTTCAATTCGGGCTCCTTCATTTTTGCTCTGCCAGTTGGCAATGGCCGAAAGCAGCAGCTTTTCAACTTTTACGGAAGCCTCTTTGCTGTTGAATCTCAGCATATCCAGCGCTTTGTTGACTTCCACGCCCTGGATCATGTCGGTAACCAGCCTCATTTTCCTTGGAGAGGTCGGGCAGTTTCGCAACACTGCATAGTACCTGTTTTTTCTCTCCTCTTTGAGCTGATTCGCTCTGTTTCTTTTTCTTGCACCCATTTCTTCCTAGGATTAACTTTCCTCGCAGCCATGCTGCGAGGCTTCGTTTAATATTATCTCTGCTTCCCACCGTGACCCCTGAACATGCGGGTAGGTGCAAATTCACCAAGTTTATGTCCCACCATGTTCTCGGTAACGTAAACCGGGATGAACTTGTTGCCATTGTGCACGGCGATGGTGTGGCCCACAAAATCAGGGGAGATCATCGATCTTCTCGACCATGTTTTGATCACTGATTTCTTCCCGGAATCGTTCATTTCCAGTACGCGTTTCTCCAGCTTGAAATCGATAAAAGGTCCTTTTTTCAGTGAACGGCTCATGCTATCTTATTTTTTTAATTTTCTCTTCTCAACAATATACTTATCCGAATACTTCTTCCTGGAACGGGTTTTAAACCCTTTGGCCGGCATCCCGTTCCTTGACCTGGGGTGTCCGCCTGATGCACGTCCTTCACCACCACCCATGGGGTGATCGACCGGGTTCATGGCAACACCACGTGTCCGGGGGCGGCGTCCCAACCAGCGTGAGCGGCCCGCCTTACCCGATTTCTCCAGTCCGTGGTCGGAGTTGGATACAATCCCGACAGTGGCACGGCAGGTGGTGAGTACCATCCTTGATTCCCCGGAAGGAAGTTTCACAATGGCATACTTTCCATCCCTGGAGGTAATGGTCCCGTAGGATCCGGCACTCCTTGCAAGCATACCGCCTTTACCGGGCTTTAACTCAATGTTGTGTATATTGGTTCCCAGTGGAATATTGCCCAGAACCATGCAGTTGCCAGTTTCCGGAACAACCTTGTCGCCGGAAATGATCTTCTGTCCCTCCTTGATCTTTTCAGGAGCAATGATGTATCGCTTCTCTCCGTCGGTGTAAACAACCAGGGCAATCCATGCAGACCGGTTTGGATCATACTCGATGCTCCTGACGGTAGCCTCCATGTTGTCCTTGTTCCTTTTAAAATCAATCTCACGGAACCGCTTCTTATGACCGCCACCCATATAGCGCATGGTCATTTTACCGGTATTGTTACGGCCACCGCTCCTTTTCTGGGGCTTGAGCAGAGACTTCTCAGGCTTCACCCCGGGAGTAAGTTCATCAAACGATGAGATCTCCTTAAATCTCTGGCCCGGCGTTGTGGGTCTGTATTTTTTGATTGCCATCTTTCTTAAATGTTGCTGTAAAAATCAATTACTTCGCCTTCAGCCAGCGTAACCACTGCCTTTTTATATGAAGGGGTCTTCCCAACCGAGACACCGCTTTTGGTAAAACGCTGCTTGCGCTTACCCGAATAACGCATGGTATTCACTTCTGAAACCTTTACGCCATACAAATCCTCCACTGCCTTCTTGATCTGCAGCTTGTTGGCACTCTTCTCGACTACGAAACCATACCGGTTGAATTCCTCCCCAAGGGTGGTCATTTTTTCGGTTACGATGGGCTTAATTAATATGTTCATGCTCTCTACGATTCAATACTGTTATGCTTTCTTTTGCAGAACGTCAAGTGAACTCTCCAGAAATAACAGTGCCGAAGCTTTCATTATTTCGTATGTGTTTAATTCTGAGACAGTTATAACCTTCGAATTCTGTAAATTTCGCGACGACAAATATATGTTTTTATTTCGATCGTTGATGACCAAAAGAGACTTTTTATCGTTGATCTTCAGATTTTTCTGAATGCTGGCAAATTCGCTGGTCCTGGGGGTCTCCATGTTGAAGTCCTCCACCACCATCATCTGGTTGTTCTGCACCTTGTAAGTAAGAGCTGATCTGCGTGCCAGATCCTTCACCTTCCGGTTCAGTTTGCCTCCATAGGTTCTGGGCCTGGGACCGAATACACGGCCTCCTCCCCTGAAAAGCGGGTTTTTAATATCACCGAAACGGGCAGTTCCAGTTCCCTTCTGGCGCTTGATCTTGCGGGTACTTCCCTTCACCTCGCCACGTTCCTTGGATTTGCTTGTTCCCTGCCGCTGGCGGGCCAGGATCTGCTTCACATCCAGGTAAATGGCATGGTCGTTGGGTTCGATCCCAAAGATCTCCTTGTCCAGTTTAATCTTTTTACCGGTACTCTTCCCGGATATATCCAATACTTCTAATTCCATCACTTCTCAATAATTAAATATGAACCATTTGATCCGGGAACAGAACCTTTAAGAATCAGGAGATTGTTCTCAGGAACGATCTTCACTACCCTCAGGTTCAGAATCTTCACCTTTTTGTTTCCGGTCTGCCCGGCCATGCGCATTCCTTTAAATACCCTTGAAGGATAGGAAGAGGCACCCAGTGATCCCGGAGCACGCATACGGTTGTGCTGACCATGGGTAGCATCGTTCACCCCGGCAAAATTGTACCTCTTAACCACACCCTGAAATCCTTTTCCTTTTGACATTCCGGAAACGTCCAGCCAAATGTCATCATG
This sequence comes from uncultured Bacteroides sp., assembly GCA_964453785.1. Taxonomy (GTDB): domain Bacteria; phylum Bacteroidota; class Bacteroidia; order Bacteroidales. The sequence continues at coordinate 14,422 of CAYVRK010000003.1, forward strand.
AAAATAATCCACGGTGATCACGTCACCCGGTTTCCAATCTTTCACAAACCCTTTCAGTTCAATCACCTTTTTCTTGGGGGTGGCATTGGCTTTGGCGAAGTGACCTTGCTCAGCTTTGGGGGTGTTCTTTACTTTCTTTTCATCGAAAGCCAGCTGAACTGCGGCATAGCCGTCACTTTCAACGGTCTTAACCTGGGTTACCGTGCAAGGACCGGCCTGTATCACGGTACAGGGGATGTTTTTTCCATCTTTGTCGAAAACGGAGGTCATTCCGATTTTCTTACCAATTAATCCTGGCATCTTATTCTGTTTTTACCTGTGTTAGACTTTGATTTCAACTTCAACTCCACTGGGCAACTCAAGCTTCATGAGTGCATCGATGGTCTTGGGGGTGGAACTGTAGATGTCCAGCAGCCTTTTGAATGAGCTTAACTGGAACTGCTCCCTTGATTTTTTGTTTACGAAAGGAGACCTCAATACAGTGTACACACGTTTGTGGGTGGGAAGAGGAACAGGTCCGCTTACCACAGCACCGGTGGATTTCACTGTCTTTACAATCTTCTCGGCTGATTTGTCAACCAAATTGTGATCGTAGGACTTCAACTTAATTCTAATCTTCTGACTCATTATCTTTCCAATAATTATGAATTAGCTCTTTTTTCCTGATATGTTTTCAAGTATTTCCTTTGAAAGGTTCGGAGGCATGGCTTCGTAATGGCTGAACTCCATGGTGGAACTGGCCCTTCCCGAAGAGAGTGTTCTGAGTACGGTTACATAACCGAACTGCTCTGAAAGCGGCACCTTTGCCTTGATCACCCTGGCTCCGGCCTTGGAGTCCATTCCTTCCACCTGGCCGCGCCTTTTGTTCAAATCGGAGATCACATCACCCATATACTCTTCGGGGGTAACCACTTCAACCGACATGATGGGCTCCAGCATCACCGGGGCTGCTTTTAAGGCAGCATGTCTGAACGCCTGTCTTGCAGCGATCTCAAAAGACAGCTGGTCCGAATCCACCGCGTGGTATGATCCATCCAGCAACCTTACTTTGAGACTGTCCACGCGGAATCCTGCCAGGGGTCCGTTGAACATGGCATTTTTAAACCCTTTTTCAACCGATGGAATATATTCACGGGGGATGTTGCCTCCTTTTACCTCATTGACAAATTGCAATCCCTTGAAGCTGTCGTCGGCCGGACCGATGTAAACCTCGATATCGGCAAATTTACCACGGCCACCGGTCTGCTTTTTAAATACCTCCCTGTGTTTTACCTCGGTGGTAAGTGCTTCCTTATAATTCACCTGCGGGGCACCTACATTGCACTCAACCTTGAATTCGCGTTTCAGCCGGTCCATCAGGATCTCAAGGTGCAATTCGCCCATGCCGTTGATGGTGGTCTGGCCGGTGTCCGGATCGCTTTTGATCTGAAAAGTGGGGTCTTCCTCGGCCAGCTTGCCCAGTGCAATACCCAGCTTATCAATATCAGCCTGGGTTTTGGGCTCAATGGCAATACCAATTACAGGCTCCGGAAATTCAATGGATTCCAGGATCATGGGCTTGCCCACATTGGTAATGGTGTCCCCTGTCCTGAGTTCTTTCAGTCCAACCACAGCGCAGATATCTCCTGCCCCGATCTCTTTCAGGGGAAGCTGCTTGTTGGCATGCATCTGGTAGATGCGTGAAATGCGTTCTTTTTTACCGGTACGGTTGTTCAGGACCATTACGCCCTCCTGAAGCAGTCCCGAATAGACACGTACATAAGCCAGGCGGCCCACAAACGGGTCCGTGGCAATCTTAAACACCAGTCCGGCCAGGGGCTCATCATTGTTGGGTTCCCTTGAAATTACTTTTTCACTCCCGGGATCGATCCCTTTTACTGCACCTATATCCAGGGGACTGGGCAGAAGGTCGGCCACGGCATCCAGCAGGCGCTGAATTCCCTTGTTCTTAAATGCTGAACCACAAAGCACCGGAACAATTGCCATGCTGATGGTGGCCCTGCGGGCATATGCCATAAATTCCTCTACAGAGATGGAATCCCTGTCCTCCAGAAATTTGTTCAGCAACTCGTCGTCTGAAATACAAACGGCCTCGACCAGTTTCTCCCTCCACTCCTCTACGGTTTCAACCAGATCTTCCGGGATGGGACAGTACTCATACTTCATCCCCAGCTCCTCATCTTCCTTCCAGACAATGGCCCTGCGTTCAATCAGGTCCACAATGCCCTTGAAATTCTCTTCGGCACCAAAGGGGATTTGCATGGGGACAGGATTGGAACCAAGCTTGTCGTGAATCTCCTGCACCACCCTGAAGAAATCGGCACCGGTCCGGTCCATCTTATTGATGAAGGCCAGCCTGGGCACTTTGTATTTTTCGGCCTGACGCCAGACTGTTTCTGATTGGGGTTCCACACCTCCAACGGCACAAAATACCGCTACGGCACCATCGAGTACCCTTAACGAACGTTCCACCTCAACGGTAAAGTCGACGTGTCCGGGAGTATCAATAATGTTGATCTTGTACTCCAGATCGTTGTGTTTCCAGAAAGTGGTGGTTGCTGCTGACGTAATGGTGATTCCGCGCTCCTGCTCCTGTACCATCCAGTCCATGGTGGCGGCTCCGTCATGGACCTCACCGATGCGATGGGTGATACCGGTGTAGAACAGTACACGTTCTGTGGTGGTAGTTTTCCCGGCATCGATGTGCGCCATGATCCCAATATTTCTTGTATGTTTTAAATCCGGGCTCATAAGTGTTGCACACTTACCTTGCAATAAATGCTGTAATATAATATGTATTAGAACCTAAAATGGGCGAAAGCCTTGTTGGCTTCGGCCATGCGGTGCGTATCTTCCTTTTTCTTGTATGCACCGCCTTCATTGTTGTATGCTGCTATTGTTTCTGCTGCCAGTTTTTCACTCATTGATTTGCCTGCACGCTTGCGGGAAAAAAGAATCATGTTTTTCATGGATATGGAGATCTTGCGATCGGGTCTTACTTCCATGGGTACCTGAAAAGTTGCACCACCAACCCTGCGGCTCTTTACCTCAACCTGGGGAGTGATGTTATCCAGTGCTGCCTTGAATATCTCCAGTGGCGTTTTGCCTGTATCTTTGGTCTTCTGTTCGACAATGTCCATGGCTCCGTAAAAGATATCGTATGCGGTACTCTTCTTGCCACTGAGCATCAGGTTGTTTACAAACCTTGTCACATAGGGATCATTGTATCTTGGATCCGGAAGCAGAATTCGTTTTTTTGGTTTGGTCTTCCTCATTATATAAACTATATATCTCTATTGAGTACTGTATCCGCCGAAGCCTTGGCGTAGGCGGACACTCTTATTTCTTCTTGGGTCTCTTTGTTCCGTATTTACTTCTGCGTTGTGTCCGGCCTTCGACTCCGGATGTGTCCAGTGCACCACGGATCAGGTGGTACCTTACACCGGGAAGGTCTTTTACCCTTCCACCCCGGATCAGCACAATGGAGTGCTCCTGCAGGTTATGTCCTTCTCCGGGAATATAGGCATTCACCTCTTTCTGGTTGGTGAGCCTTACCCTTGCCACCTTTCGCATGGCTGAGTTAGGCTTCTTGGGTGTGGTGGTGTATACACGTACGCACACTCCGCGCCTCTGGGGACATGAATCCAGCGCCGGAGCCTTGCTTTTATCGTTCAGTTTTTTACGGCCTTTACGAACTAATTGTTGAATCGTTGGCATACTGTACTGTTCGTTTTATATGATAAATCTGTTAATTTCGGTTCGCAAAGGTATTGATTTTTTTAAGAAAACAATAATTATTTAATGAATAATTCCCCTGTATCGCTCCGGCATCGGGAGTTGCAGAATTTACAGGGGTTTCAGGAATCTGTGCAGGTTCCGATTTTTACCGGGATCCCGTTTTGAACACCCCCGGGCCGGTTCAGAAGCAGCAAATAAATGCCGGTTTTTGCGCTTCCCATTCCCCTTTTTCACCAATTGTTTAGAAACAAAATTTTATTACTTTTGCTTCACCAAATCAGTAGGGATCAGAACGAAATCTTTCACTTAATTTATTGAATACCTTTTATTTAAGACCCGATGAAAACATATTCAACCAACCAGATTAAAAACATTGCCCTGCTCGGTAACGCCGGATCGGGGAAAACCACCGTTGCCGAGACCATGCTCTTTGAGGGTGGAGCGATTGACAGAAGAGGTGATGTGGGCTCCAAAAACACTGTTTCGGACTACCACCAGATTGAACTGGAGAACCAGACCTCCATGTTCTCCTCTGTGATGTTCACCGAGTTCAATGGAAAGAAGATCAATATCCTGGATGTTCCCGGCGCTGACGATTTTGTTGGCGGCACTGTATCCAGTCTTCATGTTGCGGATACCGGTGTGATCGTTATCAATGCCCAGCACGGCGTTGAGGTAGGTACGGAGATCCACAGCAGGTGGCTTCAGAAATTCAACAAGCCTGCCCTGTTTCTGGTCAATAAATGTGACCATGACCATGCCAATTTCGAGAAAGCATTTGACTCCATCAAGGAGAGTGTGGGCGGAGATGCCGTGCTTGCACAGTACCCGGTGAACGCAGGTCCCGGATTTAATGCCATTGTGGACCTCATCCTTTTCAAACTGTTCACCTACCCCAAAGATGGTGGCAAACCGGAGATCACGGATATCCCCGAATCAGAACTGGAACGTGCAGGGGAGTTGCGCAACGAACTCATCGAAAAGGCCGCAGAAAACGATGAGGCGCTGATGGAGCTGTTTTTTGAGAATGACGGACTGACAGAAGATGAAATGCGCACCGGGATCACCGCAGGTGTTGTAGCCCGGGGGATGTACCCGGTTTTCTGTGCTTCGGCTAAATACAACATGGGCGTGGGCCGCTTTATGGAATTCCTGACCAATGTGGCCCCTTCTGCCAACGAGCTTGAACCTCTGGTAACCACCGATGGCATAGAAGTGAAGGTAGACCAGAACGGGCCCATCTCGATCTTTATATTTAAAACATCTGTTGAGTCCCATATCGGAGAAATCAACTATTTTAAAGTTATCTCGGGTATGGTAAAGGAAGGTACCGACCTGACCAACAACAACACCAGGAACAAGGAGCGTCTTTCCCAGGTATTTGCCTCTCAGGGCAAAAACAGGGAGAAGGTAGCCTCACTGGCAGCAGGTGATATCGGCTGTACCGTCAAAATGAAGAATACCAAAACCAATCAAACCCTTACTTCAGCCAATGTATCCTATGTATTCGGGCCCATTCCGTTCCCGGAACCCAAATTCAGGACGGCCATCAGAACATTGACTGAAGGTGACGAAGAAAAACTGGGTGAGGCACTCCACAGAATCCACCAGGAAGATCCCACTGTAATGATCGAATACAGCAAGGAACTGAAGCAGATCATTCTGTCCGGACAGGGCGAATACCACCTGAACATTGTAAAGTGGCATCTGGATCATATTTACAAAGTGGCGACCGAATTTGTAGCTCCCAAAATTCCCTATCGTGAAACCATTACCAAGGCTGCCCAGAGTGATTACAGGCACAAGAAGCAGTCGGGTGGCTCAGGCCAGTTTGGTGAGGTGCACATGATCATTGAGCCATACCTGGAAGGTTCCCTGCCAAAACCCATGTTCAAACTCGATGGAAAAGAGTACAAGATGGCCAACCGGGGTGTGGACACCCACAAACTCCCCTGGGGTGGAACCCTTGAATTCGTAAACTGCATCGTGGGTGGATCCATCGATGCCCGCTTTCTTCCTGCCATCCTGAAAGGGATCATGGAGAAGCTGGAGGAAGGACCACTGACCGGTTCTTACGCCCGTGATATCCGCGTCTATGTATATGACGGTAAAATGCACCAGGTGGACTCCAACGAAATCTCCTTTCTGCTGGCAGGCCGGAATGCATTCAGCAAGGCCTTCAAGACTGCCGGACCCAAAATCATGGAACCGGTCTATGAGGTGGAGGTTCTGGTACCTTCCGATTACATGGGCGATGTGATGAGTGACCTGCAGGGAAGGCGTGCCATCGTGCAGGGCATGTCAAGCGAAAAGGGATTTGAGAAGATCACCGCCAAGGTCCCCCTGGCAGAGATGAACAAGTACTCCACCTCGCTGAGCTCACTGACCAGCGGGCGTGCTATGTACAGCATGCGATTCGACGAGTACGTGCAGGTACCGGGAGAGATCCAGGATGAGCTGCTGAAAGCGTATGCGGCTGAGCAGGACGAAGAATAGCTCCATGATACCGTCTCCTCGCTTAAAATCTTTGCAAACAAAGATTTATAGGCTTCGGAGCCCGGCATCATTCCGCCGGTAAGCCTTTCAAAGAAGGGGGTCCGATCCAGGCCCCCTTTCTTTTATTATCCTTTCGTGATATTTCTCAAACCTATTCAGTCATACTTAAAACAAAACGAAAAAGAGGCTATCCGATGGATGCCTCTTTTGTTTATTAAACAGTGCTTTGTATATTGTATGTGTGTCTTAACAAATTCTATATGAAGAGGTTTTTAACCTTTTTAATCTTGAGCTTATTAGCACTCGCATCTTTTTCTCAGGAAAAGAGGCTGGCTCTTGTAATTGGTAATGGCAACTATCAGCATGGTGGCAAACTAAAGAATGCAAAAAATGATGCTGA
>CAYVRK010000003.1:21155-148782 GCA_964453785.1 uncultured Bacteroides sp.
GATGCTGATAAGGCTGAAATGGATAAAACTCTGTTGGATTTCTGGAGGCAGCTTTCAAAATATGAAGTCGCACTTTTCTATTATGCAGGTCATGGAGTGCAATTTGAAGGTAAAAACTATCTACTTCCTACTGATGCTGAAGTCGAGGATTTCTTAGCTCTCGAAGTCGAAGCGATTGACATGGACAAGGTTGTCCGACAGTTTCACGTTTCCCAAGCAACATCAATATAGTGATCCTGGATGCATGCAGGGATAACCCTTTTCGAACATGGTATCGTGGAAGCACCCTAGGGTTTGCAGCAATGTCTGCCCCAAGTGGTTCAATTATCGCCTATGCTACTGCTGAAGGGGCAACTGCCGCCGACGGAGACGGAAGCAATGGCCTCTGCTTACTGTTATCGGTGAAGTAAGTGACGATCAAAATGTTAACCTCCTGCTGATTAACGACAAAATCATCGATTTGGATGAGTCAGGATTCTTTACTGAAGAAATCACACTCTCAGAAGGAGAACATACAATAAGCCTGGTTGCATTGGATGAACAAAGAAATGTAGCCAAACAATATATAACTGCAAATTATACTCCCATTGCCCCGAGTCTTGCAAATGAAATCCTGAATTCTTCGAAATACGATGCTCTGATAATCGGTATTGAGGAATATTTAGACAAACAAATACCCAATTTGGAGAATCCTATCAAGGATGCAAAGCTGATTTCCGAAGTGCTATCTTCCAGGTATACATTTGAGAAGGAGAATATTTCATTATTGAGTAATCCTACAAGAGAGGAGCTTATAGTGAGTTTTGACAAACTTTCAAAAACAATTACTCCAGAGGATAATCTTCTGATTTTTTATGCCGGTCATGGAATGTGGGATGAGTCCTCGGGTTTAGGCTACTGGCTGCCTTCTGATGCAAACTTAAAATCAACGGCAAATTGGTTTCCAAACAGTACACTTGTTGACTATCTGAAGGCCATAAAGTCACGACATACATTGCTAATTGCAGATGCAGTCTTTGGATCCATTTATAAAACAAGAGGCGGTTTCCAAGATATTGAAAAGGCTTACAAAGTGCTTTATGATCTTCCAAGCCGCAAAGCCATGACCAGCGGAGTCCTGACTGAAATTCCAGACAAAAGCAGCTTTACCAAATATCTTATTCAAAGATTGAAAGATAATAATGAACGATGCCTGTCATCTGAACAGTTATTTAGCAGTATCAGGATGGCTGTAATTAATAATAGTGATGCGCCCCCTCAATTTGGGAAGATTCGTGGTGCTGGTGACGAAGGAGGTGATTTCATCTTTCTCCTCAAGGAATAATCCGCTTCCCTTTTCCCTTTTCCCTTTTCCCTTTTTAATGGGTTTCCTGGTTTTGGAAGAGGAGCCTTCTTTTTGGCGAAGCCAAAAAACAGCGACGAGAAAATACCCTGAAAATCCTACTTCAGCAACTCCTTCAGCCTGTTGTCCAGGTACTCCCCCCGCAGGCCCTTGCCCACGATGATGCCGTCGCCGTCAATGAGGAAGTTCATGGGGATGCCAAAGACCCCGTACTGGGCGGCGGCAACCGATTGCCACCCTTTGAGGTCGCTCACATGAGATTCCCAAACAAGTCCGTCCTGGGCAATGGCAGCCACCCACGATTCCCTGTTTTTGTCCAGGGAGACTCCATACACCGTAAATCCGGATCCGTTCACAAACTCTTTGTCTTTGTATTTCTTGTAGGATTTAACCAGGTTTGGGTTCTCCACCCTGCAGGGTGAACACCAGGAGGCCCAGAAATCGATGAGTACCATCTTGCCCCTCAGCGAGGTAAGGGCGATCTTTTCACCCCCGGGTGATTTAAATACCAGCTCGGGAGCCCGCTCGCCGATATTGATTCCTGTCCTGATCTCTTCAGGGTTGCCATTGGCAGACCGGGAATCATTCTTCTCACCTTTGCCTGATGTACATGCAAACAGGACTAACATGGCGGCAAGCAGCGTATAGATTCTTTTCATGGTTATGGATTTGTTCTTGTTACAGGGATTATTCTTGGCGGGAGATGGACGCACCCAGCCGGTTCAGCCGCTGGTCAATGCTTTCATAGCCCCTGTCAATCTGTTCAATGTTGTTGATGGTACTGGTGCCCTCTGCCGACATGGCTGCAATAAGCAGGGCCACCCCTGCCCGGATATCGGGTGAGGACATGGTGGTTGCCCGGAGCCTGATGGCGTGGTCAAGTCCGATGACTGTGGCACGGTGGGGATCACACAGGATGATCTGTGCGCCCATATCGATCAGGGTGTCCACGAAAAAGAGCCGGCTCTCAAACATCTTCTGATGGATCAATACCGTGCCTTTGGCCTGGATAGCCGTCACAAGGATCACACTGAGGAGATCGGGGGTAAATCCCGGCCATGGCGCATCATCGATGGTCAGGATGGCACCGTCGATAAATGTCTCGATGGTATAGCGATCGCGGGCCGGGATCAGCAGGTCATCCCCCCGAAGTTCCATGGGAATCCCCAACCGCCGGAAGGTGGAGGGGATATTGCCCAGCTGTTCATAGGCCACGTTCTTGATGGTCAGTTCCGACCGGGTCATGGCAGCCATACCGATGAAACTGCCAATCTCAATCATGTCAGGAAGGATGGTGTGATCGGTTCCCCCCAACTGTGCAACACCTTCGATGGAAAGCAGATTGGAACCAATTCCTGAAATCTTTGCACCCATCCGCACCAGCATCTTGCATAACTGCTGGATGTAAGGTTCGCACGCTGCATTATAGATGGTCGTGGTACCTTCTGCCATGACACTGGCCATGATGATGTTGGCCGTTCCTGTCACCGAGGCTTCATCCAGGTGCATATAGGTACCCTTCAGGTTTGAAGCATTGACCCTGTAGAAGTTCTGGTTGTGGTCGAAATCAAAGGTGGCCCCCAGTGCCTGGAAGCCAATGAAATGGGTATCGAGCCTTCGCCGGCCGATTTTATCCCCTCCGGGTTTGGGCAACACAGCTTTCCCGAACCGGGCCAGCAAAGGCCCGAGGATCATGACCGATCCACGGAGGGCGGCTGATTGTTTCTGGAAAGCTTCCGTCTGGAAATAGTCCAGGTCCACGTTCCGTGCCTGGAAACTGTAACTGGTTTCTGCCGGTTTACTGACCTCCACCCCCAGGTCTTCCAGGAGTTGAATAAGCATCAGCACATCTTTGATGCGGGGCAGGTTATGAATGGTGATTTGATGGGGAGTCAGCAGGGTGGCACAAAGGATCTGTAACGCTTCATTTTTCGCCCCCTGGGGTGTAATCTCCCCGCTGAGGCTGTGCCCGCCTTCGATAATGAATCTTCCCATGGGTCAGGATTGCTGCTTGTGCTTTTTGCCTCCTCCTCCCTTTTTCTTAATAATTGTACGGTTCTTGGCCAGGATATCTTTGGTTTCGGGTAGTGTCAGTTCGGGGCTGACCTCAATTCTTCCTCCCGCCAGTGTCTTCAGGTCCGCGAAAATTTCCTCATCACTCACCGCTTCCCTGTTCCAGGTTAGGTAAGATTTCTTCATGTGGTAGGCAATCATTCGCACCAGGTCATCTTTCTCTTCTCCTGGCTCCAGCTCAATGGCTTTCTCGATCATCAGCACAATGGACCTGCCATAATGCTTCCGTTTGATTTTGAACTGGTGGTAGGGCACCCTGTTGGGTTTACTTTTCAACGATTCGGGTTCGGGCCAGGGATAGGGAGAATCTATATCCAGGTCGAAATCGGCGATTAAGGCCAGGTGGTCCCACAGTTTATGTTTGAAATCGGCCACATCCCTCAGATGCGGATTCAGGTTGCCCATCACAGCAATCACGGTCTTGGCCGCCTTGTTCCTCTCATCACGGTCCTCGATGGTCTTGATGTGGTTCACCATCTTCTGTATGTTCCGGCCATATTCCGGCAGTATCAGCTTTTGACGGCTTGAATTATAATCGTAATCCATGTAAATGATTTTTTTACAAAAGTACTTCTTTTTATGACTCTACCACCCTTAGCTTGGCGAATTTGAGCAGGAGTTGCTTGCGCCCGTGCGGCGAAGGGAACTCCACGGTGGCTTTGATGTTGGAGTCGGCACCTTCCAGCAGGGTTACCTCTCCGATTCCAAAGCGGGGATGTTCCACCCTGACTCCCTCCCTGATCATACCGGGATCCGAGGGGGTAAAATCCCTGGCTGGCTGCGGGGTTCGGGTTGCCTGGTCCAACTGGGTAAACTTGCGCCCGCCGATCACCGCATTTCTGGGCTGGGACCGTCTCTCCATGAGGTTCCGGTAGGTTTCGGGAACGAATTTCTCTTTCCCCGTCTCTTCAGCCCGGGGAATGACCGGGTAGAAATCAGAGGGAAGGTCCAGGTATATGGGTTCGATCTCCTTGATGAACCGGCTGGGGGAACAGGAGTGCTGGATGCCCCATTTGTACCGTGTTGCCGCATAAGAAATCACGGCCGTTTTTTCGGCCCGGGTCAGTGCCACATAAAAAAGGCGGCGCTCCTCCTCCAGGTCCTTGGGATTATCTGTGCTCATGGGTGACGGAAACAGTTCTTCCTCCACCCCGGCAATAACCAGGTGTTTGAATTCCAGCCCCTTGGCCGCATGGATGGTCATGACGCTCACCTTGTTCCTGTCACCCTCCTTCTCCTGGTCCGCATCGGTCATCAGGGTCACCTCCTGCAGATAGTCTCCCAGGGTCATCTCCCCCTTCATCTCTGCATTGTCGGTGAAATCCTTGATCCCGTTGAGCAACTCCTCCACATTCTCGTATCTGCTCACATTTTCAGGTGTCTGGTCCGATTTCAGGTCCAGCAGAATCCCGGCCTCGCTGACAATGGAATAGGCCAGATCGAAAGCCTCCATCTCACCGAGACGTTGATGGAAACTTCTGATCAGGCCGGTAAATCCCTTGAGTTTGGACAGCGTTCCCTGGTTGAATCCCAGGTTCACCTGGTCCAGGTGTACCAGGATATCCCAGATGTGCGAATCCAGTTTTTCGGCATAGCCGTTCAGCTTGTCCATGGTGGTCTTCCCGATCCCACGTGCGGGATAATTGATGATCCGTTTGATCGACTCATCATCCCTGGGATTCACCGTGATACGGAAATAGGCCAGCAGGTCTTTGATCTCCTTGCGCTGGTAAAAGGAGAGTGAGCCGAACACCTTATAGGGGATGTTCATTCTGCGCAGGCTCTCCTCGAAGATCCTGGACTGGGCATTGGTACGGTAGAGGATGGCAAAATCATTGTACTCCAGCTGATCCCTGAACCGCAGATCTGAAATGTGTTTGGCCACGTTAAATCCCTCCTCCCTGTCATCTTTGGCCTTCACCACCCTGACGGGCTCTCCCTGCTCCTTATTGGAAAAAACCTCCTTGAATATCTGTCCGCGGTTTTTCCTGATCACACTGTTGGCCGCCTTCACAATGTTCTGGGTGGAGCGGTAGTTCTGTTCAAGTTTGAAGAGCCGGTAGTCGGGGTAATCATTCTTGAAATTGAGGATGTTCTCTATGCGAGCCCCCCTGAATGAATAGATGCTCTGGGCATCATCCCCCACCACACAGATGTTGCGGTGGATCTCCGTAAGTTTCTTGATGATCAGGTATTGCGAGTAGTTGGTATCCTGGTACTCGTCCACCAGCACAAAATCGAAGGATTCCCTGTATTTATCCAGGATGGCCTGATGGTCCCTGAACAACAGGTTGGTTTGCAGCAGGAGGTCATCAAAATCCATGGCTCCGAAGTGCTTGCACCGCTTCACATACCGGTCATAGATATCGCCCAGCCTGGGACGCCTTGAAACCTGGTCGCGCACCTGGTATTCGCCATTGTTCAGATAGACATCGGGAGTCACCAGGTTGTTTTTTGCAGCCGAAATCCTTCCAAACACCTCGGATGGCTTATAGATCTTCTCATCCAGGCTGAACTCCCTGATAATGGTCTTGACCAGGCTTCGGGAATCGATGGTGTCGTAAATGGTGAAATTTTTCGGGAATCCGATTGCCTCCGCCTCTCGCCTGAGGATCCTGGCAAAAAGCGAATGAAAGGTGCCCATCCAAAGCTCCCTGGTCAGATGGGGAGAAACCATGCTGCCTATGCGCTCTTTCATATTGGCGGCAGCCTTGTTGGTAAAAGTAAGTGCAAGAATCCTGGAAGGAGGAACGCCCAGGGAAAGCAGGTACGCAATGCGGTAGGTCAGCACGCGGGTCTTGCCCGAACCTGCTCCGGCAATAACCAGGGCAGGCCCTTTGTGGTTCAATACAGCCTCCTGCTGCGCTTCATTCAAATCCTGCCTGATCTCTTCCACTCTCTACTCATTATTTGGGTTGGCTAAGATAACATATGTTCATGGATAATCCGGGGCATAAATCGCCCCGGCTTTCATTAATTATTGCACAGTTTTCGGATTTGTTGCAATTTTGTGGGCCGCCGGTTCGTATAATAAATTGGCAATAATTCGTTTATAGTCTATACATCGTGAGCATTGAATTCCGTACCTGTTTATAAAAAATGCATTCCGGGACTGATCCTGCTCATGGCCTTTTTCACTCAGGTCCATGGTCAGATCACCTCTCCTTCTGCCGATTACAGGGATAGCCTCAGCTATGGAACAAGTCCCGGCAAAGATCCGCTTTTTGTCTTTTACCAGACCAACCGGGGGTATAAGCCGGGGAGTCTTACTGCCACCTTACCGGGAACGGGGAGCTACAATTTCCAGTGGAGCAGGTATAATCCGGCCATCAGCGGATTCAATCCTCCCTTTTACACAGAGAACAATCTGCCCTCATCCACAGTGACTGAACTGGAAGAGGGCGGATACCGGGTAAGGGTCTTCGACGGGACGGGAACCGACACCACCATGCTGGCCTGGGTCATGCTGGACGGGTTCCATGCCAGGGTGCAAAAGACCGAAGATGGCAACCTGGATCCCAACTGGCGGGACTGTGCGAGACTGGCTCTGAACGGATTTGTGGAAACCGACTCGCTGATCTATTATGATCCGGCTTCTCATCTGAAACTTTTAAGGATTCTGAAATTCAAGTTCAAATGGACCTCCGACAATACAGGTTTGAAGATCCCGCACGATACCACCATCCTGGCACCCAACATAAGCTATGCTCCCCCCTATGACGATACATGGTACATCCTCACGGCCACCGATGAGCTGGGCATGGTGGAGGTGGATTCGGTCTTCTATGAGAGCATCCAGACCAGGGCAAAGTTCAGGGTAAGCTATTATAACAAGTTTTCGGGGGAATTTGACTCAACCCTGACAGGAGAATGGAGTTCTCCAAATTTTGAGGAATGGAGCAGCAGCAAGGGAAGCACCGATGCCTCACTGACAGTCAGGTTTCTCAATGAGTCTCTGAACGGGGCCTCTTTTCTGTGGGTCCTGCTGGATACCCTGGGCGGGATCAGAGAGGAACAGACCACATACAGCCTGGATGAAATGCCCGAATTCACCTATTACAATGCGGACAAGTACTACTATCCATATATGTATTCTTACAGCGAAGAGGGTTGCGTAGATTCCACCAAACTGGAGGAAGGTATCCATGTGATAAAATCCAAACTGGAGATCCCCAATGTGTTCTCGCCCAACGGGGATAATATGAATGATGTCTGGTACTTTAAACACCAGTCTCTGAAAAACTGTAGAATCACCGTGGTGGACCGTTCTGGAAAAGTGGTCTATAAAAAGAAAATCGATGATATCTATGAATGGGAAGGCTGGGATGGAAACTTGCATGACAGTGGCCGCCGTGCACCCGAAGGACAGTATTATTATGTTGTTGAAGCTCTGTCATATGATGGGATTGAATACAAGGATCCCACCCTCTGGTCGCAGATGAAGATCTTCGGGGGAGCGGGCACAAAAAATACGGGAGGCAGCACGAGCGGCACCACTCCGGACGGAGGGACCGGCACCGAAACCCAGTCCGGCAATCTTTATACCGGCTGGTTGTATCTTTTCAGACATTAACCAGTACTTAGTGCATAGTGCTCAGTACTTATTATGAAATTATTAAGGATTGTTATCGTTGCTTTTATCCTGATCGCCGCGGGGGCGTTTGTGTGGATAACCGCGGGAACCGATCCTGAAACCCTGTTGATGGACCGGTTGCAGGTTGCCGACCAGAACCTGGCCTTTGTTGTTCTGCTCCTGCTTGCCTTCACCCTGCTCAGTACCCTGACGGGCCTCCCCATTTTCTACCTCTCCCTGGCCCTGGGTTTCGTGCTCAGTTTTGTCCCGGCCCTGCTCATCTGCTGGGGGATCAATCTGGTGGCAGTAACAGGCACGTTCTATCTGGTTAGGTATGCGTTTGCAGACTATTTCCAGGAAAAATACGGGGGTAAGAAACTGATCAAACGCATCAACAAACGGATTCGGAAATACGGATTGTGGACCGTGGTTTTCAGCCGGGGGATCTACATCATCCCCACAAACCTGATCAATTTTAGTTTTCCTTTAAGCACCATCTCAACCCGTGCCTACTTTCTGGGAACCGTGATCGGTTTGCTTCCCGAATGCCTGATCAATGTGCTTACCGGAACCCTGATCAAACACGAGGTGATTCTCCTCTCCTCCCCCGGATCCCGCACCTGGCAGGTCCTGCTCATCGGAGGGTT
The DNA here is from genome assembly GCA_964453785.1 of uncultured Bacteroides sp. Taxonomy (GTDB): domain Bacteria; phylum Bacteroidota; class Bacteroidia; order Bacteroidales. Next base: position 29,791 of record CAYVRK010000003.1, read on the forward strand.
TATCCTGCTCTTCGCCCTTGCATTTATTCTCCTGAGGATCAGGCAGAATCACCGGAAGAAATTCAAATCCATTCCGACCATCCCCTATCAATGAATCCAACAAATCTGTTATCTTCTTCCATGGACGTCAACCTCAAGGCCACCCGCACCGGCGAATTTATTCAACCTGTATTTGAAAGTGAGCATGATATAACGGCTCAGGGTATTGGATCGGGTTTCGCGAAGGAAATTCAGTTCACTTAATCGTTCAATATTCTGATTCCGGTCCAGCAGGTCATAACCAATCAGGGACAGGACACCCCGGTTGTGGGCCAGAAAATAGTAATTCAATTCAACCCTGAGCAGGGGAATCCGGATGGCCTGATCAATTCCCAGGTCCGAATATCGGCTCAGGTCAGCGCTAAGTTGAAAATTCCATTTCTCTGTGGGAGTATAGCTCAGATCAGCAAAGCATGAGACATCAAAATAACGGCTTTCCAGTGATTCCTGAACATCATACCGGGTATGTGTCAGCGAGATGCCAACACCCGATTCCACATCCCAGTGTTTCTTTTTGCGGTTATCCACACTCAGGGAATATTGCTGGCCCAGAGTATTATAATTGTTGTTAACTCCGTTTACGATGCTGATTCCCTGGTTCCAGCGCTCTTCTGCATTCACATTGATCTTGATCCCCAGTTTCCGAAAGGGTGTGGAAAAATCCAGATTAAACCGGCCTGAATAATCATGATCCACGTTGACCAGGGTGTTGACCTGAACCAGGTTCTCAGTTACCGTGGACGACCAGTTTATCTTGTTGCTGGTGAATCCGGCATTCATGGCCATCATCAGCGAGGTAAAGGAGAATTGATCGAAAATCAGCCAGTGGGCCATCACATTGTGTTCATACTCGGGAGCAAGGGAAGGATTCCCATAATAGATACGCAGGGGATTCAATGTATTGATTACCGGAAGCAGCTGACTCACCTGGGGGGTATTCACCGTGGAAATATAGGCGAGACTGATCTTTCTACCCGATTTGGGTGCATAGTCCCAGGAAACCGAAGGCAGAAAATAGTATAACCCTGACCGGGGGGAGGGGGACCCGTCCAGTCTGGTCTCCATCACTCCGGCCTCAGCCATCATCCCGACTGAGAGCTGTGACTTTGCCGTGTTCCATTTAAATGCGATACCCGGCTTTAGCCACCTGTAGGATTTGTCGAAAGCCGGACTCAATGAATCAACGGGTTCCTGACCGGTATCAAGCAATCCATGGACCCGGTCCAGGTAGTCCAACGTTCCCCCGGCAGTGACTGAGGGAACAATATAAAGTCCCCGGCCTATCCTTTGCGTGAAAGATGTCATCAACGAAAGGTTCCCCATATCGGCCAGGTTGTTTTGAAACTGACTCCATCCACCGGGATCAATTCCTGTAGAAAAGACAGTCCGGTTGCAGATTTGAATCTCCTCCAGGCTTCTTACATATCCACCTGTTCCTGAGATTTTTAATACAGATTCACCATCGCCTACTTTTCTGAAATAGCTTCCGGTGAGATTCCCGCTAATCCTGTCTGCATGCTCGCCGCGCTCGCTTAGCAGCTTGTTTACCAGCTCCCCTGCCTGCAGGTTATCGGTAGCTGTATAGCTATCCATACTGTTGTACATCAGGGCAATATCTCCATTGAAAATGAAGTTTTGGGTTGAGTCCACCCGTCTTCTGAGTCCGAAATTAATGCGATGTGCCATATCTCCGCTGGTTTGGTTCAATTGATCCGAAGTGATAAACTTTCCTTCAGGCGTAAATCGTTCGGTTGTGGTGGTCTGTTCAAGGCTCTTATCGCTTCCATTGACCAGGTAACTGATATAACTGCGGTTAAACTTACCGCTTGAATGAGAAAAATTAAGTCCGCCCGCCCCGGAAGTTGTCAGACCGTCAACCGGCTGACCGAAATTAACCGGAATGCTATTTGCCCCTCCAATCTGAATTTGTGCCGATCCGCCACCGCCCATCATTGCCCCGATCCCTCCTTTGAAATTGAGATAATCACTGAACGAAAAACCATATTCATTCACATTGTTGACCATTCCCAGGGCGGCCATCTGGGTCTGATCCGTAAAACGGTAGGCATTTGCACTGGCTTTAAAATGTTCACCGGTCCCAACACCTCCCAGGAGGTCTCCGAAGACCCCTTTCTTTTTCTCCTCCTTTAGTTCAAGGTTCATGGTCTTATTCCGGGTACCGTCGTCAATCCCTGTGAACTCAGTGGCATCTGATTTTTTATCATAAATCTTTACCTTGTTGATGGCATCGGCCGGTATATTCCTGGCAGCCACGGTTGGATCACTACCGAAGAATTCTTTCCCGTCCACATAGAGTGTATTTACATCTTCCCCAAGGGCCTTGATGTTCCCTGCCCGGTCCACTTCCACCCCGGGTAATTTCTTCAGCAGCTCCTCGGTGCTGGCATCCGGCCGGGTCTTGAATGCAGCAGCATTGTATTCCACAGTATCTCCGTTAATACGAAGCGGTACGGCCTCTCCGATCACCTCGGCCCCCTGGAGGTTTACCGGCAAAGGTTGCATGATAATATCCCCCAGGTCGGGGCCCTGACTGCGTGGGATGATCATGGGTTTGAACAGACTGCGGTAACCGATAAATGAAGCCTGCAGTATGTACCTGCCCTCGCGGATATTCCTCATTTCGAAGGATCCGTTTGAATTGCTAATAGCAAAATACTCCAGGGTTGAATCTGCCGGATTGAGCAATACTACCGTACCTGATGCCAGTGGTAACAACTGTTCATCATACAAGCTGCCGGTCAGGCGGTTTGACTGTCCCTGGGCCATAAAGGTAAAACAAGCCTGCATCAGAATGATCAGGAGTAACTGCTTCCTCATTGCTTGATCTCTACAACCACCGTATGGTACATCCCCCCTTCTCCCGGTTCAGTACCCATCTCCTTCATTTTCTCATCCACGATGGACCGGTACTCTTCCTCGCTAACCTTTTTCCCTTTTGTTGGTTTTATCATGACCTGCTTATCCACCGGGCTCAAATCAACCGAAAGGGCCTGAATGATCTGATCACCATCGTTCACATCCACAGCCAAAACCAGTCCGGGCAGGTTTGAGAAGGTACCTGGACCGGCCGGAACCGGTATTTGAGGAGCAAACCAGGCACGGACTATCTTGTCACCCATGCTGGAAATAGCTTCCTGACATGAATAATCCAGCACCATTTTCTGCTTGCCTGTCAGTTTCCATTTTCCCGGATCAAGTTCCGATTGGATCAGAAATATGCGCGACATAAATTCCTTTTGCTCGATCATCATTTTTTGAGCCAGATCCAGGTAGGTCTTGTTTTCCGGCTCCTGAATTTTAATCATCACGGTGCCTCCTCCCTCCATTTCCATAGCCTCCTCCGGAGCATCCACATGGTGATTCTCATAGATGGCGGCCTCTTCAGTGAAATAGAGAATCTTTTGCGATTTGCGCTCTTTGGGAAGGGCATTGGCGAACCGGGCCGCATCCCCTTCAAGCTGAATGTCAAGTTGAACCACCTCTTCATAAATAACAGTTCCTTCAAAACGAGAAGCATGATCCTCTTGTGCCAACACGAGGGATGTTGTGATTGTGGCCAGGAAAATGGAGATTTCTTTCTTCATAAGAGTTTTTGTTTCAAAAATAGCTGCTCAGACCTTGCAAGCAGGTTAATCCAGGGTCAAACAAGGTTAATTAAGGTTAATGGAATCTGTTAAGTAAAAGCTGGAGCCTATATTTGTAATCGGATGAAAGCTTTCGGAACCTCTTACCGGTGGATGGCGGTCTTGATGATCAGCAGTCAGATTCTGCTGACCGGTTTTATGGCATACTGGCTGGCCAGTCAGTACCGCCTTGAAAGGCAACATCTGCATCTGAGATTGTCTGATCTGTATGCCAAAACCCATGAACAGCTTATCGATACCCTTGTTTTGAACCATCTGGTGATCCCTTCTTTAAATGATTCTCTGCTGGTAGAGCTAAATATCAGTGATGAAAGAAATATCCACTTTCGCAATGATACCGGCAGTCAGGGGATGCGCCTCAGGGCTATTCGGTCGGACAGTGCTTTTGTCCCGGATGGATTTGCCTTTGATTTTAAAACTTTGGAAGATTTGGATTCTTCCAGGAGGGACTCCATGCATCTGACCAGTGAATCAGAACAGGATATGCTGGTACGTACAGTGAAGCTCTTTATCAGCCAAACAGACGAATCTTTCAGGGACCATCCGTCTGCACATGTGTTTGCCATGCAGGTGGACACCGCACTGTTCATAGAGCAATTCAAAAAATCAATCGAAGGGTGGTGGCCACATTTTGTTATTCATCCTGATCAGCAAGGGCCAAGGGTCCCGGGAAGGGGAATCCCCCGAAATCTTCTGATAAAGGAAAAGGATGGACCGGAATTACCTGGTATCAGGGTGGAACATTACAGGGCCTATTTGCTGAGGCTCATCCTTCCGCAGTTCCTTTTTGTCATGGTCCTGCTCGGATTGTCTGCATCGGCCCTGTTGTTTGCTTTTCGAAACTTCCGGAAGCAATTGTTAATGAATCAATTGCGGGATGATTTTATCGCGAACATCAGCCATGAATTAAAAACCCCGGTATCCACTGTAAAAATTGCCCTCGAAGCCCTGGGGACTTTCGATCTGAAAAATGATCCGGAAAAAGCAGTCGAATACCTGGAGATGGCCACCAGGGAAACGGACAGGCTCGAAAAACTGGTAAGCCGGGTGCTTCAGCATGAAGTCATGCAGAAAGCAAAAGGTGCGCTCCATAAAGAACCCGTTGACCTGGTTAAAATAGCACTCTCCGCCCTTAGAACCTTCGATATTCAAGCCCGGGAAACAGGAGCAGTGATCAAGACAGAGATACCTGAACATGCTGTGATGATCATGGCCGATCCTATCTATCTGGAAGGTGTCATTTCGAACATGATCGACAACAGTCTCAAATATGGAGGCCCCGATCCTGAAATCCAACTTCTGATTTCAACCGGGCCTTCTGGTCCCAGGATATCCGTGAGGGACCGTGGACCGGGCATTCCCAATGAATATAAGGAATATATCTTTGAGAGGTTCTTCCGGATCCCCTCCGGGGATCAGCACAATGTGAAGGGATACGGACTGGGACTAAGTTTTGCAAAACATGTCATGGGGCAGCACAATGGGTCCATTACATTCAGGAACCTTCCTCAAAGGGGCTGTGAATTCACATTGCAATTTCCCCTTGAAGCATTTTGAAAACCAGGATTCTCTATATTGAAGACGAGCCCTATCTGGGAAGAATTGTCAAGGAAACCCTTGAGAACCAAGGATACCAGGTAATCTGGGAGACCGATGGTGCGAGGGTAATGAATCAATTCGCAGATTTTGATCCTCAGATCTGTATCCTGGATATCATGTTGCCGCATGTGGATGGATATGAATTGTGTCGTCAGATTAAATCAAAAATTCCATCATTGCCTGTAATTTTTCTTACCGCCAGGACGGAGACATCTGATCTGGTAAAGGGTTTTGACGCAGGAGGAACGGATTACATCCGCAAACCATTTAGCATCGAAGAGCTGATTGCAAGAATTGAAAATCAACTCTCCCTGGCAAACGGATCTGAATCAGGCTCCAACCCAACCCGGGAGCAGGTCAGGCTGGGCCTTTATACCTATTATCCAAACCGGTACGAGCTCGAATACCCGGGAGGAAAATTTACTTTATCCCTTCGGGAAGGGGAGATCCTCTCTGTGCTGTCTGGCTCATTAAACCGGGTTATCGAACGTAAACACCTGCTGATAAACGTATGGGGCGATGATTCCTTTTTTAATTCCCGTAACCTGGATGTTTATATCAGAAAACTCAGGGAATATCTCAAACATGATCCGAAAATCCGCATTCAGACCTTAAAAGGGAAAGGATATCTGTTCCTGGTCACGGACTGAGCACCGGGCACTAGGCACTGAGTACTGAGTACTGTGTGCTGAGTACTGAGTCGCCTGACAATTTGGCAAAACAGGAGCAATGGCGCAATATTTGACCTGAAAGGGTCATATTCTTGAATTCAAATAAGGTATTTACAAATGGCTAAGACGTCAGATAAATCTGAAAAACAGATAGATAAAGAGGTTGAAGTGGATCCGGTTCTGAACGAAGAACAGGTTCAGGAAGAGACGCTGCAGGATGAAATTGCTGAGGAGAATGAGGAAATTGAGGAGAAGGAAGAGAATAAGGAGCCCTCTACAGAAGAAATACTGGCAGATTTGCAGGACAAATACCTGAGGTTGTCAGCCGAGTATGACAATTTCCGCAAGCGAACCCTGAAAGAGAAAATAGACCTCCAGAAAAGTGCCAATGAGAATCTTTTGAATGCGCTTCTGCCGGTTGCTGATGATTTCGACAGGGCCATCAAATCGGTTGATGATGCCAGGGAAATTGGTGCTCTCAAAGAGGGATTTCACCTGATCTCGGGGAAATTCAATGCTTTCCTGGCACAACAGGGGGTGAAAGAGATCGAAGCTGTGAACAAGCCATTTGACACGGATCTGCATGAAGCCATTACCAAGATCCCTGCTCCATCCAAGAAGATGAAGGGGAAGGTGGTTGATGTGGTACAAAAAGGATATTTCCTTCACGAAAAGGTACTCCGCTTTGCCAAGGTGGTCATCGGAGAGTAGAAACAGCTATGGGAAAAATAGATTTTTACGAGGTGTTGGAAGTATCCAAAAATGCTTCCCCGGAAGAGATCAAGAAAGCCTATCGCCAGCAGGCCATTAAGAATCATCCTGATAAAAATCCGGGGGATGCTGCGGCCGAGGAGCGGTTTAAGAAGGCTGCCGAGGCGTATGAGGTGCTTTCAGACCCGGAGAAACGGAGCAAATATGACCAGTTTGGTCACGCTGCATTTGAGAACGGGGGTGCAGGCGGATTCGGCGGTGGCATGACCATGGAGGATATCTTTTCCCATTTCGGAGATATTTTCGGCGGATTCGGCGGATTCGGCGGATTTGGCAGTTCGTCACGCGGAGGAGGCGTGACCAAAGGTTCCAACCTGCGTGTAAAGGTGAAGCTGAACCTCAAGGAGGTGGCCAACGGTGTGGAGAAAAAAATCAAGGTGAAGAAATACAATGCATGCGAAGCGTGCAACGGATCAGGCGCCAAACACGGAACTTCCAAGAATACCTGTCCTACCTGCCACGGAAGAGGCCAGGTGACCCGGGTGACCAATACCTTCCTGGGACAGATGCAGACCGCCTCCACCTGTCCCACCTGCCACGGGGAGGGTACAACCATCAGCGAAAAGTGTGAATCCTGTTACGGGGAGGGCATCGTAAAATCCGATGAGGTCATCAAGATCAATATTCCGGCAGGGGTGGCCGAGGGCATGCAGGTCAAGATGAGTGGCAAGGGAAATGCGGCCCGCAGAGGCGGTGTGAACGGGGACCTGCTGGTGATCATCCAGGAGGAGACCCATCCCGATCTGACCAGGGACGGAAGCGATCTGATTTACAACCTCTATCTGAGCATTCCCCAGGCTGCCCTGGGTGCCACAGTGGAGATTCCTACCGTGGAAGGAAGAGCGAAGATCAAGATCGAAGCCGGGACACAACCCGGAAGGATCCTTCGCCTGAGGGGAAAAGGGGTACCCGAAGTGAACGGATACGGAAGGGGTGATCTGCTGGTGCAGATCAACGTCTGGATCCCCAAATCCCTGGATAAAGAGGAGCGGAAAATCTTTGAAAAGTTGGAGCAATCGGATAGCTTTACACCCAGACCGGATAAATCTGAAAACGGTTTTTTCAACCGGATGAAAAACTTATTTGAATGAACCTTATAACAGCTGATGCAGTTGTCAAGGATTTCAGGGGCCACAGGGCACTGAACAAGGTTTCCATCGAAGTTCCGGAAGGAAGTATTTACGGACTTCTGGGGCCCAACGGTGCAGGGAAAACCACCCTGCTCAGGATCATCAACCAGATCACCGCACCCGACCAGGGGGCCATTCTGTTCAGGGGGGAACCCATCGGAAACAAGCACCGTGCCATGATCGGTTATCTGCCCGAAGAGCGGGGCCTTTACAAGAAAATGAAGGTGGGTGAACAGGCCCTTTACCTTGCACGGCTCAAAGGGCTGAGCCGGCAGGAGGCCATGAAGCGGCTGAGAGTCTGGTTTGAAAAATTTGAGATCAGTGCCTGGTGGGACAAGAAGGTGGAGGAACTCTCCAAGGGAATGGCCCAGAAAGTCCAGTTCATCACCACCGTTCTCCACGAACCCGGGTTGCTGATTTTTGACGAGCCCTTCAGCGGATTTGACCCCATCAATGTGGACCTGCTGAAGCAGGAGATCCTCCAGATGAAAAAGCAGGGAGCCACCATCATTTTTTCCACCCACAACATGTCATCGGTAGAGGAATTATGTGATCACATCACCCTGATCAATGAATCGGAGACCTTGCTCCAGGGAGAGATTTCAAAAATCAGGAAGAAATACCGGGCCAACAAGTACCACGTGACCTTTATGGGAGAGCCGGAGAAACTTACGGCCGGACTTGAAACCGGGTTTGAAGTGCTGCAGTTGGATGAGAATGGAATGGGACAGCAGGCCACCATCCGGATCACAAAGGATGGGGGACCCAATGATCTGCTGAAGAACCTGGTGGAGATCACCGAGGTCAAAGCGTTCCGGGAGATTCTCCCCGGCATGAATGATATCTTTATCCAGGTGGTGAAAACCGCTTCCAGAAAAACCAACCGGACGACATGAACAAAACATCGCTGATCATCCAACGGGAGTATCTGACCCGTATCCGGAAGAAATCGTTCATCATTATGTCCGTTCTCGGACCTTTCATCTTTGCAGCCTATGTGCTGATACCCATGTACTTCGCCACCATGAAGGACAAGGAAGAGAAAACCGTGGTGGTCATTGATGAGTCCAAACTCTTCACCGAGTACACACCGGATGGAACCACCTGTGTCATTCCCGGCACCGACTACCTGAAATTTAAAGTGATCGAAGGGGTCCCGCTGGAGACCTTCAAGGAGGGATTTAATGAATCGGGGTATTATGCCATTTTATTTATCCCCTCCAACATCCTCTCCTCTGAATCTTCGCTGATCTATTCCACCAAACAGACCTCGCTGGATGTTACCAATTACATCAAGCGTTCCATGGAGTCAGAGATTGAACACCTGAAACTTGCCAAACATGACATCCATGACATTGAGCGGATCCTGGCAGAGGTGGAAACCAAACTGAATGTCCGGACCATCACCTGGACCAGGGACGGGGAGACCCAGGAATCCAATACAGGTGTTGTCATGGGCGTAGGATACATGGGAGGGCTCCTGATCTTTTTCTTTATCTTTTTCTTCGGATCACAGGTCATGCGCGGTGTGATCGAAGAGAAGGTGAGCCGCATTATCGAGGTAATCGTTAGTTCGGTCAAACCCTTCCAGCTGATGATGGGCAAAATCATCGGGGTGGGCCTCACAGGCCTTACCCAGTTTTTAATATGGATCGTCTTCTCTTTTGTACTGATCACGGGTCTGAAAGCCGCATTCTTCCCTGAGCTGAACCAGACTCCCACCCAACAGGTAACAGGTACCGACCTGTTCCGGGAGGGCGGGGCTGATCAGGACAAAACGGATACAGCAGCAACGGCTGTCCTTTCAGGGGAAGATATGGACAAGGCGCAGGAGATTTTCACCGCCCTGAAAACGATCAATGCAGGGGTGATGATCGGATCATTCCTCTTCTATTTTATTTTCGGATACCTGCTCTATGCTGCCATGTTTGCGGTCATCGGATCCATGGTGGATAACGAAACCGATACCCAGCAGTTGATCCTGCCTGTCATTCTGCCGCTGATTCTTGGCATCTACGTGATGATCAGTGCCATCAACAATCCCGATTCAGCTCTGCCGTTCTGGTTCAGCATGATTCCATTTACCTCACCGGTGGTCATGATGGTTCGAATTCCATTCGGGGTGCCCTGGTGGCAGGTGATTGTATCCGGTTCTCTCCTCATGGGAACTTTCCTTGGGATGACCTGGGTTGCAGGAAAAGTCTATCGCACAGGAATTCTCATGTACGGTAAAAAAATCACCTACCGGGAGATCTGGAAATGGCTCCGCTATAGCTCGTAGCATGATTGCAATTCTTGATTTCGGCACCAACACATTCAATCTTCTGATCGCGAAACGAAAAGACCGCAGCTTTGACATCATCTACTCCGGCAAACAACCGGCGAAACTGGGACGCGGGGGGATTCAGATCAACCGCATTACTCCTGCTGCCTTCGAACGCGGCTTTGTGGCCATCAACAACCTGATGGAGACCATCAAAAAATTCGAGGTGGAAGAGATCCGGGCCTTTGCCACCTCAGCCATCCGGAACGCCAGCAACGGACAGCAATTTGTTGACGAGGTGGAGAAGCGATTCGGCTTCAAGGTCAGGATAATCCCCGGAGGCAGGGAAGCCGAGCTGATTTATAAGGGAGTCAGGCAGGCTGTGGAGATCACAGAAAAAAAGGTTCTTATCCTGGATATCGGAGGCGGGAGCAATGAATTCATCCTCTGTAACAAAGATGGGATCATCTGGAAACAAAGTTTCGAACTGGGCATGGCCCGGATCATTGAGTTGTTTGACATTTCGGATCCCATTACCCATGAGGAGATCCAGGCCCTCGAATCCTATTTCAGGCATGAGCTACAGCCCCTGTTCGAGGTGGTAAAAAAGGAGAAACCGAAGATTTTGTTAGGTGCTTCGGGTTCCTTTGACACCTTCTATGCCATGATCAGGTACCGGAGCGGAATGGTGGCCGATATGGGTCACGGCCGGGAAATACCCATGCCGGATTTTAAAAAGACCCACCAGCTGCTGGTCCGTTCCACCCTTGCCGAGAGAAAGTTGATGCCGGGCATTGAACCTGTTCGCTTGGAGATGGTCGTTGCGGCCGTGATTTTTGTTAGTTTTGTAATACGCGAATGCCACATCAAACAGCTGGTGCACTCCGAGTTTGCCCTCAAAGAGGGTGTGATTTCGGAACTGGTGGGCATCTAATCCATATCAAGCATGGCACATATCCTAATCATAGACGACGAAAGAAGCATCCGGAATACCCTCAAAGAGATCCTTGAATACGAAAAATTTACTGTAGAGCTGGCAGAGCATGGGGCGGAAGGCCTGGAAAAATACAAGAGCGGACATTTCGACATTGTGCTCTGTGATATCAAGATGCCCGAGATGGATGGTCTGGAGGTCCTTGAAAAGATCTTCATGGAAGAGGGAGACGCCCAGGTGATCATGATCTCGGGTCACGGAAACATCGACAATGCCGTGGAGGCCATCAAAAAAGGCGCCTACGACTTCATTGAAAAACCCCTGGACCTGAACCGGCTGTTGATCACCATCCGGAATGCGCTGGACAAAACCACCCTGATCACCGAGACCAGGGTACTCAAGAAAAAGGTGGGCAAGGCCTATGAGATGGTGGGCGAATCTCAGGCCATTCAGCAGGTGAAAGCCATGATCGATAAGGTGGCCCCCACCGACGCCAGGGTACTGATCACAGGCTCCAATGGCACCGGAAAAGAGCTCGTGGCCAGATCGCTTCACGAAAAAAGCGCCCGCGCTGCCGGACCTTTCATTGAGGTAAACTGCGCAGCCATCCCCTCGGAGCTCATCGAAAGTGAACTGTTCGGGCACGAAAAGGGAGCATTTACCTCGGCCATTAAGCAGCGCAAGGGAAAATTTGAACAGGCCGACGGAGGCACCATCTTCCTGGATGAGATCGGTGACATGAGCCTTTCGGCTCAGGCCAAGGTGCTGCGTGCCCTCCAGGAGAGCAAGATCTCCAGGGTGGGAAGCGACAATGACATTAACGTGAATGTGCGCATATTGGCTGCCACCAACAAGAACCTGAGGGAGGAGATTGATAAGAGCCGGTTCCGGGAGGACCTCTACCACCGGCTGAGCGTGATCCTGATCCATGTACCCTCACTGAACGACAGGCTGGAGGACATTCCGCTTCTGGCAGACCATTTCAACTCCCTGATATGCCAGGAATACGGAACACAGCCCAAAGTGATCACAGCGGATGCCATCAGGGAGCTTCAGAAGATCACCTGGACCGGGAACATCCGTGAGTTCCGCAATGTGCTGGAGCGCCTGATCATCCTCTGCGAAAAGGAGATCACCGGACCGGATGTATTGAATTTTGCCATGCCCATCTCGAAATAAGCAAGCCATTCTCCACAGAAAATTACGCGAGCCAGTCAGTCGTCTGTCCGTTCCTGGATAAAGTAGCGGGGCCGGCGCTTGGTTTCATTGTAGATCCTGGCCAGGTATTCTCCAAGTATACCGATGCTGATCAATTGAATGCCCCCAAGGAATAGAATTGTTAAAAGCAGGGAGGTCCACCCCGGATTTGTATTCCCTGTCAGTTTCATCACCAGAGCATAGATTGCGTAGAGAATTCCGGCAAGCATGGTAATAAAACCAAACGTGGTACTCATCCTCAAGGGCCTGGATGAAAAGGAGGTAACTCCGTCTACTGCGAAAATGCGCATTCGTTTAAGGGTGTATTTGCTAACACCAGCCTGCCTGCGCTCTGCCTTATACGCTATGGTAGTCTGCCTAAATCCCATCCAGCTAACAAGGCCCCTGGTAAACCTGTCCTGTTCCTCAATGGATAAAAATGCCAAAAGGGCTTTTCGGTTTAAAATCCGGAAATCGGCTGCACCGGGTTCAATTTTCACATCCGACAGGGCATTAAAAATCCTGTAAAACCATTTTGAAGAGGTCCTCTTTACGATTCCGGCACCCTCCGTATCTTTCCGAATGGTATTCACAATGTCGTATCCCTCGTCCATCTTTTTCAACAATTCCGGGATCAGTGCCGGTGGATGTTGGCCGTCTGCATCCATCATAATCACCCTCTCTCCGGTAGATTCCTTCAATCCTGCCAAAAGGGCTGTCTGATGTCCGAAGTTTCTGGAAAGACGGATGCCCTTTACCCTCTTATCTTCCTTTGCCAGTGAGTGAACCTCCTCGAAAGTCCGGTCTTTGCTTCCATCGTCCACGAAAATTATTTCAAGAGAGGATGTGAGGCCCACATGTCTTAAAATCTCCTGATACATGAACCGGACGTTGTCCTCTTCATAATAGGATGGAAGAACAATGCTTAGCATGGTGCGATTTTTTCACTTTAAAAGTAAGATTTATATTTTACCACTACTGTCCGACTAAAATAACCTTGCACCTTTCACCTCCTTGATGAGGAGCTGGCGGTTGTTCACCCAGGTTTCTCCATTTTCCCTGACCACATGAATCTGATCAGAAGGCCTCACAAGGAGCCTGTCGATGGTCATTTGTCCTTTTGTAATGATCCTGTTTTTAAAGGCAATTTTCAACCTTGAATTTGGCTGTTCCACATGGATCTGATACTCTATGAGTCCCCATGTCCCGTTTCTCAGCACCATCTCGTGGAAGAAGTCTGTAAATTTATAAAGGTACTTGCTGCCATCTTCTCGGTAGAGTTCTGTCCAGAATTGTGTCCTGGGCCATAAATCCCGGTCAGCCCCATCGAACCAGAAGGATACCAGGTAGTTGCCAGTATCAGGCATGATTGCTTCATAAAGGGTGGTGGGATTGATAAACTCGGACCGGAACAGGCCACCCTCTTCATCTGAAAAGTCTTCGAACAGGATTCCGGTCCCCTCTCTTGCAGTCCACAACAATGAATCTTTCCCGAAGGCCTCTTTCATGACCATGGATTCCAGTTCCCTTTGCCGGTCAGCAATCAAGCCCGGAATGCTGTCCAGGGAAAGGGAATAAACCAGGAGTGCATCATTTTCATCCAGCTTCGATGCCTTGGCAACAAGTGCCTTTTCCGGGCCGGTGAGTACACCTTTCTTATGCCTTAACAGCAACAGTGGCCTTGAATCGGGGAATTCCTTCAGTATAGGGAATTCATGATAGGGCTCCATGATTAAATCCAGATTCATCAATGTCTGGGTAATGGAGGTTCTGCTGAGCATCACTGCTGTGAGAGGCAAACCTGTTCCCACTGCCGCTGCATAGGCAGGAACGATCACCGGGGACTGGTCACCCAGCCAGTAGTTTTCAGATCCAATATGGAAATAGGGCAAGGGTACAATCGCCTGGTACTGGGTAAAATCGTGCCTGGTATACCACTCATTTTGCTCCGATCGGTTGTATATTCCTGAATGCCAATCGATGGCGTGTTCATGGGTCCTTGGAACCTTCCATATATAAGCCACTGATTCGTATCCTGTAAAAAGAAGAACCAGTACCAGTACCACAGTCTTAAACCTGAACGGAGTGGTCGTATACCATTTCCAGAGTACGAGGAAGGAGGTGATGGTCATCGTATAATAAAAGGGGAAAACAAACCGGCCAATGGCCCTGAGTTGTCTGAACGGGCCCGTGTAATTGAGCAGTCTGTCCCATCCGGGTGAAAAAGGCCAACCCATGGCAATGAACAATGAGATCACCCCCGCCCAGAACAATATATTCCACGCAGGTTGATCCGATACCCTGAAAGCCTGAATGGATCGTTTCCTCCACAGATTAATCAGGACAGTTACAAAGATATAAGCAGTCACAAAGGTACCCAGTAAACTTACATAGGCTTTGCTCCTTAACGGTCCTTTGATATGAAGAAACTTTCCGTGGGGCAGACCGTCGGGAAGGAAGACTGCCTCAAGCCTGATCCTGCTGAGATAAAAACCCCACGGATAACTGGTTCTGTCCACTCCGGGGTCATGCATGCCGGTAAACAAACTAAAAAGGATGAAGGGGAGTATAAACTGGATCAGCACATGGGACAAAACAAACCCGGGTTTGCCGAACTTCTCCCTGTCCTGAAAGAAGATAAAGATCCAGAACGGAATCCACAGTACCAAAATAAAAGCTGCCACATAGAGCTGCTTGGCACTGAACAGGATCACCAGTATCCCGAAGATCACTGAAACCAGGTAGGTGGGTTTCCGGTAGAAGCGGAGCAGGAGGTACAAAATAACAGGGATCAGATAGGCATAGGCCAGGTTATAATGGCCTCCAATCCTCTCCCACTGGTTGGAGAGCAGTATGATGATCAGTGAGGCGGGGACAGCCATCCACCCATCCATCTTCAGCTCCCTGAAGATCAGGTAAATTAACAGCGATGCAATCACATATGACAAGAGGATCAGGATGTTACTGATTCCCATTGCATAATCGGAAAGATCCCATCCCGCATCTTTCAGTAGTTTCAGGGAATTGGAAAGGACCGCCTGGTTTCCTGTGAAAAAAACAGATTCTCCAAAGGGATAGTTCATGGCCAGGGTCTGCCAGTATGCATCATCATGCTTGATGTGATACACTGTTCCGAAGGTGGATTTCAATCCGTCACCATAATCTGTAAAAGAGAGCTGGTTGGCATTCAATACCATTTTGTTAAATAATCCAAACAGGATAACTGCAGTGAGGACCACTGTAATGGATGCTCCGTACTTATTCATAAACGATCTGGCTATCATCGGCAGAAGCAGGTGTTGGTTAGATTGGATTTTAGCAGCACTGAAACAATAATTATGGAGCCTCGTTGATAATACAAACGTACTTAAAATATTTTATGTAGGTTTGATATCCAATACACCAATATCGGGTTTCATATGGGAAAAGTCCCTGTATCGATTGTTATTCCCGCCTACAATGAGGAGGAGGCCATTGGTCAGACTTTGCAGCAGCTTGTGGATCTGAAACTTCATGAAGAGCACGAGATCATTGTTGTGGATGATGGATCAGAGGATGCCACTGCCGAAATCATCAGAGCCTATCCGGTGACCTTATACAGGCACCATATAAACAAAGGGTACGGGGCCGCTTTAAAGACAGGAATTCGAAAAGCCAACGGTGCCCTGGTACTCCTGATGGACAGTGACGGACAACACAATCCGGGCGATCTGAAAGAGATCATTAAAATGCTTGAATCACATGACATGGTGATCGGTGAACGCAGCCGCTCCTCCTTCCAGGTGAAAAGAAGAAAAGCAGGAAAAAGGCTGATCAAAAGAATCGGAGAATACCTCGTGGAACAGAAGCTGCCAGATTACAACTCCGGATTCAGGGGATTCCACAAAGAGATCATAGAAGGGATGCTTCACCTCATGCCCAATGGATTCTCCTTTTCAACAACCTCCACCCTGGCACATCTGAAAGAAGGATATGACATCGGGACCTTCCCCATTGAGGTGGGTGAGCGCATTGGCAGGAAAAGCAACGTAAAGATGTTGAAAGACGGCTCCAAAACCATTCTGTTGTTGTTCAGGATCATCATGCTTTTCAATCCACTGAAGGTTTTCTTCCCGGCCAGTCTGGTCTCTTTTATAGCCGGTATCGGTTTCGGAGTGGCAGGCTACCTGATGTATGACCGCTTTTCAAACGGTGCCGTGGTCCTGACCATGCTGGGTATGTTTCTGTTTTTTATCGGATTGGTAGCCGATCAGATCTCCATCCTAAACAGGAGGAAGCAGTAGCATGGGGAACCGGATTCCAAAAAACAGATGGAGCGACCGGGATGTTGAAGCACACTGGGACCGGGTGGCCTCCATTTATGTGGAGGAGAACAACAAAGTTAAGGATACCCACGACCAGCGATTCATGGCATCCATCATGCACCTTCGGCTGGATGCAGGCATGAAAGTCCTGAACATCACAAGCCGTGACGGGGAAGCCGCTGATTACATTCTGAGGGAAAACAAATCGTGCCGGGTGATGAACGCCGAAATATCGGCCGGACTCATGGCCGTGGCCGGCAAGATCAGACCGGGAATTGAACAGAAAAAAATAGACACCTACTCCACCCTTCCCTTCGAGACAGGTGAATTTGACCGCATTGTTTCCCTTGAAACACTGGAACACGTCTCCGAACCGCTCAGGTTTCTCGAGGAGTTGCACAGGGTGTCAGTAAAAGATACCATCCTGGTCCTTAGCTGTCCGCCGGCAACGAGCGAGTTGCCCTATAAGGTCTTTACAACACTTTTTGGCGGACATGGCGAAGGCCCCCACCGTTTTCCGCCTTCCCACAGGGTGAGAAGGATGTTTGAACTGACCGGTTGGAATCTGCTGCATCATGAGGGAAGTGTTCTGATACCCGTGGGTCCCGCCGGATTAAAAAGATGGGGCGAGAAATTGCTGAACAGGTTTCAGAATACATGGTTCTCTGAGCTTGGAATCCGTCAAATCTATGTCTGCAATAAAAAGTAAAAAACTGCTATCCCGCGTGATGCGGTCGGAGCTTTGCAACCGTTGCGGAACCTGTGTAGGGCTGTCCGCCGGAAACATCCGTTTTGACAACAGGGAGGGCAGGTATTTACCGGAATTCACCGGTGACATATCGGACGAGATGGCCGACCGGATCTGGAATGCCTGTCCGGGCCGGCAGTTTAACTTCCCTGCGTACAGGGAGCACTTCTTCGGCAACGCCCCCCACTTTCATCCCTATACCGGTCCGTATGAAAACCTCTACATCGGGTACTCAAAAGATCCCGGGCTGCGACTCTCCGGAGCCAGCGGTGGCATCCTTTCTTCGGTTCTCATCTTCCTGCTGGAAAAGAAACGGATCGACGGGGCCATCATCACCAGGATGTCGCCCGGAAAACCCTGGCTCACCGAACCCTTTATTGCCACCACCAGGGAGGAGGTGCTGGAGGGGGCACAGAGCAAATACATCATTACATCGGTGAATGAGATCCTGGAAAAAAGCGCCATTTTCAAAGGCAAGCTGGCCTATGTGGGGCTTCCGGGGCAGGTTCAGTCCATCCGGAAACTGCAGAAATCAGGAGATCCGGCGGTGTCCAACATCACCTGCCTGTTCGGTCCGTTCTACGGGAATACCCTTTATTTCTCCTCGGTGAAGAGTTTCCTCCGGTCTTACGGTGAGAAAGACCATACGCAAATCCGGAAACTCGACTTCAGGCATGGTGAGTGGCCGGGGAACATGCGTGTTGAACTGGACTCGGGCCGGGTTATTGAACTGAAGAAATTTCATGCCAATTACCTGATTCCCTTTCATATTGTAAGAAACAGCCTCTATTGCACTGACTTTACCAATGAGTTTACTGACCTCTCCGGGGGAGATGCCTGGGCACCGGAGTATGAGGAACGGGGAAAAGGCTTTTCCCTGGTGATCCCCCGGTCAAAAAAGGGAATGGATATCCTGAAGGAGATGGAAAATGAGGGCTGGCTTGAATTGTTGCCGGTCTCCGAAAAAGAGTGCATTGATATGCACTCTCATGGATATGATTTTAAGAAACGGGGAGCCTTTATAAGGATCCGCTTTCGCAAAATGCGACGCGGGGCGGTTCCCGATTATGGGTACATTCAGAAAGGATTCCCGCTGAAACGCTGGCTGATGGAGATCGTCATCAGTTCTTTGTTTGTTTTGCTGGGGACAAGACTGGCCAGGTGGATTGTGGAGCAGTTTTCCCCCGGGTTTATTGGTAAGATTTTCGAGAAATCCAGAACGGTATGGAAACGCTCCACCCATCAAATTAAAAGAGAACAACTGCGCTGACATGAAATCAAAGACCCGACGCTGGCTGTTTATTGTTCTCCACCTCACCGGATTCGTACTGCTCTGGTTTGTGGTAAAAGGCCTGGACTGGAACAGCTTTTTATCATTACTGGGTGAGTTTCCCCTGTGGAAATATATGACCGGCCTGGTTGTACTCTGTGTGATCCTCGGTATCAAAGCACTTCGCTGGCAGCTCCTGAATCGTTCCTTCGGGATCAGCACCACATGGAGAACGGCATTTGTATTCTACCTGGCAGCAGGATTTTTAAGCGTCATCACCCCTGGCCGGCTGGGGGAATTCGCAAAGATTTATTTCCTTAAGAGGAGGTACGACATCGACATTCCAACAGCCACCTCCTCGGTATTTCTTGACAGAATATGGGATATCCTGGTCCTTAGCATGGCTGCTGGGATCTCTCTGCTGATCCTGATGAGGGAGACCGGCTTGAACATTTTATCGCTTGTACTGATCGGATTGCTGTTTATGGGCTCCCTGGTGGTGGTACTGACCCCCGCCCTCTTCTTCCGGCCTGTGCTGTTCCTGAGCAGGCGGTTTCCGGGGCTTCATACAAAAATTGACGGGGTTTACATGCTCTGGAAGGAGAACCGATTCAGCAACTTCATCCCCTCGCTGGTTTTCTCAGCGGCCTCCTTTCTCATGCTCGCCTCTCTTCCGGTTCTTTTCTCCCACGGAACCCCCTGTCCGGTGCCCTTCATCTATGGTGTGGGATCCATTTCCATTTCCAACATCCTTTCTTTCCTGCCGGTATCCATTGCCGGTTTCGGAACACGCGAACTGGTATTTACGGAGATATGGAAACTTGCCAACGGGACCAAAGAGCTTGCGCTCTCTGTATCAACCGCCTATTTCATGATCATCTATCTGGGTTCACTGATCATAGGGGGTGCAGTCTACCTGTTTAATCTGAAATCGCTCTATCGCCCTTCTGAGATCAGGAACTTTAAAGCGGAGTAAATCTTTGAAGAGGAGTAAATCAGGAAGGTGTCTGGTTTGCAATTTTATATTCATACACCCGTTCAACCACCATCTCCTGAACCTCCCCGGGTGTCTGGCCGGTTCGTTTGGAATGCCTGTAAATCTGCCGCTGCAGTTTTTTATCCCCTTTGATCTCTTCCCTGACCAACGCCATGCCTTCATCCTCCTCCATCTCCTTCAGGGGGGTGTTGTCGGTCCCGGTGTAGTAATCGTAATAGATCCCGAGCCTGGCCAGTTCAGCATCGGGAAGGGAAAGCATGTTCCAGCATGAACCATCGCCCCTGAAGGCCAGGAAATTGAGCCAGTATGCTTTTTTGGTCATTCCTGTATGATGAATATAACCCTTGTTGTACTGGAATGTCTGGAACTGATTCATATACAGCAGGAAAGCCATCAATGCCATGGCGGCAACCGCCACCTTTCTCCTCTGCCTCAACGCGGTATCCATCATGGCTGCAAGCGGAATGGCCATGATTCCGTATATATCAATAAATGAACGATGCCCGAAACTGCCTCCGTTCCACCAGGACCACCAGCTGGCAAGCAGGTAGATCTGCAGGATCAGGTAGAGGGTGATTCCAAACCTGCCCTTTCGGGCTTCACCTTTCAAAACGAACAAACCGGCTGTGGCTACGAGCATGACCGGTGTATAGAGGTACCATCCCTTCCGGTAACTGAACAGCACATCAAATATATGTGGAGAACCCAGGTAAAAACTGCTTCCGGAAGGTCCGTAAGAGTTGAAAACAAACGAACCTGTAACTGCCTTCCAGTACAGGAACTGGGGAATCCAGGGAAGAATGAAGAAAAGGAGCATCACCACCAGGTGGAGGTAGTTCTTAACCAGGAATCCCATACGCTCCCTGAAAGAGGCCCATCCGGTCACACCCCACAACAACAAAAGCGTTCCGGCGATAATATTTGATGGCCGCACCAGCACAATCAATCCGTACACCAGTCCCAGCAAGATGGTGGTCTTCATGACCGGCTTCTCGTACCAGCGGATAATCAGTGCCAGAAACAATGTGATCAGGGCGAAATTATACCCATGAGACATGGGCCCAAAATGTACTGTATAGAAAAACAGGTTGGTACCGAGTCCGACCAGCAACAGTGTAATGGCTGTCCCGGCATGGGTAAAGTACCTCAATAGCAAACGTTTCAGTATCAACAGCCCCATCATTACATAAAAAAGACTTGAAAGGGCCAGGAAAAGCTGGTAAATGGAACTGTATCCGTCCGGTGCCTGCTTAAACAGGGGTGCCAGGGCATGGGCCGCGAAAAAGAAGGGACTGTATAATATGGAGAGGCCCATGGAGGTCTGAATAAGAAGGTTTCCATTGTCCAGACGATAAGGCCAGAATTTACTATCGTTGTTGAAGGATTTATCATCCAGAAATCCCAGTTTTACATCGCCGTAAATGAAGGTGGCCGGGAGATAGGCATAATACGAGATGACGTCCCATTTGATCACGCCCCGCTCATTGGGTTTGGACCTGGTCCAGTTGTGGTAGGCCACCATATTGGCCAACATGACTGCCAGGATAAACCAGAGTGCAATGGAAGGGTATGATGTTCGCTGTATCTTCATGAATGCAAAAATAAGGAATTGACTTAAAGAACATAATTAAAACTGAAAGTAGATGAAAGGCTGAAGGTCGGCTGACCACGACTGGTAGATGATAAAGATCACAAGCACCGTGATGACGGCCTTGGCCCAGAGCGGGGTCCGGATGAATCCGTTGATCAGGGCCTGCTTCCAGCGCTCCGGTACCCAGTGGGTAAAATACCCAAGGGCCATGATCCCGAAGACCAGCCTGTAACTCCACAACACATGGGGAATGATCGATCCTTTGAACTCGTGCAGAACCTGGTGGATCAGCTGGTTCGCTTTTCCCATGGATTCGGACCTGAACCAGATCCGCGTAAAGGTGATGAAGAGGAAGGTATTGAAGATCTTCCAGAAGCGCACCCCCCAGTGCTTGCTCTGCTCGTAGGGGCTGATTTTTTTCCACTGCTTGTACACCACCAGTCCCACTCCGTTCAACCCGCCCCAGACCACAAACTGCCAGCTGGCCCCATGCCACAATCCGCCCAGCAGCATGGTGATCATCAGATTCACGTCGGTCATGATCTTCCCCTTCCGGTTCCCTCCCAGGGGAATGTAGAGGTAATCCTTCAGCCAGCTGGAGAGAGAAATGTGCCAACGCTTCCAGAAAGATCCCACACTGGTGGCCTTGTAAGGTGAATTGAAGTTCTTGGGAAGCCTGAAGCCAAGCAAAAGTGCCACACCGATGGCAATGTCGGTGTACCCCGAAAAATCCACATATACCTGCAGGGAGTAACCGAACAGGGCCATCAGGTTTTCGAATCCCGAGAATCCAACCGGATTGGCAAACACCCGGTCCACAAAATTCAGGGCAATGTAGTCGCCGATGAACATCTTTTTGAACAGCCCCTTCAGGATCAGGAACAGGGCAAACCCAAATTCCTCCATGGAGAGGCTGTACCGTTTATATAACTGGGGGATAAATTCCGATGCCCTGACGATGGGTCCTGCCACCAGCTGGGGAAAGAAAGAGACATAAAAACCGAAATCGAGGATGTGCTGCACCGGGTCCACCTTGCCCCTGTAGATATCCACCGTGTAGGAAATGGTCTGGAAGGTATAGAAGGAGATGCCCACAGGCAGCAGGATCATGCTCACATCGAAATGGGTTCCCGTAAGCCGGTTCGACCAGAGGGCCAGGTGGTTTACCACCTCCAGGTCCGTATTGAAAATGGCATTGACCGTATCCACGAAAAGATAGGTGTATTTGAAATAGGAGAGCAGGAAGAGGTTGACCACCACGCTCAAACCCACCCCGAACTTCTTCCACTCCTTTCTTTTGGCCCGGTGGATCAGGTTTCCCAGGTAATAATCCGAAAAGGTCGAAAAGACCAGGATCAGAAAGAAGAGCCCAGAGGTTTTCCAGTAAAAGAAGAGGCTGGCACCAAACAGGAATGCGTTCCTTACAGCCCGCTGCCTGTAAATGACCGAGTAAACCAGCAACACCACCAGATAGAAGGCCCAGAAAAAAAGGCGGGTGAAGATCAGGGGCTTCTCCGGGTCAAATAGAAATATGTCCGCCAGGCTCTCGAGCAAGCTTATCTGTTTTGGGATGAATATTTTTTGTATTCAAGCATCAGGGCATTGTAAAACATCTCCGCCACCAGGTTCACGCCCAGGGCCGTGAAATGCACATAATCGGTGGAAGCCAGGGGTGGGTCGGAATGCACAAAGGAGGGCATGGAGTTGTATCCGCCCATGGCTTCATAGAGATCCCAGAAAGCGAATCCGCTCTCCAGAGCTGCGCTCTTCAGGGCATCCCTCACAGGTTCTACCCCCGGGTAAGTCACAAAAACACCTTTCTCCTTGAGGGACATGTCGGAGGGACCGATCACAATAACGGGAACCCCCGGACAAAAATCTTTCAGGAGTTCCAATTCCCGTTTGAAGTGGCGCTGGTACCGCTCTGCATTGATATAGGGAACCACATTCCCCCCGTACTGCAGGATCAGGAGTCCGGGAGAGAGGTACTCCAGCATCCGGATCTGCAGCTCCCGGTCCATCTTGGAGAATATGAGTCCGGATCCCCCGCGCATGGCGATGTTATCCATCTGAAGTCCCCTGTTTGATTCAAAAGAGATCCCGTAAATCCTTCCCCCCCGGGGAAGATTCATCTGAAGGGCAAGCTCCCTGATCAGGGAGTGGTGTCGGTAATCGGCCACGCTGAATCCGCCGGGTATGTTCCTGATGGTATCTGTAAGGGTGTCATTCACCATAAATGCCATGGATGCATCATCCGCGTAGGAATGGAGAAACACCCTGACCCGGTCGAAGGTACCGGTACGGCGCGATGTATTGAACCTGTACTCCAAACTGGGCCACACCCCCTCTTCAGGCGGGGGAACCGATGAGAAGGCCCCCATGATCCCGTAATTATTGTGGGTAATGACCGAGTCCCTGTTTCCAAAAAAAGTATAGCGCAGCCACGCTCCCGATACTTCCTGTTCAAAGGCCATGTGACCCGAATAGAGCGGGATGGCCTGGACAAGCCCGGTCCCTGAACCCCCAAACTGTTTTTGCAGCCTGAAGCGGATCAGCGCGGTCATCCGGTCATTCTCTATCTGGGAATCGCCAAAATGCATGATCCTGGTGCGGGGCACCGATCCGTCAAGAAGTCCATCCAGCTTTGCAAAAAAGGGATCAAGCATTTGTGATTCCCCCTGGGCAAACCGGATCCGGTAAACCGACTGTTTCAGGCTGTCGGCATTGGCCGCATTGAATACCTGGATGATCGTTTCTGAATCAGATGCAGGCAGGCTGTCCGGCTGAAAACCTTCTTCCGGATCCTCGGTGACGTTGGAAGCGGCCACAATCTGCTCCACCACCCGGTCCCTGTCCGCCGTATCCCTGACAGAAATATCGGTAAGGTCCATGAATTTTAAATGAACACCGGGTGTGATAGTGATTCCCTGCCGGGGGAAAATAAGGGCCAGGAGAAACAGCAGGAGGGCTACTGCCATAAAAAAAATGAAGATCCGCAGTGGCTTCATAAACCAAATATAGCGTTCAATGCGGAAATTCCAAGAGTCTGTCAGCTCTTTCGCTTGATCCTGATCACCTGTCCGGGCTGTATTTTGGAGGCATTGGTAATGTGATTGAGCCTGGCGATATCATCCTCGGAGACACCCGGGTATTGCCTGGCAATCTCCCAGAGCGTGTCACCCGGTTGGACCTTGTAAGTCATGTATTCGGCATTTGTGTCCTCTGCCAATGCACCCTGTGAGGCTGTTTCAGTTGCGGCACCGGCTGTGCCCGACTGGCTGCTCGTGGTGGCCGGCATTTCGTGACCTGCGAAACGCTGTTTTACTGCAAAACTCATGCTGTTCACCTCACTGTACCTGACAGCCTTGCCCTTGGGCTTAAAAATCACCAGTTTCTGTCCTGTCCGGATCATGTTCCGGCTGATGTTGTTCCAGTACCGGAGATCGGAGGCGCGCACGTCGTACCAGTCGGCAATGTAGCCCACGTTATCTCCCGATTTCACAGTGTAGAAGAGCTTTTCATATTTGTCGGACGGCAAATCCATACTGGTTCCCGGAGTAAAGTGCTGGGGCGTAGCCACCAGTTTCCCCTTGTCAAAGTACACCGAATCCTTATAGGCAAAGATGCTGTCCTGCAAGTCAATAAAGGCCGCTGTGTATTCCTGGGAAATCTTGACTGCATATGGGATTTTCGGGGTAGCGGGGATCACATCCGTACGGTATTGCGGGTTCAGGTCCCTGATCTGCTGCACCGGGATTCCCAGCACTTCGGCAATCTGCTTCAGGTGCACAGGCTCGTGAACCATGATGGTGTCGGTATGTGCCGGCAGCTGAAGGGGTGCAGCGGTAATCAGGTGATCCGCAAATTGGTTCATGGTATAGGTGGCGGCGATGAAAGCAGGGACATAACCCCGTGTCTCCCTGGGCAGGTAGTAATAGATCTCCCAGAAATTGTGCCGCCCGCCCGACCGGCGGATGGCCTTGTTCACATTGCCCGGTCCGCAATTGTAAGCTGCCAGGGCCAGTGTCCAATCCTTGTAGATACGATACAGGTCCGCCAGATACCTGGCTGCCGCATGGGTGGATGCCACCGGGTCGCGCCGTTCATCCACAAGGGAATTGATGGTAAGCCCGTAATGCTTGCCCGTGCTGTACATGAACTGCCAGGTTCCCACTGCCCCTGCACGGGAAACTGCCCTGGGGTTAAGTGCCGATTCAATGACAGAGAGGTACTTCAGCTCGTAAGGCACCCCATACAGGTCAAAAATCTCCTCGTAGATGGGAAAATAATACCCGGAAAGACCCAGCATGACACGGACCTGTTCGCGGCGCTGCCGGGTATAAACGTTGATGTAGTTCTTTACAATGCGGTTGTAGGTGAGATCCACCACCGAAGGGATTTCGGCCAACCGGGCCATGTAGACCGAATCGGGAAAATCGGGAAAGAGCGTATCTGCCTCTGCAATGTAATCGTCCACTGCTGCCTCGAGTGATTGGTTCACATACCAGAGGTTCAGCAGGCTGTCCAGGTTATCCCCTGCCCTCAGCTCCAGTTCTCCCTCGGGGAAAAACTGCTCCTGGAGGGAGTCCATCTCCTGACCCAGTAACCCGGTGGTCAACCAGATCATCACCCCGGTCAACAGGTGTAAAACAGCCGCTCTACTTTTTCTGCGCATTGTCATTTGAGTTTGAAAGTGCATGTGAGTCCGTATGCCTGGCCGGTGAGGCTGGCGGGGCTCATCAGGGGCTGGAGCGAGGGAGACACACCCATGGAGAGATTGTCGTTCACATCCCAGCTGTAAAGCTGCGCATCCACATAGGCATCCAGGACCTGCAGGGCATATACTCCAATCATTGAGATATAACTCAACTCCATCCACCGCCTCCATGTCGTAAGTATCCTCTCGTTGGTATTATCTGGATTTCTGGCGTACTCCTCCACTGCAAGCAGGTAATTCCCTCTGTTATAGGAGATGGCATAACCTGCCCCACCCAGGGCCAGCCAAACGATGGGCATCTTCCAGTATTTATTGTTATAGGCCTGGCCCAGACCCGGCAGCACCAGGGCAAACATGAGCGCCCTTGAGGGTGAGTGGCTGAAATCCGGTTGAGCATAAACGGTATCGGATTCCAGCAGGGGTGCCTCCCTGATCACCAGAACCGAATCCTGTCCGCGGATGATCGTATCGGATTCCCACAGGGGAACATATTCTCCAGGCTCTTCGTTGATCCCGGCAGTGTCGGGCCTGATTGTATGTGCAGGAGTACGGGACAGGTCAGGTTTTGTCCGCTCCTGGCCAAGGGCCATGGCAGAAAGAAAGGCAAAGGTAAAAAGTGTCAGTAGAATCCTGTTCATTTACCCGGTTTATCGAGTATACTAACGATGCGCTGTAAGTCTTCATCCGATTTGAATGGAATAACGATGTGGCCCATACCTTTATTGCTTCGTTTGAACCCGACCGTGGCTCCGAAATGGTGAGAAAGGTGCTCCCTCAGGTCCTCATAATCGGATCTGGGCTCCTCCTCCCGGATTGTCCGGGCGGACCCGGCAAACTTGGACCTCCTGGCCAGTTGTTCCACCTGCCTTACGGAAAGGTCATGAGAAAGAATCCTGGCAAATGCATCCATCTGCTCCTGTTTATCCTCAAAACCAAGCAGGGCCCTGGCATGGCCCATGGAAAGCTTCTTTTCCCTGATGGCAGTCTGCACCTCCACGGGGAGGTTCAGCAGCCGAAGGTAGTTGGCAATGGTGGCCCGTTTCTTCCCCACCCGGTCTCCAAGACCCTCCTGGGTCAGGTTGAACTCTTCTATAAGCCTCTGGTATGAAATGGCTACTTCAATGGCATCCAGGTCTTCCCGCTGGATATTCTCGACCAGTGCCAGCTCCATCATGGACTCATCTCCTGCCTCACGCACATAGGCCGGGATCCTTTTCAATCCTGCCTTCAGTGCAGCCCTGAGCCGGCGTTCCCCGGTGATCAGCTGGTAACTGTTGTCAGCAGCTCTTCGGACCGTAATGGGCTGGATGATCCCGTGCTTCTCCACCGACATGACCAGTTCCATCATGGATTCTTCGTCAAATGAGGACCTGGGCTGAAATGGATTCACAGCAATGCTTTTCAACGGGATCTCATTCACCGCCGAAGGTGACTGGATCAGTTCCTTGTTGCTATTATCAGAAACATCGATCAATGCTCCCAGTCCCCTTCCCAATACATTCTTTTGTGCTGCCATACGGATTTTCAGTTAGTCCAATACTTTTTCTTCCTGCTTCAGAAGGGTCTCTTCATTTTTCTGCAGGATCTCCCTGGCCAGATTGAGGTAACTCACTGCACCCCTCGATTCGGCGTCATAAAGCACCGCGGGTTTCCCGAAACTGGGTGCCTCACTCAACTTGATGTTCCGCTGGATAATGGTTTCGAATACCATTTGCTGAAAGTGCTTTCTCACTTCATCCACCACCTGGTTGGCCAGCCTCAGCCTTGCATCGTACATGGTGAGCAGGAATCCCTCGATCTCCAGGTCCGGGTTGAGTCCCCGCTGGATGATGTTGATGGTATTCAGCAATTTTCCCAGGCCTTCCAGGGCAAAATACTCGCACTGGACCGGGATAATCAGTGAATCGGCCGCCGCCAGGGCATTGACTGTGATCAGTCCCAGCGAAGGGGAGCAGTCAATCAGGATGTAATCGTAATCATCCTTTACCTTGCTGATCACATTCTTGAGCATGTATTCCCTCGCATTCATATTGAGCATCTCAATTTCAGCGCCCACCAGATCAATGTGGGACGGGATCAGATCCAGGTGTTCGATTTCACTGTGAAGGACGATCTTCCTGGGATCTGCATCCTCGATGAGACATTCATAGATGCTTGTATTCACCTTTTTGATGTCAAACCCGGAGCCCGAAGTGGCATTGGCCTGCGGATCTGCATCAATGATCAGCACCCTCTTTTCGAGCACAGCCAGGCTGGCTCCGAGATTGATTGCTGAAGTGGTTTTCCCAACTCCTCCCTTTTGATTCGCTATGGCAATTACTTTACCCATCGGACAATTTTTTTTTCTGATTGGATGATTTGAAACGGGTTGCTTGCGCAGGGTTCAAAATTACTATTTTAGAGTCCCCGGCCGATTTTACCCATTTCGTTATTGTAAACATTGATTTTTCATTTTTTAACACCTTATCAACATTTCCGGATGATAACTTTCCAAGATGTTAATCACCAGCCGGTCAAAGATACTATAAAACAGATTTTACTTATCTTTGTGATCTGGAAATTTAAGCAAATGGATAAGACCACCTGGATAACCGTCGTCAACAAAACAGCCGGAGGAGGAAAGACCGAGAAGGACTGGCCCCAAATTGAGCAATTGCTGATCAGGCACGGGATCAATTTCACACCCTTCTTTACCACCAAGCGCTTGCATGCATCGATCATTGCCAGAACCAAAATCACCGAAGGCTATACGAAAATTATCGTGGTAGGTGGAGACGGAACCATGAACGAGGTGATCAACGGCTTGTTTTCCCAGGGAGTCATCAAGACCACCGAGGTGATGCTGGGAATGATCTCCGTAGGTACCGGGAATGACTGGGCCCGCATGTTCAACATCCCTGCCGGATATGAGGAGGCTGTACAGACCATTAAAAAGCAGAAAACCTTTATCCAGGATGCGGGCCTTGTACAATACACCAGGAACGGGAAAATGTGGAAACGCTACTTCATCAATATTGCCGGGATGGGTTTTGATGCCCGGGTGGTGGAACGGTCCAACCGCATGAAGGACAGAGGTAAAAGCGGGGCTTTCCTCTATTTTTATAACATTTTTGCGAGCCTGCTTCGCTACAAGGTACAGAAGGCAACCATTGAGATTGACGGAAAGAGCTTTGACCGAAAGATCTTCTCCCTGAATGTAGGGATCTGCAAATACAGCGGCGGTGGAATGATCCAGGTGCCCCATGCAGTGGCAGATGACGGGCTGTACAGCATCACGCTCATTAAAAAAATGGGGAAGCTGAACGTGCTGGCCAATGTGAAGCGGCTCTACAACGGAAGCATCGTGGAACACTCAAGGGTAGAGACCTACATGGGCCAATCGGTTCAGATTGCCGGATCTCCCAAGCTACAGATCGAAACGGACGGTGAAACCCTGGGCAACGGACCGCTTGATTTTCAGATTATCCCGCGCAGCGTGCAGGTTATTTCAGGAGAGTTATCAGCCTGATCCCGGCTCGCGCAAGCGGATCTCAAATAGTTTGGGCCAGAATTTGCCGGTCACAAATACCCGGTCCTCCTTCTCATCCCAGGCAATTCCATTGAGAACATCGGTGGTTTGTTTCCGGTCGGCCGCCTTCAGGATCCCTTTCAGGTTGATGCGTCCTTCTACCTTCCCCGACTGGGGATCAATGATGACGATCTCATCGGTATAATACCTGTTGGCCCAGATCTTTCCTTTGATATATTCAAGCTCATTCAGGCTGTCGGCCGGACCTTCATCGGTATAGACTTCAATTTGCCTGACCACAGTAAAAAGCTCAGGATCAAGAAAATAGATTACATTGGTGCCGTCACTCATGATCAGCTCTGCTCCATTGTGGGTGAGCCCCCAGCCTTCACGGTTCTGATAGTATACTTTCCGGATCTCCTCGAAACTGGACCTGTCATAGACAAATCCAACCTGGGATTTGTAGGTGATCTGGTAGATCCTTTCACCCATGACCGTAATTCCCTCACCGAACAGGGACCGGTCCATATCCCTGATTTGCACTACCTTACCCGTAGCAGGCTGAACCCGTCTCAGGGAAGAGGTTCCGTAATTGCCCGTCCCCTCGTAAAACCAGCCGTCCACATACTGCAGTCCCTGTGTATAAGCTTTCACATCATGGGCGTATTCGTTGATCACCGAATAACCGTATTCGGAGGGTTTCAGATCGGACAAAAGGGTGATCTGGCTACTCTGGTTCTCAGTGGCTCCGTTCCGAAAATAGACCCTCAGCCGCAATCCGGATTTCCCTGTTTTTTCATGTCCGGTGGGAATCCTCGCCTCCACAGGGCCTGCACCGGGAAAGCCTGCACCGGATAACAGGGTATGGATCAGTCTCCCGCCCATGTAGAACTGTACAGAATCTACCCTGGCGGTATCGGGATACTCAAGCCTGACTGAAATGTCCTCTCCCACCGTGGTTGTATAGGATTGGGGTGGTGAGACCAGGGTTGATCGTCTGGCGTTCTGGGTCTCTATCTTCTTACCAGAAACGCCGCCTTCCGGCCCACATGCCCGGACCAGAATAAGCAGAAGGAGTATGGGCATGGTTTTACCGATCATGATGCATAAGGATTAACGGCCAAAAATCCGCTTCAGGAAAGATCTTTTTCCCTGAAGCCGTTTCATTTCATCCTGCAGGTTGGGAGCCTCGTGTGGATTGATCATCTGGTAGATCTCACCCCAACCTGGAAATCCACCCACATTCCGGTCATCGATAAACAGGTCAACTTCAATCTTCCGGCTCATCTCATACTCGTCAAACACCTCTTCTGGGTAGCTCTTATTGACTGCGTAAAACTCGATTCCGTTCTGCTTGCAGAATTCCACAGCTTCCTCAAGCTCCTTGCCGGACCGGTATGTCCAGAGGATCAGCTGATGCCTCTGCTTCTGCAGCGCTTTCAGCGTGTCAAAGGCGAAGAGAAGCTCCTTTCCGATTTCAGGATATTTATGCTCTACAATGGTGCCGTCAAAATCAATGGCAATTTTCAGAGGGGTTTGCATAACAGAACGGATCTTTCAATTCGCTCAAAAATACAAAAACCTCTCAAAAGAGATCATCCACCGACAGATATCTTTCCCCGGTGTCATAATTAAAGGTAAGAACGGTGGATCCTTTGTCCGCCTTTTGCAGTAACTGAGAAACGGCAGCCAGAGAGGCCCCGGAGGATATGCCCACAAACAACCCTTCCTCCCGGGCAGCCCTGCGGGCGTAATCATATGCTTCCTGTTTGGAGACAGCAAAGGTGCCGTCCAGGATGGACCTGTCCAGGTTTGCCGGGATGAATCCGGCACCAATCCCCATGATGGCATGGGATGAAGGTTTCCCACCGGCAATGACCTGTGAGTCGGCCGGCTCCACAGCATAAACCCTGATCCCGGGCATCCTCTGTTTCAGAACCCGGGCCACCCCGGAAATGTGTCCGCCGGTGCCCACACCTGTTACCAAATAATCGATCCCGCCGGGAAAATCATCCAGGATCTCCAGTGCTGTGGTGGTTTCGTGGATGGAGGGGTTTGCAGGATTGTCAAACTGGGAAGGGATCCAGGCTCCATCTATCCCGGATGCCAGTTCCTGTGCCTTTTCCATGGATCCTTTCATCCCTTTTTCACGGGGTGTAAGTTCAATCTCTGCCCCATAAGCTTTCAGAATGTTCCTCCGCTCCACAGACATGGATTCGGGCATCACCAGGATAATCCGGTAAGCCCTCACTGCTGCCACCATGGCCAATCCGATCCCGGTATTCCCCGAGGTGGGTTCGATGATGGTGGATCCCTCTTTCAGTATTCCCCGCTCCTCAGCGTCCCTGACCATGGCCAGGGCGATACGGTCCTTGATGCTTCCTCCCGGATTGTTTCTCTCCAGCTTTACCCAAACGTTCCCGGCACCGGGAAATAATTTGTTCAGCCTCACATGCGGCGTGTTGCCGATGGTCTCCAGTATGTTTTCAAATTTCATAATATTGCCCGTTTCATTAGATGACAAAGTCATTGGGTGCCACATAATCCTTGCTGTCCCTGACCACCACCCGGTGGTTCCGGTAGACCACCGAATGGGAAGGCACGCTTTCGGTGATCCAGGTGTTGCCGCCCACCACGGTGTGGTGCCCGATGACCGTACTTCCTCCCAGGATGGTACTCCCTGCATAGATAACCACATGATCTTCAATGGTGGGATGTCTTTTGGTGTTTGTCATTTTTTTATCCACCGTCAGGGCACCCAGCGTGACTCCCTGGTAAATTTTTACATGCTTTCCTATGTGTGCGGTCTCCCCGATCACGATCCCTGTCCCGTGGTCAATGAAAAAAGGCGTGCCGATGCTGGCGCCGGGGTGAATATCAATTCCTGTATTCCCGTGTGCATATTCGGCCATGACCCGGGGCAGCACCGGAATACCAAGTTTGTAAAGGATGTGTGCCATCCTGTAAACCGAGATACAATAGAAACCGGGGTAGCACAGGATGATCTCTTCCACGCAACTGGCAGCCGGATCACCACGGGTAATGGCCTCTGCATCGCTGGCCAGCTGCTCGAAGGCCTGCGGAACTTCACTGAAAAATGCCTCCACCAGCTCTTCAGGGGATTTGGATAGGGAATTCCTGATGGAGTAGAGTAACTCCCTCAGTTTATTAGAGCACCCCTCTATCGCAATGGCAATCTCCGCCGGTTCTGTGGCGCAATTGTTTTTAATTGGAAAAAGAGTCTGGATCAGGTTATCCACGAAAGCGTGGGTTTGCATCATGGAAGGAACCTCCATACAGTACTGCGTATTATATTCGCTCAGCCTTTCTGCAAAGGCATTGTTTTCTTTTTTCATCATCATTGTATTCGGATGGGCCCTGAAAGCTCCTATCTTGAAACCCTTACCTGGAGCAAAAGGTTCAACAGGGACAGCAAAATATAAGCTAAAATCACAAGTGACAGTCCGGGAAGCCCTGTAAAAACCAGGATCAGCACCGAAATGGCCAGGAGCAGGTACCGGACCAGGTTGCCCCGAATCCGGAAGTGTTCAAATTTGAGTGAGTACATGGGGACAGGCAGGATCATGTGGAATGCCATGATCAGCATGATGGCCCAGAGGAAGAAGAGGTTCAGGAGGGTGCCGAATACCATGCCGTTATCCATGATTTGCCAGTAGAGACCCGTCCAGAAAAAGGCATGTGCCGGAGTGGGCAATCCGCTGAAAAAGGCGCCCGACTGCTCCTGTACATTGAAGCGGGCCAGTCGTATGGCTGCAAAGGCAGGGACAATTACTACCGAAATAAGCAGGATCGCCTGCAGAAGCGGCGAGATTGTGCCTGTCCCCACCACCGGAAACTGCTGCTTAAAAATGCTGTAGATGAAAAGAGCCGGAAGCAGGCCGAAAGAAACCATATCTGCCAGAGAATCCAGCTGTTTCCCTATCTCACTGTTGGCTTTCAGCAACCTGGCAGCCAGTCCGTCCAGGAAATCAAACCCGGCAGCTGCCAATAGGAGATAAACGGCCCACTGCCATTGTCCCTCCAGGGCAAAGACAATGGCAACAGTGCCACAGGCCAGGTTCAGCAGGGTGATCAGGTTGGGGATGTGTTTTCTCATAACATCAATTTACCCGGCGGAAGAATCAGCAGCCCGCCTCTTTTCAAAAAACCTGAGGGCCCAGCGTACTGCCAGGTAACTGACAACAATCATGAAGGGCCAGGACAAATAACCTAAAATAGCTCCGATATACATAAGGTGAAAGATTAAAGTTAAAAGATAAAAGAATAACATCTAATAAACATGAGGACCTTCCTGCATCTCATTCTCATCGATCTTTTTCTTATTGATTGCTCTCCAGGCAATGACAATGTACGCCAGCACAAAGGGTACAAAAAGCGATACCCAGCTCATGGCCACCAGGGTATAGTGACTTGATGAGGCGTTGGAGATGGTCAGAGAGCTCTGCAGGTCATGGGCCGAAGGATAGAAGGCTGTGTTGTTGAATCCGGCCAGCATAAAGAGGCTGAATACCACCAGGACTGTACCGGGGCCGGAGAACCAGATCCCGTTGCCGCGCTCCTTCATCAGTCCGCTGGCAATACCACCCAGCACAGCAAGCACTCCCACAAGGAACAGGACCAGGACAGCGGGCATGGCCAGCAGGTTGTGCAGGTACTTGTAGTGCTCCATGGACACCTTGCCGGTAAGGGGATCTACTGCAAATCCATCCCTGAGCATGAGCCATCCGGCAAACAGCAGGAAAAAGGCCACAAAGGGTATGGCATTGTACAGGAGGGCCTTTTTGGCCCGTGCAATGATGTTCCCGTTATCGATGGTTAGCATGAAATAGAGCAGCCCAAGAACCCTTGCCAGGAAGAATACTGTGAGGCCCAGGGAAAGGTTGAACAGACTAAGTGCTGCCTCCAGTCCCCGGGCTCCTGTGGCCCAGGTTACGCTGTTCATCTCATCCAGCGAGAACTGTGCCCCCGAAAAGAATGTGGCCACAGCCACACCCACCAGAAGGGTCCCCAGCATGCCATTGATGAAAAGGAATACTTCATAGGTACGCTGCCCCAGGAAGTTGCTCGCCTTGGTTCGGAATTCATAGGATACCGCCTGGATGACAAATGCAAAAAGGATGGCCATCCATACCCAGTATGCACCGCCGAAACTGGTGGCATAAAAAAGGGGAAACGACGCGAAAAAGGCCCCGCCGAAAGTAACAAGGGTTGTGAAGGTAAACTCCCATTTCCTCCCCAGGGCATTCACGATGATGGTTCTTTCCGATTCGGTCTTTCCGATACGGAAAATAAAGGTTTGCCCACCCTGCACGAAAAAAAGAAAAACCAGGATGGAGCCAAGGAGAGAGACGATAACAAACCAGTATTGTTGTAAAGCCAGATGTGACAGATTTCCAAACATAACTATTTTCCTCCCGGTCCTTTTTTAATTTGCGACAACATGATTCTTATCTCAGCAATAAAGAGGGCTGTAAAAGTGACCAGGAAGATCCAGAATGTGAGCTGGACTGCCCCTGGTTTCAGCTTTGTAACAGCCGACAGGGTAGGCATCAGTTCATAAACCACCCAGGGCTGACGACCCAACTCGGCTACAATCCATCCGCACTGGCTGGCTATCCAGGGAAGGGGAAGGGTGAGCAGTGCCACCCAGAGGAGCCATTTCCGGTCACCCCACCTGTTCTTCAGACTCAGCCAGAGGACAATCAGTGAAAGGATCAAAAAGTGGATTCCCAGGATAACCATGATGTGAAAAGAGTAGAAGTTCATCTTCACATTGGGTATCAGCTCCTTGAGCTCGCGCCCTTTGTAGTATCCATATCCAAAATGTTTATAATAGTCCTCCAGCCACTGGGGATCTTTAAATTTTTCCAGCAGCGCTGCATAGGTCACATCATCTCCCCGGTCCCTGGCCCTTTTTAGCTCTTTCAGTGTCTGAATGGCCACAGCTCCGCGTTCAATCTTCTCATCATATGAGAGAAGACCCCGCTCCTCGTTCCCAAAAACCAGGTCCGAAATCCCTGGTACAAATCCACTGGGTGTCAGGAAAACCATGTAGGAAAGTGCATTGGGAATTTCAATCTTGAAGATGAAGTTTTCCCGGGGATTGGGCTGCCTAGTGGTATCGGTCCGCATGGCACCAATGGCCACCAGCGGGGCGTGGCTCTGTCCCTCATACAAGGCCTCCATGGCCGCAAATTTCATGGGCTGCTGCCTTGCTACGATCCGGGCCGAGGTATCCCCGGTAAATATGGTTGCGAAACCCGCGATCACCCCGAATACAGAGGCTACTATGGTGCTTCTTTTTGCAAAAAGCACTTCCCGTTTCCGAAGCAGGAACCAGGCGCTGACTGCGATCACGAAAACTGAGGCCAGCAAAAAGCTGGAGGTCACCGTATGCAGGAACTTATTGACTGCCACATCTGAGAAGATCACATCCCAGAAATTGGTCATTTCGTTGCGTGCCGTTTCAGGATTGAATGCCGTTCCTACAGGTTTCTGCATCCAGGCATTGGCCACCAGGATCCAGACAGCTGACAGGTTTGCGCCGAAGGCTGTGAGCCAGGATGCGGCAAGGTGGAAACGCTTGCTTACCTTGTTCCAGCCGAAAAACATGACGGCTATGAAGGTGGACTCAAGAAAAAAGGCAAGGATTCCTTCAATAGCCAGTGGTGCTCCGAAGATATCTCCCACAAACCATGAGTAGTTTGACCAGTTGGTCCCAAACTCAAATTCAAGGATGATCCCGGTGGACACGCCGATGGCAAAATTGATTCCAAACAATTTCATCCAGAATTTGGTAATCCTTTTCCAGGCTTCATCACCACTTCTCACATAGATGGTGTGCATGAAGGCCACAATAAAGGAAAGCCCGAGGGTGAGCGGTACAAAGATCCAGTGAAACATGGCAGTGAGGGCAAATTGCCCGCGGGACCAGTCCACAAGAGACATATCAAAAACGTCTATCATTTGCTTAGGGATTTGTAATTTGTTCGAGTACGTGGTTGCTTCGCTCCTGGTCGGAGTCAAAATTACGCTTCAGAATATCAGGGAAGAAAAAGATGCGCAGGATGGCGAACATGATGAACAGCTTGATCAGGATAATACCCCACAAACGCTTCCCCCAGGTCATTTTCCTGAAGCCCTCCAAGTAAAACCTGAATATCTTTCTGACCATTGTTACAGCTTTCGTTTCACCTAATAAAGTAACTAAATTTAATTTTATTTATATTCCGCTATGTATACAAATTCTAAATAGCAAATAATTTTACGATCTTTGAAAAAGAATTCCTTCAATTTCAACGGATATTTGTTTCTTAATACTATGAACCGCAACAGCCTTACAATTGTGTTCCTGGCGGCCTTCATGGGTCTCCATGGCCAATCAGACTCCGATTTGGAAGTCGGTGTCGTAGAGAAACTCGACCAGTATATCCCAATGGATGCCATGCTTGTGGATGAACATGGGGATACGGTCATCATCGGGGACCTGATTGACAAGCCCACCATCCTGAACTTCGTCTACTACCGCTGTCCGGGAATCTGCTCCCCGCTCATGGACGGGCTTTCGGATGTGATGGACGCCTCCGACCTGGTTCTTGGAAAAGATTACCAGGCGCTGACCATCAGCTTTGATCCCAGGGAAACCACCATTCTGGCCACCCGGAAAAAAAACAATTACCTGAACCTGATGGAGAAAAAGGAAGAAGCCGGTAAGGGCTGGTTCTTTTTTACCAGCGACAGCGCCAATATCAGGAAGCTCACCGACGCCACGGGGTTCAGATACAAACCCACGGGC
Source organism: uncultured Bacteroides sp. (assembly GCA_964453785.1). Taxonomy (GTDB): domain Bacteria; phylum Bacteroidota; class Bacteroidia; order Bacteroidales. The sequence goes on from CAYVRK010000003.1 coordinate 67,011, forward strand.
AACGATTTTATCCATGCGGCCACACTGATCATTGTGGACCCGGAAGGCAGGATATCCAGGTACATGAACGGGATTTACTTTCTGCCTTTCGAACTGAAGATGTCCATCATCGATGCCGCTGCGGGCAAATCCGGGCCCACTTTCAACCGGGTCCTGCTATATTGCTACTCCTTCGATCCCGAGGGTCAGAAGTATGTGCTGAATATTACCAAGGTTTCTGCCACCCTGATCATCTTCCTGGCAGTTGTTTTATTCCTGGTTCTTGTTTTTTTCAGAAAAAGAAAAACTGCCTGACCTATGTATAAAAGTTATTTAGAAGAAGACATGGGGAGGAAGGGGATCTTTAAGTGGATCCTATCCACCGATCACAAACGGATCGCCCTTTTGTACCTCTACTCCATGATGTTCTGGTTTACCATTGGAGTGGTGCTGGGTCTCCTGATGAAGCTGGAGCTGATCGCCCCGGGCAAAACCCTTATGGGCCCGCAGGCTTACAATGCCACATTTACTGTTCATGGCGTGATTATGATTTTCTTAATCGTGATTCCCGGACTTCCTGCCGTATTTGGTAATTTCCTGCTGCCCATTCAAATAGGCGCCAGGGACGTGGCCTTCCCCAGGCTCAATCTGTTTTCGTGGTACATCTATGTACTTGGTTCAATACTGGTCATCATTTCACTTTTTGGAAACGGACCTCCCGATACGGGCTGGACCTTCTATGCTCCTTATAGCTTTAAAACAGGAACCAACATGTTGCCTGCTGCACTGGGCGCATTTGTACTTGGTTTCTCATCCATCCTTACCGGGTTGAATTTCATTGTGACCATCCACCGGATGCGTGCACCGGGGATGACCTGGATGAAGATGCCCCTGTTTACCTGGACCCTGTACGGAACTGGCTGGATCCAGTTGCTTGCCACACCCATCGTTGGAATCACCCTGCTGATGGTTGCAGGTGAGCGGATTTTCGGCATAGGTTTCTTTGATCCGGCCAAGGGGGGCGATCCCCTTCTCTACCAGCACCTTTTCTGGATCTATTCCCACCCGGCCGTATATATCATGATTCTTCCGGCCATGGGGGTTATTTCGGAAATCATCCCCACCTTCGTAAGAAAGACCATTTTTGGATACAAGGCCATTGTGATCTCTACCCTGGCCATCGCCTTTGTGGGCTATTTTGTTTGGGCGCACCACATGTTCACTGCCGGTATGAGCGGCACGGCGCTCTTTACATTTTCGATCCTCACCTTCATTGTGGCCATCCCAAGTGCCATCAAGGTATTCAACTGGATCTCCACCATGCACCAGGGGTCCATCAGTACCGAGATTCCCTTTCTGTGGGCGACCTCATTTATCTTCATCTTCATGATAGGCGGCCTCACAGGGCTTGTTCTCGGCTCTTTGGCCACCGATGTGCATTTACATGATACAGCCTTTGTGGTGGCGCATTTTCATTTCATTGTTTTCGGTGGTGTGGGATTCGCTTTTTTCGGGGCCATGCACTACTGGTTTCCGCTTATCTATGGCCGCATGTATGACAGCAGTTGGGCCCGTACCGGCTGGATTGTTTTCTTCATCGGATTTGTTTCCCTTTACGGCCCCATGTTTTATCTGGGAATTAAAGGAATGCCGCGCAGGTATTTCGATTACCTGGAGGAGTTCCATGGCCCGAACATCATCTCCTCCTTCGGTGCCCTGGTCATGATCACCGGCCTTGTCATTATTGTCACCAACCTGATCAAGTCGGCCCGAAACGGACCAATCGCAGCACACAATCCCTGGGGAGGCACCAACCTGGAATGGAGAATTCAGGCCCCGCCCATCCTGGAGAACTTTGATGAAATTCCGGTCATCGATAAAGCAACCTATAAGTTTGACTAAGCCACGAACGATGTCTGAACCCACTGTACATCATAATCAGCACAGGGATGATCTTGGTTCCAAGCTTGGCATGTGGCTGTTTATTTTTACTGAACTGCTGCTGTTTGGAGGTCTTTTTATTGTCTACGCTGTCTACCGGTACAAAAACTCCCAGGCCTTTCATTTGGCAGCCCAGGAACTGGATGTAACCATCGGAACCATCAATACGGTTATTTTGCTGATCAGCAGTATGACCATCGCCATGTCCACTACGGCCATACAGAAGAAAGACAAGCGGACCACCCTGCTCCTGATCGGCACCACCCTGTTTCTGGCAGTGGTTTTCCTGGTGAACAAATACTTCGAATGGAGCGGCAAGATCGGTCACGGGCTCTTCCCGGGTTCCCTTGTACTTGAGGACCTTGGACAGGGTGATGTGTTGTTTTTCGGACTCTATTTTTTCATGACAGGGCTGCATGCCCTGCACATTATCGTAGGTATGGTACTGCTTGGATTTGGATTTGTGCGTGTATGGAAAGACAGGCTCACCTTCGATAATTTCCAGTTGCTCGAAAACGGCGGACTGTACTGGCACCTGGTGGATATCATCTGGATTTTCCTTTTTCCGCTTTTTTACCTGATCACTTAAGCTTACCGACATGTCAGACACCGAACACCATATTGTATCTTACCGGACCTACGGTCTCATTCTGCTTCTGTTGCTTACCCTGACTGCGACGTCTGTTGCAGTGACGCAGATTCAGCTGACCAGGTGGTCCATGGCTGTGGCGCTTTTGCTGGCTGCTACCAAATCGACCTTTGTCCTTGCCATATTCATGCATTTAAGATACGACCAGCGAATGTTCAGGGTGATGGCCTTGCTGATCTTCCTGCTGCTGGGGGTGGTGATGTTTGTTACTTTCCTGGATTACGCATTCAGATAAACCGCTTGAACCATGTATACTGCTGTTCCACAAGAAGCTTCCAATTTTGTCGCCGGTGTCGACCGGGCATTCATGGTGATCCTTGGTATCTCTGCCTTCTTTCTGATCGGTCTTACTGTAGTGATGATTGTATTCATCTATAAATACAGGAAGGAAAAGCATCCCAAGGCCGTACAGAATGAAGGAAGCACCAGACTGGAGATTATCTGGACAGTCATTCCGCTGGTCCTGGTGCTGGTCATGTTCTATTTTGGATGGATGGGATGGCGCCCCATGAAGAATCCGCCTGATGAGGCCATGCATGTGAAGGCCATTGCCAGGATGTGGAAATTCCAGTTTCAATATGAAAACGGGAAAATGACCGACTCTCTTTATGTACCCCTGAACGAACCGGTCATCCTCGACCTGGTAGCCATGGATGTTCTTCACGCCCTCTATATCCCGGCTTTCCGGGTCAAGGAAGATATGGTTCCGGGACAGGACAAAGTGATGTGGTTCATCCCCGGAACCGTTGGAGAGTATGATCTTTTCTGTGCCGAATATTGCGGACTGGAACACTCCTATATGAATACAGCTGTACATGTCATGCCCAAAGAGGAGTTTGATGCCTGGCTGGGGGATACCACTGTAGTGGCCGGACCGGCCGGGGAACCTGAGGCCTCGCTGGCTGATCAGGGGCGGGAGGTCCTTCGAAGGAACGGATGCAACGCATGTCATTCGGTGGACGGATCGAAACTGGTTGGGCCCTCTTACCTGGGGGGCTGGGGCACCAGCCGTACTGTCATTACCGGCCGTGAAGAACGCCAGGTCCTGATGGATGCCGACTATGTGAAACGCTCCATCTACGATCCCAATGCCGACGTGGTGAAGGGCTTTAACAAAGGATTGATGCTCTCCTACCAGGGGATGGTGAGTGAGGAGGACGTGGCATTGATTATCGAGTACCTGAAAGCACTCAATGAGTAAGGGTTCTGCCAGCTCATATTTCAAAGCTGTCCTGAAACTGGGAAAGGTCACCATCTCCATCCCGGTGGCCCTTACCGGATTTCTTGGATATTTTCTGTATCAACCTGTTCTTGACAGGGGAGCCCTGCTGTCAGTTTCAGGAGTATTCCTCCTTTCCATGGGTTCAAGCGCCATCAACCAGATCCAGGAAAGGAAGACCGATGCAATGATGAAAAGGACCGCCGGCCGCCCCATTCCGAGCGGTATCATCCGGCTTGTCCATGCCATTGGTTTTGCGGCATTGTTTGCATTTTCCGGCATCCTGCTTCTGTGGTTTACGGGCTACCCGCTTGCTGCCGGACTTGGGATTTTCACACTGATGTGGTACAACCTGGTTTACACCCCTTTAAAAAGAGTCACTGCATTCGCCGTATTCCCGGGAGCCCTCATCGGGGCGCTGCCGCCCCTGATCGGCTGGACTGCGTCGGGCGGATATCTGCTGGATATGGAGATCCTGTCGGTGGCGTTCCTGCTTTTCGTTGGACAGATGCCCCACTACTGGCTGCTGCTGCTGAAGATCGGCAACCAGTTCCAGGATGCAGGGATGCCTGTGATTACCAAGCTCCTGGAACCCCGGCAGATCAGGAACCTGAGTTTCATCTGGATCGCAGCCACCGCTGTGATCGTCCTGATGTTGCCCGCCACACCCATCATCCACAACCTTTGGTTTTCGGCCGGACTGATTGTCCTTACCATCTTTTTCCTGGTGCGCATGTACAGGCTCTCCTTCAGGGGGGATCTGATGCAGCATTGGAAAAAGGCATTTATTACCGTAAATTTGTTTTACCTTGTGATTATCCTGGTGCTAATTGCAGATAAAATTATTTCCACACAATGAAAAAAGTATTTGTACTCCTTCTGGTCCCTTTGAAGGATCCTTTCACTTGATTATTAAAACCTGATACTATGAATAAGTTAATCATTCTATTGGCAGCCCTGATGATGGTTGCATGCAACAGTCAGCCCAAACCCGGAACAGAGGCACCCAAGGAGGAGGCAGTATCCCCGCAGGCAGAGTGGGAGGTAGTGGTGTTGCATGTGGAAGGGATGACCTGTGAGGGTTGTGAAAATGCCATCAAGGCAGGTATTGAAACCCTGCCTGGAATTGCAGAGGTGGAGTCATCCTTTGAAGATTCTATTACAAAAGTGAAATTCGACAAAAGTGTCACCTCCGTGGAAGAGATTTCGGAAAAAATCACCGAGACGGGCTACACAGTAAAAGGGGAGATATAGCAAGCAGGGAGATACAGTCATTTTTCTCCTTGCTGAAAATTCCTCACTGCGTTCGTAATTTATAGGCTGCGGAGCCAAATGCTGTATCTCTGAGTTTATATATCTCTCTTTTACTATGGTTAGCCTGTGAGGAGGGAGAGGAAGCCCATGTAGAGGACGGCATCGGCAACCAGCCTGTATGCTTCGTCCTTCCTGAACCGGGAGGGAAAAAGCAACACCAGCAGCAGCACGACGGTCATCCCCATCAGGATGAGCCCGAACTGGGAGGTCTGATCCGTACGATATACCAGGAATTGAAGCACTGTCAGCAGGATAATCCCTCCGGCCGAAATCAGCATCAGGAACCGGGTGGCCCTTTTCCCCAGGGCATTTGCCAGCGAGGAGATCCCCAGTCTGGAATCCAGCTTTGCATCGAAGAGTGAGATGATCCCCAGATTCATCAGAAGCACACCTGCCATCATCAGAAAAATCATCCAGTGGGTGGACTGCAATGTGACTGACCTGGTGACGTAGGGCCCCATCCAGGTTCCCGCCAGGTAGAGCAACAATACAAAGGTCTCCCCCGGGATGAAGAACAACCTGTTCTTCCTGAACAAATGACGCATGGCGTAAAACAGAAATACCAATCCGCCAAGCACCAGGGCCACTCTCAGCACAGCCTGATCGAGCAGGTTGAAGATCAGCAAACCGTTCACTACGGCTACCACACCCATTGCCCAAAGAAGTTGTCTGCGGTTCCTGAAAATGAACAGGTGCATCTCCCGTTGGCTCTTTTTCCTTTGCCTCCAGGCATCAATCACATGGTCGCCTGTGTAGAGCAGCCATACAGTACAGGCGAGGGTTGTATACCAGGCCCACCCCGGATGGGCCATCAACAAGCGGGATGCAAAGAGTGAAGTGGCCAGGGCCCCTAACACGATATCAAGACTCAGGAAATGGAAATTTCGGTATAGTTTCAGCATGGAAGTGCAATCATTGATCAGAGATGGTGATGCCGGCTCTCATCCAGATAGGGATGGTTGACAGGGTACAGGTTGGACCTGGTCAGGGCAACCCCGGTCACCAGCATAAACAATCCTGCAAATCCGATGAATATGCCGATCTCCTGGAATCCAAGTACCTGCTCACCCACTGTCCCCGGAAAGATCTGCACATAAAGGTCGATGAACTGCCCAACGATCAGGAAGGGGATCACCATCTTTACCACCGTACTGTTCCGCGCCGTGGCCTTTGGCATCAGCAGGACAAATGGCAGAAACCAGTTGATGATGATGTTGGCAAAAAAGAAGACCCGCCATCCTTCACCGTGTACCCTTGGAATGAAATAGGCTGTTTCTTCGGGGATGTTCGCGTACCAGATCAGCATGAACTCCGAAAACCAGAAGTAACCCCAGATGATACAGAGCATAAAAATGTACCGGGAAAAGTCACCCACATGAAATTTGTTCATGAACGGGAAATATCCGCGCCGGTGGAGGATCAAAACAATCAGTGTGATGATGATGGACCCGTGGTGGAAAGCTGCCACAAAATTCCGGATGGCAAATATGGTACTGTACCAGTGTGCATCAATGGACATGACCCAGTCGATCATGGCAAAGCTGAAGGTAATAATCACAATGAAAATGAAGATTTTGGCATAGTGCTCCCCTTTCCGGAAAAGATCAAGCCCGCCCTGGGAATCCTCTTTCACCGAAATTCGCCGGAGGAGCCAGGTCATCAGTATCCAGAGTCCGAAGAATACCACCATCCTTGTGATCCAGAAGGGCATATTCAGGTAAACGGCCTTGTGGGACAATAGTGCATCGTGGGCCACTGCCTCCGTATGGGACCAGGGGTAGAGAGATTTGGATCCAAAGATGAGGCCCAGGAACAGTAAGGCAGCCACAGGGATATATGCACCCATGGCCTCCGGCACGCGGATAAACCCCGCGGACCATCCCGAATGGGTGACCCGCTGGATGGCCAGGAACAATACGGCACCCACCGCAAGGGAGACAAAATAGACGTTGTTTAACAGGTAATTGGCCCACGCCCGCTGTGGATCTCCCATAAAGGCAACCACCAGGGCCACAATACCGATGGCAATCATGACCAGGGTGGCGATGATATAGATGCGGGATAACTTGAGTCTTTCTTCCATTGATTTTTTTTTACACCGACTATTGTTGCAGGTTTTCACGTATATGGAGTATGATCTTCCAACGGTCTTCGGGCCTGATCATGCTGCCATGGGCCCCCATGATTCCGTATCCCACCGTCATGGAATGGTAAATCTCACCGTCTTTTAAACCCTTTACTTTGTCACTTACCAGGTTTCCGGGCGGATAGGGGTAGCGCTTGCTGGTAAAGAGGTATCCCTGTCCGTCACCCGCTGTACCATGACAGTTTAAGCAGAAAATGCCATATACTTCTCTGCCTCTGGCCAGGTTTTCTTCAGTTGCATCCATGGGATTGACCAGTGCCTCCCCTGCCGCGATCCGGTCCTCATCACTTTTTACCCAGGCAAACGGGACCATATCCCGGGGAACCGTTCCCTCCACCGGTGTCCTCATGGTCAGGTTGTCCGGGAAGTTGGGATTGGCTGTAAAGGATTCATAGGCATTTGAATAATACATATCCGGCATGTAATCCCACCCCGTACTGGACCGGGTCCGGTCGCACGAAATAACTGCCATCAAAGCGATTGCTGCAAGTATGAAATTTCTGTTCATGCTGTGGTCTTTACTTTTCAATAATTTCGGATGCACCGGTTTCTTTCATCAATGAGGAGGCCTTCAAGACATCCACCTTATCCTTTTTCACCAGGATCACAAACTTGTCGTCGGTGGCCCTTTCATGAAAAATGGGTTTCTGGTTGCTGGGCCACAGGTTGGCCCGCCAGGAGAATGTAAACAGGCTCAGGATGGTGATGCTGAAAATCGTCAGGATAATGGTAACCACCAGGAACGACGGGAAAGCATTGCTGGGTTTTCCCCCGTAGTTGAGTGGCCAGTCGATCACGGCTGTATACACCAGGAAGGCCAGAACACCCAGCGTTGCAAAGAGTCCGTAAAACCATCCCACAATGGTGATTTTTGATTTCTTTCCATGATTTTCAAGGACTTCATGCACAGGATAAGGCATGAAAACATCCTCGATCTCAACCTCCTCCTCTTTCATCCTTCGGAATGCCGAGAGCATGGACTGCTCCTCATCAAATACCCCCATGATATATTGTGCTTCCATCGTCTTATATATTTTTTTCCTTTTATCTTCTCCCATTTCCTTTTTTCACTGAGGACTGAGTACTGGGCACTTGGTACTTATTAACCGCTTTTACTTCGCTGATGGCGATCATGGGTATGTACTTGAAGAAAAGCAGCACACCGAAAACAAAGATGCCCAGGGTTCCCAGGTACATGGCGATCTCCACAAAGGTGGGTGAATAGGTGGCCCATGCCGAGGGAAGGTAATCTTTGGTCAGAGAGGTGACCACAATGTTGAACCGTTCAAACCACATCCCCACATTGATCAGGATGGAGATGATAAAAACGATCAGCATGTTGCTGCGGATCTTCCTGAACCACATCAGCTGTGGAACAAGGGCATTGAATGTGAACATGCACCAGAACTGGACGGTAAACTCCCCGGTGATCCGGTTGTGGAAAAAAGTAAATATCTCGTATTCATTCCCTGAATACCAGGCCAGGAAAATTTCCGTGCTATAGGCGGTACCCATGATCAGTGAAATAAAGATCAGGATCTTTGCCACTTTATCCAGATGTGCATTGGTTACATAATCCTCCAGTTTGTATATTTTGCGCAGGATGATCATCAGGGTCATCACCATGGCAAATCCCGAAAAGATGGCCCCCACCACGAAATAAGGCGGGAAAATGGTGGTATGCCAGCCGGGTTCGACCGCAACCGCAAAGTCGGTGGAAACAATGGAGTGAACGGATACCACCAAAACCGCAGCTATACCGCCCAGGATGTAGCTCAGCCCTTCGTATCGTTTCCATTCTCCAATGGATCCCCTCCATCCCATGGCGAAAAAACCATACACCGCTTTCTTTATTTTCGATTTGGTGTTGTCGCGGATGGTGGCAAAATCAGGTATCATGCCCAGGTACCAGAATGAAGCCGAAATAAGCAGGTATGCTGAAATGGCTATGAAGTCCCAGAAAAGAGGTGAATTGTAATTTACCCACAATGGTCCCCTGGTGTTGGGATAGGGGAAAATATAAAAGGCATCCCAGATCCGGCCCATATGCAGGGCTGGAAATATGGCAGCACATCCCACTGCCACCACGGTCATCGCTTCAGCAGCCCGGTTGATGGAAGACCTCCATTCCTGCCTCAATATCAGCAGAAATATGGAAAATGCTGTACCGGCGTGACCGATCCCGATCCACCATACAAAATTGATAATGGCCCAGCCCCAGCCCACAGTATTGTTGACCCCCCAGGTGCCGATCCCCTGGGAAACAGTCGTGAAAATGGCCCAGAATCCCAGCAGCATCATGATGGAGCTGATACCCAATCCTACCACCCACCAGAATTTGGGCCGGGCATAAAGCGGGGATGTGATGTCCCTGGTGATCTGGTCCAGGACTTTGTTTCCCAGGATCAGCGGGCCTCTGACTTCGGTATTATACATAGTTCCTTTTTAAGTGGTTATCCATGGTTTTCATCTTGTGCCTGGTGTGAGTCACTTTCCGGACCGGGCTTGGCGTTCCTCACTTTGGTAAGGTATCCCACCGACGGCAGGGTATGCAACTGTTCCAGAAGGTGGTAATTCCTTTCCTCCTTCATCAGCTTGCTCACCTTCGCGCCAGGATCGTTCATGTTGCCAAATACCAGTGCACCTGCAGGGCACGATTGTACACAGGCAGGCTGGATCTCACCATCGGTCAGTTCCCTGTTCTCCAGTTTGGCCTCCATTTTTTTCTCCTGTATCCGTTGAACACAGAAAGAACACTTCTCGACCACCCCGCGTTCCCGCACGGTTACATCGGGATTGAGCACCAGGCGGGACAAGTCGCTGTTCTGGTTGAAATCGAATTTATCATTCTTCACAAACCTGAACCAGTTGAACCTCCGCACCCTGTAGGGGCAGTTGTTGATGCAGTATTTGGTTCCGATACAACGCACATAGGCCACCTGGTTGAGTCCCTCGTTGCTATGCATGGTGGCCGAAACAGGGCAAACATTTTCACAGGGTGCGTTGTCGCAATGCTGACACATGACCGGTTGCTGAAAGACCTTGGGATTTTCCGGATTTTCCGAATAATAACGGTCAATCCGGATCCAGTGCATGATCCTCCGTTTTTTCACCTCCTCTTTTCCCACCACTGCCACATTGTTCTCAGCAATACAGGCTACCACACAGTTGTTGCAACCTGTGCATTTGTTCTGGTCAACCATCAGGCCCCAGTGATATCCGTCAAACTTTGTTTCAGGGTAGAGGGTCTGGTTTTGTGCTTCCGACTCCAGATGAAAATGGTTTCCTGCATAAGGATCAGCTGTAAATTCCTCCAGGCTTGTCTCCCTTACAATGGGCCTCCCCTCCATGGTATGCTGCGTCTGGGTCCGCGCAATGGGATAGGTTAGGGAGGTAGTTTCCAAACGTACCTGGCTGATCGTATAGGAGCGCATGCCTTCCAGGAATGGGACCCAGGCAAAGGCATTCACCCCCAGGTTTTCACCCACCTTACCAGCTTTTGTACGGCCATACCCAAGGGCCAGTGAAACTGTTCCCTTTGCCTGCCCGGGCTGGATCAATACAGGCAATTCAACTCCTTTCAGTCTGACCACCATCTCGTCTTCCAGACCCATGGTAGCTGCATCGGCAGGTGAAACCGCCAGGTAGTTATCCCAGCAAACCTTGGAAACCGGATCCGGTAGCTCCTGAAGCCAGGGATTGTTGGCATAACGTCCGTCATTGATCGCCACGGTGGAATAAAGCGTCAGTGTGAGATCCGATTGGGCAGGATGCAGGACCACTTCCGGGGGGGTGTATTTTTCCGTAGATGGATTCACACCGGACTCCTTCACATAATAACCGGCCTGCAGGGTCCTGACCCACCAATCCTTGTTGCCCTTCTCATCGGCAGGAGCAATGTTGTTTTCCCACCAGAATTTCACCAGGTCGCTATAGCCCCTGTGTTGTCCTGCCCAGACAAGCATGCTGTCCTGAAAAGACCTGGAGTTAAACAGAGGATGAATGCAGGGTTGCTGAAGGCTGTATGAGCCTTTCACCGGCTCGGCATCACCCCATGCCTCCAGGAAATGGTGGTCGGGACAGACCAGCTGACATGCTTCGGCTGTCTCATTGAGCGCTGTACCTATATAAACTGTGAAACCTGCCTTTTTCATGGATTCAAATCCTCCCAGGCTGTATACCGGGTTCACATGGGCCATCACCAGGTTATCCACCCCGCCACTGTCCAGGGCCGAGATCAGGGCTGCAAACTTCCTGTCATCGCCCTGCTTCAACTGGATGGTTCTCTCCAGGTCCAGTGTGGACCCGTAATTATCAAGCATATAATTGATGCCGGCCACCATTTTCTGTACCCCGGGATCGTTTGAACCACTGACCACGATGGACCTTCCCCTGTGATGCATCAGTCCGGCCACCAAAGCTTCCACTTCGGTGACACAGGGAGGAGCGGAAACGGGGGGATATCCTGTTGCGCCGGCCAGACTGTTATAGATAGCCGCCAGCATCAGATCTGATTCAAGGGGCGTTACCGGAATGCGCTCGTCGGCATTGGACCCGGTCATAGAAAGCGCCGATTCCACCTGGATGTGTTTGGACATGTGGGGATGTTGGCTGGTCACCTCACGGGTGGCAGCATAATCCCTGGTGAATTCTACCGGGGCGATCCAGGTACCCAGAAAATCGGCATCGAAGGAGAGAATGTACCGGGCCCTGTCAAAATGGTATCCGGGAATGACAGGGGCCCCAAAAACAGCCCTGTGGGCTTCACGGATCCCGGAGGCAGAAACCTCGTCGTACTGGATCCATTCGGAATTGGGATGGGACTGCATGAACTTTCTGAATACCTCCCTGGTAGACGGGCTGATGACCGTGGATGTCAGGATGACTGTATGCCCGCCATTGGCGAGACGGTCCCAAACCACATTGTCCAGCTCTTCCCAACCCACCTCTTTGCCTCTGATGGTTGGTTCCTTATACCTGGCATCGTCGTAAAGATTCAGGACGGATGCCTGGATTCTTGCACTGGTACCTCCACGGGATACGGGCGACTGATGATTGCCTTCTATTTTAATGGGCCTTCCGTCCCTGACCTTGACCAGCACACTGCCATACTCGGTTCCGTCAAAGAAGGTGGAAGCATAGTAGCTGGCTTTTCCCGGGGTGACCTCCTCTGGTTTGATCAGGTAAGGGATGGCTTTTTGTACGGGCTTTTCACAACTGCTAACCACGGCGGCGGTTGCAACACTGAATCCGAACAGTTTCAGGAAATCGCGCCTGGATGCAGGCGCATCCACCACCTTGCTGTCGAGCACATCAAGTACGGCATTCTTGTGTTTCTTCTCTACCTTCTTTTCCTCGTCCAGTTGCCCGCCGTTCTTATATTCGTCTATACTTCTCCACTGTTTTTCCATGGAATGTGCTTGGTTTAATAGTGACATTTGGAGCATTCGGTACCACCAATGAGGTCGGCAGTAACCCGGTCAATCTCGCCCGATTTTATCTTCTTGTGAAGCTCCTCGTATTGTGTATAAAATGCATTGTTGAAGAACTGGACTTCTGTATCGCGGTGACAATTAATGCACCAGCCCATGCTCAGATCCGAGACCTGACGCACGCGGTCCATCTCTTCGATGGGCCCGTGGCAGGTGGCACATTCGAGTCCGGCCACCGCCACATGCTGGGCATGACTGAAGAAAACATGATCCTGCAGGTTGTGGACCCTGATCCATTCAATGGGGGTTCCCGATTCATATGCCTCTACAACCTTGTTTATCTGGTGTTTCCCCGAATGGGTTCCTTCACGGACAATGGAGTGACAATTCCAACACACATGTACATCGGGGATGCCTGCTGATTTGGATTGATCCACCATGGTGTGGCAATACTGGCAAGCAATCTGGTTGTCACTGGCATGAACCGCATGGGAAAACTTGATGGGTTGATCCGGTTCATAGAGTTCCTGCCGGCCCAGGGAGGTCCCGGCATCATGGACCAATTTGTACTGTATGCCCAGGGCTGCAATGAAAAGGATGCCCAGGATGTAGCGCCGTTTCACCCTCTTCAGAAAGAAGATATCCAGCAGTATCCAGGTGAGAAGAACCCCCAGCAGGACAAACAGAAAAATCTTGTTGATCACCGGTTTTTCCTTTTCCAGCCCATGCTCCTCAAAGTCATCCAGGAACACTTTGATCAGTTCCACATCACCTTCAGTCAGGTGAAAGGTCGAATGCATGGCCGACATGGTCACGCTGCCCGGATTGAGCACGGCTTTTTGAAAAGTTTCAACGCTTTCCATTTTATAGCGGTGTGCTATCTCCCATGCATTGGGATTCCAGTTGAAGGTATCGATCTCTACCGTATTGTGGCAATCCGCACAGGCCTTTGAATCAAATTTTCCTTCGATCAGGCCATAAAAAAGGCGCTCACCACGCATCAGGGCCTCAACGTGTTGGGCATCGTCATTCTCTTTTCCCTCCCCATTTACCGGCATTGTCATAATAAGAATACACGCCACGCAGAGAAAGGCAAAAGTGACACTTGAGACTTTTGTCATAAACTGGTCAGGTTAGTTATGTTAAATACGCTTGTGGGGCGAAACTACTAATTTAAGGGATTGGCTGAATAACCGGTCATGGATCCATATTATTTTTAACTGGTATAAATAATTAAACGGAATCGTGTACCTTGCGGCAATGCAATCCATTTTTTCAGAAATCCTCCTGCCTGTCACCTTGGCCATCATTACCCTGGGCATGGGACTCTCTCTCACTGAACGCGATTTCCGTTACATTTTCATCCGGCCCAGAGCGTTCATCACCGGCCTGTGCAGCCAGATGATCCTGCTTCCCGTACTCGCATTCCTGATTGCCCGCATCAGCCATGTGGACCCCCTGTTTAAAGTGGGCCTGATGATCATTGCTGCCTGTCCCGGAGGCGCCACCTCCAACCTGATTACATACCTGCTCAGGGGAAATGTGGCACTATCCATCTCCATGACTGCCTTAAACAGCCTGATTACCCTGATCACCATTCCACTGGTGGTAACCCTCTCCCTGGGATTTTTTATCCACCAGGATGCAGATATTCATCTGAATGTTCTTGAAACAATCGTCAATGTTTTCCTCATTACCCTGTTGCCAGCATACATCGGTACAAGGATCAGGAAGTGGAAACCCCAACTGGCTGACGGACTTGAACGTCCCCTGAAGATCATTCTTCCCATTTTGCTTGCCCTGATGTACCTGGGTGTGGTCTTCATAGACCGGGGGACAGAATCGGCTACGATCAGTGATTTCTTCAAAATCCTTCCCCATGCCTTTGCCCTGAATGTGCTGGCCATGCTGGCGGGTTTACTGGTGGCCAGGCTTTTGAAACTGAAGATCAGGGACCGCTACACCATATCCATCGAAGTGGGATTACAGAATTCAGCTCTGGCGATTTTCGTGGCAGCCACCTTGCTTGATAACCACTCCATGGCCCTGGTGCCCGTGGTTTACGGGTCTTTTTCTTTCTTCAGCACATGGTTTTTCGGATGGATGGTAAAGAGGTATTCAAAGTCGGTTGCTACCGGTACAGGTAGATAAATCCTGCTTTCTTAAAGGGATCAGCATCCCCGGTGGCCTCAATTACATAATAGTAAACGCCTTCCTTCAAGGGCTGACCGCCGTTGCTCCTTCCGTCCCAGAAGATCCTGGGTGAGCTGGATTGGAATACACGGGTTCCGGTCCTGGTGAAAACACTGAATTCGTATACAGAGCTTCCGTCGGTCTGAACCTCAAAGTAGTCGTTGATTTCATCGTCGTTGGGGGTGAACACATTGGGAACCGCCAGTACCCCGCCGGTTGTGTCTGTAGCCAGAGAGTCCAGAGAAAATAGAGCCATGTCATCTGCCTGCTGCCCGGATACCACAGGAATCAGAAAAATACAAAAACATGCTATGGCAATGGATCTGGCTAGGGTCATATCTTCTCGGTCAGCTTCTGAACCACCCTAAAGTTATTAAAAAATTCTTTGGCGAAAACCCTGATCACCGTATATGTGGGAATAGCCAGAATCATACCAATAATTCCCGCCAGGCTACCGGCCATCATAATCACGATAAAGATCTCGATGGGATGGGCGTAAACACTGGTTCCGAAGATGACCGGCTGAAAAACGGTATTGTCGGTAACCTGGGTAACAATAAATACGAGCAACATATAACCAATCAACGGAAAGAGCTGTGTAGCCATGTCCATATCCAGGTGGGCGGCCACGCCCAGGATGATGCCTAGTGCCGCCCCGATCCAGGGCCCAACATATGGGATAATATTCAGGATCGCCGCCAGTAGCCCGATAACCAGTCCGTGCCTGAACCCCACCCCCACGATGGTCATACCCAGGGTGACCAGGGTCAGGATCCCCGTCATCTGAAGAAGGATCCCAACGAAATACCTCCTCAACAGGTGTTTTATCGATTCGAGGGCATGCCTGAATGCCTTTTCTTTATCCTCCGGAACCACGGTCACGATATAGTCGCTGATCAGCTGTTCTTCTCTCAAAAGAAAAAAAGTGATAAAGGAGATGGCAAAAATGGCTATGGCCAGATTGCCAAGGACCGATGCAACGGTGGCCAGCAGGTCTGTAATCACTTTGGCGTTCAATACCGAAGAAATCCGTTGCTGCAGTTCATCACGCAGTGAAAAAGCGTCATCCTCGTAGATGTTCAGTTTGGAGAACCAGTCTTCCAATTGGTGTATGGGCTTATCAAACTCTTTCACCACCTGTTCCGTATCCAGGTTTGACAGCTCCTGCGCCTCGGCAGCTACCAGGGGGATAAACAAGCGGAAAAAGCCAAAAACCACGATCCAAATGACCATCAGGGTGATCAGGGCTCTGATGGAGATTGGTATTTTCCACTTCCGGATTCTGATCTTTCCCAGCAAATGGACCAGGGGCCTGCCGATCAGGGAAAGTACCGAAGCCACCAGGATATAGGCGACGATGCTGGAAAACCTCCCGACCATCAGTACCAGGATGATGAGTCCGGCAATCGCCAGCAGGGTGCGGGGTGTGAACCGGTTTTTCATTCGCTCTACGGTAAAGATAATGATTTTTAATGTTGATAATTTTTCCTTTCGAAATCTGGGCCGAATGGCTACTTTTATCCACCGCAGAAGAGGAGGAAGCATGAAGCAGTATCTCGATCTATTGTCCCACGTCACCAGCCACGGAGTCAGAAAGGAAGACCGCACGGGAACCGGCACCATCAGCACATTCGGATACCAGATGAGGTTTGATCTGTCGGATGGTTTTCCCCTGATGACCACCAAAAAGCTTCACGTGAAATCAATCCTCCACGAGCTGCTCTGGTTTCTGAAAGGGGATACAAATACCCGGTACCTGAACGAAAACGGAGTCAGGATCTGGAACGAATGGGCCGATGAAAAGGGGAACCTGGGGCATATTTACGGCTACCAGTGGAGAAGCTGGCCAACCCCGGAAGGAAAGCATGTGGATCAGGTGGCCGGTGTGGTGGACTCGATCATCAACAGTCCCGATTCCAGAAGGCATATCGTCAGCGCATGGAATGTGGGTGACCTGGACCGGATGGCCCTCCCACCCTGCCATATCCTGTTTCAGTTTTATGTGGCCGAAGGCAAACTCTCCTGTCAGCTCTACCAGCGAAGTGCCGATATTTTCCTCGGCGTTCCCTTTAACATTGCCTCTTACTCCTTCCTGCTCATGATGATGGCCCAGGTGACTGGTTTGGAACCGGGGGAATTCGTGCATACCCTGGGTGATGCCCATATCTACCTCAACCACCTGGATCAGATCAACCTGCAACTGACCCGAGAACCCAGGAACCTGCCCACTGTGAAGCTGAATCCTGAAATCAAAGAAATCGACCGTTTTGGCTTCGACGATTTCATCATTGAAAACTATAACCCTCACCCGCACATCAAGGGTGCCATTTCGGTCTGATATGGAAAAGAAGATCCTGCGCAATATCTCCATCATTGTGGCCATTGCCAAAAACCGGGCCATTGGAAAAGAAAACAAGCTTCTCTGGCATATATCGGAGGATCTGAGACGCTTTCAAAAACTGACCACAGGTCACACACTGATCATGGGACGAAATACCTTCCTCTCCCTGCCCAAGGGAGCACTGCCCAACCGGAGGCACATCGTGATCTCGGATGTGGAGGGAGAGATTTTTAAGGCGTGTGAGATGGCCCGGTCCGCGGAAGAGGCCATCTCCCTGGCGGGTGAGGCGGATGAGTGCTTTGTGATCGGCGGTGGCATGGTGTACGCCCAATTCCTTCCTGTGGCCGGGAAACTCTACCTGACACAGGTCCATCACTCCTTCGATGCCGATAGCTTCTTCCCCGAAATTGACTTTAGCCAATGGGAAGCCAGGGCTACTGAGACAGTGGATGCCGGTGGGAAAAACCAGTATCCGCACACCTATACTGAATTTGTTCGAATTTAATCTGCCCCATTGCAAATTCCGTGTAAATCACTATTTTTCCGAATCTAACTAAATCTCACCAATTATGAAAAAACTTCTGTTTGCGTCCATTGCGGTTCTTTTTGTTCCGCTTTTCCTCTATTCCCAGGCAAGCAAAATTGAGGGTACCTGGTATAATGATGATAAGACTTCAACCATTCATATTACAAAAGGATCTGATGGGAAGTACTCGGGCAAGATCACTTGGCTGGACGAACCCAACGAAAATGGCAAACCCAAGATCGATGATGAGAATCCCGATCCCAAACTGGCTACCCGTCCCATCATGGGGCTGCAGATTGTCAAAAATTTCAAGTACGACACCGATAAAAAACAGTGGCAGGATGGAAGGATCTATGATCCTAAAAACGGCAAAACCTATGATTGTTATGCATGGTTCGAGGGCGGGGACTACAAAAGTCTCTACATCAAGGGATATGTGGCCGGCATCAAAGCCCTGGGGCGGAAGACCATCTGGACCAGAAAATAGCATTCATAAAAGTGACCGGATGCGTACACCCAAGTACCACAACCGTTCACTTTTTATATTCTAAATCCCTTGAAAGAAACTACGTATTGGACTTAATTTCTGATTGTTGCATGCTTTGGCACAAGATGTGTTTCTAAAACCATGAAAACAAATCTTACGTCCTTTTACAGTTCTTTTTAGGTTTAAGTGGTTAGTTAAAAGGGGTCTTTCGGGCCCCTTTTTTCTTTTGGGGTGTTTTGGAAGTAAACTGGTATTTTTGCAATAACCACTTCACGAGAAAATACCCCAAAAGAAGAAGATTTCTCTAGTGGCGAAGGATATACTGGATGGACACAAACTCGGTGAGCGCAATTTCCTTCGAAATTTTCGTGAGCAGGTAATAGTTATAAATAAATGGTTCCCCAACGGCAAAACGTTCCCCAAATTCATAGGGCCAGACTTTCCTGGTAAACTCCATGTGATCTTCAATCTGGCAACGGATGACAGGATCCAGCAGCATTTCATTGAGCATGTCCCTGAATCCCAGGGCCATCCTGATAAACTCCTCTTCTTTGTCATAGTCCATGGTTGCATCCCAACCTCTGTGGCGGATGACTTTGTCTTTGCCTTTCACCTCCTGGATGGTTGCACCCGGCTGGTCTACCGACTGCAACAGGGATTCCCGTAACTCATCCACAATGACCTGTAATTCACCCGCCTTCTCGTGGATGCGAAATACCTGGGATTGTTTATCGGCATAGGCGCTGTCATGGCTCATCTCCGTAAGCCGCCCTGTTCGTGTTTCAATCTCGCCCAGGTATTGTTCATTGCTCACCACCTCCTCCAGAAAAATGTTGATGGCATATTTCGAAATCCTCACATTGGTCATCAGCATCACCACCGATATGCCCACCAGGAGCATCACGATATAGGGCAACCTCACTTTCTCCTTGCCTCCTTTCTGGAACGCATTGACCACATAGAGCGGAATAAAGCCCACAATCAGGAATCCGATGCTCACCCGGATCATCACCCCGGCTCCGGGCCAGTGCATGATCTTGAACAGCGCTCCGGCCATCAGCAAGGCAATGCTCAGATAGCCCACAATGGCATACGCAGGATTCTTTTTCTCCACCTGTTCCCGGTGGCTTGTAATGAAGTAGAGTGGCAGGAATACAAGGATTACCAGTACGATTCCCACTGTGATCAGGATGCTGGCACCGGGCCAGTGCATCCTCTTGAAAAATGCTCCCACAATGGCGAGCAGGGCCGAAGAGAGGCCGAATACATAAGTGAAACTCTTCATGCGTTGGAATTTTTTGTCAAGGTTTAATAATGTCTGATGCTGGATTTCCGGGATACGGGTTTCCTCGATGGAACCCATCACCAGGTTATAAGAAGAATCCAAATCGAAGCCCTCCTCCATGTTCTCCTCGATCATGCAGCATACATGGTCCAGTATGTCTTCAAGGAGGCGGTCGTAGGTGAGTCCACGGCTGACAAGATCACTTTTGATGCGATCGATGTTGTCATCAATGGTTGCAGCAATCATTTCAGGCAGGTGTGGGATTAAGCACGTAGGTCAGGGTGTTTACAAAATCCAAGAACTCATCCACTTTCTGCTCACTCCACGACCGGCCTGTCTCAGTAAGGGTGTAGTACTTCCGGACACGTTTCCCGATGAACTCCTTCTCGGTGGTGATGTACCCGTCAGCTTCCAGTTTGTGCAGCACCGGGTAAAGTGCGCCGAATGTGAGTTTGATCTTACCCGCGGAGAGCTCTTCCACCCGTTTGGTAATCTCGTACCCATACATCCGTCCGTTGTCTGCCAGCAACTTCAGAACGATTGTTCGCAAAGTACCTTTTAATAAATCATTTGCAATCATAACCACAAATATATAATTTAATTATATATATGCAAATTATATATTTAGGGATTTTCATCATGCCTTTTCTTCATCATATCTGAACACACCCCGAAATCAGTCAAAACCAATCTCCAATTGAGGCAAAGGGATGCAAATTATCTGCTTACTATATTTTTTTGGTTCATTTCGGATAAATAATGTCCCTCAAGGGATATTTCATATCCAAATGAACATCATAATGGTCAATAACTGGATAAAATATATCTGTTTATGAAAAAAGCCTGGTCCTGCAGGTGCACCAGAACAAAGAGCAGGAGTGCCAAGGAGATAAATATCATGATTGGGCAGATTTTCTGCGTGGGTTGACTAATTTTATAAACTAAAATCAAGATATGAAAAGAAGAAACTTTATACAGAAGACATCCTCCGCAGCCCTGCTGGCTTCCATCGCTCCGGCATCAGGCCTGTTCGGATCACAGACTTCACCAAAAAGAAAAGACCCGCATATTTGCATATTTTCAAAACACCTTCACTGGCTGGGATACAGCGAAATGGCACAACTGGCTGCCGAAATCGGGTTTTCCGGGATCGACCTGACCGTCAGGGACCAAGGGCATGTATTGCCGGAAAATGTGAAGCGGGACCTTCCCCTGGCAGTTCGGCAAATCCGGGATGCGGGCCTGGAGGTTCCCATGATCACCACCGGTATCACCGATCCCGGTGATCCGCTGACCCGGGACATCCTGGAAACAGCCGGGAAGCTGGGTATTGGCCTTTACAGACCCGGATGGTACCCATACACCAACGGGGTGAAGGCTCTGGAGACCGTTGAGCGCGCCTCAAAGCAGCTGATCCAGCTTCAGGTCATCAACAAAGCCAACAACATTGCTGCTTCCTACCAGAACCATGCGGGACTTTATGCAGGCAGTTCGGGCTGGGACCTTTTAAAGATGGTTGACGGATTGGATCCGGAGTGGGTTGGCGTTCAGTTTGACATACGCCATGCCATGGTGGAAGGGCCGGAAACCTGGCCTGTGTTCCTGGAGATTCTGGCACCCTACATCAACTCCCTCGACATCAAGGATTTTACCTGGCAGGTGGACCAGGATAAGGCAGAAGTGCTGAATGTACCCCTGGGCCAGGGATTGGTCCCTTTTGATACCTATCTGCTGAAGCTGAAAGCGCTGGGGGTCAGGGCTGATTTCTCCATCCATTATGAATATGCCCTGGGCGGGGCAGAGCACGGAGACACGGAACTGGGCATCTCAGAGGAGGCTTTCAGACAGAAGGTGGGCGCAGACCTGAATTATTTCAAAGAAAAGGTTTCTCAAAGCCAAATACAGTCATAAGTGTTGTAAATGTTATGTAACTTATGAGAAACAATTCTCATGACACATCTGCATCGATTTTTCAGTGTTATTATTTTAATTGCAGTTTCAAACGTATGCTATTCCCAGGTTGTTGCTGATGCTGGCAACGACACAGCCTTTTGTTCTTCAAATTGGAAAGAAGCGAGTATTGGGGGAAACCCATCTGCAACCGGTGGAACTGAACCTTATACTTATGCCTGGTCCGCCGAATATAAATATTCCATACTTACCTTTACGGCATCATTCCTGCTCGTAGATACAACGGTTGCTAATCCGGTTTTTAAAGACTACTTTCCTGACTCTGCGGTCTTTCACCTTACTGTAACAGATGCAAGGGATAGTATTGCTTCTGATTCTGTTAGGGTTCGATTCTCTAATTATGGCTATTGTTTGGAGGACTGCAGGCATGAGATCAGACTCGGTGATAGCGCACAACTCTGGCATTGTATTTACGGTGGGATTCCACCTTTCAAGTATTCATGGACACCAGAGGAAAGCCTTTCAGACCCAACTTCTGAATCACCCTGGGCCAAACCACTATCCACGACCCACTATAGTTTGGTTTATACAGATTCAATTGGCTGTCAAACCCAATCTTATTGCGTTGTTTATATTATTCCATCTGGTATCCAAACGGATGATTCAGGCGGTGACCATCTCCAGATATACCCAAACCCTGCCAGTGGAATTTTTAATTTCACATTCACACATCCCCAATACAATAATTCTGTTTTGAAGATATTTAATGCTGAGGGCAAACTGGTAAAAGAAGTTTTGGTGAACGATCCTGTTCTTGCGATTGATCTTAGCGACCTTGGTCACGGTTTATACCTATACAATTGGCTCATCTCGGATAAAACAATAGGATCGGGGAAAATTGTCGTTGAATAGTTCTCCACAACGTAGAAAAGACCCACTGACTTACGGTATACTTACGGAAAATAAAAAACAAACCCCTTGACCGTTTAAAATCAAGGGGTTCTGGTTTTCAATTGGGTGGAAGACCGGGTTCGAACCGGCGACCTCTGGAACCACAATCCAGCGCTCTAACCAACTGAGCTACATCCACCGTTTGGGAGTGCAAATTTACAAATTTTTTTATTCAGCAAATTTGTTTTGAACGATTTTATTGATCCAGGAGTTGAAGAAAAAGTGCATTGTATTGTTCCATCACCCGGGTTTCGCCGTAATGTGCCAGGGTTTGCTTGCGGATGGCTTCCTGTGAATAGCTGCTGTAGGTGGCCATCATCTGCTCCATGGCAGAGGCCAGCTGAGTGGCATCTTCTGTATCAATGAGGATGCCGTTCTCTTGGGTCACAATGGTATCGGGTCCTCCCGACCGGCTGGCGATCACAGGCAGTCCGGCCGCCATGGCCTCGATCAGAACGGCTCCGAAGGCTTCATAACGGGTGGGCAAGACAAAACAGTTTGCTTCCTGCAACTCTTTCTGCATGGCATCACGGGAGATCCTGCCCAGGAAGTCCACCCGGTCAACCAGGCCCAGATCTGCTGCCTGTTGCTCCAGCTCTCCCCTCAGAGAACCCTTGCCCGCCAGTCTGACCCGGAAAGGAACACCGCTTTTCTCTGCCACCATCCGGATCGCCTCCAGAAACAGGTCGATGCCCTTCACATGCTCCAGACGGCCCGCCCAGATAAAAATAAACGGATCGGCTTTTCGCGGCTGTTCCGGGGAAAGGAACATATCTTCCCGGATCATGTTGGGAATGACCATGGTTTTCTTTTCGATCCATGGCAACAGGGACTTCAGTCCGCGCATCAAACTTGGGGAGACCAGCACCAGTTTCCCGCAGTTCTTGTATGCCATTTCAAAAAAGGGAAGGTGGTAGGGTTTAACCAGGTCACGGGCCTGGGGTGTACTCCAGACAAAAAAGCTTCGGTGTTCTACCACCAGGTATGGAATGTTGTGCTTTTCCCTGATCAGCCAGGCAGCATAACCTGCCCAGGTGACACTGTGCGCGAGGATCAGGTCGGGTTTCCCGAACTCCTTTTCATAGCGCTCATAGAGTCTCCTGGTGCGGGCTGACCACCGGCGGATGTTGATCTTTTCACTTCCGGGAATTTTCAGGGTGATGACCCTGGCCACCCGGAGTCCGTTCTCATCCTGGATATGGTATCTGCGCAGTGCAGAGATGCCGGTCTGCATCAGTTTCCTGATTCCAAGAATCCGGTTAACCAGCACATCCACCTTCCAGCCCTTTTTTGAAATGGCTTCGCTGTGTTCCTTGAAGAAGTAGCCACCATCGGGGGGATACCAGGATGGGATGATCAGTATGCGGCGTGGTTGTTTCATAGGGTTCCTCTACTCCTGTCTTCAGGAGGAAATGATCGTATTGCGTTTCATGTCGAAGGTATAATACTCCCCGGGAAAAACCGGAAATCCGGCCGGTCTGGAGGGATAGGATTTGCCTGTGAAGACGGCACATTTGGTATGGGCCACATGGTATATCTTATCCACCTTGTCAGCCCCTGCCCCATCCAGGATGGCCGCCATCACCTCGAAACGTACCTGGTCGGGATGAAACCCGTAGTCGTGCCACACCACAATGCTCTTTTCATGAACCAGGTGCTTAAATACATTTCTTGTATCGCTGAGGATGGTTTCGTGGTGGTGGTCCCCGTCAATGAACACCAGGTCAAATTTCCGGTCCAGGGAGGCAAAATCAAAGGTCTTCGAGTTTCCCCTCAGCTGGACCACATTTTCCAGGCCTTTTGAGAAGAGACCGTGGGAAGCAATGGACTTCTCATGCATACCCAGTTCCCGCATCTCCTGATCAGTCAGACAGAGGGTATGGCAGCTCTTTGACCTGGAGGAGATGGCAGCAACGCTCTCACCGCGCCAGGTCCCGATCTCAAAATACCTGCAATCCTTGATGCTTTCAGCAAGGGATACAAGCAACATCATATCCGTTGGTAAAGATCCTCCATCCAGGAAGGTCATCGGCCCCAGGGAAACAGGTCGGGAGTTGACCAGCTGATCCAGGGTGATCACCGGCAAACCATCGGGCAGTGCATATTTGCTCTTTACATAGGCATGCCATGTATCATCGTCGGTAAGTACCCGGTTCAGTAAAACCGGTTTCCTGGCGATCCACCAGAGGGCCTTCAATGCCTTTGATAGTTTACTCATTTTTATTCTTCAGGTTGTTCATTCTGATCAGCCGGATGTACCATGTCAGGCTGTACAGGGTCATCACGGTACTGACCCCGCTGTACAATGCAAGCCCAAGGTAAACACTATCCATCATTACTCCAACAGAAAGAGCAGCCAGGCGGGCTGCCAGCCTGATTCCGTCGATAACCATGGCCGTTTGCTGCCTCCGGAAAATATCCGGGATGAAGGAAAGGGGCATGGTCAGGGCCCCCATGAAGATCCAGGGTAGCATGATCTGGGTATACCGGCCCGCTTCGATCCATTTATCACTGAAAAGGAAACCAAAGATCTCCGGAGCGAAAATACCGAAAGCCACAAAAGGGATAATCAGCCATTGAATGGTGCGCCTGATAAACAGCAGTGCTTCGGGAAGGATATTTTCACCCCTGTGTTGCATCGCCACAAACCGCTGGTACAACACCTGGTAAAAAGCACTGGCCACCAGGTTCACAGGGCGATAGATGACCATGTATCCGAAGGTATACAATCCGGCAATGGCTGTGGAGAAGAAAGAGGAGAACACGAATACCGGGAATGCCCCGGAAAGATTATTGATCAGCCCCTGCCACATGTTGAATTTGGGAAACAGGCTGTACTGCCCTGCAAGGCGCTTCATCTCGCCAGCCTTTATCCATCCCATTTTATGCCTCTGGTTATGGACATAGACCACAAAGAAGAGCAGAAAACCGACCAGCTGTCCGAAGACCACCCCGAAAATCAGTCCGGTGGCCCCCGCAATGACCAGCCCCAGTCCCAGCTTCAACAGGGAGTTCCCCAGGCTCTGTGCAATGTTTGCACCGGCAATAAGCCTGTACTTCTTCTCCCTGTTGGAGTAATTCCTGAAGGACTGGAACAATCCCACCAGCAAGGTGGAAAGGGGAATGAGATAAAGCCAGCCTGATATTTCCTCACTGCCAAGCCATTTGCAGATCTGGCTGTTTAAAAGAACCACGGGCAAAAGCAAGACCAGGCTCACCCCGGCACTTACCAAGCCCGAAAGGCCCAGCAAATTGACAGCTTCCCGGTCACTCTTGGGCAGCAAAATGGCAAGTTCATACTTGGCAGTGGAGAAAATGATGGTGATGTTGAGGATATTCATATAGAGGCCAAACACACCAAAATCCTCCTTCGAATAGATGCGGCTCAGGAGGATGTAGATAACAATGGAAAAAGCCTGTGCAAATGTGGTCCCCGAAATGAGGGTGGCCACATTTTTGAAAAACTCGGTTTGCCAGATATTTCGAATGGCGCGAAACATGATCAAAAGTAAGCATTATACTGCAATTCTGTCAGGGTTCCAGGATGCCTGTGGTATGGCATGTGATTTGATCAGAACAATAGACTTAAATAATCTATATTTAACATAAAATTAAGTGAAATGAGAGCGATGAGATCATCCAATCCAGTATTGACTGGAAGGGTCTTTGAGAAGGCTGGCACAACTGCTGCCGGAAGCAGTGTGATGACGATTAACGGAACCATCAATAAAATAGGGCTCATGTTGTTGCTGGTTATTGGTGCAGCGGCCTATACCTGGAAAATGGTTATAGGAGCTGATCCGGGACGGGCGGGAACCATGGCGATGATCGGAGGCATCGGGGGCTTTATCCTGGCCATGGTTACTATATTCAGTCCCAAATCAGCCCCGGTATCAGCACCCATTTATGCCATTCTGGAAGGTTTGTTCCTGGGGGCCATCAGTGCTGTGATCAACAACGCATACCCCGGGATTGCATTCCAGGCGGTACTGCTGACCATCGGAACCCTTTTTACCATGCTGTTCCTCTACCGTTCAGGCCGCATCAGGGCTACGCCCAGGTTCAGGCGTGGTGTGATGATGGCCACAGGTGCTGTTTTTTTTGCCTATCTGATCAGTTGGATCCTGGGGCTTCTGGGTATGTCAGTGGGGTTTATGCACTCTTCGGGTCCCCTGGGAATTCTGATCAGCCTGGTGATCATTGTCATTGCAGCACTGAACCTGATCATGGACTTCGACTTTATCGAAAAAGGATCACAGATGGCTGCTCCAAAATATATGGAGTGGTACGGTGCATTCGGGTTGATGGTGACCCTGATCTGGCTCTATATTGAGTTCCTGAGGCTGCTTTCCAGGTTTGCAGGAAGGAATTAAAAGGAACAAGGGGAAAGGAGAAAAATCATATATGAGTGAGCTGGAAAAATACTTCGAGCCTTTCAGGGAAAAGATCATCGGAAACGATACCACTTTTGAATCCCCTTACGGGACCAGACGGATCATATACGCCGACTGGATCGCCAGTGGAAGGTTGTATGAACCCATTGAAAAGAAACTGCAGTCTCAGTTTGGACCCTATGTGGCCAACACACATACCGAAACCACGCTGACAGGAACGTTGATGACCAGGGCGTACAAACAGTCCCATAAGCTGATTAAAAAGCATGTGAATGCAGGTCCCAATGATGTGATCCTCACAGCGGGATACGGTATGACCGCCGTGATCAATAAACTGATGCGCATCCTCAGCCTGAAAGGCTGCGGGGGGTCAGGAAACGATTGCGTGAAAAAGGGGGACCGTCCTGTGGTGTTTCTCACCCACATGGAACACCACTCCAACCATACGTCGTGGTTCGAAACCATCGCCGATGTGGTGATGATCGAACCGGATAAAAACCTGCGGGTCAACCTGGAGGACCTTCACTCCAAACTGGAACAATACAAGGACCGGAAATTTAAGATAGGCTCTTTTACAGCCTGCTCCAATGTCACCGGGGTGAGAACCCCCTATTACAAACTGGCCAGGCTGATGCATGAATATGGGGGCCTTGTCTTTATTGATTTTGCTGCCAGTGCCCCTTACATGGATATGAACATGCACCCGGAAGATCCCATGGAGAAACTGGATGCCATCTTCTTTTCCCCCCATAAATTTCTGGGAGGGCCCGGATCATCAGGGGTCCTGATTTTCGACAAAGCCATGTATTCGGCCGAGGTTCCTGACAATCCGGGCGGGGGGACAGTGGACTGGACCAACCCATGGGGAAAATACAAATACGTGGATGATATTGAAGTCCGTGAGGACGGCGGAACCCCCGGATTTCTTCAGTCCATCAAATCTGCCCTCGCCATTGAACTGAAGACAAAAATGGGTGTGGAGAACATCATGGCCCGGGAGAGGGAACTGCTGGATATTGCGCTTCCGGGACTGAGGGCGATTCAGGGGATTAAAATTCTGGCAAACAATGTGGATGACCGCCTGGGAGTGCTCTCCTTTTATCACCCTGACATCCACTTCAACCTGTTCGTAAAACTCTTGAATGACCGGTTTGGCATACAGACCCGGGGAGGTTGCGCCTGCGCCGGAACTTACGGACATTTCCTCCTGGAAGTAACCTACGACAAGTCCAATGAGATCACTGAGAAGATCAGCCATGGAGATCTGTCGGAGAAGCCGGGATGGGTCAGGTGGTCATTGCATCCCACCATGACTGATGAGGAGGTCAGGATGATTCTCTATGCCATCAGGGAGATCACCTTGCACCACGAGGCGTGGGCCGTGGACTATGTATATGTCGCAAAGAAAAACGAATTTGTGCATCACTCCCAGATAGATAAACCGCTGGAGGATGAAATCATGCAGGAATGGTTTAAACTATGAAAATAGTCAGGGTCGATACCAGAAAAACTGAAAGGTCTTTCATCAATTTTCCCAGGGAGCTTTACAGAAACGATCCCAACTTTGTGATCCAGTTCGACAATGAGGTCAGGAAAGCCTTTGACCGGAGGATTAACCCCTACTTTCAGCACGGGGATGTACAACGCTGGATCGCAGTAAATGACAGTGGCAAGACGGTGGGCCGTATCGCAGCCTTTTACGACAGGGATAAGGATGAAGCAGATTATGTGCGGAGCGGAGGCTGCGGATTTTTTGAATCGGTGGATGACAGGCAGGTGGCTTTCAGTCTGTTCGACACAGCGAAGGACTGGCTCATGGAGCATGGATACCAGGCCATGACCGGGCCCATCAATTTTGGCGAGAACGATACCAACTGGGGCTGCCTTGTGCAGGGATTCGTGCCCCCGGCCATTGGCATGACTTACAACTTCACCTATTACAGGAAGTTGTTTGAAGATTACGGATTCCGTCTCTATTACAGGCAGCTGAGTTTTCAGTTGGACCTGGACAAACCTTTCCCGGAGCGGTTCTGGAAAATTGCAGAATGGATCAACAAGCGCAAGGGCTATTCCTACCAGCCCTTTGACATGAACAATGTAAATAAATTTGTGGATGATGCGGTCTCCATTTACAACAATGCCTGGCGCCAGCTCAGGGAGGACTTTACACCCATGGATCCCGCCTCGCTGCATGACGAACTTCGCAAGATCAGGGCCATCATGGATCCTGAACTGATCTGGTTTGCCTACTTCAACGGTGAGCCTATCTCCTTTTTCATGTTTCTTCCCGATGCCAACCAGATCTTCCGGCACCTGAATGGTAAACTGCATCTGTTCAACAAGCTTAGGTTTCTCAACTACATGAGGAAAAAAACCATCACCCGGGCCAGGGGCACAGCCGCCGGCGTGATCCCCAAATTCCAGAATTCGGGAGTTGAATCCGGGATTTTCTGGCAACTGAGAAAGGTCATGGACCGGAAGCCTCACTACAAGTACTTCGAACTTTCATGGGTAGGCGACTTCAATCCCAAAATGATTGGCCTTTACCAGGCCACAGGTGCATCCCATACCAAGACCCATTATACCTACAGGTACCTGTTTGACAGGGAAAAGCCTTACAAACGCTTCATGGAGGAGGTGATTGATGAAAGTAAACTGCCTCCGGGGGCCATTATACAGGACTGAAATGCATCTATTTAGGCGAAATGTTTTGAAGTTCTGACAAACATTTTTATCTTTGCATTCCGTTTTGAAAAAAGCGTGGGGATCGAAAACAAAACAAGAAATGAAAAAAGAAATACATCCTAAGAATTACAGGCTGGTGGCCTTCAGGGACATGTCCAACGGAGAGACCTTTCTGACCAGATCAACGGCAGCTTCCAAGGAGACTGTTACAATGGAAGACGGCAATGAATATCCATTGATCAAACTGGAGATCTCCAGTTCTTCACACCCTTTCTATACAGGGAAGATGAAGCTGGTGGACACTGCCGGGCGGGTTGACAAGTTCATGAACAGGTACAAGACCCACATGGACAAGAAGAAAAAATAGGGGGAACAGAATTCCTTTGTGCATAAAGCCGTCTCATCAGGGACGGCTTTTTTTGTACATTTAAAACAAAAAATGCATCTGATCCTGTTCGATGATCACGCGTGGGACAACCTGCTTCCACTTACATTCACAAGGCCTGTGGCAGATTTGAGGGTAGGGATTCTGACCATTGCAGAGAAATGGGAGAAACACACCAGGATTTCTCCTTCCTGTATCACACAAACGTACCTTTCAGAAAGGTTTCCGGTGGTGACAGGTCGGGATAATCTGCTTGTCAACGGATCCCTTTTGCCCAGCCACGAACTGGTCAGGGCCCTTACCTCACTGGCACCTGGTGAGGCTTTGAAGAAAGATGGCATTTTGCTGGGAGCAAGAATGGGTGAGAAGGATGTTGAAGATTTTCAAATCCTTGCATGGATGGAATCTGCTGCTGCATATACCGGGGAGGTTTCCCTGGTAGATTATCCCTGGAAGGTGTTCAGTCTCAACGGACAGGAGATTGAATCCGACTTCCAGCTGGTGACCGGTGAGCGGCTCAGCGCAACACTGAGTGAAACCGTCGGGGTGATTGAACCTGATAACGTGTTTGTTGAACCTGGATTCCGGGGCAGTCACTTTACACTCAACGCCTCTTCCGGACCTGTCTACCTGGGAAAAGGCAGCGAAATTATGGAGGGAAGCGTGATTCGCGGCCCCTTTGCGCTTTGCGAAGGATCCGTGGTTAAAATGGCTGCAAAGATATATGGCCCCACCACCATTGGACCCAGTTGCAGGGTAGGCGGTGAAGTGAACAACTCGGTGTTGCACTCCAACTCCAACAAAGGGCATGACGGTTTCCTTGGGAATTCGGTGATCGGAGAATGGTGCAACCTTGGAGCCGATACCAACAACTCCAACCTGAAGAACAACTATGCAGAAGTGAAGGTCTGGAATTATCCCGGAGAGAGGTTCATTCATACGGGCCTTCAGTTCTGTGGCCTGATCATGGGAGACCATTCAAAATGCGGGATCAACACCATGTTCAATACAGGAACGGTGGTGGGTGTCTCTGCCAATATTTTCGGCTCAGGATTTCCCCGGAATTTTGTCCCTTCATTTAGCTGGGGAGGAGCTTCGGGGATGACCACCTACAGAATGGACAAGGTGCTGGAAACTGCTGCGCTTGTGATGGAACGCAGGGGACAGGAGCTCACAGACATCGACCAAAAGATTCTTCAAACCATCTTCGATTTTTCAGAGAAATACAGAAAATAGGCCTACTTCAGGAGTAATTCATCAAAATCCTCTTCCAGTTTGATGCCTTTTTGCCAGTCATAAAGGGTCAGTCCTCTCAGATCGAAGTAGTAACTCCAATAGTTCCTGAGTGCCTGGACATATCCCCGGCGTGCCACATCTTTCTCCTCCAGTGCCACATTCAGATCCAGTACATCGATTTTTCCGATAAGAAACCGTTGTTTTGAAACCTCGTATCGAAGGTTGGCAATGGTATCCGCTTTGGACGCAATGGCCACCTGGTCGTCCTGCAGGTTGAACTGCATCACCTGCAGGAAAATGTTTTCATCAAAATCGATTTGGGACTGTCTCACATCGGTTCTGACCACCTCCTGGGCCGACTGGGCCATGCGGTACTGCCCTTTTCCCAGACCCCAATCCAGAATAGGTACCTGTACCCCTACCTGCACCCGCTGCTGGTTGAGGGGATTCTGGTAGGCCCCCGGTAGCTGATCGGCAAACTGGCTCAATCCCACCTGGGCAAACAGGTCGGCTCTGATCCCTTTCTGAGAACGGGCTTCGGCAACCTGCCGTTCCGCTTCCAGCAATTGACGTTCCATGCTCAGGATCTCCGGGTTGTTGGCTTTTGCCTCGGCCAGAGTCTGGCTATAATCCAGTTCTATATCGGGCACCTCCCTGGGCAGGTTTAACTGCAGGTTCACCCGCTCATTAAAGCCCAAAAAGGAGCGAAGCCTGGATTTCCTCAGGGCCAGGTCAATGTTGGCCTCGTTCAGGTCGCTACCTGCGGTGAGGTAGCTGTATTCCATCTGAAGCAGCTCGTTCTCCCCGATGGTTCCCAGCTGGTATCTTCCTTTGGCAATCTGGTACAGGGTATCGTTATTGGCCATGTTTTTATTGGCAATCTCCAGGTTGATCTGGGCAAGGGCCAGATCAAAGAAATAACCCACGGCCCGCTGGCTCACACGTTCCATGGTATTCACATACTGCAGCTTGGCCTCTTCATACTTCATGGGTTCGATCTTCCTGTCCCACTTCAGGGAATTGTACCCGTTGATGGGCTGGGTGAATCCAATGGTCACCGGATAAGCCAGGTAGGTGGTGGGAGGATCTTCACCAAAATTGTCGTTTCGCTGCAGCTGGGTGGATACAAACACCCTTCCCCCTGTGAGTCCGATGTTCTGATTCAGCTGAAGATCCAGGGAGGTTTGCATGTTCGAGCGGGATACAAATTTTTCAGACCCATCAGGTTGGGTTACACTCTCCATGGTGTTGTTCAGTGAGGGGGCTGTGGCCTCCAGGTTCAACCCGGGCCTTAACCTGGCCTTATGGGTCCTGTAGGCCCAATAGCTGCTTCGGAACTGGTGCCGGGCCATGAGCCCCATCAGCGATTGTTCCCTGGCCAGCTGGACCACCTCTGAAAGGGTGAGTACCTTTTGCTCCGTTTGGGAGTCGGATTGTGCCCAGACCCCCTGTGAGCAAAGAATGATGCTAAATACAATGACGATTCGATACATTTTACTCATACCTTAATGATTCTATGGGATCCCTTTCCGATGCACGTTTGGCCGGGGAGTACCCGAAAATAACGCCAACCGACGCGGAAACAACAAATGAAATAACCACGCTTATGGGTGTCACCACCGTGAGAATACCAGCAAATTTGGTGATCAGGTATGAAGATACAATCCCAATAATCACACCTACCAAACCCCCGCTCACACTGATCAGCACTGCCTCGGCCAGGAACTGAATAACGATATCCCTTTTCTGCGCCCCGATGGCCAGCCTTGTACCAATCTCCTTGATGCGCTCCATCACCGATGCAAACATGATATTCATGATCCCGATGCCCCCTACCAACAGGGAAATACTGGCGATGGCCCCCAGAACAATGTTGAAAATATCCTTGGTGCGCTGCTCCTGTTTCAGCAGCAGCTCCGGAACAGTGATCTCAAAATCCTTTACCTCTTCATGCCGCCTGAGCAACAAACGGGCCAGCAGGTCTGTGGATGGAGAGAGTTCAGATGATTCATTCACCTGGACAATGATCCGGTCCAGCTGGTGGTAGTTGGATGAGCTGTTCTGGCTGGGGTTCATGCTGAATACAATGCTCATTCCACTGAAACTAATCCCTCCTTTACTCCCCTTGATCCGGGAGGCCACCAGGGCCCGGTTCTGGTAGCGCATCAGCATGGTTTTTACCGGTACATAAATATTGTCGTTCATTACATTGACACCGATGTTCTCAAAACGTGTAAGATTCACATCGTTCCTTTCCAGCACGCCCACCACCATAAGCCAGACTTTGTCAAACTTGATGTATTTACCGACGGGATTCTCCTTGCTGAAGAACTTGTTTTTGATATTGGCCCCGATCACACAAACAGGAATGCCGTTTTCTTCCTGGTATTCATTGAAAAACGTACCCTGATGCAAGGGGAGATTAAAAATCTCAAAGTATTCGTTGGAGACCCCCAGCAATTTTGCAGATGCACGTTTTCCGCCCTGGATCACATAGCTATTCATGACTATCTCGGCAGCTGCGCTGTTCACTGTGGGTAGAACCTCCTCAATGGCTACCATATCCTTCAGGGTTAACCCCGGCGAGAATTTCTTTGATTGCTTATTCTCCCCATTTGCATCAGAATCATCCCCATTGGAGGGTTCCACAATGGGCGTGATCATGATGTTGTTCACACCCACCATCTTGATCTGGTCAAGGATCTCCTGCTGAGCACCCCTCCCAATGGCCAGCATGGTAATCACTGCAGCCACACCGAAAATAATACCCAGCGCGGTCAGAATACTCCGCATCTGGTTGGCCATGATCGAATCAATGGCTATCAGTATATCGTGAAAATATCTGCTCATGATCCTATCCACGGGGTTTTTCACCCGAAGGTCTGCGGAATTCCTGCGGCTGTTCCTTCCGGTTCTTCATGCTATCCTGCTGCTCTTCTCTCATTCTGCGTTCATCTGCCTTCCGCTGCCTGATCACGTCCAAGAGTGCAAGTCCGGCGTAATCGAAAGATTCAGGTTCGTCAGGCATGGAGAGGTACAGCTTTTCACCCCTTTCCAGGCCCATTTCCACAACAATGTTATTCTCATTGGATTCACCCAGTACAACCACCTGCTTCTTCCCTTCCCTTGTGTAAACAAAAGTCACGCTGTCATTGGCATGAACTGCCTCCAGGGGCACAAACAACACGCTGTCCAGCACCTGTGTGATGACTTCATTGCTGGTGGTCATGGAGGGCCTTAAGATGGTATCGCGTTCATTGAGTTTGATACGCACCTCAAAAACCTTGGCATCAGTGTTGGGCAATTGCTGTCCGATATTGGCCACCTCGATAACCTCCCCGGTATATTGTTTCTCAGGAAAAGCATCCACCCCGATCTTTACCTGTTGTCCCCTCTTCAGCTTGCTGATATCGATCTCATTCACATAGGTCATTGAAATCATTGTGGAGAGGTCAGGCAACGTGGCTACGGTCAGATCCCATGTATTGATCTCTGTACCGGCAGTCCGTTTCTGGCCGGAGTGGTCCTTTTTATATATTACCATCCCCGAAGACGGGGCCATGATGTCAAACTCGTTCATGACATCCACCATCTCCTCCTTTCTTCTCCGGTCTCTTTCCAGGTTAATCTCCGACTCGCGCATCTGGGCTTTTGATTGGCGTACTTTCAGACCATAGTTTTGTTCCGCCTGGTTGTATGCCCGTTGGGCTTTTTCCAGTTCGATTTCGGCTTGCCGGATGGTGGCAGGAGGTTCGTACTTGGACTGTTCCAGGGTAATCGAAGCCTCTTCCATGGCAAAACTCAGGTTGATCAGGTCATCCCGGAGCTGGCGCAGCTGCATGGTTGTATCCAGCTTGGTGCGCATATATTCAGACTCTTCCTGCTCCAGGTTATCAAGGATATCCTTCAGTGAGTTGTCAGCTTCAGAACGATCCAGGGTGGCCACCCATTGTCCCGAATCTACCAGGGTTCCTTCCGGGATCAGATCCTGTATCTTTATGGTTCGGATCCTGAGGTTCCTGCTCCGAAGTGCAGAAGGAGCCTGGATTTCGGTCTCCCTGATGGCCTGGAGTTCACCTGTGACCATCACCGCAATTTCGAAGGTTCCGTATTGTACCTCTGTTTCCAAAAAGGTGGTTTTCTCTTTCCCCGACAGTGCCGAATAGATGATCAGGGCAGTAATCAGGACCACTGGTATCACAATGGCAAGAATGGTTTTTCGTTTCATTTTATCGCTGTCTGTTTCTTATTTCAAATTCATTCTCAGGATGTGAGGAGATCCCGGATGGTTTGATCTGCTTCCCTGGCCAGCCTGTCCGCCTCCTGGCTGCTTTCAGCCTCGGCATACAGTCTGATGATTGGTTCCGTATTGGATTTTCTCAGGTGGATCCATCCTTCGGGCAGATCCACCTTTACACCGTCCGCGGTATTTATCTCGTAGGCACCATATGCTTTTTCAAAAC
Organism: uncultured Bacteroides sp.; assembly: GCA_964453785.1. Taxonomy (GTDB): domain Bacteria; phylum Bacteroidota; class Bacteroidia; order Bacteroidales. The sequence goes on from CAYVRK010000003.1 coordinate 102,548, forward strand.
CCCGCAGAAGCTGGTCGGCATCCGCATCCCCGGGCAACTCAATTTTGTTCTTCGAAATCGTATAATCCGGATACTTTTTCCGGAGCTGGCTGCAGGTCAGGCCGCTTTCAGCAAGATGTGTCAGGAACAGGGCAATACCAACCAGTGCATCCCTCCCGTAATGAAGAGGCGGATAGATCACACCGCCGTTCCCTTCTCCGCCAATCACGCAATGGTTGACCTTCATGGCCTCCACCACGTTCACCTCGCCAACGGCCGAAGGATAACAGGTCTGTCCGTATCCTTCGGTCACATCCCTGAGGGCCCTGGTGGATGAAAGGTTTGAAGCTGTATTCCCGGGGGTACGTGACAGTACATAATCGGCCACGGCCACAAGTGTGTATTCTTCTCCAAACATGGTGCCGTCTTCACACACGATGGCCAGCCGGTCCACATCCGGGTCTACCACGAAACCCACATCAGCCTTTTCACTGACCATGGCCCCGGACAGTTCCGCAAGGTTTTCCGGGAGGGGCTCCGGATTGTGGGGGAACCGTCCATTGGCTTCACAATAGAGCTCAATGATATCGTTTACCCCCAGTGCTTCAAGCAACCGGGGGATCACAATCCCTCCCACAGAGTTCACACAATCAATGGCCACTCGAAATTTTCTTGATTTAATTTTCTCTATATCCACCAGATCCATTTCCAGTACCTGGCTGATGTGTTGGACATCCATTCCGTCCAATGGTTTAATGGCACCCAGATTATTTACCTCTGCATAACTAAAATCGTTGGTCTGCACCTTTTTCAAAATGGCTGCTCCGTCATCGGCGGAAAGGAATTCGCCCTTTCCGTTGAGCAGTTTCAGGGCATTCCACTGGGCGGGATTGTGACTGGCAGTGAGGATGATCCCTCCGTCGGCTTTCAGATGGGTAACAGCCAATTCCACGGTGGGTGTCGTGGCAAGGCCCAGTTGGAGAACATGAACCCCCATGGCCGACAGTGTGGCTGAGACCAGTTGTTCTACCATGGGACCTGAGATTCTTGCATCCCTGCCCAATGCCACAGTGGGATCTTCTTTCCCCGATTGCACTTTGAGCCATGAAGCATATGCCGATGTAAACTGGACCGTATCAATGGGTGTCAGTCCATTTCCGGGAAGCCCTCCGATGGTTCCCCTGATCCCTGAAATTGAAATTACCAGACTCATATCTAAAAGTTTAAAAAAGAGTTCAATATCCTGGTTTTTAAAACGGATGCAAAGATAAAACTATTATGCCAGTAATGTTCCTTATTTAGCTGTATCTTTGTACCCTTTAACAACAATTAAAACGCAGGGAGTTGAATAAACCCGGATCATATAAAAAAAGGGGCGGAAAAAGCGAACCGGACTGGGATAAACCCATCACGGAAAAACGTACAGGCAAGAGAACATCGAAACCGGAGGCTTCAAAACCAGAAGTCTTGTCATCGGGTTCTCCAAGGATAGGCAAATCAAAGCAGGCTGGCTCTCAAAAGGCGGAAGCAAAATCCGGGACCTCCAGGTCCGCTGCGTCAAAATACGGTGCTTCCAGGACTGGAGTTGCGAAAGCCGGAGCTACAAAACCCGGGGCTACCCGGAAAGAGGGTCCGAAAAAAGGCAGCGCCTCAGGCAAAGGCAGCGCACCCGCATTAAGCCCTGTTGGCGGATTGGTCCGGTTGAACAAATACATCGCCAATGCGGGGATCTGCTCCCGAAGGGAGGCAGATGAGCTGATTTCGGCCGGACTGGTCTCCATCAACGGAGAGGTCGTCACCACCCTGGGAACCAAGGTGAAACCGGAAGACGAAGTGCGTTACAACGGCGAACGCCTCAATACTGAGCGCAAAGTCTATCTGTTGCTAAACAAGCCCAAGGATTTCGTGACCACCACGGAGGACCCGAAGGAAAGGAAAACCGTGATGCAACTGGTCAGCCGTGCCTGCAGCGAAAGGATCTATCCAGTAGGCAGGCTCGACAGGCAGACAACAGGCGTATTGCTGTTTACCAACGACGGTGAAATGGCCAAAAAACTGACCCACCCTTCATCCAACAAGAAGAAGATCTACCATGTATTCCTGGATAAGGCCGTATCGGCGGGTGATTTGAAAACCCTTGCCGAAGGGCTTACCCTGGAAGACGGTTTCATCCAGCCCGATGCCATCGCTTATGCCAGTTCCGAAAACAAAAAAGAGATCGGCCTGGAGATCCACTCCGGGAAAAACCGGATTGTCAGGCGTATGTTTGAGCACCTGGGCTACAGGGTTTCAAAACTGGACAGGGTATATTTTGCCGGCCTGACCAAGAAGGACCTGCCCAGGGGGAAATGGCGTTTTCTTACCGAGAATGAAGTGAACCGGATCAAAATGAACGCATACGAGTAAGGGAATGGAACACAAATCGGGTTATGTAAATATCATCGGCTTACCCAATGTGGGAAAATCCACTCTGATGAATGCCATGGTGGGGGAGAAACTCTCCATCATCACTTCAAAAGCACAGACCACGCGTCACAGGATCCTTGGAATTGTCAACCACCCCGATTACCAGATCATCTTCTCCGATACCCCGGGGATTCTGGAACCAAACTACAAGTTGCAGGAAACCATGCTGAAGGCAGCCCGTTCGGCCCTGGTGGATGCGGATGTGCTGATCTATATCACCGAGGCCGCGGTCACGCCTGATCCGGAGGATGTGTTCATCAAAAGAATGATGCAGGCTAAAATTCCCGTTCTGTTGTTGATCAACAAGATCGACCTGAGCAACCAGGAACTGCTGGAAGCTGCCGTTGAGACCTGGAACGATGTACTTCCAAAAGCCGAAAAGATTCCCATCAGCGCCCTTACCAAATTCAACGTGGACTATGTATTCAAAAGGATCCTTTACCACCTGCCCGAGTCACCACCCTACTACCCCAAAGATGCGCTTACCGATAAATCGGAGCGATTCCTCACGGGCGAAATGATCAGGGAGAAGATCCTGCTTCAGTATAAACAGGAGATCCCCTATGCTGTGGAAGTTGAGATTGAGTCTTTCAAGGAGGAGGAGAAGCTGATCAGGATCTATGCCGTCATTTTCGTGGAAAGGGAAGGGCAAAAAGGCATCCTGATCGGGAATGAAGGCAAAGCCCTGAAGCGGGTGGGGAGGGAATCCAGGCTCGATATGGAAAAATTCTTTCAAAAGAAGGTTTTCCTTGAACTCAAAGTCAAGGTGCAAAAGGACTGGAGAAACAATGAGCGGCTAATCAAGAAATTCGGTTACCACTAAACGACCAGCGCATGGGAAATATCGTGGCCATAGTTGGGAGACCCAATGTAGGAAAATCAACCTTTTTCAACCGCCTGACGGAAACCAGGCAGGCTATTGTTGATGAGGTGAGCGGGGTAACCCGTGACCGGCACTACGGACATGTTGTCTGGAACGGACATGAATTCAGCATCATCGATACCGGAGGGTATGTAACCAACTCAGGTGATATATTCGAAGAGGAGATCCGGAAACAGGTGATCCTGGCCATAGAAGAAGCTGATGTGGTGGTTTATATGGTGGATGTGACAGGGGGCATTACCGACCTGGATGAGACCATTGCAGGGATGCTCCGAAAGATCGACAAACCGGTGGTACTGGTTGTGAACAAGGTGGATAATTCGGACAGACTCTATGATGCCACTGTCTTTTACTCCCTGGGGCTGGGGGATTATTTTGCCCTCTCCTCCGTCAGCGGAAGCGGTACTGGGGAGATGCTGGACCACCTCACCTCCCTCTTTGAAAAGAAGGACATTGAAGAGGAGGAGGAGATTCCCCGGATCGCCGTTGTGGGGCGTCCCAATGTGGGCAAATCCTCCCTGGTCAATGCCCTGGTGGGAAAAGAGAGAAATATTGTAACGCCCATTTCCGGCACCACAAGGGACTCCATCCATACCCGCTATACCAAATACAAGCACGACTTCTACCTTGTGGATACAGCCGGCCTCCGGAAGAGAGGGAAAGTGAAGGAGGACCTGGAGTTCTATTCTGTGATGCGGTCGGTTCGAGCCATTGAACATTCGGATGTCTGCATTCTGATGATTGATGCGACCATCGGAATCGAATCACAGGATGTGAATATATTCCACCTGATCCACCGAAACTGGAAGGGTGTGGTGGTACTTGTGAACAAATGGGACCTGGTGGAGAAAGAGACCCGGACCATGAAAGCGCTGGAAGCAGAAATTAAAGAACGCCTGGAACCCTTTGTGGATGTACCCCTTCTGTTTGTATCTGCCCTCACCAAACAACGAATTCACAAAGCGCTGGAATTGGCACTCGAAGTATATACTAACCGGTTGAAGCGCATTCCCACATCCCAGCTTAACGAGGTAATGCAAAAGGCCATTGAAGAGCATCACCCGCCCTCGGTCAAGGGGAAGCACATCCAAATCAAATATGTAACCCAGTTGCCCACACATGCCCCGGCATTTGCCTTTTACTGCAACCTTCCCCAGTACATCAAGGATCCCTATAAACGTTACCTGGAAAACCAGATCAGAAAACATTTCAACTTTACGGGTGTTCCCATCAAGATATTCATGCGGAAAAAATAGGCAGGATTTTTGTAGTAAAAACAAAACAATGAAACATCCAACGCACACCATACTCTTTATGCTGATCCTCCTGGCCGCCTGTGAAAAGATCACACCGGAATATCCGGACGAACCTGTGGTGGATTACCAGAGTTTTGGACTATATATGACGGTGGACCAGCTTGGAAATACAACCCTGACAGGCCGGCTTACCTTTGATTTTACAGACGGTGATGGCAACATAGGACTGCAGCCTCTGGCTGAGAATACAAATCCGGACCTTCCCGATACGGTGAAATACAATTTTTTTCTCCAGTTATACGATCTTCAGGGATATGAATTTGTGAAGGTGCCTGAATCGGAAGGCGGGGTACTCAAATACCGGATTCCTGTGCTCGACAGGCAACCCATCAAGGGGACCATGGACCTGGATATCTCCTATCCGGTGATCGTACAGGACACCATTTTTTATACCTTCTATATCTATGACAGGGACTACAACCGGAGCAATATTGATACAACCGACGTTCTGGTCCTGAGCAACATTGTCCTGGATGAGCTTTAATGCCTAAAGCTTGATTCCCATAAACAGAACATCATCCACCTGTTCCAGGTCCTCTTTCCAGAGGAAGAAATTGCTTTTGATGTAATTGTACTGCTCGTCCATGGGTTTGTCGTGGATGTCCCTGAGCAGGTTCTTGAGCCTGACCATTTTGAATTTGCGGCCCAGCGGCCCTCCAAACTGATCGGGATAACCATCCGAGAACATATAGATGATGTCCCCCTTTCTTAACTGGAACTCCTGATCAATAAAGTCTTTCTCCGTCCGGTCCTCATCCAGCTGGCCGCCCACCGAACTCCGGCTTCCTTTCACATAGATCTGCTCTCCACCTGAATAGATGATCACCGGACGCATGGCCGAACTAACCTTGAACTTCAGGGAATTCATATCGATTTCGGCTACAATGATGTCCATCCCGTCATTTGATCCGCTGGTTTCACTGTTCTGATTCAGGGAATCCCGTACTTCCTTGTCGAGGGTTAACAGTACCTGGGACGGTTTCTGTATTCCGGATCTGAGGCAAATATCCTTGATGAGTGTCGTACCGATCATGGACATGAATGCCCCCGGAACACCATGCCCGGTTGAATCGGCACAAACCACGATGAAACGGTCGTCCTCTACCCTTTCGTACCAGTAGAAATCCCCGCTCACAATATCCCTGGGCTGGTAGAATACGAAACTGCCGGAAAACGCATCATGCAATTTTTTGATGGGGGGCAGAATGCTGGCCTGAATCCGCTGTGCATAGTTAATGGAGTCGGTGATATCCCGGTTTTTTAACTCGATTTCCTCCTTCTGCAGGATTACCTCCCTGGTCCGCTCATCAAGCTGACGCTGCAGGTATTCCTGGATGGCTTTCTGGTTTCTCTCCCTGATCTTGAAAATCACGTAGATGGTGGCGAGTACCAGCAGAACGGAGGAGAGAATAAACCACCATGCCTTCCAAACAGGGATCTTCACAATGATTCCCAGGCTCAGTGGCCTCACCGAACAGTTTCCGTTTCCGTCACAAGCCTTTAAAAGGAAGTGATAGTTTCCATCCTCAACCCTTCCATAGGAGGCATAGGGAACATGAGATACATCGGACCACTTATCTTCATAGCCATCCAGTTTATACTGGTATGTCACCTGCTCCGGATTGCTCAGGTTGATACCCACGAAATCGATCCGTACCCTGTATCTGTTATATTTAAGCCTGATCTCTTGAGTTGGATCATAGGGGATATCTGAAATGACCACAGATTTGAGACTCAGCCTGGGGGGGATGGTATCTTCCTTGGCCTGGAATGCATCATACCGGATGACGCCATCTGTAGAGCCGAAAAACAGTCTTCCGGTTTCAGAGCTGGTCACTGCATTGTGCCTGATATCCGCAGTAAAACCTGACTCCCGCCCGTAAATCCGGATGGTCTTTTTTTTGGGGTCAATCCGGCTAAAACCATCCCTGTGGCCTATCCAGACATATCCTTTGGGATCGATCCCGATGGCATAGGTATAGTCGTTCATGAGCCCGGATTCTTCGTTGTACCTCGCCAGGGTGTCATTGTTGAATTTATAGACACCGTCACCATAGGTGCCTGCCCAGATCACACCATCATCATCCTGTGCAAGTGTATTGAACTCAAGTTTCGGTCTGCCTTCCAGGACCAGCTGAACAATCTCTCCCCCGTATTTGATTCCCACCAGTCCGCTCGTCTGGGTGGCTATCCATGCAGTCCCGTAACGATCCACCAGAATATCATTCACCTTGTTGTGGGGAAGACCGTTTGAAGTTGAATAAGAGTTGCGCCTCCCTGTGCCCCGGTTCAGGGTGTATACCCCATTGTTGGTGGCAACGAAAATACTGTCCCCATTGCCGTCTATGGCATTGATAATGTTCTCCAGGGAATTTCCTGAAATGACCAGCGGGGTAATCCGGGAACTTCCTTCATTTTTTGTATAAAGTCCGCTCTGTTCAGTTCCGATATACAGATTATCAGCGGGATCCAGGTAGAGGGCTGTAACCCGGTCGTTGGGAAGCCCGTTGGAGGCATTCAGGTAGGTTACATCAACAGGTAAATCCCCCTTATAATGGGCGATACGGCTGCTCCCGCCGAACCAGTGATCCGATCCCCTGGTAACCATGGCGCTCACATCGGTGATCTGTTCATCTTCCCAAAGTTCAAAAAAAGTAAATGCCTGGTCCCGAAGCACTGCAATCCCGTTTCCCTGGGATGAGAACCACTGATTCCCTTCTTCATCAATGAATACCTGGTTGATGTATTCATTGGGGATCCCGTTCTCCACATTGAACAGGATCGAAGAACCCGGTCTTCCCGATTCATCCAGTTCGATCCGGTGAATCCCTTTCCCGTAATCGGTGATCCAAACACGTCGCTCCCCGTCAAAAACAATGGATGAGATCCTTCCATAGGTAAGTCCCTGATCCATGCCTGTCTTTTCTACTTTATAATCCCCGGGATCGTAGCCCGAGCCCGAGACAATGTACAGCCCTTCATCCTCGGTTCCCACCCAGTATTCATTTTCCGGTAAAGCCTTCTCAATGGTCTGTACCACAAGGTATTGAAGCTCCGGAATATCGCCTGTGTGTATATAGGTCTCCAGTTCATTGTCATACCTGTAGATACACAGTCCATCACTGGTCCCCACCAGCAAACTGCCGTCACCGGTTACCTGAAAACTGTTCAGAAATTTCCCGGTGAAGGGATTGGCCGGGTCACCTGGATCCCCTCCCACATAGGAAATGTCCAATTCCGGGGAGATGATGATCAAACCGCATTGCTGAAGAAGGACCAGGATGTTCCCTTCAGAATCTTCACGAATGGAATGAATGGAGGACCTGCGGCTGACTGTGGGAACGATCAGTTTGAAGACCCCGTTCTCCAGCATGGACAACATGCCGTTTTCATGTCCGAACCACAACCTTCCGTGAGAGTCCAGTAAACTTGTGAAAGCAATACTGGCAGGGATGGAATCGCCCCTGAACACATTGTCAAAGGTGGTTCCGTCAAAGCGGCATAATCCCTGGGTGGTACCCACCCATAGAAAACCCTGCTGATCCTGGTTGATGGTATATGCGAATTTATCACAAAAACCTTCTGACAAGCCAAAATTAAAGAACTGGTAGGATTGAGCTGATCCACCGAGGGAGATCAGGAGCAAAGAGAACAGGACCGGTAAGCTTTTCACACCAAATATTTAAGTTTCTTAATCAATGGGCACAAACTCAACCTCTCCCTTGTATTTGGGAACTCCACCGATGGGTATGGTGTAGAACGGCATGGTTTCACCTCTCTGGTTTCTTACGTTAACCACCACATTGTTGTTTTTCACAAGGGGACGTGCCTTCACAAACCTGAAGTCAAAGGATGTCCCAACCTCCTCATCCAGTACCCGAAGCTCATCATCAGCCCATTCGTCCTCCCCTGATACCTTCACTTCCCTGCCCTGCCTGGCCACTGAGATAACGACAATGTTCCCGTCCGTATCCCAGTCAAAATTAGAAATTTTCACCGATATGGTTCCGTCCTCCACATAGGGATAGATGTGTGACACTTCATCATAATTATTGTGCATCCTGAACGAATATTCATATGCAAAGGCGTTGGCTCCCTCAATGGGCCTGTTCGCATCTGCATTGGTGCTCAGGTAATACCTGTACATGTTCCCATCGTCACCGGCTACGCCCTCACATATGATTTTAAAAATTCGTCCCTTGAACATTTCAACATATTCACCCTGGGCCGGATTAAACGGGCCAAAGGTATACCAGCTGTTGTCGTAACGGGGATTTTCCGCAAATGCCCTTGAGGCAAGCAGGGTACCGCTCTTGTAATTTCCAACCGGGCTTGTTTCACGGGCATCCACCTCGGTCCATACACTCTCTCCGCCATAGACCTCATACACCTGCCGGGTATTGAATTCTCCGGCCAGCTCATCAATCGCTCCCCCGGTATCAGGATCAAATACCCTGATAAAGAAAGGTTGGTCATACTCCTCAGGAATCAGGAAAAAGAACGCCTGTGAAAAGTCATCATCCCCCCAGCTGGTTTCAGCCATATGACCAAAGGTCATGAGGTAGGGGATATTCTCCTCCACGTTGGGAACAGGTTGGGCATAAGCCAATGTGCCTACAACCAGTAGTATAAATATATATAATTGCTTCACCATAAAACGCATCTTAGTAATCCGTTTAAAAGTATGCAAAATCCGTGCAAAATAAAACATGAGTTATTAAACGTACAGTTTATGGGTATGGTTGCGTGGGTAGTAATATTTATTGGGCGAGGACAATTATATCTTTGAAATTGGACCTTGCGATGGGATCCGGATTTTTTTTCTGTTTCTTCGTTCGTTCCTCTACGCCCAGAACCACCCGGTAGCGGCCGGGATAGAGGTAGGTATGCTCATGGACCATTCCCTGTCCAAAGTTCCCGTCCCCGAAATCCCACACATAGCGTGCAATGTCCACACCAGGCAGATAGGTCTCACTTCCGTCAAACCGCACCGGGGTATTCACACGTGCAGTATCGGGACATACAATAACAGCCTGTTCGTTCAGTTTGATATTTAAAGTATTGACCGTTTGTCCCTCCAGCAGGGTATCCAACTGAATATCAAAGACATTTAGTTTGCAAACATAGACTCCCGGTTTGGGAAAACGATAGATAATTTCATGACCGGGAACCTCAAGCGTATCGTTGATGACCCAGGAGTAGCGGAACAGCTCGGTATCCACCGTATCCAGTTTCCTGTCAAAGATCTTATAGGTATAATAGGTCTTTTTGATGGGCTCAGGCGATTCGAAATTGGGAATATCTGTCTGGATGGTAAAAATGTCCTTGGTTCCGCCCCGCCTGTTGCTGGTCAGATAACCGCTTTTCAGGTCATCGCTGAACCAGGCATGAAAATCATCGGACAGGGAATTGAAAGGTGCCGGAAGCTTCACGGCCTCCACCCATTTTCCATCCACCAGTTTGGTTTGAAACAGGTCAAATCCGGCCAGGTTCCTGTCATGGCCTTCCGAAGAGAAATAGAGTTGTTTGGTCTTGTTGTGATAAAAAGGATATACCTCATGGCCGGCTGTATTCACACCGGATCCCAGGTTTTCCGGTTCCGTCCATGAGTCACCCTTCTTTTTAGAGACATAGAGGTCCCAACCGCCATATCCACCTTCAAAATTGGCAGCAAAGAACAGGGTTTTACCATCGCCTGAAAAAGCAGGTGTAACCAGCGAGTAGGGATCATTGTTGTGTTCAAATTCCCTTGCCGGGAAAACCCATTTTCCATCGACCCGCTCCAGGAAAAAGAGCTTCATGCTGCTGTTTGTGCCTCTTTCAACGAGCTGGGAATAAACCATGGTATTAAAATCCGAAGTAAATGAGACGGGGCCGTTGTGCCCTGCGGCAACCAGTGCATCCAGAAATCTTTTCGGCTGGTTCTCACCCTCCTTGAGCTGGTAAATGGTAAAAAGCCGGCTTCCACCCGGATTTTCGGGTTTGCTGGCTCCCTCACTGTGCTGGGTCGCATAAACAACCGTATCTCCGTATTTCACGGCGGCGACCTCATCATAGGAAGAGGAGATCCTGGTATCTTTCCTGATGCTGTAATAGTCCTGCGCTCCGGCCACCGACAGGGTGGCGAGCAGGACCAGGGCCATATGGATGCGTTTTGTCATACCTAAAAATAGAAAGGATCATCAGGTATTGTATGGATCACCGGTCTCCATTCCCAGCGCAGTACCACCTCATGGCTGCCCCCCAGGGCACTCCTCACAAGCCCTGTACCAATGGTATAGGCATAACCCACCAGCCACTCTGAATTGACCTGCAGGTTCAGAAGAGCGATCACATAGTTGGGATGGTCATAGGCGGCACCCACAAAAACCCGGCCATCCAGGAACCCGGCGTTCATACTGGCCTTAAAAGAGGTAGATGCCAGGCTGAAATCTACCATGACCGAGGGCTTCAGGGTAACAGCCCCCTCGGAATTAAAAAGGTAGGCCCCTGTCAGAATTCCCCGATAATTCTTTGGTTTGGCAGTTAGCGACTCACCGGGGCCCGGAATGGCAAGCAGTTCGGGTACGGAAAGCCCCACAAAGAAATTCCTGGTGTACCAGAGTGCTCCGGCCCCGAAGTTGGGAAACCACCTTTGGTATACCTCAAAAGGAAACGAAGGGTCTCCTGCATCCCTGACCGAGACCGATGACAAGTCGCTGTTCACCCCGTACATCCCCGCCGAAAGGCCCAGGGAAAGGTTGCCGCTTCCCATCTTCAGCCGGTAGGCATAGTTGGTCATGAAGGAATAGAGATTCTGGTCCGGCTTGTTGTTGTTATAAGCCACCACGGCTCCCAGGGCCACCTTGGATTTCCCCACAGGCGAATGAACATTCAGCTGCATGTCCCTTGGCCCCAAATCATTTCCGTAAAGCCTGGAGCGATAGAGCGAACTGGCGCTGAGAACATCCCTGAATCCGGCGAAGGCCGGGTTGATGGTGGTCCAGGTGAGGTGGTAGTTGGAGACAGAGGGAATCAGGGTGCTCTGGGCGGAAACACCCAGAGCAGCCAACAGGCCCATTCCTATAAGAATTCTTCTTACCATTTTTTAATCCTGTACCACCACATATCCTGTGTCATCGTAAACATCCGTATCGATAATATTGCCCTGGTCATCCACCTGGTCAACTTCCATATGCACCGCGTAATAATAGGTACCCGCCGGGACCACGTTTCCATTTACCATTCCGTCCCACACCACCAGTTCATCTGGTTTCAGGCCACCGGGGATGGAGGTGGGATCATAGACCATCTGGTCCGCATCATCCTGGTTAACTTTCAGGATGGTTCTTCCCAGGTTGTTATAGAAGGTAATTTTGAACCTGATCCTGCGGACGTCCCCGCTTTGGTATTCAGGATCAGCCAGTCCCTGCATGATGAACACATCATTGATCCCATCATTGTTGGGTGAGAAACCCTCATACCAAAGCACATCTTTCTGGGTGACAATGGACACATGTTCGGAGGAAACGCAGTTGCCGTTGGTCACCGTCCACTGGAATGAGTTGTCCCCACCCTTGTCCAGATTATAAACGAATGTTTTGGGACTGTTCACATCCGCAAAATCACCATGGCCCTGCCCGGGAACCACAGTCCAAATTCCGGTACCGGCAGTTGCAGAATCTGCATTCATTTTGAGTGAGTTTTTCAGGAAGATGGTGGTGTCCTTGCCTGCAAAGGCAGGTTCGGGCTGCTCGAAAAAGTGCAGCTCGATCTGATCTGTTCCGTTGCAATCCCCTGCCTCACTGTAGAATTGAACCATATACTTCTCTACTTCCCAGGCCTCCTTACTCTGGGGAATGGCTGCGATCACCTGGGTGGCTGTTGGATCAGGGTCATAGCTCAGGTACAGTTCCGGTTCATGTGACCAGTATCCCGTGCCATGGTCAGGGTCCACCACAAGCTCAATGGAATTGCCGCAGATGCTGTCCAATTCCATGTCCGTCCCAAATACAGTGATCTTCGGGTTGGGCTTATTGAATACTTCGATGGGGATATTCCCTGTCATATTCTGGGAAGGTGCCTCACATGCATAGCTCCCTGTGGGGGAGGTATAGACAATCCTGCCCAGTGTATAGTCATATTGCGTACTGGGCTCATCGTTGCTGGTCTCCAGTGCCACTTCGATCTGCCCGTTATCATCGATAAAATAGGGTCCGTCCAGCTCCGCATGCACACCGTCATCCAGGTAGATGGCCCAGGGTGAACTAAAGTTGGTCAGGTTGTCCATGTTCAGGGCAATGTCAAAAAGGGTATCTTTCTCACACGCCTGGGACAGATCGGCCGACAACTCTCCTCCCGGAAGCTCCATGACTGTGATGACCATGACATTGGAGGTATCCTCACACTCCCCGAGGGTGACTTCCCTTCGGAACTGGTAGGGCCCCTCCTGATCGAACAGGTGGGTATAATCCTGGCTGTCGGAACCGGGAAGAGGAGAGCCAGTCAGGTCATCCCTCCATAGGTACATTGGTTCCAGTCCCGGTTCACCAAGGGGCTCTTTCCCCTGGACCAGCTCTTCACTGTTGAAACAGGCTGAATCAGCTGCGTCGATCTCATTGTCCGTAATGGCGGTATGAATGGTGATATGGATCAAATCTGATGTATCGGAGCAAACCTGGGTTTGTCCCCCGGTGCCCGGACCGCTGAATACAATCCTCCGGAACCAGTAATCTTCCTCCTGCGAAAGCATGGGGTGGCCGGTGTAGTCCTTCATTTCGAATCCGTAACTCAGCTGCGTCCAGGACGCACCCGGTGAACCCTGACCATTGGCAAGCTCCCATTTGTAATTCCTTGTGGGATCGTTTCCTCCCTGTGTGGCTCCCCCGCCCGGCGTGGGGCCTCCGGACGGATCCTGGGTCAGGTCTCCCAGCAGGTCAAACTGGCACTTCACATCATCCTGCAGGACCACATTGTTGGTAATCAGGGGCAACACATGGACCGCCACCGAATCGCTGACATCTGTGCATACATCCATGTTGGCCCCCCCGGAACCCACCACCCTCCGGTACCAGGTGGTATCACCGGTCACTTCTACCGGCTGGTAGTTCTGCCCATAAATGCTGTTGGTCATATCTGCATCCTCCCAGGGGCTTGAAATCGTGCGTGATTCCCAATGATAACTGTATGTGGACTGGTAACCACCTCCCAATCCCGATGATAGCCCTGAAGCTTGCAATAACAGCGGCTGTACAGCGGTACAGACCGTCTGGTCAGGCGTTACAACAGTGTTTCCGGTGACGGGATCGATGTTCAATATCCTTACAGCGTTGCTGTTTTCCACGCAGGCATCTCCCGCCAAACCGGTGCCCGAATAGGAGATACGCCTGTACCAGATGGTCTGGGACAATGGACCGGGCTGGTAATCTTCGGTGGTGATCCCTTCGGAGGTCCAGCCACTGGTTCCCGTAAGGCTGCTCTCCCAGAGATAGCGCTTGTCTCCGTCCTTTCCCCCGGTGGGCACCCCTCCGCTTAACTCCGATGGCGCTGTGTTTTTACAAATGGTATCGGCCAGGGGAGTAATGTTAAAAGCCTCAAGCGGGGGCAAAACCGTAGCGACCAGGGATGTTGAAGTGTCTGCACAGGCTCCTGAACTTACGATCCGGGAGAAATAGGAGGTGGCCTGGAGTCCGGGTGCCGTATACCCCGGATTGGTGTTGACACCCGGGGCAGGTATAAATTGTCCGTCCCCTTCATGAACCACCCATTTGTAAGCATAACTCCCATCCCCTTTCCCCGGCACACCCTGGGGGACAAATGGCTGAGGAGCATCTCCCCGGCAAACTTCATCATCCGACGTCACCATGTTGTTGGTGATCGCCTCGTGCACATAGACTGCAATGCGGAAACTGGTGTCCGGTTTCAAAAGCCCGGAGGTAACAATGCGCCTGAAATAGGTGGTATCCAAAAGAGGCGTGTCAAAAGAGAGGTTTTGAAATGTATCTGTAGGGCCCACTGGCAACCATGTATTCTGTGTACTGGAACTGTCCACCCAGACATAGTGGTACAATCCGTCCCCTCCCTTGGGTTGGGATGCATAGATGGTTTCCGGTACAAGGTTGGAACAGGCCCAGAACTCGACCGGTACCGAATTAAACAGGAATCCCTGAATGGGTGCCTCCAGTCCGTCCATTCTTGCCGCTGAACCACCATCCAGTGCCCCATGCCGGTCACCCGAAGGCAAATGAACTCCATTTTTCCCCACAGTAACCAGGTTGGGACTCACCCCGGGCACAGCAGTCCCGGACAGCCAGTAGATCCCGCCGCCGCCGCCGCCGCCTGGCCCGGTTTTTTCAGTATCATTCGTATTGCCTCCGTTTCCTCCTACCGCAGACAGCTGAACATTGTTTTTATATCCGCTCACATCCAGGATGATTCCGCCGCCGCCGCCGCCGCCGCCGCCGCTTCCGGTTGCAACAGCAGTGACACTCTCACCATTGGCGATGATCCTCCCTCCGTTGGCCACAATGGTATCCGCAACGATGATTACAATTCCGCCCCCGTCACCCCCCGGTGTGGTGGTCTTTCCGGATACCCTGGTGCCTGTGCCACCACCCCCTCCGAAAAAGATACGGTTCCAGCGGTTGAGCACATGAAGAACCGGCAGATCGGGATTAAAATTCTGGTAGTAGGTTGTGCCAAAACGATAGAAGGGCAATCCGCCTGCACCGCCCGGAGCACTCACGCCCGGACTGCAACCGGTGGTCTCATCTCCGCCTTTCCCGCCACTGAAATAGTTGGATCCGCCTCCCCCTCCCGATAATTTGCCATTACCGCCGCCGCCGCCATTGATGTTTCTGGCCCTGCCTCTCTGGTATGCAAAAAGGGTATCGGTGACCCCCTCCCCCTTCTTACCAGCCTTTATTTGCGGATGGTCTGTTAAATAAAATGCGCTGTCGTAAAGCACTGTATTGGTGGATGAACAGAGCCCGTTGTAATTTCTGTCTTCCACAGCCCCCCGGAATCCCTTTCCACTGACATCAATATCATCGCTCAGGGTAAGGGTGGTGGTCACAAACATGGCCACCACACCACCCTTTGTCCCGTCCCAGGCGGGAGCCGTCACCTCACCGGTCACTTCGGCCTGCCGGTATGAAGGGACACGGATCAGCTGAGCGGTTTCTCCTGGTTTTAAAGGGCTGATCACCGGGGGTTTTGTGGAACCGGGATTGTAGAGTGTGGTGTTGAATACAACAATGTTTCCTACAATCTTATCGATGATCAGAAAGACATATTTTCCCGGACTGAGTTGAATTTTATCAATATCCCCTGCATTGGAATCCTCTGTGTCCATGATTTTTGCACCCTGAACACAGTAAAGCATCACGGTATCACCCTCACTGAATTCAGCTGGCAGACTGGAGACAAGGACTGAGTCCACATCATTCTCAAAGTAAGCCAGGATGGTTTCAACAGCAGCATATTGATTTA
The DNA here is from genome assembly GCA_964453785.1 of uncultured Bacteroides sp. Classification (GTDB taxonomy): domain Bacteria; phylum Bacteroidota; class Bacteroidia; order Bacteroidales. The sequence continues at coordinate 118,661 of CAYVRK010000003.1, forward strand.
CGACCCCCTGAAGGGACACAGACTGGCTATATCCGTTATGGAATAAAATTCCCAAAAGGACGAAAACCGGGTATATACGCCTTCTAAAAATCAAGTCAGGGCTCGTGTTGATTCCGAAGCCCAAGATAGCAATAATAATTTGTACAGGGATTCGCAAATTCCCTTTTCAGGGCAGACTTTTCAATAGGTCAGTCAGACTTTTCAACCATAAGGGGAAGGCTTACGTAAAAGGTGGTCCCCTGGTTGAGTACGGTTTCATACCAGATCTTCCCTCCCATAGACCTTACAATGTTGTTGCTGATGGCCAGGCCCATTCCCATACCGGCCGACTTGGTGGTAAAGTTGGGACGGAACAATTTATCCCTGATCTCCTCGGGGATTCCTTTCCCGTTATCTGATATGGTGACCAGGGCGTTGCGGTCTTCCTCTATCTCAAGGTTGATGTGGATGGTGCCTTTCCGGTTTTCAGGGATGGACTGAAGACCATTCTTCACCAGGTTGATAAAGACGCGCATCAATTGCTCCTTGTCCGCATAGATGTACACCTTTTTCCCGGGTCCGGGATCCAGGAGGATCTCGGCCTTCTCCGTGTTCTCGAACAGTTGTTGCAGGTCTTTCAGTCTGGTGACCAGGTTGATACGGTCGCTTTTAGCTTTGGGCATCTTTGCAAAGTCAGAAAACTCATCGGCGATGGCCGAAAGCGAATCGATCTGCTCGATGAGGTTGGCCGATATTCGCTCCACCATTTCAGGATCATACTTCCCCTCCTGGATGGTACGTTGCAGGTGCTGGATATTCAGCTTCATGGGCGTAAGGGGATTTTTGATCTCATGGGCAATCTGCTTTGCCATCTCCCGCCACGCTGATTCCCGTTCACTCTGGGCAAGCAGTTCGGCACTTCGCTCCAGTTCCTGCACCATATGATTATACTCCTCCACCAGCCCGCGGATCTCATCGCTCCGTTCATACCTGATCTGTTCGTTCTTGGCACTGAGGCTTACCTGGGCAATCCTGTTCTGAATGACCCTGAGGGGCTGGGTAATCCGGTCGGCCAGAAATACACTCACCCCAAGGATGACCAGCATCAGGATCAGGTAGATATTGATCACTGCCACCACCATATTGGTCACATCCCTGGCAAGAACATCTGACTGGGTAAAATAGGGCAGGTTTAAATAGGCAAGGAACTTGTTTTCACTGTTCAGAAGCGGCACGTAGGCCGAGATGTACTTCAACTCCCCGATGTGCTCATCGTGAATATACTCAGAAGCGCTGCCTCGTGACAGGTTTTCGTATACCTGCCGGTTCATCCTGCGGCTCAGCAACTGCCGGTCAAAAATTTCAGAACGGGAAGTGGCAAGCAACACCCCGTCCTCGTCATACAGGTTGATGTCCGAATAGAACACATTGGAGAATTTCTGCAGCAGCTCATCCAGGTTGTAATATGCGTCGGAGGACCAGTTCCTCAGATCCTCCTCATACTCCACTTTATGGACCAGCTCGATGTATACCGATCGCATGGTATTCCTGAGGTTGTCGTTGTTTTTGTCCCTGTACTGCCGGATAATAAAAAAAATGGTCCCTGAACAGATCAGCAGGAAAGTGAGAAACAGGATCCCAACGGTGCTGTACTGGATCCTGTTCTTAAAACTCCAGCTGAACCCGGTTTGACGGGACTTGATGGCAAGGAGCAGGTAGAAAAGTGCCAGCAAAAGAACGTTCAGGGCAAAAATGTATGAGAAAGAGATCAGGTTATCCACCATGGTTACCGAGGGACTTCCGACGATGATGGTATTTTCATCATCCACATTGTAGATGCTGTGGTCATACTTCTCAACCGTTATTTTTTCAAATGTCTCCTCTCCATGGGTATAAAATTTCAGGGACCTGCGGTAGGGGAATTCACCGTCCTGGGTGATCAGTGTGCCCTTGTTATACCTGGCATAAGAAAACTCTGAACTGGTGAAGGCTGCATACTTGTCATCCAGAAGCAATTCCGGATAGCCCAGTTCTTCCGAGAGGATCTTTGAATCCAGTTCAATGATGACCTTGTGCTCCGATTCAGCCCTGTAATAAGGGATGGCCGCCAGGTAGGATATCCTGCCGTTCAGGTTATCAAGGAAGAAGAAATCGCTGGACGGGATGGCAATCCCATCGGTCTCAACCAATTCCTGAAAGAAGTTGTAACAGGGAAACAACTCATCAACAGGAGGTTCCAGATAGACACTGTCATCGGGCCGGCAAACAGTGATCACCAGGTCATATTTGGTCCAGTACCCGGAAAAATAGTTACGCCTGAGGTGATTCACCAACGGATCAATATCAACGAATGGGTGGTTCATAAAGGTGGCCAGTATGGAATCATTTCTGATGGCCATGGACATTTCACTGAAAAGCATCTCTGCCACCGGATCGTGTTCCGATGACAACTTGACCAGTTCGACTTCTCTCTGCCGTTCGGTCTTGACTGCATTATACTGCTGGAAACGGACCACCATGAAGATGGAGATGAATAACAGCAGAAAAATGAACCTGGAAAAAGGGATCCGCGCATTCTGCCGGTAGCGAAGATAAAAATGGCCCCCCAGAAAGAGCATCATCCCGGTCCATCCGAACCACGATCCCTGAATTCCGGGGAGAATCACTGCCACCAGGAAACCGGTGGTTATGGCCCCGGCACCGTACAATAGCACACGGCCCGCATTGTAATCCAGAATCGAAATGGCCCTGTCCATCACCAGACCGACGGAGATAAACCAGGTGATAATGACAGCCAGGCCAACTGCTGAATAAGCGGAGAAGGAGGCTGCCCGGTATGCTTCAAAGGAGATTCCCGAATCAAGCACCAGGCTCCGCAACAGCTGCTCCAGAATCAGCAACATGCCGGTGGCGGCCAGGAAAAGCAAGGCAGCTGTAACTTTCCTTGAAAACCATGCCGGAATATTTTCCCTGGAGCATTGAAGATAATACAACAAGGAAAGGGCCAGTACGGAAACAGAGACCACCATCAGGTGTCCCAGAGAGGGGAAGAACCGGCTTGCATACAGATCAGGAAGAAACAGTTGTGAGTCTTTAAAAATTACACCCGCTCCGTATTGCAGGATCAGGAATGCAGTGGAAGGGATGAGAAGGGTTAGAATCCCGATCCATAACCTCTTTTTCGTTCCCCGTGCATCTTCCACAATGGTGAATAGTCCTGCAAAAGTCAGCAGCAGGAACATGACAAACCCCATTCTGGAAAGAGCTCCCAGGTCGCCATCCCCACTGCGGGTTCCCCCGAAATCAAGAGAAAACAGGTAAGTTCCGTCAACACTGAAAACCGGAATATTACCCTCCTCCTCCAGGAAATCAATCTGAACCCCGGGATCCATGCCAAAGTCATGCTGGAATCCATTCAGAAGGAATTCATTCTGCATGGGGAAGTGGGTTTTTATTTCAATGAGCCCCAACAATCTGCCCTCATCCAACTGTCTCACCACAGAGACATAATCGGCATTCCTCATGGAGATAAAAGGTTTGTTCAGACTGGTCCTCCAGAGGGCCGGGATGGGGATGGTATGATCGGACCAGTAGACAAGTGACCCTTTCTCATAATAGAATATGGAGATTCCCCTGCTGTTGGCCAGGTCCTGATACCCTTTGGATCTTCTGTCCAGCACATCCTTGGGCGCAGTGCCTGCAAATTCCGCTTCCAGTTTTTCAAATTCAGATTTCAGCAGGCGCTCCTTTTTATGCAGCGCCCTTTCAAACTTTCCTGTTACCCGCAGGGAATGGGCCTGTTCTCCGGTACGGCTCCCTGAAATCATTCCTGCCACTAAAAAAATCAGTGCCCCAAGAAAGATCAGGTTCCGGAGAAAGCGGTTGGGTTTGGGATGTTGGTTACGGGTCTGTTCCATCAGCGCTGATTATGCATGGTGATAGGGTTCCCCCTTCAGAATGGTAAAGGCCCTGTATAGCTGTTCCATGAAGATAACGCGGACCAGCTGGTGCGAAAAAGTAAGCCGTGACAGGGAACATTTTTCGTTGGCCCTGCTGTAAACTTGATCAGAAAATCCGTAAGGGCCGCCAATCACAAAGACCAGGTGGTTCACCCTCCCCTCCAGTGCATTCAGATGCCTGGCAAATCCGATGGAATCAAACGACTTCCCCTGCTCATCCAGAAGGGTCAGATGATCTGCAGGTTTGATTCTTTTCAGGATCTGTTCACCTTCCTGCTCCTGAACCTCCTTCATGGTCATATTCCGGCTGTTCTTCAGGTCAGGAATGGTATCAATAACAAACGGGGAGTAGCGGGTCATTCGTTTCCTGAACTCTTCCACACCTTCAATGATGAAGGAATCCCTCGTCTTCCCGGTTTGCAGAAGGGTGATGCGCATGGAGCTCTTTATACAGGTTTTTTGTATCTTGCAGCAACTGTCAGGTTGGTCTGATTGTTGCGGTACGATACAAACATAATCCATTATTTGGTGAATGGCCACAAATTTATTGCCAAGATGTACAGGATCATTACATTTTTACTGATCAGTTCTATGTTGCTGATCCCGCTGAAAGGACAGACTGTTCCGGATGGCTTAATTGAGGCCCTTAAAAAGGGCCATGCAGGAGAAATGGCTGAATATTTCCATCAGAGCCTTGAAATGACCATACTTGAGAAGGATCATATGGCCAGTAAAAACCAGGCTGCAAGGATCATGGAGAGCTTCTTTAAAGATCACCCTCCCACCGGTTTCACCGTCTCCTTTGAAGGTGCCAAGGAAGAATCCAAATATGCCATCGGATCATTAACCACCAAGGAGGCCACATTCAGGGTGAACCTGTTCTTCCTGAATATGGAGGGCCGACTCCTCATTTATTACCTGAGTATTGAAAAAGAGTCCCGGTATGAGCTCAATCCAAACCCTTGACCGCACCATCGATCTTTGGTTCGGCGAGGACATCAGGAACGGAGACCATTCCACGCTGAGCACCATCCCTTCCGATGCCGTCGGTTCAGCAATCCTTCTGGTCAAGCAGGACGGTATTGTTGCCGGTGTTGAAGTGGCCGAACGCATTTTCAAAAGATTTGACAGCGAGCTGGCCATGGTTGCCAGGATTGGTGACGGTGACCCGGTCTCGGTGGGAGATGTGGTATTCAGGGTGGCCGGTAGGGTGCACTCCATCCTTCAGTGTGAGCGGCTTGTGCTCAATGTCATGCAGCGAATGAGTGGCATTGCCACTTCTACCAGGGGATACGTCAGGCTTTTGGAGGGGACCGGAACCAGGATCCTGGACACCCGAAAGACCACGCCCGGTTTCAGGCTCCTTGAAAAAGAGGCTGTCAGGCTTGGCGGCGCAGTGAACCACCGTTTCGGGCTTTATGACATGATCCTGATCAAGGACAACCACATCGACTTTGCCGGGGGGATAGAACAGGCCATCCGCGGAACCATCGGATACCTTCAGTTGAACGATCTGGGCCTGAAGATCGAAGTGGAAGCCCGGAGCCTTGAGGATGTAAAAAAGGTCCTGGAGATCGGGGGAGTGGACCGGATCCTGCTGGATAATTTCACCACTGCCCAGACCCGGGAAGCTGTGAAGTTGATCAATGGCAGGGTTGAGACCGAGTCCTCCGGTGGTATCACCCGGGAGACCATCAGAGCGTATGCCGAATGTGGTGTGGATTATATATCGGTAGGCGCACTAACCCATCAGGTGAACAGTCTCGATCTGAGTTTAAAAGCAGATTTTTCTGCAAAGAACCATGGCTGAGAAGATAAACAGGGACTTTGGAGAACAGCGAAGGGAATACACCTGGGACAACCTGGATGAATCCCTTTTGCCCGAAGATCCCATTGAACTTTTTTCTGATTGGCTGGCAAAGGCGGTGGAATCCAGGAATCCGGATCCCACTGCCATGACCCTCTCCACCGTCGAACGAAACGGACAGCCCTCCTCCAGGATCGTCCTCCTGAAGAAGGTGGAGGATGACAAACTGATCTTTTACACCAACTACCACAGCAGGAAATCCCGTGCAATCAGGGCAAAAGCCAGGGTGGCAGCCCACTTTTACTGGCCCGAACTCGAAAGGCAGATCAATATCACGGGGACAGCCAGGCCTGTGGAAGATGCCGACTCGGACCACTATTTCAAAACAAGGCCCTATGAAAGCAACATCACTGCATGGGCCTCACCGCAGAGTGAGGTGATCCCCGACAGGGAGTACCTGGAAAAAGAGTTCGAGAAGTACCGGAAAAGATACAAAGAGGGCCATGAGGTGCCCCGGCCTGCCTACTGGGGGGGATATGCCATTTTTCCTTCCCGGATTGAATTCTGGCAGGGTGGCAGGAAACGGCTTCACGACCGCATCGAGTATACGAAAAAAGATGAACGGTGGTATCTGGTCAGGCTGGCCCCCTGAAGCTGATTCCGGACCGGGTGTGCTATTTGATCCTGGCAATCTGTGCCTCCAGGACACTGATCTTGGCTTCCGTATCGGATAGTTTCTGACGCTCGGTTTCCACCACCTGCGCCGGAGCATTCTGCACAAATCTTTTATTCTCAAGCTTCTTTCGCACGCTGATGAGAAATCCCCGGGTATATTCCAGTTCAGCCTCCAGTTTGGCAGCCTCTTCCTCCCTGTCCACCAGGTCACCCACCGGCACGAAATACTCCACATTCTTCACAATGAAAGAGATGGTATTGCCAGGATCTTCACCGACAACCTGCAGATCCCGGAGGTTGGCCAGCTTTACAACGACGGGATCAAAGCGCTTGTGATAATTGTCATAAGAGGCAGCACGCACCAGCAAATTCACCGCCTCTCTGGGCGGGATGTTTTTATCCCGGCGGATGTTGCGCACGTTGGTGACCACTTCCTTGATATCCTCAAACTGTTTGATCAGGTTTTTGTCATAGGCACCCGGCCGCGGCATCGGCGAAACCATCAGGCTCTCTCCCTGGCTCCTCTCAATGAGCAATTGCCAGATCTCCTCGGTGATAAAGGGCATGAAAGGGTGAAGCAAATGCAATAAGCGGTTGATAAATCCAATGGCCTGCTCATAGCTAACTTCATCGATGGGTGCCTCATAGGCGGGCTTGATGATCTCCAGGTACCACGAGCTGAATTCATCCCAGAAAAGGCGGTAGACGATCATCAGCGCATCGGAGATCCTGTATTTTTCAAATTGCTGGTCGACTTTCTTAAAAGCGCGGTCCAGCTTTGCATCGAACCAGGCTGCAGCTTCAGCCGAATGAGCTGGTTGCCCAATTCCGGGATCAACTTTCCAGCTCTTGATGAGCCTGAAGGCGTTCCAGATCTTGTTGCTGAAGTTCCTCCCCTGCTCGGTGAGGTTCTCGTCGAAAAGCAGGTCGTTACCGGCAGGAGCACACAGAAGCATCCCCACCCTGACGCCATCCGCACTGTATTTTTTCATCAGCTCAATGGGATCGGGAGAATTACCGAGAGACTTGGACATCTTCCTGCGCTTGCTGTCCCGAACCATTCCTGTCAGATAGACTGAATCAAATGGCTTCTCGCCCCTGTATTCATACCCTGCAATGATCATGCGGGCCACCCAGAAAAAGAGAATGTCAGGTGCTGTCACCAGGTCATTGGTGGGATAGTAATAAGAGATGTCATCGTTGTCGGGGTTCCTGATGCCATCAAAGACCGAAATGGGCCATAACCATGATGAGAACCAGGTGTCCAGCACATCTTCATCCTGCCTCAGATCAACCGCCTGTAATTCACCCCTGCCGGTTTTTTCCCTGGCCAGCTTGACGGCCTCTTCCCTGCTGGCAGCCACCACATAATCATTGGGCCCCTCGCCATAATAATAGGCTGGTATCCGGTGCCCCCACCATAGCTGGCGTGAGATACACCAGTCCTTCACATTCTCCATCCAGTGCCGGTAGGTATTCTTAAACTTGGAGGGTTTCAGGCTAACCGTATCGTTCATCACATTTTCCAGGGCCGGGGCACTCAGCTCCTTCATCTTCAGGAACCACTGGAGGCTCAGCTTGGGCTCAATCACTGCATCGGTGCGTTCCGAATAACCTACCTTATTGATATAGTCCTCTGACCTGACCAGGTTTCCTGCGGCCTCCAGTTTTGGCAGAATCAGGTCCCTGGCCTTGAAACGGTCCTCACCAACCAGGATTTGTGCAGCCTCATTGAGGGTTCCGTCTTCATTAAAAATATCGATGGTCTCCAGGTTGTGTTTTAGCCCCAGCTCATAATCATTGATGTCATGGGCAGGAGTGATCTTCAGTGCTCCCGTGCCAAACTCCCGGTCCACATAGGCATCCACGATAATGGGCACCGGCCGGTTCACCAGTGGAACGAGCACCTTTTTTCCATGGAACTTCAAGAACCTGTCGTCGTCGGGGTGCACGCAGACGGCTGTATCACCAAGGATGGTCTCCGGGCGGGTGGTGGCTATGGTAATAAAATCCGCTTCTCCCTCCACCTGATACCTAATATAATATAGCTTGGACCGGACCTCCCGGTAAATCACCTCTTCATCCGATACAGCAGTCAGCGCCCTGGGATCCCAATTCACCATGCGCACTCCCCGGTAGATCAGTCCCTTTTCAAACAGATCGACGAAAACCCGGATGACACTTTCAGAAAGGGCTTCATCCATGGTAAAACATGTCCGGTCCCAATCGCAGGATGCCCCCAGCTTTTTCAATTGATCAAGGATAATCCCGCCGTGCTTCTCCTTCCATTGCCAGGCATACTCCATAAACTGATCCCGGGTCAGGTCCGATTTACGGATACCCTTTTCAGCCAGCATGTTTACCACCCTGGCTTCTGTGGCAATGGAGGCATGATCGGTACCGGGCACCCACAGTGCATTTTTTCCCATCATCCTGGCCCTGCGGATCAGTACATCCTGCAGGGTATTGTTCAGCATATGCCCCATGTGCAGCACTCCTGTCACATTGGGCGGGGGAATAACGATACAGTAGGGTTCACGTTTATCGGGAGTACTTTTAAAGAAACCCTGTTCCATCCAGTAGGAATACCATTTATCCTCTACGCTGGCCGGATTATATCTGGAGGGAATATTCATATGCTCGCATAAATCAAAGTCCCGCAAAAATAGTAAAAAAAGGGACTGTTAAAGTCTGTTTACCTGCCCTGGGATACCATTCACCGAATTTTACCCAAAATTAACCTTAAAAACTAAGAAAACCGAAATAGTTTTCTTATACTTGCCGAAAATTACGGAATAGGTGGAAGTCAGAGAAAGGATCATTGTGGAATCGGGAACGCTTTTCGGAAAGTACGGCATCCGAAGCATGACCATGGATTCCCTTGCGGAGGAGATGGGCATTTCCAAACGAACCATCTACGAGCGGTTCAAGGACAAGGATACCCTGTTGCTGGAGGTCATCAAGTACTTCAAGCAGATCCGGTCCGAAGAGGCCCACCACCTCATCGAAGAATCCGGCAATGCCATCGAAGCCCTGTTCAGGATCATGAAGACCATGATCACCCAGATTGAGCAGATGAATCCGCTCTTTTTCCACGATTTTAAGAAATACCATACCCGGGTCTTCAAAGAGTTTGCGGGTCACGGAGAGATCAGGGATTACAGCATTACCGATAAGTTATTGAACACAGGCGTTAAACAAAAAGTGTTCAGAAGCGACCTGAACATTGATATTGTAAACCGAACCCTCCATGAATTGTTTAACCTTTTCGGCCATGAAAGCGGCATGGTTGAGGCAGGTTTTCACCGGAAGGATATGTTCGATCACATCATCATTCCCTACCTCAGGGGAATCTCCACAGAGAGGGGTGTTTCTCTGATTGAGGAAAACAGAAAATTGTTGGAGTAAAACAGAAACAGATATGAGACACAGAATGAGCAAATCAATATTAAGCATAATCCTGGTGGCCGGAATGGTCATCCCCCTGGCAGCCCAGGATCCTGCTGAAAAACTGGTACTCGACCTGCAGGGTGCAGTGGACCATGCCATCAGCTACAACAAATCGTTGAAGAATGCCCGGATGGAGGTGGAACGCTCCCGTGCCAGCGTGTGGGAATCCATTGCCATGGGGCTGCCCCAGGTGGACGGGGCCGTCGATTACATGACCTATTTCAACTATGAACTGGCCTTTTCATTCGGGGGAGCAGATGCCAGTGACATCACGCCCGATATGATTGCGGATGCCACCACTCAGACACTGGCTGCATTTCCGGGGGTCACCCAACAGGATCTCTATAATCATAATGCAGGTACCTATTTTGACAGAACCGTCCAGGGTATGCTGCCCCCTACCACCATCCTGATGTCGGACCAGTCCACTGCCAAACTACAGATCTCCCAGCTTATATTCAGCGGTCAGTATATCTCCGGTATACAGGCAGCCAAACTGGCCCGTATCATCTCAGAACAGAACCTTGAATTCAATGAACTGAATATCAAGGAATCGGTGATCAGCTCATACTACCTGGTATTGATCACCGAAGAGTCTCTGCGCATCCTTGAACAGAATGTGGAAAATCTGAACGAGACCTATGAACAAACCCGGACGATGTTCAATACAGGCATGGCCGAGCAGACCGATGTGGACCAGATCCGCATCACCTTGAATCAACTTGAAAACTCAAGGAATGCACTGGCCCGAAACCTGGAACTCAGTTTCAACATGTTGCGGTTCCAACTGGGTGTCGAACCCACTGTTGAACTGGAGCTGACCGATCAGCTGGAGTCCCTGTTTTTCAGCATGGAACCCGAATCGACACTGGCCGTTCCATTTAACATCGAGGATAATGTAACCTATCAGCTGATGCTCTCCCAGGAGGCCATCAACGAAAAACTGATGGCCATTGAGCAATGGAACTATGCCCCCACCCTGGCTGGTTTTTATAACTACAATGCCAAACTCCTGACCACAGGGTTCGATATGACTCCCAATCACCTGGCCGGGCTTTCACTGGCTGTTCCCCTTTTCTCAAGTGGCATGCGGAAAGCCCGTGTTGATCAGGCCCGAATTGATTATAATGTGGCACAGAACAACCGCGTCATCATGGAGGACCAGCTCTATCTGCAGGAGAAACAGTTCAGGTACAACCTGCAGAATTCACTGGAAAACCATTTCACACAAAAAGAGAATGTGGCTGTGGCCCAGCGGGTATATGACAGTTACCGGCACAAGTTCGATCAGGGCATGGCCACAAGCCTCGACCTGACCCAGGCCAACAGCAATTACCTGGAAGCAGAGGCCAACTACATGACCTCCCTTTTGGAGGTAATGAATGCCAAACTGGCACTGGACAAATTAATGAACAAGCTATAATTCCCCTTCGAGTATCATGAAATCAATCCATATTATGAAAACATTGAGAATTGCCATCCTGGCCATGACCGCCAGCACCCTGTTTGTTTCCTGCGACATGAAACCTCCCGGAACCGGGGAAGCAAAAACATCTGTTGCAGAAAAGGTACAGCCTGTAAAAGTCATGGATCTTGTCTATGGTCAGACAGCCATTGAACAGAATGTAACCTCCACAGTGGTTGCCTTCGAAGAGACCTACCTCTCACCTGCCCTGCAGGGAAGGATCCGCAAGATTTATGTGGAAGTAAACGACCACGTGAATAAAGGAGACCTGCTGGTGGAGATGGACAGGACCCAGCTGGAACAGACCCGGCTTCAGTATCAGACTTTGAAAACGGACCTGGCCCGCATGGATACCCTCCTCAGGTACGGATCGATCACCCAGCAAGCCTACGACCAGATGAAGGCCCAGGTGGAGACCACCGAACTGATCCTTCAAAACCTGGAGGAGAATACCCTCCTTCGGGCTCCCCATTCCGGTCTGATTACAGGCAAATATTTCAACGACGGGGAACTTTTCTCCCCTGCCCCCAATACCCCGGTGGGTAAGGCAGCCCTGATCTCCATGATCCAGATGAACCCGGTGACGGTGATGGTCAACCTGAGTGAAAAATACATTCCTCTTGTGAAGAAGGGCATGTCTGCCACCGTCACCTGCGATGTATTCCCTAACGAGAAATTCCCCGGCAAGGTTTTCAGGATTCATCCCACCGTCAGTGCTGCCACCAGGACTTTCACGGCCGAGATCCTGGTTCCGAACGACAGTGAAAAACTGCGCCCGGGCATGTTTGCAAGGGTTAGCCTGACTTTGGGCCAAAAGGAAGCATTGATTGTCCCGGCCATCGCTGTCATGCAACAGGCCGGTACCAATGAGAGATATATCATGCTTGACAACAACGGAACCGCTCAAAAAGTTACCGTACAAATAATAACCAGACACGACGATCAGCTGGAAATTGCCTCCCCTGAGATCAAAGGAGGAGAACAACTGATCTATGCCGGGCAAAGCCATCTGGAAAATGGAGCCCCGGTAAAAATTGTGGCCGAGTAACCAAATAAAACAGCTGAGATGAGTATCTACGGAAACGCGGTCAAACGACCGATTACAACAATAATGATCTTTGTGGCCCTGCTGGTGATGGGGATTTATTCCCTGAACAAGCTGCCCATCGATTTCTACCCCGATATTGATTTTCCTGCCATATCGGTGATCACCACCTATTCGGGGGCCAGTGCAGCTGATATTGAGACCAATGTGACGCGGTTGATTGAGAATAACCTGAACTCTGTAGGCAACCTGAAAAACATCTCTTCGGTATCCCGCGACAACATGTCTATCGTTGTCTGTGAATTTGAATGGGGAACCAACCTGGATGAGGCCTCCAACGAGATGCGTGATGCCATCAGTTTTGCCGAACAATTCCTGCCCGAGGAGGTGAGCAAGCCCGCCCTGTTTAAATTCAGTTCCAGTGCCATGCCCATCATCTTTTACGGAGTGACCGCCGATGAGAGTTATCCGGCCATTGCCTCCATCCTGGATGAAAAAATCGTCAACCCGCTGAACCGGATTGACGGGGTTGGGTCTGTCGGTCTGATGGGTGCCCCGGGTCGGGAGATCCAGGTGGACATTGATCCCCGGAAGATGGAGTCCTACAACATCACTGTGGAGATGATAGCAGGGGTACTGAACGCCGAAAACCTGAACCTGCCTGCAGGGAACATCGAGATGGGAATGATGGACTATCCCCTGAGGATTAAGGGTGAATTCTCTTCCAGCGATGTGCTGAAGGACATCGTGCTGGCCAGCTTCAACGGGCAGACCATCTACCTGAAGGATGTGGCCACCATCCGTGATACAGTCCGTGATGTGCCACTCGACGAGCGGATGAACGGTAAAAAAGGAATGAGGATCATTATCCAGAAACAGTCGGGGGCCAACACCGTACAGGTGGCTAAGGACATCCAGGCCATGATGCCAAGCCTGATTGAATCACTGCCCGATGATATTAAAATCACCACTTTCTTTGATTCTTCCGAGTTCATTGTGGATTCCATCAGCAACCTTTCGAACACCCTCATGTTTGCCGCCATTGCGGTGATCCTGGTGGTTCTTTTCTTCCTGGGACGCTGGAGGGCCACCTTCATTGTGATCCTGACCATTCCCATTTCGCTGATCGTCTCCTTTATCTACCTCTATATTTCGGGGAGTTCCATCAACATCATCGCCCTGTCGTCGCTTTCCATTGCCATCGGGATGGTGGTGGATGATGCCATCGTGGTACTGGAGAACATTACAAAACACGTGGAAAGGGGGAGCAGGCCCCGGGAGGCGGCCATTTATGCCACCAACGAAGTGTGGCTGGCTGTGATCGTGACCACCCTGACCGTTGTGGCCGTATTCCTGCCACTGACCCTGATCGGAGGCATGACAGGCGAGCTCTTCCGTCCCCTTGGTTTTATTGTGTCCATAACCGTGGTGACCTCTACGGTCAGTGCCATTTCGCTGACTCCCATGCTGGCTTCCAAAATGATGCGCCTGCGAAAGGCTCCGAAAAAGATACGTAAAATCAGTTATGACAACATCATCGGCCGGTTCCTTGACTGGATGGATGGATTCTATGAAAGATCACTCCGGGTTGCCCTGAGATTCAGGTGGGGAACACTGATCATCGCTTTTGTGATCTTTCTGGGATCCATGGCCATGGCCGGCAGGATGGGATTCGAATTTATGCCCGAGGCCGACCAGGGCTCCCTGACTGCAGCCATTGAGCTACAAACAGGTCTGCGTGTGGATGAAACCACCAAAGTGGCCCGCAAAATTGATGCGTTCATCAAGGAGAAAATCCCCGAAGCAGAATACTATTATACCTCCTCCGGTTCGGATGACCAGGGCGGGATCATGTCCCTGTTTATGGAACAGGCTTCCCACCGGATCAACGTCAGGCTTACCCTGGCAGACCTGGAAAAGCGGGATCGCGATGTATGGGCAATCGCCAATCTGCTTACCGGGTACCTGGAAACCATCCCGGAGATCGTCAATTTTAACGTGGTCCCCAACAGCGGTATGGGAGGCACCACAGAAAACAACGTGGTGGTGGAGATTTACGGCTACGATTTTGAAACCACCTCTGTCATAGCCAACGCCCTTGCCGACAGTGTGCGGCCCATCAAGGGAGCCACCAACGTAAACGTAAGCCGTGATCCGTCCAAACCCCAGCTCCAGATTGTACCGGACCGGGAGAAGATGGCCCAGCATGGACTGAACACCTATACCCTGGCCAATGCGGTCCGGAACCGGGTGGAAGGTCCCTACATGAGCAAATACAGGGAAGAAGGCGATGAGTACGACATCACTATGCGCTTCATCAAGGAGGAACGGAGTTCATTGTCGAATCTCGAAGATATCGCCCTGGTGAACAGGAACAACCAGGTGATCCGGCTGGGTGAAGTGGCTACGATTGAAGAAAACTGGTCGCCCCCCAACATTGAGCGCAAGAACCGTGAAAGGATGGTAAGTGTATCCATCACTCCTTACAAAGTACCCCTGAACAAAATGGCCGAAGAGGTACAAGCAAAGATCAATGCGATGGAGATCCCGCCGGAGGTGAACATCCAGATGAGTGGCGCTGTTGAGGACCTGCAGGATTCCATGAAAGACCTGATGCTGCTGTTGCTGCTCAGCCTGATACTCACCTACCTGGTCATGGCCAGTCAGTTCGAATCAATGAAGATGCCCTTTATTATTATGTTCTCCATCCCCTTTGCCTTCACCGGGGTCATTCTTGCCCACCTTCTTACCGGAATCACCATGAGTGTGATCTCCATGGTGGGAGGTGTGATGCTGGTGGGTATCGTGGTGAAGAACGCCATTGTGATGGTGGATTATATCAACCTGATGCGGGAGCGCGGACTGGAATTACGTGAAGCCATTGTGGTTTCCGGAAAATCCAGGTTGCGCCCGGTGCTGATGACCTCTCTGACCACCATCCTGGGAATGCTGCCCCTGGCCATGAGTACAGGATCCGGATCGGAAATCTGGAGCCCCATGGGTATTGCGGTGATCGGCGGACTTGTATTTTCCACCCTGGTCACCCTCCTCCTGATCCCTGTGGTTTATCACATGATGCTTCGGAGAAGCGATGAGAGGAAGAAGGCGGTGGAATATGATTTTTTGAATGGAAACGGTAAAGCGTTGTCCGAAAACCAGGAACAATGAAAGCGATATTTATAGTTTATAACCAGGCTCAGACCGAGAAGATCGATTATCTGTTTGACAAACTGCATATCAGGGGATTTACACGCTGGACCGACCTCACGGGCCGGGGCAGCATGGATGGCCCCCCACACATGAACACACACACCTGGCCGGAACAGAACACGGCCAGTATGGCCGTGTTGGAGGAAGATGCCGTTGAGGCTGTACTGGAAGGTGTCCGTCGCCTTGATGAAGAGAACAAGGAGGTGGGCATCCGGGCGTTTGTGTGGAACATAGAAGCCATGTATTAGGCTGTGCCTAAACCATGCTTGCTCTTTCCGGGAAACCCTGATTCATCAGGATGCATCCGGTTGAGCCGACTCCTGGTTCTCCTTTGACATTTCATAGAGGAGAATCCGGTCGGTGATCCCCGGAAAGTTTTTATGAAGCCAGACTGCTATCCTTCCCTGGGGGGTCAGCACCAGGTCCCGCTCCCTCCTGTAAGCTGCCCTGGCCACATACCAGGCCACCCGTTCACTTGACATCATTTTCTCTTCATTTCTGGGTGACTCCTCCTGGGGCATATTATTTTCATTCAGGGCTCTTTTTCTTATTTCCGAACTTGTAAATCCCGGATGCACCACCATGACATTCAGGCCCTTTTCCAGGTTCTCGAGCCTGAGTGTGTTGAAAAAGCCGTCCATGGCGTGTTTGGAGGCCACGTACCCTGTCCGTCCGGGCAGGGGAGCCAGGCCGGTGATCGAGGAGATCCCGATGACTGTTCCCTTCTGCTCCAGCAGGTGCGGCAATGCAAATTTTGTACAATACACTGCGCCATAGAAGTTTGTATCCATCAATTCCTTGATCACCTCAAGATCAGTGTTTTCAAATGTTGCCCGCATGGAAATCCCTGCGTTGTTGATCAGCACGTTGATCTTTCCAAACTTTTCAAGGGTCTGATGAATCAGTCGTTCACAATCTTCGGCCCTTCTTACATCTGTCACCACCGGCAAGGCCTCAACACCTGCCTGCCGGATTTGATCAGCCAGATCAAGAAGTTCTTTCTCCCTTCGTGCCGCCACGACCACATGGGCCCCCTGTTCAGCAAATTCAAGTGCACAGGCCCGGCCAATGCCGGAGGATGCTCCGGTAATAACAACCACTTTCTCCCTGAAACGAACGGCTTCCTCGGGAAGCCGGGAGAATCTCTTTACCAGGGGAACTTTCAGATTTTCCATTTACTTGATTGTTTTCCGGTCAGAGATTCGATGGAAAGTTTAAGGATCACCATGCGCTTCATATTTCCGGGATCAAACCGGGTTAATCCGGGTGCCCCGTGCTGGGCCATGATGATCTCCAGTCCGCGCTGTTTGCCCGCGTCATCGGTCAGGATCTCCACCTTGCCGTAGCCTACCACCGACCGGTAAAGGGTTGTCCATCCACAGGCCTTATCCTCTCTGATGATACGCGCTGTGTGCTCAATCTCAAAACATACCTGATTGTTGAACCCCAGCAGGTCGATCTTTTTACCTTCAGGAGCCGAGTGGATATAGATGGATCCGTCCTGATAACCATAATTGAAGGGCAGGATATAGGGCCGGTCCCCGTCCATGAGAGCAAGCCTGCATATGACAGCTCCGCTCAGGATCTCTTCCAGCACCTTCTTGTCTTTGATTTCCTGGTTCGCCTTCCTCATTCAATGACAATGTAGTGAAAAACCGGGTTCGAGTAAATGTTATTTATCATTTCCCACTTCGTGAAAATTGAAGTACTTTTGAGCATGAATAAATAATGATGAAATTACAAAAGCATTTTACATGGGCCGTCCTGGGGATCGCCATACTGGCATCCGCTTGTTCCGATACACCCGAAGATCAGGCAAAGAAACAGGGGCAGGAGATCTGGTTTGAAGAATACCTGCACGAATATGGCGAAATGACTGAAGACAGTGACGGCTCCTGGGCCTTTCAGTTCAAAAACATTGGTAAGCAGGCCATCGTGATCAACCGGGTGCGCAGCACATGCGGATGCACGGTTCCCTCCTGGCCGAAAGAACCCATCGAGCCGGGTGCCTCAGGTGAGATCATCGTGAAATACAACACGGCCACACCGGGCCCTTTCTTTAAATCAATCTATGTCTATTCGTCAGCAGCCAACTCCCCTGTCAAATTGCAGATCAAAGGGAAGGTCACCCTGGCTGAAAAAATGAAATAAGCCATGCCAAACATCTCTGATAAAGGAAATAAGATGCCGGCATCTCCCATCCGAAGGCTGGTCCCCTATGCCGAAGAAGCCAAAAGAAAAGGGAGAAAAGTATTCCACCTCAACATCGGTCAGCCCGATATCCTTACACCCGAAGTTGCCAGGGAGGCTGTCAAAAACATGAAAGATGAAGTGATCGGGTACAGCCACTCGGCAGGGAATGAAAGCTACCGGCGCAAACTGGCATCTTTTTACCAGGGCATTGGTATAGATGTGGACCATACCGAGATGCTGGTAACTACAGGTGGTTCCGAGGCCATTTCCTTTGCGCTTATGTCCACGATAAATCCCGGAGAGGAGGTCATTGTTCCGGAGCCGTTCTACGCAAACTACAACGGATTTTCAGTGTCTGCCGGTGTGAATGTGGTTCCCATCACTTCGGGTATTGAAACTGGATTTGCACTTCCCCCCATTGAGGAGTTCGAAAAAGTGATCACTCCGCAGACCAGGGGAATTATTATCTGCAACCCAAACAATCCCACCGGGTATCTTTATTCGCAGAAAGAGCTTGAGACACTGGGAGAGATTGTCAAAAAACACGATCTCTATCTTTTTTCCGATGAGGTCTACCGGGAATTCTGCTATGACGGTGAGAAACATTTTTCGGCCATGAACCTGGAGGGGCTTCAGGATCATGTGGTTATGTTCGATTCTGTCTCCAAAAGATACAGCATGTGCGGGGTCAGGGTGGGCACACTGGTCTCCAAAAACAAGGAGGTCATTGCCACCGCCCTTAAATTTGCCCAGGCAAGGCTGAGTCCGCCCTCCTACGGACAGGTGGCCGGCGAGGCTGCCCTGGAAACACCGCCCTCCTATTTCAGGGAAGTATATAATGAGTACATCGAACGGCGGAATTTCATGGTCGATGCCCTGAACAAGATCCCGGGCGTTGTTTGTCCCACACCAAAAGGAGCTTTTTACACGGTAGTGCACCTTCCTGTGGATGATGCGGACATTTTTGCACAATGGATCCTCAGTGATTTCCAGTACAACAACCAGACGGTAATGGTGGCTCCGGCGTCGGGCTTCTATTCCACCCCGGGAATGGGAAAACAGGAAGTTCGCATTGCCTATGTACTCAAAAAAGAGGACCTGGCCACAGCCATGGAGATCCTTGCCGGGGCGCTTCAAGTTTACCCTGGCCGAACCATCTAGCAGTTAGGGTGTTTACTCATAGGGCAGATCCACAGGATTTGACTACTTTTACCATCGAATGAATAAGAAAGGAAACTATTGAAATTTAGTGATTTCGGTTTTGATCCCTCCCTGATGGAGGGCATTGAAGCCATGGGTTTTGAAACCCCGACACCCATTCAGCAGCAGGCCATACCTCCCATCCTGGAAGGAAAAGACATCATCGGTTCAGCACAAACCGGGACCGGGAAAACAGCAGCCTTCCTGCTTCCTGTCATCCAGCATATCATTGCATCGAAAAAGGAGAACAAGACCCGGGCACTGATCATCGTACCTACCAGGGAGCTGGCCCAGCAGATTGATCAGCAAATGGAAGGATTCGGCTATTTCACACAGGTGGGATCCATCGCAGTGTATGGTGGCGGTGACGGAACACTGTTTGCCAGGGAAAAGAAGGCGCTGGTGGAAGGAACCGAAGTGGTGATCTGCACACCCGGCAGAATGATCGCCCACCTGAACAACAATTATGTGCATTTTGACGGGCTGGAGTACCTGATCCTGGATGAGGCTGACCGGATGCTGGATATGGGTTTTCATGAGGATATCATGAAAATTATCCAGTACCTGCCAAAACAAAGGCAGAACCTGATGTTTGCAGCAACCATGCCCAATGACATCCGCATTCTGGCGAAAAAAGTCCTGCACAACCCGGTGGAGGTGAATATTGCCGTTTCGAAACCTGTTGAAAAAGTTCTCCAGGTGGCCTATGTGGTTTACGAATCCCAGAAGCTTCCACTGGCCCTTCACCTTCTGAAAGGACGCAATCTGAAAAGTGTTATTGTATTCTGTTCAACGAAAATAGCCGCAAAACTGCTGGGCCGCCAGTTGAAAAGGGAAGGTTTGCTGGCCGAGGATATCCATTCCGACCTGGATCAGAAGCAGCGGGAGGAGATCATGCTGCAGTTCCGCAACCGGAAACTGAATATTCTGGTGGCCACCGACCTGCTCTCCAGGGGGATCGACATTGACAACATAGAGCTGATCGTTAACTATGATGTGCCCCACGAAGGTGAAGATTATATCCACCGCATCGGGCGCACCGCCAGGGCGGAATCGGATGGAATTGCCATTACCCTGATCAGTGAGCAGGAGCAGTATAAGTTTGCACGCATTGAAAAAATGCTGGAAAAAAAGGTGACCAAATCATCTGTTCCAACTGAATTTGGAGATACCCCTGAATACAATCCTGAGAAAAACAGGGGCCGTGGAGGAGGGTACAGGGGCAAAGGTTCCGGTGGAAAGAAGCAAAGTGGAGGCTGGTCCGGAGGAAACCGTTCAGGAAAAAGCAGGCCTGGCAGCCACCATGATCGCCATTAGTAAACCACAAATCGTAAGGCCTCGCCCTGATCGGTGCGAAGGATATACATACCGGGGGCCAGGGCATTCACAGCCGCATTTTCCGTTTTACGAAGTTCCATGACCACCTGACCGTTTGCATTGCAGATGATCCCCGAAACCTGCCGGTTGAACCTGAGCATCCCGCCGGTCACCGGGTTGGGGTACAGCACCAGGTGATCAACCAGGACCAGGGTTTCATCCACTGCATCGGGCTCATTGGAAAACCCGGGAGTGGGTTGAGAAAAAGCCATCCAGTCGCTTCCCCCGTCGAAAGAGCGTCCCCGGGCCACATCGGTCACCTGCGGGCCGAAGGTGACAGAGTCCAGAATGGGGAACCCTTCTGCCGGTCTGCCCGACAGCCTCAGCTTTTCGCCATCCGCGCTGATCCTGAACGGGGCATGCTGTTCACCCTGTTCAGGCTGACCGTCCAGCCAAACCAGGAAAAACTCCTTTGGATTGAGATACGCAAAAGGAAACTTGTACTTTCCCGGCGCTCCCATGTCATCACTCAAAAAGAGGCTGCCCATCCATACCCTTGCGGAGGTGGGATTGTAGATCTCCACCCAGTCATCGTACTCTCCGTATTCATCCATCATGGAACTGCTGTTGGAGGCCATGAATTCATTGATCAGCAAAGGGCCGTTGGCCAGTGGAAATGAGACCGACAGAAAATCTGCGGGATACCGGGTCTCCTGACCCCCGTTGTCAATGGCTGTGAAATAGAGATCTACCACTGCCTCTCCGGCCGGACTGCCAAGGGAATCCAGGAATGTAAAAGTGGCTGAGACCGGATCCATGATGGGCGGACCTGCAGGGACCAGGGTTTGCCACTCCCCTTCATTAATCCGGTAGTGCAGGAGGGTCGAAAAACCTGCCCGGTCATCTTCTACGGTCCAGTCCACCCGGATCGTCTCCTTTGAAGGCTTCACCCTGGCATGGGAGATCAACGGCGGTGCATCCACGTTTATGCACTCCTCCAGGGCGGATTCCGAACGGAGAGATGCATACTCCAGCACACCGTAAGGCAACCACCAGTCCTTGGGAATCCCTGTAGTCAGCGCATTCTGAAAATCGGAGAATTCATACCCGAAATCCAGGGAGTAATAGGGATCCTGGCTCACCCATGGACTGATCTGGTCCCTCCAGCGGTATACTTCCTGTTCCATTTCATCAGAAGCCATATAGGCCGCCAGTTTTTTAATGTATCCCGTAAATTGCTTCCTGTAAAGCTCCTGCTGCATGATCTGATCATACAGCGGCCGCTCTTCACGTGACCACTGGTAAATGGACTGGGTTGCCCAATCCACCCCCAGCCAGTCGAGCCCCCAGGTGTTGTCCAGGTCATAGGGTATATACCCGAACCGCCCTGTCGCCTGGTCACGGTAGAGGTAGTAATTGTTCTTATTCCCAATGTACCCGTCCCAATTTGCAGTCATCACATCCACAGCCATGATTTTCAGGTATTGCTGCACATTCATGATCTTCTCCACCTGGGCCATGAACCCTGATCCGGAATAATCATGGATGGCAGCTATCAAAGCTGCCAGGTCACCATAATCGTCCCACTCCGCATTGATCCTCAGATCATATGCCCTTCTGTCTCCCTGTTGGTCCATATAATCATCGGGATTATCTCCCTGATACGCCAGGTCGGCGGGCCATAAACATTTATAGAGGTTGCCGTCGTTGTTTCCAAATCGGGTTCTCATGAAATTCTCATCAATTTGCTCTGTGTTGATGTATACACCGTAAAATGTTTCATTGATGTAGAGCAACACATGGTTGGAACGGGCAGCCGGAATTCCAAGCATGCGGAAAAGGCTCCAGCTGAGCCTGGACCGGATCATCGAAGGGTCGTTGGTCTCCGCATTCAGGTTCATCTCTTCGATCCCATGAAACTTTTTCCCGCTTTCAAAGGTGTTGAATGAAATCCTGAACGATTTTTTTTGCTTGTCCCTGGATGTATTTCCCCTGCAACGCATCCCCACATCAGCCATCTCTTCGGTCACACCTTCCCGTGTCATACGGAATTGAGCCTTGTACTCCATATCGCTCCATGGATCCCCATAGAGACTTTCCAGGTCTGCCGTGGGGATGGCAATATCAATGCGGGGCACTTGTGTATCATCATATACAAAGCCGGGGTCCGGGTGCATCACCTGTGCATACAATGCTCCGGCAAATAGCAAAATTGAACCGAGCATCCATGGCTTTAAAAATCGCCGCATTGTTTTAATCATAAATCAGATATTTCACCCGCTTCTCCCTGTATTCATCCAGATCCGCTTTCCAGCTTTCACGGATCCGGGCTTCGTCCCATCCGGCCTCAATCTGAATCCGGAGTGCAGTGGTTCCTGCAAGTGTATCGAAATAGGCCGTAAAAAACTCCTCTTTTACCGGAAACTTCCGGTATGCATCAAGCAAAATATGCAACTGGATGCGGTTCCATCCTTCCACAGGGATAAATTTCCTCAGGTCCTCACCGAAACAGCGCTGCCCCTTGTACCTGGGATCTCCGGCTACTCCCGGTATTGAAACCGGAGTGAAGGAGAAATCCCCCGGCATTTCCGGATGTCCGTACACTTCAAAAGGCCAGGGAGTTCCCCTCCCCTCGCTGAGGGCGGTCCCCTCAAAGAAGCAGGTGGAGGGATAGAGCATGATGGCATGATCGTTGGCCAGGTTTGGGGAGGGTCTCACAGGCAGTGAATATGAATCTCCATGGCTGTAGTTGCCACAGGGTACAACGGTCAGGTCGCAACAAATACCTCCGGCCAGCCAACCCTCTCCATTGATCATCAGGGCCAGTTCACCCATGGTCAGTCCATACACCACCGGAATGGGATGCATCCCCACAAAAGAGGCAAGGGATGTATCCAACACAGGACCGTCCACATAGGCTCCATTGGGATTGGGCCGGTCCAGCACCACCAGGGGGACCCGGTTTTCGGCACAGGCCTCCATGACATAATGAAGCGTAGAGATGTATGTGTAGAACCGGGTGCCCACATCCTGCAGGTCAAAGATGACCAGATCCACTCCCTTCAGTTGATCCGGACCAGGCTTTCTGAGACTGCCATAAAGGGAAACGACCGGGATCCCTGTAACAGGATCTTCATTTCCCTCCACCAGCTCTCCGGCAGCATGCTGGCCCCTGAATCCGTGTTCCGGACTGAACAGGGTGATCACCTGATCCCGCGACACACCGGAAGATAAAAGTGTATCCAGCAGGTGAACCTGATTTACCAGTGAGGTGTGGTTGGCAACAAGTGCAATGCGCTTTTCCCCGATCAGGGGCAGGTAGATCTCCAATCGTGAAGCCCCGGTCCGGAACTCCTGGTGAGGCTGTACACATCCTGCCCAGTTGAAGAGAACCAGAAGTGTGTAAAAAACCATCCATCGCCTGTATGTCCGAAATTGAATCACCGGAGCATGAAGATATCTGACATTGAACAAAGATAACTACATTTGAATGCATATTGGAGAATCCTTGAACACAGAACTGTTTATTGTACGCCGCCTGATCGGTAATAAAAAGGGCCGCCGGAGTTTTTCACGGTCCATTGTAGCCATTGCCACCTTTGGAATTGCGCTTGGACTGGCAGTTATGATCGTGGCTGTCGCCATTCTGACAGGTTTCAAAAAGGAGATCTCCAACAAAGTAACCGGATTTGGGGCCCACATACAGATCCTGAACCTGGATTCCAACCTCTCCTATGAGACTGTTCCGGTGCCCGCCGAATTGCCTGCGCTGGACCAGATCAGGAGCTTGGAGGGAGTGAAGAACGTCCAGTCTTTCGCCATCAAGGCGGGGATCATCAAGACCGGAGAGGAGATCTATGGTGCCGTGCTCAAAGGTGTTGACGGGAGCTATGACTGGGATTTCATCACGGCGCACCTGACTGACGGGGAGATTTTCAGGGTTCAGGATTCGGTAAGAACCAACCAGGTGGTGATCTCGCGCATTACAGCCAACCTGCTTCACCTGAAGGTGGGTGATCAGTTCACCATGTATTTTATCCAGGAACCTCCCCGGGCCAGGACCTTTGAAATCAGGGGGATCTACAGCACCAGCCTGGAGGAATTTGACAAGCTATACATTTATGCAGACATCAAACAGGTGCAAAGGCTGAACGACTGGCATGAGGGCCAGGTGAGCGGGCATGAAGTGATTCTGAAGGAGATGAGAGACCTGGAGAAAATTACAGAAGAGGTCCGCGACCTTGTGGCCTTTGATTTCCTGGAAGACGGAAGCCGTTTGAAGGTGGAGACCATCCAGCAAAAATATACCCAGATATTTGACTGGCTGAATCTCCAGGATATGAACGTGCTGGTACTGATTCTCCTGATGCTGATCGTTGCCGGGTTCAATATGATCTCCGGATTGCTGATCCTGATCCTGGAACGCACCAACATGATCGGTATTCTGAAGGGTCTGGGTACCACCAATGCATCAATCCGGAAGATCTTCCTGTACCAGTCAGCCTACCTGACCCTGGTAGGCCTTTTGTGGGGAAACCTGATCGGGATCACCATCTGCCTGTTGCAGAAACACCTGGACATTGTATCGCTGGACCCCAGCTCCTACTACCTGGATACGATCCCCATCAACCTGAAACTGGCCCATATTCTCCTGCTGAACCTGGGGACCATGGGCATCACCTTCCTGTTCCTGCTTTTCCCCTCCATGATCATTTCCAGGATATCCCCGGACAAAAGCATCAGGTTTAACTAATGAGGGGACAGATAAATCCTGAACACTGGAAACAGGCTCTGAAGGAGAAGCTCCCTGGAGAAGAGGCCCATGGTTTGATGGCCCCGGATTTCAGAGGAGCCTTTGAACACAATTCAGATCCTGTCCCGGCAGCGGTTCTGATATTGATGATTCCGTTCCGGGGGGAGACCCGGCTGGTCTTTATAAAACGAAATACCTATGACGGTCCCCACAGTGCACAGGTAAGTTTCCCAGGGGGGGCCTGGGAACCGGGCGACGAATCGCTGGAAGCTACTGCCCTCAGGGAAACCAGGGAGGAGCTGGGAATCACCGGGAAGATAGAACTTCTTGGTTCACTGACGCCCCTGCACATCCCTGTGAGCAACTTCCTGGTTGCCCCCTATGCGGGATGGATGGCAGAACGCCCTGCGTTCCACCCGGACCCGTCTGAGGTTCAATACATCATTGAGGCTCCCCTGGGGAAGCTCCTGGATCCGTCGAATATCCGTTCAGGCACATGGCAACACCAGGGGCGCTCCATTGAAGCACCCTTCTACCTGACTGGAAAAGAGAAGATCTGGGGTGCTACTGCGATGATGCTCTGTGAATTTCTTCAATTGGCTTCCACGCTGCAAGAACATCGCTGTTAATGATGTTCTTGTAATGCTCATAACGGCTGATCACTTCCCTAACATAGTTGTAAGTTTCAATGCCCCTGGCATACCCGTATTTAACCACCGGGTCGTTGTAGTATTTGGGATCTGACTTTTTAAGGAGCCACTCTTCCACACTTCCTGCCCATACATTGGGATCGTCTCCATACTTCTCTGCCAGCATCCTGGCATCCTGGATATGCCCATAGCCTATGTTGTACGCAGCAAGAATAAATTTAATGCGTTCCTGCTCATCCACAACCTCGTCCCTGAACCTATCGTCGAGCCATTGAATGAACCGGATGCCCGCTCTCACCTGGGCCCTGGGGGATGATTCTTGGGTAATCCCGTAATTTTTTGCTGTCACCGGCATCAACTGCATCAGCCCGAAAGCCCCCGCCCATGAGGTGGCTTCGGGATTGAACCTGGACTCCTGGAAAACCATGGATGCCAGAAGCCTCCAGTCCCACGTGATCGCCTCGCTCTCCTCCTTGAAGATCTCATCATAATTTGAAATTTTACCGCTGCTCAAGGCATAGTATTCACTGTGAATACTCCGGTAGGTATGCCGGTTCATAAAGTACTTATTATAGAGAAGTGCATAGTTCCTGGTTCCCTGGAAATCTTTTATCCAGCGGTCGATCTCGGCCTTCAGGCTGTCCGATTTGAGCTGCACGGCCCAGGCCACATTTTGAGGGAATGATACAGCTGTCCCCACATCAAGCTGTGGAAAATAGGTGGCATTAACCAGACCCACATTCTCATCACAAATGGTATAATCGATCTCACCCAGCGCCACCCTTTGAACCAGCTGTTCCGACTCAAGCTGGACCTCAATAATCCGGATACCGCCCCCGATCTCATCGGAAAGGCTTGTGAGTCTCCGGGCATAGACTGAGCCGGCCTGTACATAAACTGTCTTTCCAGCCAGGTTCAGTTGATTACGAAGTACATTGGATTCCAGTTGGTTGGAATTCATATCCTCCCAGCGATCGGGTTTCCTTTGTACCAGCACCTGGCGGGTCTGCAGCAGTGGAGCGGTAAACTTCACAAACCGCTTTCTGTCCCCGGTTACTGTCAGATCCATGGCAATCAGATCCACCTCTCCCTCCCTCAGATCCCTGAAATTTTTATCCAGGTCGTTGCTCACTGAAACCTCAAGGTCCAGTTTCATATGATCGGCAAGGGCCTGCAGCATTTCAAACTGAAAACCCATGGGTTGTCCGCGGTAAATAAAATAACTGATGGAGTTGTACTCGGTCACAACCTTCAGGACGCCCTTCTGCCGGATCCTGTCAAGAGTTGTAAGCTGTTCCGATTTCAGGCTGCTGATATCCCTGAACCGGGATTCTCCATGCCTGTTACATCCTCCCAGAATCAGAGACTGTAAGAGAATCATCAGAATGTAAACCCTGTAATATTTGACGGTTCTTTTCATGCAGTTGCCGTGAGTGAAATTTGATCAGTCATAGAATGTCCATACCAATCCCAACCTGAAATACCTGGGTTTCATTGGATATCTGTATGTAGTGAAATAGTTATTTCCAAGCAATTGTACGCCGGACAGGAGGTTGTTATAGGAAACAAAGATCCTGGTACGCGCGATTTTGAAAGCTAGAAACACATCCAGGAAAGGGTACCCACCCACATCGGATTCATCCTGCAGAAAAAATACACCTGTTGCAGGCATGTATGAACTGGCACGATACCTGGTGGTATAGTATAGGTCAAATCCCAGGGTTGTGATCAGGGCTCCTTTGAAAAATGCTTGCTTCCAGTAATTGGAACTGTAGAGTGCAGCCAGGGGCAATCGAAGCACCTCACTGGCGGTTGTATACTGAAGAAGAACTTTGTCTTCCGAATTGAACCCGGAAACCTGGAAGTGTTTGGAAAAGTATCCCGAAAAAACCAGGAAGTCCTTGTCATACACCCGGGGCAGAGCCTGCTGATCCCAGTAGAGGTAATTGCTCAGATAGGCAACTCCCGCGCGCAGGTCCATCTCCAGTTCCTCACTTTTCACAAAGGCCTCCCCTTTGATCCTGAACAGGGAAGGAAAATCATTCTCCCACTGAAAGAACGAGGAAGCATAATGGTTTGTAAAATAGTGCGGACGCCGCAATTCAAAACTGCCCCTGAGTCCCAGGTCAGCCTTCTGAAGAAACTCCCTTGAGAAAGTGGCGTTGACCCTAAAATCATTCTGATAATAGCCCAGCAGGTAGTACTTCCCGTCTACCACCCAGTCCCAGGTTCCGGTCGTGGGTCCGGCCAGGTAAAATCCCACATATACATCATTGTAAAATGTATCACTGAAACGGGCCACCGCTGAATCCCGGCCGATGGAATCAACAAGCAGCGGATCCATGGTGACGGTATCCACATGGCTAAAAACCTGTTTGGGTGTTGGTGAGAGCATTCCGAACCGCCTCAGTTCATGGCCGGCATACACCCGTGCAGAAATCTTATCATAATCGGAGTCACCCAGGACCACCTGGAAAACATTGGACAACTTATCCTCTGATACTGAATCATATGGAGAGGTCGTTTCATAGTAGTAATTGTTATAGACCGGGGAAAGATTTCCGGGATCAACCACATCCTCATAATACTTGAAATGCCGGTCATACAACAGCTGGTGTGAGATGGAGAGTGTCTTCCCTGAAGAGGATTTGTTCCCAAGGGAATCTGTGGTGGTCACCCGCTCAAAGAGGTTGTACTTCTGGGTAGCAAAGAATGAGATGTTGCGGTACCGGGAATTTGCATCGGTCAGTTGCATGGTATTTAGCCATGGCTTGTCGGCCACACCGGCAACAAAGGCATCCAAATCCAGGACCCCGGCATGGTCCTGGGCCTTGAAGTCGTTGTAATAAAAGGTGCCGAAAATGCTGTACTTGCCCTTTGCATGGCTCCCGAAAAGGCCAACCCGGTTGGACCTGGTCTCTTCATTTGTATACAAAGGCTTTCCGGCCATGATGTTGAAGTCCAGCCCAAAATTGGTATAAGGTGTGGCATTTTGCGTATGCAGTGCCTGAACGTTCTCCTCTCTCCAATCCACTACCGGAATAGTGGAATAGGACAGTGAAGTAAACGGAGTCTTCGTATTGAAGAAGATGGTGCGGTCAGCTGTTTTCAGATAGGGGTCCCATCCAACTCCGAAAACAAAAGCATCTGCCTCCGGGCGAAGGAAAAAGTCCACATGATTCAGGGCGTGACCCAGGATCCCCAGGTATTCATAACTGAATCCCCGTTCAAATGCCGGCTGGTATTCACGGTGAACCTGATGCATGTTGGTATCCAGCGGCGTCTCTTCAAAACGGGTAAAGTTATGCATCAGTTTCCACGTGTTGATCTGTTTGGATGTGTCAATCACCTGTGCCAAAGTGGCTATAAATGAGGTTGATAACAAAAGGAGTATAAATAGTCTTCTCATCACCTGAAGGCAGGTATTAAATACTAAGTTAAGAAGCAGGAAGCGAACAGGGGAGATAAATTTATGATAGTAATCAACAAAATATCAAAGGGTACCAGGATATTGTATCCCTTGCTGTTTTTTGCTGCAAAAAGAAGGGACGTATAAAAAAATCCCATCCGGGTTTCCGGATGGGATTAAATAAGATAGGCAACGTCCTACTCTCCCACTAACGCAGTACCATCGGCGCAATCGGGCTTAACTTCTCTGTTCGGAATGGTAAGAGGTGGTTCCCCAATGCAATAGTCACCTAAAGTCCTTGTCCGCCTTCGCCAAGGCTATGGCGGACACAATAAGATTGACATAATGGAAGAAAATATTTTAATTAGCCTTGAAAAAAGTTCACGGGCAATTAGTACTGCTCGGCTTTGACATTACTGCCTTTACACCTGCAGCCTATCAACGTCATCGTCTTTAACGGCCCTTAAGGGAGATCTCATCTTGAGGCAGGCTTCGCGCTTAGATGCTTTCAGCGCTTATCCCTTCCAGACGTAGCTACCCTGCAATGCAGCTGGCGCCACAACAGGTACACTAGAGGTCTGTCCAACACGGTCCTCTCGTACTAGTGTCAGGTCCTCTCAAATCTCCTACGCCCACGACAGATAGGGACCGAACTGTCTCACGACGTTCTGAACCCAGCTCGCGTGCCACTTTAATGGGCGAACAGCCCAACCCTTGGGACCTTCTCCAGCCCCAGGATGTGACGAGCCGACATCGAGGTGCCAAACCGCTCCGTCGATATGAGCTCTTGGGAGCGATCAGCCTGTTATCCCCGGCGTACCTTTTATCCTTTGAGCGATGGCCCTTCCATACGGAACCACCGGATCACTATGCTCTACTTTCGTACCTGCTCGACTTGTCAGTCTCACAGTCAAGCGCCCTTATGCCATTGTACTCTACGCATGGTTACCAATCATGCTGAGGGCACCTTTAGAAGCCTCCGTTACTCTTTTGGAGGCGACCACCCCAGT
>CAYVRK010000004.1:0-42575 GCA_964453785.1 uncultured Bacteroides sp.
GGGTAGTGGGGGTTTTTTTCATGGTGGGACTTGTGGCTGCGGCATACTCCAGTGCAGATTCTGCACTGACCGCCCTGACCACCTCTTTTACAGTGGATATCCTGAACGGAAACCAAATGGAGGAGGGCCGGCTCACCCGCACACGCAGGTGGGTGCATGTGGGGGTTTCCCTGGTACTGGGGGTAACCATTATGCTGTTCAGGATCATCAATGATGAGAATGTCATCTCAGCCATCTTTCGTGTGGCGGGCTATACCTATGGCCCCTTGCTGGGCCTCTATGCCTTTGGCCTGTTCACCCGTTTCCGGGTAAGGGACAGGCTGGTCCCGCTGCTGGCCATTCTTTCACCAGTGCTCACTTTCCTGCTCAGCCACTTCTCAGAGCAGCTTTTTGACGGATACCGTTTCGGCTTTGAATTGCTGATTGTCAATGGAGGGATTATGTTTGCCGGATTACTCCTCACCAAGAGCAATAAAACGATCTGATTGGGATCAACTGTCCGAAAATGATGGTCAACTGCCCCTGAAATCATATGAACAACATGGTTGCAGCCCAGCTGTTTAAAATGTAAAAAAAATGTGTTTCAAAAGCAATTTTCATTAGGAAATCATTGCTCAGGTACAGTTTGTCAAATAGACTTTTTTTATCCTCTCCGGGTCGAAACGTTTCTTTAAATTTATAGTAGAAACAGGGGTTAATAACGCTTAAAATCAGTATGGATTTTATAAGCATCTTTGGAGCCATTTCGGCACAGATCCACATTGCGGAATACGCGGCTGAAGTTCCGTGGTATTTTGTAATACTTGCTGTTGTCCTGGTTGCCTTCCCTGTTACCTATACTGTGATCCCGTCCATTATCAATTTCGTCCGTGTCAAGAACCTGTTCGATAATCCCAATGACCGGGCATCCCACACCTCCGCTGTCCCCACCCTGGGCGGCGCGGCGGTATTCCTGGGAATGATTGTGCCCACCACATTGTTCGGGGATCTGGGGTTTGACCATGAATTCAAATTTATCATCTCCGGGCTCCTTATACTTTTTTTCGCCGGGATCAAGGATGACATTCTGATCATCAGCGTCAGAACCAAACTGATTTCGGAGATTATAGCCATATTGATTGTTGTTTTTCTTGGGAACATCCGGGTTACAGATTTTCATGGTTTCTTCGGGATCCATGAGCTTCCTTATATCATCAGCATCCTTTTCACCATGTTCATGTTTGTGGTAGTCATCAATGGTTTTAATCTGATTGACGGAATTGACGGACTGGCATCCGGAGTTGGGATGTTGAGCCTTACGGGTCTTGGCATCTGGTTTATCATATCCGATGATTTGTCCTATGCTGCTTTTTGCTTCTCCACAGTGGCTGCACTGGCCGCGTTTTTCCGCTTCAATGTTTTCAGCAAGACCAACAAGATCTTTCTGGGGGATACAGGTTCCCTGATTATCGGGATGGTTGTTACCGTTTTTACCATCCGTTTTCTGGAAGGAAGCCTGACCCATCCGCTGGGATCATTGCTTGTCTCTGCCCCGGCCATTGCCATCGGGTTGCTGATTGTTCCCCTTATCGACACCCTGAGGGTATTCACCCTGCGGATTTCTATTGGCAAATCACCTTTTGTGGCTGACCGCATGCATATGCACCACAAACTGCTGGATCTTGGATTGAATCATTTGCACTCTACATTGCTGATCCTGGCATATAACCTGGTTATTTTGGGAATGGCCCTGGCAATGCGCGGGCTGGGGAATATCAAAATACTGATGATCATACTCCCAACGGCGGCTTTCCTGAGCTCGGTCCCCGGTATAATCCTCCGGTATAAGCGGAATCTGCATTATCCAAAACCGAAAACTCGAGCAACCTGGCCAAAAGGCTGGATAATACCTGACACACTGATTTATTTGATGGGTGAAAGGAATATGGTGCACAATGAATTGGCACTGGATTTCGGCGGCAAGGATACAATGAATTCTTCGTCCGGAAATACGGATTATAAAATGAGCGATGACAGAGATTATGTGGAGAGTGATGTAGAAATCTACCCCGACTGATTTTTAACGGTTTTCTTAGTCGATGGCCCCGGTGATCCTTATCCTGGCCTGCTCTATGGCGGCTTCTATCCCTTTGGGATTTTTTCCTCCTGCCGTGGCAAAGAAGGGCTGGCCGCCCCCGCCGCCCTGGATCTCACCGGAGACCTCCCGGATCAGGGTGGATGCGTTCAGATCGAAATTTTTAACAACATGGTCCGACAGCATGATGGCGATGTGGGCCTTCCCGTCCACCTCGGCACCCAGTACCATGCAGATGTTGGGGTACCTGGACCGGATCTGGAAGGCAAGGTCCTTGAGCTGACCTGCATCGCTCACATCAATCCTGGAAGCGATCAGTCCCGCATCCCCGACCTTCTCCATTTTATCCTCCAGGTTCCTGGCAATTACCCCGAGCATGTTTTTCTGGAACTGATCCACCTGCTTTGAGAGTTTGCTGTTGTCTTCAACCATGCCCCTGACAGCCTTCACCAGGTCTTTCTGTTTTTCAAAGGTTCCGGCTATTTGTTTCATTATCTCCAGGTTCTCATCGATGTACCTTTCAGCCACCTCCCCGGTGAATGCTTCAATGCGCCTGATCCCTGCCGCTATGGAGGATTCACGGAAAATCCTGAAGATTCCGATCTGACCGGTGGCCCTTGCATGGGTCCCGCCGCACAGTTCCACCGTCTCACCGAACTTCACAACCCTCACCGCATCCCCGTATTTCTCCCCGAAAAGGGCCATGGCACCCATCTCAAGCGCCTTGCTCATGGAAAGCGACCGATGCTCTTCCAGGGGGCTGTTCCTGCGGATCATCCGGTTTACCCGGTGCTCCACCTCCCTGATCTCCTCATCGGTCATTTTCTGAAAATGGCTGAAATCGAATCTCAGGGTTTCGGGTTCCACCAGCGAGCCCTTCTGTTCCACATGGGTTCCGAGTACCTCCCTCAGTGCATGGTGCATGAGGTGGGTGGTGGTATGGTTGTTGGCTGTCCGCAGGCGCCTTTCCTGGTCAACGTGGGCGGTGAAAGTGGCCGAAGGATCGGAAGGAAGCTTCTTTACCACGTGGATCACAAGGTCATTCTCCTTTTTGGTGTCGATGATCTCTAACTTTTCGGTTTCATTTTCGATGGACCCCCGGTCACCGACCTGTCCGCCACCCTCGGCATAAAACGGGGTGAGGTTAAAGACCAGGTGGTAAAACTCATCTTTTTTGGTGACTACCTTCCTGTAGCGGGTGATTTTAACCTCGGTGGTGAGCCGGTCATAACCCACAAACTCTTGCCTGTCACCGGCAAGCAGTTCGATCCAGTCGCCCGATTCGGACACGGCGGCCTGTTTGGACCGGTTCTTCTGGGCATCCATTTCTTTCCGGAACTCTTCCCTGTTCACTGTCATTTCCTTTTCCGTGAGGATCAGTTCGGTCAGATCCAGGGGAAAGCCAAAGGTATCATAAAGGGTAAAAGCCTCCTTTCCGGGAATGACACTGCGGTTCTCTTCCCTGGCCTTTTCTGTAAGCTGGTCAAGCAGCCGTATTCCGGTTTCAAGGGTTGAGAGGAAGGATTGCTCCTCTTCCCTGATCACTTTCCGGATAAGGTCCTGCTGCGCATCCAGCTCCGGAAAGTTGTAGCCCATGGTGGAGACCAGCACCGGTACAAGTTTGTATATGAAGGGTTCCTTCTGATCCAGGTAGGTATAAGCATAACGCACAGCCCGGCGCAGGATCCTTCGGATGACATAACCGGCCTTGTTGTTGGAGGGCAGCTGTCCGTCAGCCACTGAGAAGGAGATGGCCCTGAGGTGATCAGCCACCACCCGCATGGCGACATCGGAAAGATGGTCTGATCCGTACCTTTGACCGGAACTCTCAGCGATCGCATGGATGATGGGCAGGAACAGGTCGGTATCATAACTTGATTTCTTTTTTTGAAGGGCCATGCAGAGCCGTTCGAATCCCATGCCTGTATCCACATGCTTCTCAGGTAGGTTCTCCAGTTTACCGCCAGACTTACGGTTGAACTGGATGAATACAAGGTTCCAGATCTCGATGACAAGGGGATGATCTTTGTTTACAAGACTGGCGCCGTCTACCGATTTCCGGTCCGTTTCGTCCCTCAGATCCAGGTGAATCTCCGAACAGGGACCGCATGGACCGGTTTCGCCCATCTCCCAGAAATTGTCTTTCTTGGAACCATCAAGGATCTGCCGGGGTGGAAGATATTCACTCCACAGGGTTTGGGCCTCCTGGTCCCGGTCCACACCATCTTTGGGATCACCTTCAAAAACAGTGACATAGATGCGTCCGGGATCCAGTTTCATTCTCCCTGTAAGGAACTCCCAGGCCCAGGCAATGGCCTCTTTTTTGAAATAGTCACCAAAGGACCAGTTCCCGAGCATTTCAAACATGGTGTGGTGGTAGGTATCATGGCCCACCTCCTCCAGGTCGTTGTGCTTCCCGGTGACGCGAAGGCACTTCTGTGTATCTGTAATCCGCCTTGAACCGGGCTTCTGGTTTCCCAGGAAATAATCCTTGAACTGATTCATTCCCGCATTGGTAAACATGAGGGTGGGATCGTTCTTCAGAACCATGGGAGCCGAGGGCTGAACTTTATGCCCCTTTTCTTCAAAGAAACCTAAAAACGCACTCCTGATCTCCTGTGAAGTCATCCTTTGAACATCAATTTATTGTGAAATAAATGTAACCCCTTCCAGTGAAGTTACGTAAATATTGCCTGAGATGTGCAAAAATAATTTTTTTGACTAATATTTGGGATATTAAGTGTGGTTTTTTATTTTTAGCGCTTAGAATGGTGAGATTGTTTGGTCGAAAATATTACATTAACCCTGAAACGCTTAGATATGAGCGTGTTAAAATGTCCAGGAGCCAGAGGGTCCGGACATTTGCGGTTTTGGGATTTGGCCTGGTTGCCGTGTCGGTGATTTTGAGGTATGGCTTTGAGCGTTATTATCCCACCCCCAGGCAAATTATATATGAAAATGAAAATACGCAGCTTCGCAAAGAATATGTGGCCCTGAATTCCAACCTGCAGGAGGTAGAGTCGAAACTTCTTGAGTTGAGGAACAGGGATGACCGTTTTTACCGTTCAATTCTGAACCTTGAACCCGTTCCTTCCTCCATCAGGGAAGCAGGTACCGGTGGATCGGAACCCTATATACAGCTTCGCGCCGTTCGTGAGCCTGGGCTGATCAGAAATGTTTCCCAGCGGATGGATAAAATTTCGAGCCGTGTCCAGATCCAGTCCAGCAGTCTGGTCAATGTGTATGAACAGGCCATTACAAACCAGCGTTTTCTGGCATGTAAACCATCCATCAATCCTCTTTCAGCGGCCGATCCTTACTGGCTCACTTCTAGCTATGGGTACAGGAGTGATCCCTTTACGGGCAGGCCGGCGGCCCACCACGGTATTGACCTGGCAGGACCCTACGGACTTGATGTGCACAGCACCGGCGACGGAATTGTCATCTCAGCCCATTTAAGCAGGCATGGATATGGCAAAGAGGTTGTTGTCGATCACGGCTTCGGTTATACTTCGAGGTATGCACACATGCAGGATATCCTTGTGAAACCCGGTCAGCAGGTGAAGCGCGGCGAAGTTCTGGGGACACTGGGCAGTACGGGACGTTCAACAGGTCCGCACCTCCATTATGAAGTCAGGAAAAACGACCACCCGGTAAATCCGGTCTATTTCTTCTATGAGAACCTTTCTCCTGAAGAGTACAGCCTGCTTGTATCAAATGCTATTCACACTGCCAATCCTTATCAGGCCGGGGCATCAAGCCAGAAATAGCATCTTCTGTTTAATAAAAACCCCTCCCACGGAACCATTTATTTTGCTATTTTCGCGGAAAAGATTTTGAATGGACAGGTCCCGGTTCAAGTTCGATCCTGAAGATCTGAATTACGACAAGCTGAGCGACAGCCTGGGTGCCCGTACATGGCGTGTGGTGATCTACCTGGCTGCTATCCTGGTGATTGCCGTTCTGATGAATGTGGTCTATTCCCTTTTTTTTGATACCCCCAGGGAGCGCCAGATCCGCAGGGAGAATGAGTTGCTGCAGGAGCAGTATAATGCGCTTCATGAAAGAAAGAGCCGGGTGGATACCGTGATGCAGGAGATCCAGCAGATTGACAGGGATATTTACAGGGTGATCTTTGAGACTGAACCCGTTGAGCAGGAGAGGTTTACGGGATCGGATATGACCTTCCAGAACCTGTTGAAAACTTCCAGCGAAGAGATTGTGTATTACACCGCAAAGAAGTCGGATTCGTTGGTGGCACGTGACCACTCCTCGGCAACCAAGTACGACATACTGATGATCAAGGGTGACAACCGGGCAGAGATGCTGCCCTTTATTCCGGCCATACAGCCTATTGAGAACCGTGACCTGACCCTCATTGCTTCAGGGTTCGGTTACAGGGTTCATCCCATTTACAAGATCAGGAAAATGCATTCGGGCATCGATTTCTCAGCACCGGTAGGCACGCTGGTAAGGGCTGCTGCCAATGGGACTGTGGAGAGTGTTACCCGTACGGAAAGGGGACTGGGGAACCGGATTCTCATTGATCACGGCTATGGTTACAAGACCCTTTACGCCTGCATGGATGAACTGCGTGTTAGAAGTGGGAAACAGGTGAAAAGGGGAGAGGTGATCGGTACCGTGGGGGAGTCGGGATTAAGTGTGGCTCCTCACCTTCATTATGAAGTCCGGCTCAATGGAGAGCCTGTCAATCCCATCAACTATTTTTTTCTGGAGTTGGACCCCAGGGAGTATGACCAGTTGATTATGATTTCAATGATGTCAGGACAATCTTTTGATTAATTCACTTTTTTTATATATTGCATCCGGATGGACCGATATAAATTTAACCCTGACACACTTTCCTACCTCAGGATCCAGCCCACCGGGAAACAGAAGTTCTTCCGGTTTCTTCTTTTTATGAGTTTTTCCCTTCTCGTTTCAGCCGGGATACTGATCCTTCGTGACAGGCATTTTGCTTCACCACGTTCTGAAAGCCTTGCTGTAGAGCAGGAGCAGATCCTTTATGAGATGGAACTGATGAACAGGGACATGGAACATTACGAGCATACCTTGGGCAATATGGCGTATTATGATGATCATATTTATCGCGTCTATTTTGAACAGGAGCCCTGGTCGGTAACCCTCAGGGAGGCAGGTGTGGGAGGATCCCGGAAATACGCCTATCTGATGAATCATGCGTATTCGGACCTGCTGATTAAAACCAACCAGAACATAGACCTTATTGAAAGGAAACTGGTGGTACAATCCACCTCCTTTGACGAGGTGATTGAAATGGCCGCCACCAAGGAGGGGCGCCTGGCTGCCAGGCCTGCCATTCAGCCCATCAGCATGAAAGACCTGGTCCGGTTCGGATCCTCCTTTGGGATGCGCTTTCATCCCATTCTGAAAGTGGTAAGGCCCCATGAGGGAATCGATCTGACTGCGCCCAGGGGGACACCCATCTATGCCACAGCAGATGGCACTGTTCTGGAGGCAGGTTACAGGGCAGGCGGCTTTGGAAAAAAGATTTTGCTGGACCACGGATTTGGCTACAGTACCCTTTACGGTCATTGCGACGAGGTGCTGGTGAAACCCGGTCAGGCCGTCAAGCGCGGAGAGGTGATCGGAAGGGTGGGAAGCACCGGGCTCTCCAAATCTCCCCACCTTCACTATGAGGTACATGTGAAAGGCCACCCGGTTGACCCGGTCAACTATTACGCCAATGACATGTCAGCAGAAGAGTATGAACGGATGATTAATTTGCTCTCTCAGGCCGATCCTTCCTTTGACATCAACTGATATACTGCCGATGGTATGAAGGGGGTACTGGCTGTTTTCATTCTGTTTGCTTCACTATCACTTGTTTCCCAGGATACAATCCGTATCATCGGGACGGGCGATATCATGCTGGGGACCAATTACCCGTCTCCCTTTTACCTGCCTCCCGGAGAGGATTGCGCGCCTCTGCTCTCACCCGTTCACCACATCCTTCAGTCGGGAGACCTGTTGTTCGGAAACCTGGAAGGAGTTTTCTGCCACCAGGGGGGGACACCAAAAGAATGCAAGGATACAACCCATTGCTACGTATTTCGCATGCCTGACCATTTTGCCGGCTGCCTGCTTGAGGCGGGGTATGATGTGTTGAGCGTGGCCAACAACCATGTAAATGATTTTGGGTTCGAAGGCAGGGAGGCAACCGCGGCATTGCTCGATTCCGTGGGATTTGCCTATGCTGGTTTTGAAACCCACCCCTGGACCATTTTTGAAAAGGGAGGGATTACCTATGGATTTGCTGCCTTTGCCCCCAACAAAGGGACCATGGATCTGATGGATTATCAGGGAGCGGCGGCCATCACCCGGATGCTTGATTCGCTTGCCGATGTGGTGATTATCTCTTTTCATGGCGGGGGAGAGGGAAAGGATTTCCAGCATGTGGTCCGCGGGGATGAAGTATATCTGGGAACCAACAGGGGAAGTGTTTACAGGTTCGCCCACGAGGTAGTGGATGCCGGGGCGGATGTGGTTTTCGGACACGGACCGCATGTGACCAGGGCACTTGAGCTGTACAGCGATCGTCTGATCTGCTACAGTCTTGGAAATTTCGCCACGTACAGGAGGTTTAACCTGAGTGGGCCCAACGGGATAGCCCCTGTGGTAAAGGTGGATGTGGACAGGGAGGGCAGGTTTCTTTCCGGGGAGGTGGTGGCTGTATGCCAACCTGGCGAGGGAGGTCCCAGACCCGATCCGTCCGACAGGGCCATTCATACCATAAAAGCACTCTCGGAGGCGGATTTCCCTGACCAGGACCTGGTGATCGGAGCAGATGGCTCACTTTCCCGGAAGGATGATGACGGGGTTTGATATCTCTGAAGTTTTTGTTAAATTGGGTTCTGTTTTATACTGAAAATCTGATCGGTATGCCTTACAAAGAAACCAAAGTTGAAAAACTCTATTACGCGATCGGAGAGGTGGCCAGTATGTTCAATGTGAATACATCGCTGATCCGGTTCTGGGAGAAGGAGTTCGACATCATCAAGCCGAAGAAAAACAAAAAGGGCAACCGGCTCTTTACCCAGAAAGACATTGACAATTTCCACATCATCTACCATCTTGTGAAAGAGAGGGGCATGACCCTTAAAGGGGCAAAGACGAAGCTGAAGGAGAACAAGGAGGATGTGGAACATAATTTTGAGATCATCAAATCCCTGGAGGACATCAAGGAGATGCTCATCGAGGTCAGGGAAAGTCTCCAACCATGATACAACTTAAGGAGATCATTGGAACACTGGAAAAGGTGGCTCCACTGTCATTCCAGGAGTCTTATGACAATTCAGGATTGCAGGTCGGTGATCCGGAGCTTGAGGTCACCGGGGCCCTGGTCACCCTTGATGTGACAGAGGCTGTGATCGATGAGGCGGCCAGGCTTGGGTTGAACCTGGTAGTTTCCCATCATCCGGTCATATTCGGGGGACTGAAATCCCTTACCGGCCGCACTGCTTCCGAACGGATTGTAGCCCGGTCCATACAGCAGGGGATAGCCATTTACAGCAGTCATACAAATCTCGATGCCATTACCGAAGGGGTGAACAGTATGATGGCCAGCCGTTTGGGATTGAACCAGATCCGCATCCTTGACCCCATGAAGGGCCAGTTAAAAAAAATTGTGGTCTTTGTACCCCATGAATCCCTGGAGCGGGTACGCCATGCCATCTTTGAAGCCGGGGCGGGTCACATCGGCGCATACGACAGTTGCAGCTTCAACCTGGAGGGAAAAGGAACATTCCGGGGATCTGAGGGGACTGATCCGTTTGTGGGGCAACCCGGAGTGATGCACCAGGAACCTGAGACCAGGCTTGAGACCATTGTCCCGGCGCATCAGGTTACCGGGGTGGTAAAAGCCATGGTCGCTGCCCATCCTTACGAGGAGGTGGCCTATGATCTCTACCCCCTTGAGAATGAATACAGCATGGCAGGCATGGGAATGGTCGGGGACCTGGAAGATTCCATGGACGAGGAGGCGTTTCTGAATCTTGTCAAGGAGCGATTCGGGATAGCTGTGATCCGGCATTCGGTGCTTCTGGAGAAACCGGTAAAGAGGGTGGCCCTTTGCGGGGGAGCAGGAAGTTTCCTCCTGGAGAAAGCCATCCGGTCGGGTGCTGATGTATTTGTAACGGGGGACCTTAAATACCACCAGTTTTTTGATGCAGACGGGAAGATTTTGATCATGGATATCGGTCATTTTGAAAGTGAGCAGTTTACCCGGGAACTTTTTTATGATCTACTTATTAAAAATTTCCCTAAATTTGCAGTCCGTTTATCAGAAACAGACACAAATCCAATTAAATATTATTAGTACATGGCCAAAGCAAACAAGAGTGCAGAGCTTGTTGAAATGACAGTTGCTGAGAAGTTAAAAGCACTGTACGACAAGCAAATGGTTGACACTGCCATCGATAAAATTAAGATCCTGCGTGGCGAGTTGCCCCTGGAAGTCCAGGACCTGGAAGATGAAATTGAAGGATTGCAGACCAGGGTTTCAAAGTACGACGAAGATATTGAAGCCCTTGAGAAATCCATCGCCGGCAAAAAACAGGAGATCTCTAATGCCCAGGACCTCATTAAGAAGTATGAAGAGCAGCAGAACAACGTAAGGAACAACAGGGAATATGACTCACTCTCCAAGGAGATTGAATTTCAGACCCTGGAGATCGAGCTTTGCGAGAAGCGGATCAGGGAGTTCTCAGTTCAGATCGATGAAAAGAAGGTGGTCATTGATGAGTCCACCGGTGTTCTGAATGAGCGCAAACTAGATTTGGAAACCAAGAAAAAAGAGCTGGACGATATCATTGATGAAACCCAAAGAGAGGAGGATATCCTCGAGAAGAAGTCCGCGCAACTTGATGAGATCATTGAGGCCCGGTTAAGCACGGCATACAGGAAGATCAGGGGGAATGCCCGCAACGGTCTGGCCGTTGTTCCTGTGGAACGTGATGCATGCGGCGGTTGTTTCAACAAGATTCCGCCACAACGTCAGCTGGATATTGCGTCCCGTAAGAAAATCATCGTGTGTGAGTATTGCGGGCGTATTTTGGTTGATGCCAAGATGACGGAGGAATAGATACTCACCCGGGGTATTCCTTCGTCGCTGAAAACCGAGCTTGCGAGCTCAGCGAAGCTAATTTTTTTTCAAAAAATTTATAGGCTTCCTCGAAAACATCCCTGAAGTTATCAGATCAATCCTCCGTATTTGGTCATAACTCAAATAGGCCCTCATACAGGGGCAAGGAAAGAAACAAAATAATAGCCCGCAATACGGGGTTGGATCATTACCAGCTGCCGCCGGCTCCGCCACCGCCGAAGGAGCCGCCGCCACCACCGCCAAAGCCCCCGAAGCCGCCGCCTGAAGAGAAATTTCCAAAACTTCCCGAATGCCTGCCACCCGACATCATGCCCAGGGCAAGCCAGAGGGGAAGGTTGCTCCTTCCCATGCCTGAACTCCTTCGCCGGCCCCCGAATAAGATGGAGAAGAGGATGATCATGAAGATGACCCCTCCGATGGTGCTGCCTCCCTTGGAAGAGGACTGCCTGCTGTACTCATCGGCGGTGAATTTTCCATCCAGCAGGGAGATCAGGACATTGGTGGCCTGGTCGATCCCCGTGTAATAGGCCCCGTTTTTGAAATTGGGGATGATCTCATTTCTTACAATTTGTCCGGCCACAGCATCCGTGACATACTCCTCGTTACCGTAACCGGTGGCAATAAACATATCTTTGTCCTGCATGTCCACCAGGATCACGATGCCGTTGTTCTCTCCTTTCTGGCCCACGCCCCAGGCTTCTCCAATCATGGGAGCCAGCATGGATGCAGGGTAACCGCCGTTGTTATCAATGGTCACCACGAAGATCTGGGTGGAGGTCCTGTACTCAAAGGCATTCAGCTTCTGTTCAAGCCGGGAGACTTCTGCTTTGCTGAAAATCCCGGCATAATCATTGACCCAGGATCCGGGAGTTGCCGGAACGGGCAGCTGATCCTGGGCCATTCCCGGTAGCGGGAAGATCAGCAGCATGTATATAATTACCGATATTATTCTCATTGTTATGATCCTCCAAATGATATTTCATCCGACAGTTCGTTCACATCGTCATCCTGGAAAGGGAAGTGAGACTGCAAGGCCTCGCCTGCCAGGAGGATTCCCTGGCTGATTCCCTCGGCGAAAGCGCCCTGCGTGAAGTGCTCAAGCATTTTCTCTTTGATACTGTCCCAGAAATCTTCCGGGGTAACGGCATTGATGCCGGCATCGCCAATAATGGCAAATTTCTGATCCTTGACAGCCAGATAAAAAAGTACGCCATTGCGTTTTTCGGTCTTGTGCATTCCGAGCCGTTTAAACCACCAGGCGGCCCGGTCCATCACATCTTCCTTGCATTGGTTATCAATGTGGACCCTGATTTCTCCGGAGGTGTTAAGCTCAGCCTGTTGCACCGCAGATTTAATCTGTGACTTTTCCTCTTTGGAGAAAAAATTGATGGCATTCATGGTTAAAACTCCACCGTTGGTACCACATCACTGCCTTCCACGGCTTTGAAATATCCCTTCTGATCAAATCCGGTGATCCCGGCAATCATGCTGGCGGGAAATTTCCGGATGCTTGTGTTGAAGCCCTGGGTGATCTCATTGAATTTGCGGCGCTCCACGGCGATCCGGTTTTCGGTTCCCTCCAGCTGGTCCTGGAGTGCAAGGAAGTTTTGATTGGCTTTCAGGTCGGGGTAGCGTTCTATGGTAACCAGCAATCTGGAAAGGGCTGAGCTCAATCCATCCTGTGCCTGCTGGAATGCGGCAAGCGACTCGGGGGTCAGGTTGGTGGGATCGATGGTTATGCTGGTTGCTTTGGCCCTGGCCTCGATAACCCGGGTGAGGGTTTCCTGTTCAAAATCGGCATATCCCTTCACTGTATTCACCAGGTTGGGGATCAGGTCCGCCCTTCTCTGGTAAACATTCTCCACATTGGCCCACTGGCTGGTAACACCCTCCTCAAGGCTTACAAATCCGTTGTATCTTTTAACTCCCCAAAGGACAATGATCAGCACAATGGCTGCTACTATAATCCATGTTCTGTTTTTCTTATTCATCGCAGTTGTTTTTTATCTGAAACTCAAATTTAGTAAAAGTCACGCGGCTATGGTGATGAACGGTAAATTATCGGTAAAAATTCGATCAGGGGGGGCTGGATCCATCTCCCGCCCGACCGGTACCTGCATCAAAAGCAGAGGAACCATCTCCTGAAGAGCCCGAAATTTGTATTTTTGATCAGATAAAATTCCTACAGATCATGAGTTCACCTGCATTTAAGCTTGCCGTTTTGGAAGGGATCCCCGCACACCTTCCGCCCGCCAAACCCTATGATTCTTCCGCCAATCATGCGCCCAAACGGAAGGC
This sequence comes from uncultured Bacteroides sp., assembly GCA_964453785.1. GTDB lineage: Bacteria > Bacteroidota > Bacteroidia > Bacteroidales. The sequence goes on from CAYVRK010000004.1 coordinate 13,515, forward strand.
GATCCTCAACAGCGGGGAGAAACGGCTGGCCATCCGGAATGCCCTCAGGTATATTCCATCCGTGCATCATGCCACAATGGCAAAGGAGTTTGCTGCTGAACTGGAGACCTATGGAAGGATCTACATGTATCGCTACAAGCCCGATTACCCGATCTCGGCCAGAACCCTGGATGCATTTCCCCACCGGTCGGTACAGGCTGCGGCCATCATGATGATGCTATCCAACAACCTGGATCGTGCCGTGGCACAGCACCCGGATGAACTGATCACCTACGGTGGAAACGGGGCGGTCTTTCAGAACTGGGCCCAGTACAGGCTGACCATGAAATACCTCGCCGAAATGACAGATGAGCAGACCCTGGCGCTCTATTCGGGGCATCCCATGGGGCTTTTTCCTTCCCACAGGGAGGCTCCCAGGGTGGTTGTGACCAACGGGATGGTCATCCCCAACTATTCGGGGCAGGATGATTACGAGCGCATGAATGCGCTGGGGGTCACCCAGTACGGGCAGATGACAGCGGGTTCGTTCATGTATATCGGGCCCCAGGGGATCGTGCACGGGACAACCATCACCGTGATGAATGCGGCAAGGCTTAAACTGAAGGGTGCACAGGGCTTGGCCGGAAGGATTTTTGTGACCTCCGGACTGGGCGGGATGTCAGGTGCCCAACCCAAAGCCACGGTCATTGCCGGCGGCATTTGTGTGGTAGCGGAGGTCAATCCCAAGGCCACATTGACCCGTCATTCCCAGGGATGGGTGGATGAAGTATACGACGACCTGGACAAGCTGGCAAGCCGCATGAAGCAGGCCCGTGAAAGGAAAGAAGCGGTTTCGCTGGCTTACCAGGGGAACGTGGTGGAGCTGTGGGAATACCTGCTGGAGAATGGGATCCAGGTGGAGCTGGGTTCGGATCAGACCTCCCTGCACAACCCTTTTGCAGGAGGGTATTACCCTGCAGGGATCAGCTTTGATGAATCCAGGCGGATGATGGCTGAAGATCCCGGGAAATTCAAGGAGGCTGTGTATGCTTCATTGAGGAGACATGTGAAGGCAGTGAACGGCATGTGTGAGAAGGGCATGTATTTCTGGGACTACGGCAATGCATTCCTGCTTGAATCTGGCAGGGCAGGCGCCGATGTGTTCTCTGCCGAGGGCACATACCGTTACCAGTCTTATGTGCAGGCCATCATGGGGCCCCTCTTTTTTGATTATGGCTTTGGTCCCTTCCGGTGGGTTTGTACCTCATCCGATCCGGCTGACCTCTCTGTGACTGACCGGATTGCCCTGAAGGAGTTGGAAAGGCTTGAGGCAGACGCGGACCAGGAGATCAGGGCTCAGCTCAGGGATAACATCCACTGGATCAGGGAGGCAGAAAGCCACAGGTTGGTAGTGGGTTCCCAGGCCAGGATCCTCTATGCAGACAGCCAGGGCAGGATGGCCATTGCCCGTGCATTCAACCGGGCTGTACGTGAAGGCAGGATTTCAGCCCCTGTCGTGCTGGGGCGCGACCACCATGATGTATCGGGTACCGATTCTCCCTACCGGGAGACATCCAATATCTGCGACGGCTCCGGCTTTACGGCAGACATGGCCGTTCAGAATGTGATTGGTGATGCTTTCCGCGGTGCTACCTGGGTCTCCCTTCACAATGGGGGAGGTGTGGGCTGGGGAGAGGTGATCAACGGCGGATTCGGAATGGTCCTGGATGGGAGTGATCAGGCTCAGAGGCGGCTGGAGATGATGTTGCACTGGGATGTGAACAACGGAATAGCCCGGAGAAGCTGGGCAAGGAATGAAGGAGCCATCCTTGCCATCCGAAGGGAGATGGAGCGCACTCCTGGCCTGAAAGTGACCCTGCCAAACCTGGTGGATGACAGCATTCTGGAAACCCTGCAGGATTACTCCCCGAAAACAAGGGAATAGGGTCTTCCAATGGCCTCTTCCAGCTGATAAAGGCTGATGTTCCTGGAGAATCTGGTCTGCTCTTTCCCCTCAAAAAAAAGCAGGATGGTGGGAATGGAAAATACCCTTTGCTGGCCCGCCAGCAGCGGACTTTTATCCGTGTCCACATAGCCACTCCGCATGAAGGGAAACTGCTCCTTCAAGAGCGTTGTGACTTTGGGTTTAAGTACCTTGCAAACCGAACACATCTCATTGGAAAAGTAGAGCAGCAAACCGGGCGACGTAGCGGTCAAATCTTCCAGTGATTCAAGGGAGTAAAGAGCTTCCATGGGTACAGATTAAAACTCTCCCTCATTGAGCATGACCAGCATGCAGGCATTCACAGGTTCAATGCCATTGTTCTTCAGCCTGGCCATGAATTCCGGATTGACCGTTCCCGGGTTGAAGATCACCCTTTTGGGTTTCAGGGAAAAGATATAGTCGTAGTAGTCCTGCTGCCTGGAGGAACCGATATAGATGGATACGGTATGGACATTGTCAATGGGAGGCATACCCACCAGGATCTGCTCATCTGCAATCAGTCCATCCCTGAATCCCACTGCCACTACTTCCTTGTCATGCCGCAGAAGGCTCTTCACCGCTTTGTGTGAGAACCTGACCGGATTGGGACTGGCGCCCAGGACCACTGTAATACCGTTATGCATCCTCCCTAGGAATGTTCTGTTATTTGACTAACAACAAATATATGCAATATCTCTCACTGTTCCATTTATTTTTACGCCGTGCAGGAGTAATCTAAAAAGGATCTAAACGACTCAGCCGGATGGATCATACCGAGGTCATCATAGCCACCGCATAGGCGGAAACGCCCTCTTCCCGGCCGGTGAATCCCAGATGCTCTTCGGTGGTTGCTTTCACCGATACCAATCCTTCATCCACCCCAAGGACAAGGGCAATCTGTTTTATCATTTCGGGAATAAAACGTTTGATCCTGGGCTCCTGGAGACAGACGGTGGAATCGATGTTGCCAACCTGGTATCCGTGTTCCCGGAGCAATGCAGCGGTTCGCTGCAGCAATATGGTGCTGGCTATTCCCTTGTATGCCGGATCGGTATCGGGAAAATGTGTCCCTATATCCCCCAGCGCTGCAGCCCCGAGCATGGCATCGCAAATGGCATGGATGAGTACATCCGCATCCGAATGGCCCAATGCACCTTTGTGATGCGCGATTTTTACCCCGCCAAGCCAGAGTGGGAGGTCTGGTTCCAGCCGGTGTACATCATATCCGATACCAATCCTAAATCGCATACTGCAAAACCAAAGGTAAAAGGTTCAAGGTAAAAGGTAAAAGGTTCAAGGTGAAAGGTTCAAGGTGAAAGGTTCAAGCGATTGGTTTAGAGGTTGAAGCCGAGGGTGAACCTCAGGGTATTGGCCAGGGGACTGTTTTGCCCGTTTGTGGGTACGAGATAGGAGAAGTCAAGAGCAAACACATTGAGCTGCAGCCCGATCCCAACGGTAAAATACTTTCTGTTCCCTTTGGTGGAATGCTCGTGGAAATAGCCGGCACGGATGGAAAACTGCTCCCTGTACCAGTATTCTACACCTGTACTGTAGGCAATCTCACGGATCTCTTCCGTAAATGGGCTGTAAGTGCCCTCGGGTCCGCCCGGAGCATCGTAAAAAGATTGGAACATTCCCGCCACCACCGAACCGGGATTCTCTTTTCCCCGGAGCACAACCAGGTTACCCGTGGCTGTATCTTCTTCTACCACAGGAGGTGTGGGAACCAGCAGCTTGTTCACGTCAAGGTGTGCGGAGATGCTGTTGTATTCATCAATGTTATAGGTAAAACGTCCGCCAATTTTCAGATTGGTGGGGATGGGTGTTTTCGTTGCATCGGCTGTATAGGATACGGGCGTACCCATGTTGGTGATGCTGGCACCCAGAGCCCACTCCCCGTCGCTTGAACCCACATTCACATCATTCTGATAGTAGAATCCAAGGTCGGCAGCAAAGGAGATTCCCGGCCGGGTCTCCTGCCCATCGGATGTGGTTTGTCCACTGGTGAGGTCGGAGCGGATGAACCTGAAGGCAATACCACCTGAGAAATGATCTGTGAACAGCCTGGAATATCCTGCGTCCACTGCAAATTCGTTGGGATTATATTGTCCGGTTACCGTACCTGTAAGGTCGGTAAATACGATATTACCCAGTGAGAAATAGCGCAATGATGCACTGACCACCTGTTTGTCATCGAGCTTGTAATAACCGGCAAGATAGGCCAGGTTGATATCGGGAATCAGGTTCCTGAGCCACGGTGTATAGGAAATGGCAAATCCGCCTGTATTTTCAATAAACGCATATTTCCCGATGTTCCAGTGCTGGGAATTTACATCCGGTGTGGTGGCAGCACCCACATCACCCATGGCCCCGGCCCGGGAGTCGGGGGCGATGGTCAGGAAAGGTACAGAAGTTTTGATGGTATTCAATTCTCCTCCCCCCAGTTCACCTGAATTGATCTGACCCTCTGTATGGATTGCTGTAACAAGTAATGATCCGGTAATCAATGCAATGAACCCGAACCTGGAACCTTTTGACATCTCTTCTGTTTTGGTGATCAAATATAACACGATTTCAGCAAAATGCCGTCATCATCCGTGCATTTTAAGACATATTAAGTACGAAAGAAAGCATGGTTTAGTATATAAAGTTATATTAATTGTCTTGATTTTATTTGACCATGATCATTTTTCCGCTTTCTGTTGCCACCTCACCCTCCGACGTGGTAAGCGTGGCATGATATATATAGACACCGCCACCCAGTTGTGCACCTCCGGCCGAGCTGCCATCCCAGGAAAGGGGTTCAAGCCTGTAACCGGGCGAGAACACCTGCTGCTCAATGATTCGTACCAAAGCGCCGGAAAGGTTGTATATGGTAATGACTACTTTCATCTCCCGGTCCGGCCGGTTGTGCTCGATGTTGAACAGTGTGAACTCGCTGAAAGGGTTGGGGTAATTGAACAGTTGCTCGATGAGCATCTTTTCCGAATCGACAACCCTGAACCGGATGGTTGATTCGTTGGAATTGTTGTGGATGTCCCAGATCTTCACAGTAATCTCATGCTTGCCCATTTCCAGATTGCTGTAGGGATACCTGATGAATCCGGAGTTATAACTGTTGGAATTGGCCTGGAAAAACTCATTGAGAATGATGGCAGCGGACCTTTTCCCATCCAGGGTGGCTGTCAGGTCATGGCCGATCCCGTTCCCGGTGGTGTTGATTCCGAAATTATCGCGCGCCAATACCAGAAGGGAAGGGTCTGCATCAGTAATTCCGCCGGAAACGAAGAAGGAATCGTTCATGTAGAGTTCCAATTCGGGAGGCTCCTGGTCCAGGGCATTTTCAGACCCGATCCCCCCCACAATGAATTCTTCAAAGCAGCCATGGGCATCCGTCAGTGAGTCATTGCTGTAGTAGCTGATCTTCCCCTTGCCAAAGGAATAGTTGATGTCCTTGGGAATGTAAAACCCGAAGGAGAACCTTCCGCCTGTGACCGTGGTTTCCCCGCTGTAGAGGATGCTGTTCCTGGCCATGAAGTCAAATACAGGCGAGCCGTCATTGGAAAGGGTCTCCACATGCTTCTCTTTATCAAAGACCATGGGGAATACATTCCCGTTGAAGCCATCCATGAACACCCCGTCCTGGGTCTCCAGGTGGCCCGAGACCGTCACCCAGTCAAATGCGGAGAGGGTATCTTCCAGGAAATTCACCTGGATCCCGTCGATGGAGTCGGTCACCACCTTGTGGATTGGGTATGCAAGCCGCATGGATGGATCACCCAGCAGGGTAAAATTGCGCTTGTTGATCCCGGACCCTGTATTGTTTTTGCTGTACACAATGATATCCCCAAGGCGGTAATTCTGCTGATTTTCATCTTTTTCAAAAACTACTTCATAAAATCTTTCGTTCAAGGCATGGTTGGGCCCCGAGTATACCAGACGGGTGGTGGTAAAGAGCCCGATTCCTCCTCCTTTGGTGTTCAGGAGCACCTCTTCCCCGGCGGAGGTTTCCTCAATGTCCAGGCCCTGGTTGTATTCATCGTACCTGCTGAATTCACAGGTCGCCGTCATAAAAAGGGGAAGACTGTTCCGGTTGCTCCATGAGCTGATGTCGTTGAGGGTGACGATCTTTTCATGCGCCAGGGCATCCGTTCCTCCGTGTCCGGTATAGTTTATGATCAGGGCTCCCCTGTTCACCTGGTTGTTGATGTTCCGGACCACATCCGGGTAGCGGTCCCCGCTGGCAGTCCTTTCCTGTGGATAGGCATCCAGGAAGATCTTGTTGATGTTGTATGCCGGATAGTTTTCGTTTACACTCCTTGCCAGTTCGTCACTCTGGCGCATGTGCAGGTTCCCGTCCTCGTCATCACCGATGAAGCAGATCTGATTCCGCCAGCTGCCCTGGTTAGAAAGGTTATCGTATCCGATGATCTTTTCTACCATTTGTTCCGCTTCTTTCACGGTAGAGACAGGCAAGCGGCCCATCCCCATATCAAGCAAGCCGTTGGACATGGCCTCATCGGTATCCAGGATCCCGAAGTAATCGTCAGATACGTAAGAACTTGTGGGCGAAAGTGAGTTGTCAGACTGGTAGGTCAGGATCAGGTTGGGGTTGTCTTTCTTGTCGGGATGACTCCGGTTGTTATAGGATCCGTCTCCGAAGAGCAGCAGGTACCGGCAGCGGTCTTCCGTTCCTCCGGACCGGTCATAGAACATCTTCATGAAATTACGGATGGCAGTCACATCCGGTGTTCCGGATGAGAATTCGTTGAAAACCTGTTCCTGGTTTACAACCTCCACTTCCAGTCCGTCGTGGATCTCCCTGTGATCGGCCAGTTCCTGCGCCTGATCCCGGAACAGTTCCGGAGTAAGGATGATCATGTCGGGATGTTGCAATCCGTGGAGATCCTGGTTCTCAATCAGGCCTTCCCCCTTAGCCGAATATCCGGGGCTTGGAAAGTTCCCGCCGGGACGGAAGGCTATGAATTCACGGATCTCATCCGTATTCACTGAAAATTGTGCCTCCGTTCCTGATTGCGTGAATGGCACATTCAGCGGCAAAGAGGGAACCGTGATATCCCAGATCACTGTTTGCCCGCCATCGTCAAGCCGGAATGTGGTTACATTTCCGGGCCCTGCACTTCTGCTATCCCTGAAAGAAAGCTCCTGCAGCCCTGTCATGGAGAGGTTGCAACGCCCGTTGAGCTCCAGGTGGTTCAGCCAGCCATCAGAGTCTGAATCCGGCCGGTCATACTCCAGGGTCACGGTCACATCGTCCGATGCAGGTGTGGTTACGAAGGTCTTTGAATTCTCGTAAGCATAGGTGCCTATATAGTAGCTCAGATCGGTGCCCTGAATGGAGACATTGCCCAGTTGCTGGTTGTTGGCCCTGACTTTGAAGAGGGTGGTCTCACCGGAGCGGGCGGCTACCGTAATACTGATTTTCAAGGGTTCTCCAACGGTACGGCCGTGGATTCTGAAAGGATAACTGTTCTCCAGGACCACATTGAATACATCCCCGTACCACTCTTTGCCCGAGTTGATCAGGTTATACGTCTCCTCTTCGAACTGGTCCCTGAAATCATATGCCGTGGCTGTGTGGGTGGGAGTTTCGCCCGCAAGGATCGCATCTTCGGGAACCACTGCAGGCCCCTTGCTGTCAGTCAGGAAGTAATACCCTTTGTAGGCATAATCGTGGAGTGTGTGATGAAAGAGCTGTTCTTCCTGGTTGTATGTCCAGCTGACCACTCCTTCGGCATAAAAAAGGATGTGGTCACCGGGTCCGAACATCCCGTCGCCACCTTTGTCCATATAGGCAGGGACAGGAGACAGGTCATCCACATAACCCCGGGAGAATAGTTCCGGAAGAAGCCGTGCCCCTGTGCCATAAACCCTTACGGAAGCAGGGTTCTGGATACCCATCTCCTTCAGTTGCTCATAGCTTAGTTTATACATTCCGCTGTTCTCCACGGATACTTTATACCAGTTTCCGGATGCCAGTACCGAATGATCCGACCAGGTCCCCGATTTCTGGCTCTTGAGCTTTGCCATTGCTGCTTTCTGTTCCAACACGATTTCGAATTCATCCACACGTTCGATCCCTCCCGTTTCGTTGCGGATAAAAGGAAGGATGCTGATGATCACAAAGGGTTTTTTTGACTCCCACCCCAGTGCGTATTCAAGAAGTGGTTCACTTTTCAGATGACCGACAGGTATCCCGGCCAGTGAAGCGGGTGCTATTTCTGATCTCCTCATTACCTCCACGCGGACCACCGGAACCATTCCCTGTGCGTCCCAGGGGATCTTTCTGCTGAAATAGGGTAACGTATTCTGCCCATCCGCGTATAAACCATGGGCAAAGTTGATGGGGTCGTGGTTTGTATCCCATTCAAGAACAACAGATTCGCTTTGCCCAAACAGGAATGCGGGCAGCAGGAAGGTGAGGAGGATGATCAGCTTCTTCATGTTATTGTATACAGGCGACAACAAAAATAGAAATGAAACCGTTGAATTGTCGTTGATATTATAACGGAACAACCATTTCTTTGTTGCGGAAAAAGTGAAAAGGGAAAGTGAAAAGGAAAAGGGGATATAGGGTTTGGGGTTTGATGGCGGGACTGGTGATCCTGGCTTCGGTCCGCGGTGTGGCGCAGGATCCGGCCATGTCACAGTTCTATGCCAATCCGCTCTTTATGAACCCGGCCATGGCAGGAGTGGAAGGGCTTTCAAAAATATATCTGGGTTATCGCAACCAGTGGCCCGGAACTGCCAGTCCCTATGTAACATACCATGCCTCTTACGAGCAGTATATAGAAGCGCTCCAGGGCGGGATTGGCCTGCATGTGATCAATGACCGGCAGGGTGGCGGTGTTATCAATACCATGTCCATGGATGCCATCTATTCCTATCACCTGAAGGTAAGCCGGCAGCTTACAGTGACCGGTGGGTTCCAGGCTTCGGCGGGACAGAGGAGCATGAATCCGGAAGGCCTTGTACTCCCGGATGAACTGGCAGGGAATCCGGGCGTCACCCTTCAGGCCCAGTCCAGGTTGTACCCCGATTTTTCAGTGGGGTTCGGGGCATTTTACAAAAATATGTATGGAGGGATTGCCTGCCACCACCTGCTTCAGCCCTATATGTCCCAGACCAGGGACCCGAACACAAGGTTGTCAAGAAGGTACACTGCACACCTGGGTGCCATGATCCCGGTGTATGAGAAGAGGCTGGGCAGGGAGGTAATGCAGCTCTCACCAAACATTGTATTCCTTCAGCAGGATATTTATCAACAGATCAATTACGGTCTTGAAGTGCTTTTCAGGAATCTGCTGGGGGGTATATGGTTCAGGCAGGACCTTTTGTTTTCATACGGTACTTTGATCTTCTCAGCAGGCTATGCCAGAGACCAATTCAGGTTCCGTTACAGTTACGATGCCAAATTATCATCTCCCGACTTGCTTATTCCAAGCATGGGGGCACACGAAATATCCATGAGTTTTGTTTTTAAAAACCTTCATAAATCCACAAAACCCAGGGCAATAAAAAGTCCTAAAATTTAGTTACCTTTGATAGAAGTTTTCTATATTAGTCAAGTTTATATTGTTAAAGAAAAACCTTTTAAGCCATGAAAATGATGATGAGAGTGGTTCCGGTTGTAATACTTGCCGTCCTGATTTTTGCAGGTTGCAGTAAAAGGGATACTACTTCTTCTGGCAAAGTTTCGACCACTACTGGCTGGGCATATAACGATCCGGAAAACGGTGGTTTTGAAGTGAAGACGGCAGTTGAACAGGAAGCAGGTCCTGGTCAGGTACTGATCGAGGGTGGAACATTCACCATGGGGAAAGTACAAGATGATGTACTGTACGAATGGAACAACATTCCACGCCGGGTTACTGTAAGTTCATTCTATATGGACAGGACTGAGATCAGGAATGTGGACTACAGGGAATATGTGCACTGGCTGGGCCGTGTGTTCGGCATGAACAACCCCCAGGTGGTCAGGGCTGCACTTCCCGATACGCTGGTATGGAGAGATCCCATGGCTTACAATGAGCCTTTTGTAGAATATTATTTCCGTCACCCCTCCTTCAATGAATACCCTGTCGTGGGTGTGGATTGGCTGCAGGCCAATGATTACTGTATCTGGAGAACGGATAGGGTAAATGAAATGGTCCTTGTTGACATGGGACACATTGAACTTTCCACCGATCAGCAGGATGAAAGGAATTTCAATACGGAAGCTTACGTTTTCGGACTCTATACGCCGAATATCATCGAACCGATACCGAGCCTGAATCCCAATGTGGAATCAAGGCTTGTGACGGTGGAAGACGGAATTCTCTTTCCAAAATACAGGCTTCCCACCGAAGCTGAATGGGAATTTGCCGCTCTGGGTCTGATCGGGAATACTGTTGAAGAACTGGTTTGGGAGCGCAGAACCTATCCTTGGGACGGACACACCGTTAGAAATGATGACCCAAGGAATATGGGTCTCATGCGTGCGAATTTCGTTCGTGGCAAGGGTGACCTGATGGGTATTGCCGGAAGCCTCAACGACGGAGGTTCCATAACGGTCCCTGTAACCTCTTACTGGGAGAACGATTACGGGCTCTATTGTATGGCAGGGAATGTGAACGAATGGGTTGCTGATGTTTACCGTGCCATGTCCTACGAGGACGTATCTGATTTCCGCCCCTATCGGGGGAACCAGTTCGATAAACTCTCCAAGGATGCCAACGGAAGTCCGGTTATTGACAGCCTGGGGCGGTTGAAGCGGGAGGCTATCACTGAAGCAGACGCAGAGGGAAGGTTCAATTACAGAAGGTCTGACTACAGGAACTACCTGGATGGAGATATGGAGTCGGTCCTCGAGTACGGAGAAAATGACCCTTCAAAATCTGATTTCAGAGATAACTCAGGGTCCATGTATGTGAGTGAAACCAACGACATGATGTCACTGATCAATGACAATGTGAGGGTGTATAAGGGCGGATCCTGGAAAGACAGGGCCTATTGGCTGAGTCCCGGAGAGAGAAGGTTCCTTCTTGAAACAGAGTCGAGAGACGACCTGGGATTCCGGTGTGCAATGACCAGGGTGGGAACACCTACAGGATTTTAAAGAATTCTTTTTAATGATAGTGAAGAGGCTGTTTCTTTCGGGAACAGCCTCTTTTTAGTTTAATGTGTAAGACCAATTCCCATGATCCTTGAAGCTTTGCACAGAGAGTTCATCCAATCGAAAGGCATCTGTACGGATACCCGGAAGGGAGCGGCGGGAACCCTTTTTTTTGCCCTCAAAGGGGAGCGGTTCGACGGGAACCGGTATGTGGCGGATGCGCTCAAAGCCGGTTGCCGCCTGGCCATCACTGAAACAGAATCACTGAAAGGAAAAACGGGGATTGTATACACTCCCTCACCATTGAAATTGTTACAGGATCTGGCTACATTTCACCGGCAATCTGTTTCACCTGAGGTGATTGCTATTACCGGTTCCAACGGGAAAACCACCACCAAGGAACTGATCTCTGCCATCCTGTCGAAAAAATTCAGTGTACTGGCCACCAGGGGCAACCTGAACAACCACATTGGTGTTCCACTTACCCTGCTTTCCCTGAAAGATGAGAATATGGCCGTCATTGAAATGGGTGCCAACCACCCGGGGGAGATCAGGACACTGGCCGGTATTGCTGCACCCGACGTGGGATTGATCACCAATGTGGGGAAGGCACACCTGGAAGGATTCGGATCAGTAGACGGAGTGGCCAACGCCAAGGGTGAACTGTTTGAATACCTGGCAGATGCGGGAGGGAAAGCAATTGTGGACGGACAGGATTCACTCCTCCTGGAGAAAGCTTCCCGGACCGGGGTGGATACCCTGGTGACCGGAAGGAAAGGTGATTTGCCGGTTGATGCAAAGATTACAGACCAGTCACCATTTCTGAAAGTTGAACTTGAAATTGAAGGAAAAAAACTGCTTGTCAATACCCATCTTGTGGGTGCCTATAATCTTCAGAACATCAGGTTGGCTGCTGCCACCGGATACAGGTATGGTGTACCTGCGGAAGAGATTGCAGCAGCAGTGGCATCATACCGTCCTGATAACCTGCGGTCCCAGGTGGTAGAAGGGGGAAAAAACCGGGTCATCCTTGATGCATATAATGCCAATCCCACCAGCATGCGCGAGGCTGTCCAGGGATTTTTTACCTATGCTTCCGGGCGCACCATGGTCATTCTTGGTGATATGGCTGAACTGGGCGATTCGGGGGATGAAGAGCACAGGGAGCTGGCCCGCTGGATCGGAACTCTGAATTTTGACAGGATATTGCTTGTGGGACCAATCTTTCACCGGATTGATAAACCTTCCCGGGCACTGGAAGTTTTCAGAGACAGAATTGAGCTGGAAAAATACCTTGTGTCTGAAAAACCAGAAGGCTACAATATCCTGATAAAGGGCAGCCGGGTGATGGAGCTAGAACGGCTGACTAAGTACTTAGTGCCCAGTGCCTAGTACTCAGTATGGGCACTGAGCACTGTGTACTGAGCACTGACCTGATCGGCCGCTCCACCGGCCATCTTACTGATATAAAAACCGCTTGATCTTGTGGGTGGGTGTCTTTTCGAAGGGCTTTACCTGAAGGATCATCATCTGAAGCTTTGAATTTCTGGCCACATGCTGGTTTACCCGGGCCATGATCTCATCGAGAATCTCGTCGGCTCGTGCCTGGACCAGCTTCTGGAATTCCGCAGCATTTTCTTTCAGGTGCTGGTATGTCTCTTCAACGCTTTCCGTATTCAGGTGTACACGTGCCACCAGTTTTCCCTTGTACTGCATGACCAGGGATTCGGTGACATGTTCCTCTTTGTTGATCACTGCTTCAATCTCTTCAGGGTAGATGTTCTCTCCGTTGGGACCCAGGATCATGTTTTTTAACCTGCCGCGGATGAAAATAATACCCTTACTGTCGATATACCCCAGGTCACCGGTACGAAAATATCCTTCACTGGTAAATACCTCCGAGGTCTTCTCAGGATCTTTGTAATAACCTTTCATGACATTGGGGCCGTTTACTACAATCTCCCCTTCATGTGTAACAGGATCGGGATGATCAATTTTCAGGTCAACTCCACTGAGCACAGTACCCACTGAACGGTAAACAGCATGAGCAGGATCAAACCCGGCTACCATGGGTGAAGTCTCCGTTAGTCCATAGCCTATGGCATACGGGAACCTGCCATCCACCAGGAATCTTTCCACCTGGGGGGAGAGCGGGGCCCCGCCCACTCCGAAGAAACGAACTTTCCCTCCAAAAAACTTCTCAAGCTTCTTTGCTGCAGTCCGGGAAAGGAACTTCCTTGCCGGAGCCACTTTCATCAGAGCACGCATGACAGGAGAACCGTAGAGCACTGGTTTGATCCTGGCTGCAAATATTTTTTCAATGATCAGGGGAACGGTCAGCAGGGTGGTGGGCTTATATTGCTGCAGTACAGGGGCCATCACGGATGCTGTGGGAGGCTTGTCCATATAGTGAATCTGAGCCCCGTTCAACAGAGGAACCACCAAGCCGATGGTACATTCATAGGTGTGAGCCAGGGGCAGCATGGATAAGAACCTGTCTGCAGGAACCACCACATGCGTGGACCTGGATTGTTTGGCATTGCTGAGGATGTTGCCGTGGCTCAGCATGACACCTTTGGACCTGCCTGTGGTACCTGATGTATAGATAATGGATGCCAGGTCATCGGGCTCTGCCTTGAAGAGAGCGTCCTCACCGGGGAAAGAATCATCCATTGGATTCAGCTTTTCAAGCATGCCAAGGGTTCCGGAAGGAACAATTGCCTTCCCGTTTTCCATGTCCAGGACCTGAAAATTGTCCATATTGATCACCAGTTCCAGGGAAGCTGGCAGTTTGCCTTCCAGCCTTGAGATCAGCTTCCCGGAAACGAAAACAGACTTTACCCCGGCATGGTCAAGGATTGAAAGGATCTCCGAATTACGAAAATCGGGAAGGATGGGGACCGTCGTGGCCCCGGAGGCCAGGATCCCGAAATAAGCAATGCTCCAGTGGGGCGTATTCTCACTGAGGATGGCTACCCGGTCACCTTTGGTTATCCCGGCACTGTGTAGCATGGAACCCAGGAACCTGGAAGCGTTTCCCAGTTCCTCGTAATTGTAGGAAGTACCATCCACACTTGCCACCGCCATGCTGGAACTGAACCTTTCTCCGTTGATTTTTACAATCTGAGGGAGGTTCACAATGGACTCCCAATGTTTTATCTCTTTCTGTTGCATACGAATTCTTTTCTCTCCCCTTTTACCATCATTGTCCCCGCCGGAGCGACCCGGTGGACCAGTTTAATTCTCCGAATTGTTTTCTCCCCCTGAGAAAAAAATCAGCAACGATGCTTCCCGGATAGATTCCGGATACAATAACGGGATTATTGTTCAAATTGTTGCGGTTGTTTGTCCCTCTATAAAAACCTTTCATCCCATAAAAGGATGCATGGGCTCTGATTACTGCCATGAAGTCGCGAAAATCGGCCCGCAGAAGGAACCGGAATGCTGAAATGCCATCCAGGATCATGCGTGAAAAAATGATTCGCCTCTTCCCGGCCAGGGGAAGGTTTTTATAGAGCAGCAACAGGTTGTTACGGAAATTAAAGTATGTTTTACGGGGGTTCCTGTAGTCCAGCGTACCACCTCCCACATGATAGATGGTGGAGGAGGGGATGAAGTAAATGGAATGCCCCATTCGTTTCAGCCTCCAGCAGAGATCAATCTCCTCCATATGTGCAAAAAACCGTTCATCCAGCCCGCCTGCCTTTTTGTACAGGCCGGCCCGGACCATCAGGCAGGCACCCGATGCCCAGAAGATCTCCGTCTCCTGGTCATACTGGCCCCTGTCCTCTTCCACATGGTCGAAGAGCCGGCCCCGGCAGAAAGGGTAACCAAAACGGTCGATGTATCCGCCGGCTGCTCCTGCATATTCAAAGTGGGTTTTCAGATTGAAATCCTTCACTTTCGGGGTACATAAACCGCATTCATGATGACTTTCCATAAACCTGATGAGGGGTTCCAGCCATCCGGCGGTGACTTCCACATCGGAATTAAGGAGAAGGAAGTATTTTGAATCAAGCTGCTCCAGGGCCCTGTTATAACCTCCTGTAAATCCGTAGTTCTGATCCAGGGGGATCAATCGGATGGAAGGATGGGTTGATTCCATGAACCGGATGGAGTCGTCGGTGGAGTTGTTATCAGCAACCACCACTTCGGCACCCTCCGCCTGGCTGTGCTCCAACACCGATGGCAAAAATTTTTCAAGGTACTTTTTACCGTTCCAGTTCAGAATGACAATGGAGACAAGGGTCATTTCTTCAACATGATTTTACTGGTGGCATTATAAAATTCTTTCTGAATTTTGCCATTGGAGCATACAATATCTTCGCGGAAAAGGACATGCTTATTGCCGTTAAAATCGGAAAAATCCCCTCCCGCTTCCTTTACAAGAAGGAGTCCTGCAGCAATATCCCAGGCATGAAGCCCGTATTCGTAGAATCCGTCATATCTTCCACAGGCCACATAAGCCATATCCGTGGCGGCTGATCCCAGGCGCCTCAGCCCGTGTGAATGATGCATGAAATAGTGGATGCTATCGATGAATTCGTCGAGATACCTGAAGTCGGTATAGGGGAATCCCGTTGCGATAAGAGACTGGTTGACTGTTTCCACATCGCTTACCCTGATGGGTTTGCCGTTAAGCCAGGCTCCTCCTCCTTTCCAGGAATAGAAGTACTCATCCAGGCCGAATTCGTAGATAATCCCTGCAACAACCTCTTCCTCCTCAATGAGTCCCACACTGATGGCAAAGGGGAAAACGCCATGTATGAAGTTGGTGGTTCCGTCGATGGGGTCGATGACCCAGTTATGGATCTTTCCCTTCTTGACGCTGGTCCCCTCTTCAGTTATAAAACCAGCCTCGGGAAACAGGGCGGAAAGGCCCCTGACCAGGATCTCTTCTGCCTGTTTGTCCACCTGGGTGACAAAATTATGTTCTCCCTTTACTTCTATTTTTATCCCTTCCCTGTTTTCGTGATGGCTGCGAACGAATATAGCAGCTTCCCTGACCACTTCAAGGGCAGCGGAACAGATACTCTGGTATTGATTTTCTCCGGTCATAGAAGCTGCAAAGTAAGCTAAAATATCAATATCCCAGAACCTCCAGAAGATCGGCTACCACAAAGGTGCTTCCTCCCGTAAAAATCATGTCATTTTCACCGGCTTTCTCCCGGGCTTCTTTGTAGGCTTCTTTTACAGACGGGAAATCCCTTCCGCTTAGTCCGTAAGCTGCAGCTTTTTCCCTGAGTATCAATGCATCCAGAGACCTGGGAGCTTTTGAACGGGTGAAGTAGTAATGAGCTTCCCGGGGCAGCAGGGGAAGGATGGTCCCCAGGTCTTTATCATTCACCACTCCCCAGACCATATGTAGCTCTTTCCACGGAGCCTGCATTACCTGGTCCATTGTTGCGGATATGCCGGCCTGGTTATGGGCAGTGTCGCAAATACTTTTGGGATTGGATCCCACAGTTTGCCATCTCCCCATGATCCCGGTGTTCCCGGTCACTTTTGTGAGGCCCTCCTGCACCGAAGTTTCAGACAGGTTCCAGCCCAATTCCCTGAGACAGTCAATGGCACTCAGGGCCGTGGCCACATTCTCCTTCTGATAGCCACCTGTAAGTCCGCAGCTCCAGGTTTCTGTTGAACCCTTTTGATGATTCTGAAACCTGATCAGGGAGGTTCCCTCCTGGTTCATGGTTTGGAAAAGCGGCTCACGGGCCTGGCGCGCCAGAAAAACAGAAGCTTTCAGCTCACGGGCCATGGAGAGGAGGACTTTCTCGGGTTCCCCTCCGGTTTGGCCTGCCACCAGTGGAATGCCGGGTTTGATGATCCCGCCTTTTTCCCTGGCGATGGAGGAGAGGTCGCTGCCCAGGAATTCCATATGATCCATGGAGATGTTGGTGATCACCGAAAGGAGCGGGGTAATGATGTTGGTAGAGTCCAGCCTCCCGCCCAGCCCGGTCTCGATGATGGCTATATCCACATCCTCCCGGGCAAAATGGTTAAAAGCCATGGCCACGGTCATTTCAAAGAAAGAGGGTGATATCTCCCTGATCATGGGTCTGTGGCTGTTGATGAAGCCCGTGACCTCCTCCTCCGGGATGGGTTGCCCGTTCACCCTGATCCTCTCCCTGAAATCGAGCAGGTGTGGTGAGGTGTACAGTCCGGTCTTAAACCCCGATTGCTGAAACACGGATGCAAGCATGTGGCTTACCGAACCCTTCCCGTTCGTGCCTGCCACATGAACGGAAGGAAAGCGCCGGTGAGGATGACCGAAATATTCATCCAGCCGGATCGCATTGTCCAGGTTGGCCTTGTACGCAGCCTTGCCCACTCTCTGGTACATGGGGAGGCTGCTGAAAAGAAATTCTATGGCTTCCTGGTAGTTCATAACTGTGTGTAAAACTTGCTCCAATGTGAATAATTCTCTGGCATGAGCGGAGCAAAAAAACCTAATTTAAGGCCGTGGTAAAGTTAACGTAAAGGAAGGGGATATGGCAGTTGCTGTGAAAAAAAACCGAAAGATCTTTGTGCTGGATACCAACGTTTTGCTGCATGACTACAAATGCATGCACAACTTTGATGAGCATGACATTATCGTACCCATCACTGTCCTCGAAGAGCTTGACAGGTTCAAGAAAGGCAATGACATGATCAATTATCATGCCCGGGAGTTTACCAGGGAGCTTGATAAACTGAGTGGGGATAAACTTTTTAACGGGGGATTGTCCCTGGGCCGCGGAAAAGGCAAGCTGAGTATCTGCACGGGGCAGGTTCCTTCAGCAAAGTTCTCCACTTCGTTCCCTGAGAATACGCCTGATCACCGGATTCTGGCCATTGCCGAACACCTTCACCTGAAAAATGCACCGGTGCGACCGGTTATCCTGATCACCAAGGATATCAATCTGAGGATGAAAGCCAAGTCCCTTGGAATCATGGCCCAGGATTACCACAACGATATGGTTCAGAACATTGAAGATATATACGAAAACGTGAAGTCCAGCGAGGTGACAGACCACTCTGTGATCTCTGATATGTATGAAACCATGGAGGGAGTACCCGTGAAGCGGTTCGGATTGGAAAAACCCCCGGTGGCGCATCAGTATTACATCTTCAGGAATGAGTCAAAAAGCGGCCTCGGGCATTATGATCCATTTAATATGGTGATCAACCGCGTGGAAAAAACACGCACCTACGGGATTGATCCGCGCAATGCCGAACAGACTTTTGCCCTTGATGCACTGGCCAGGCCGGAAATTCAGCTGGTGGCCCTGACCGGGAAAGCAGGGACAGGAAAGACCCTGCTGGCACTGGCAGCCGCCATCCACCAGCGAAAAATGTATACCCAGATATTCCTTGCCCGTCCTATTATTCCGCTGGCAAACAGAGATATCGGATACCTTCCGGGTGATGTGAATGAAAAGATCGGACCCTACATGCAGCCCCTTTTCGATAATCTGGCTGTCATCAAACAGAAGTTCAGGCAGCAGAGCAAGGAGTTCTCAAGGATTGAAGAGATGCAGCAGACCGATAAACTGGTGATCACACCCCTGGCATACATCAGGGGAAGAAGCCTTTCCAGGGTATTCTTTATTGTGGATGAAGCCCAGAACCTGACACCCCATGAGGTGAAAACCATCATCACCAGGGCGGGGGAAGGAACGAAAATGGTCTTTACGGGTGATATCCAGCAGATCGATTCACCTTACCTGGACACCAAATCAAACGGACTGACCTATCTGGCTGACCGGATGAAAGGACAGGATATCTTTGCGCATGTCCACCTGGTTAAAGGTGAGAGAAGTTACCTGGCCGACCTGGCCAGCAACCTGCTTTGATCATGGAACGGAAGCTGCTGATCATCCGCCACGGAAAATCCAGCTGGGATAACGAGGGACTGGATGACATTGACAGGCCTCTTGCCCAAAGGGGAATCAGAGATGCAGAGGAGATGGCCCGGCGGATCATGGCTCTGGGGCCTGTCCCCGACCAGGTTTTTGCCAGTCCCGCCAACAGGGCACTGAATACTGCCCGGATCATGAGCCGTGTTTGGAACATGGATCCGGGCTCCCTGCAAATCCATGAATCCCTTTACATGGGCCATACAAGCGAGATCAGCCAGGTGGTTGGCCAGGCCAGGGATGATGTGGCCAGGCTGGCCATTTTCGGTCACAATCCCTCCTTCACCATGTATGGAAACACTTTTCTGGATGATCCGCTGGACAACCTGCCTACTGCGGGGGTGGTCATTGTGACCCTGAACAGTAACAGCTGGCAGAAGTTGAAGAGGACGCAGGTGATACACTCCATGGTGGACTTTCCCAAAAGAAGAAGGTAGATCCATGTCGCTCATTGAAGTTACCTGCGCCATTATTGTTGATCACAGGAGGGTCCTGGCCACACAGCGAAGTGGTGAGATGCCGCATCCGTTTAAATGGGAGTTCCCGGGAGGAAAAGTCAGGGAGGGCGAATCGCCCGGGTTTTGCATCAAGCGCGAGATCATGGAGGAGTTGGGCGTGCAACTGGTGGTGGAAAGACGTCTGCCTTCGGTTGTCCATCACTATGAGAGCCATTCAGTGAAACTGATCCCTTTTATGGGAACCATCGGGGAGGCAGCCATTGTGCTTTCGGAACACCAACAATACCGTTGGATCGCCTGTGATGAACTGGACCAGGTGGATTGGCTGGAGGCGGACAAAGCGATCGCCGGGATGGTCCAAAGAATGATCTGTCAATAGATCACATCCCCGATCCGGTCAGCAATGTGAGTTAAGAATTCTCCCAGGGGTATTCCCACGCCATGGAAAAGTTCCCTGTTCACCTGTGTTCCTACAAAAAGAAGGAACAGGACATTGCTTACTGCATCGTCGTAATTCCCTTTGCGGGCATCTTTCATGGAGATGATGGTGTCGGGGACCGAAGTGGCTGCCGCAGAAAGTACCACCGTACTCGCCAGAAGCAGAAACCAGGCCCGGGATGTATTGATGGGTCTTTCCCTGAGTATGTTATGGGTGATATCCCCCAGGACAATGCGAAGCCAGATGGGTAATTTTCTATTCGGTACCGGCGTTTCAAACCCGGGATCCGCTTGGATTATTCAAAGTAAAGCCTGCGGGGGCTCTCCTCCAGGACTTCCCCAATGATGGCTGCCCCGTTCACCGATCCGGGTCCGTTCAGCTCATCCACCATCTGCTGCGCAAGGTCGGCGGGAACTGCCATGAGCAAGCCTCCCGATGTCTGCGCATCATGAACCAGCATTTTCATGGTGTAATTCACTCCCCTGGTAAAATGAACCGCATTACCGGTGAACTCCTGGTTGCGGAAAGAGGCACCGGGGATGCTCCCTTTTTCAAATATGGCAAATGCCCCGGGGAGCAGCGGGAGTTTCCCGGTATGAATCCTGAAACTCACTTTGCTGGCCCGGGCCATCTTCAGGGCGTGTCCTGCCAGTCCGAATCCGGTAATGTCTGTCATTCCTTTGACCTGGTATTTACCGGCGATCTTTTCACCCTCTTTGTTGAGGGACTTCATCTGATCCAGTGCAGCCCGGTAGTGCTGCCTGTCTGCCAGCCCGTTCTTCTGTCCGGATACAAGTGCCCCGGTCCCGATGGATTTGGTCAGCACCAGCCGGTCACCCGGCCGGGCACCTGCGTTGGTGATCAGTTTGTCAGGGTGCACGGTTCCGATCACGGCCAGGCCATATTTGGGGGGATGATCATCAATGGTATGCCCGCCAATGGTGAGTGCTCCGGCTTCCCGTACCCTGGCATCGCCTCCCCGGAGGATCTCCCCGAATACCTCGATGGGGATATGGTTCTGGGAAAACATCATCAGGTTCAGCGCCAGAAGGGGCGTTCCACCCATGGCATATACGTCCGAAAGGGCATTGACTGCCGCGATCTCCCCGAATTCAAAGGGATCGGAGCAGATGGGCGGGAAGAAATCGGTGGTAAAGATCAGTGCCGTAGTTTCATTGATCCGGTACACCCCTGCGTCGTCATGGGTATCCACATCCACCATCAGGTTGGGATCAAGGGAAACAGGCAGATCTTTCAACACCAGGGAAAGAAGGCCGGCCGGAAGCTTGGCCGAACAGCCCCCGTATTCAATGGTGGTAAGCAGATCAAACGTTTTTTTCATGGATAGACCACATGGCCTGCTGCGGCCAGCGTTTCGGTTATGGTTACCATGTTGGAGATCATCCCCACGCCGATTTCGTACTGGAGTCCGTAGTGGTCAATACAGGTACCACAAAGCATGATCCTGCATCCGAGTTCTTCCAGTTCAGAGAGTGAACTGCAAACCTGGGAATCTTTCATGGCCAGTTTCACACCTGCATTGTAAAGTATGACATGGGTGGGAAGGTGCTCCTGCAGTTTCAGGTTGTCCAGAAAGATTTCCATCAGCAGTTTGCCCAGGTCGGGATCGCCCCCGCCCATTTTGTCACTCTTCACACAGACCACATAATTGTTGCGCACAGCACTGGTTTCACAATAGAGGAAAGGATCTTCTCCACTCAGTGTCCCATGGGTCCGGGTGGTGGATATGGTATGGACTTTTCCAACTGAGTTAACCTCGGTTTCCGCTCCCTGGTCTCTCAGGTAATTGAGCATGTTCTTCAGAGAGGTCTCGTTATCGGTAATCACCCTCAGCTCTTCTCCCTCTGCTGCTTCCTGGAGCCCTTCTTTCAGCATGATCAACGGGCGCGGACAGGTGAGCCCTTTGGTATCAATCGTCTTCATCTTCATTGCTTATTCTGTTTCAAAATGCAAATTTATACAAATCCGGCTGAAGTATTCAGTTTTTTATACCTTGTCTTTTTATTGAGCCATGTCTGAAGACGAAACTTATGCTCTGGAGCCGCAACGTTGGGTAGAGAAGCATGGTGACTACCTGTTTAACTATGCCATAGTCAGGGTGAACGATCCCGAGAAGGCCGCGGACCTGGTGCAGGAGACCTTCCTGGCCGGGCTAAAGGCAAAAGATAATTTCAAGGGCCTGAGCACAGAGCGGACCTGGCTGATCTCCATTCTGAAAAGGAAGATCATTGATACATACCGGAAGCAATATGCCTCCAGGGAGTCCTCTCTGGAGGATTTTGAACAAGAGATTACTGACGGCGATTTTTACCGGACCGAAGATCCTTTCAGGGGGCACTGGCTGGAAGGCTCAGGTCCACATTCCCACTCCCTGATGCCAGAAGGAGAGTTGGAACAGGGGGAGCTGATGCAGATCATTCAGTGGTGCATCTCCAACCTGCCTCCCAACCTGGCTTCAGCCTTTATCATGAAGATGATTGATGAAGCCACCTCGGAGGAGGTTTGTAAGGAATTGGAAATCACGACGTCTAACCTGTGGGTCATGCTTCACAGGGCAAGATTGAAAATGAGAAAATGCGTCGAAACCAAATGGTTGAGATAAGATGTTCAGAAAAATGAAAAACCATATGATGGTATTCATGAGCAGGCGGATGATTGCCTGTGATGAAGCCAGTTTTCTTATCTCTTACAAAGAAGAAAACAAACTCGGTTTCAAGAAATGGTGGCAACTGAAGATGCACCTTCTCTCCTGTCATCTCTGCGTGAAATACGCAAAACAGATCCAACAGCTAAACCATATGGTATTGAATTACCGTGATGCGTGCAACAGTTCCGCGTGCCATCATCATCTCCCCACTGAGGCCGGGAAGAAGATCCAAAAGGTGATCAGCCGGGAGTTACATGCCAAATAGTTGTTAAAATCCGGACGAGTTGTAAGGGATTCCTTCTTTGTCCGTCAAATCCTCCAAACTCATTATTTATTTAAATCGTAACTCATGAAAACAGACAAAAAGATCTTTAAATCCGCATCTATATTTGCAGGTGCTTTGCTAACAAGCTCACTGGCTGCTGTTCCCGCAAGCGGAATGGATATCCTGGCTTACAATGACCTTGGATCAGGTTCACAGGTACGTACCCAGCTGGTGGAAATGAATGCAAACCAGGGAAGTTCATCCTCAGCCGCTGCCTATAAAATGGGAGAGGCCAAATGTGGTGAAGAAGCAAAGAAAGATGACAAGAGCGCCGAAACCAAAAAAGGCGATGCCGTAAAAGGTGAAGCTGCCAAAGAAGCTACGGCAGGTGAGGCCAAGAAAGTGGAAGCCAAGTGTGGTGAAGGCAAATGCGGAGAAGGTAAATGTGGAGAAGGTGATAAAAAAGATGTAAAAAAAGCTGAGTCAGAAAGTAAGGCTAAGGAAGCCAAATGTGGTGAAGGTAAATGTGGTTAATCTGACTTGGACCGGAGCCCCGTCATGAGCGCGGGGCTCCTCTTAAAAAGAACAATGAATGGAAAAGTAGGCATAGGACTCAGGCGTGACATTTCGGAAGAGATTCTGAACAGCAAACTGCTCACCCCCGATTTCCTGGAATTTGCCCCGGAGAACTGGATGGGCGTGGGCGGGAACTGGAACCGGACCAGGGAAAAGGCTGTGTCCATGTACCCCATCACCTGTCATGGCTTATCCCTGTCCCTGGGCAGCCCCGAGGAGCTTGACTGGGACTTTATCAAAGAGCTGAAGGTTTTCCTGGATGAAAACCAGGCAAAAATTTTTTCGGAACACCTGAGCTATACAAAGAGTCAGAATGCCCACCTCTACGACCTGCTGCCCATTCCCTTCCGAAAAGATGCTGTGGATCATGTCGTGGACAGGATCAGACAGGTGCAGGATTTCCTGGAACGGCCACTGGCCATTGAAAATGTCTCCTATTACACCCCGGTTGCAGCTGAAATGACTGAAGCCGAATTTGTATGTGAGATTGTGGACAGGGCAGATTGTCAGCTTCTTCTGGATGTGAACAATGTCTATGTGAATGCATTCAATCACGGGTATGATGCCAGGGAATACATCAGCCAGCTGCCCCTGGACAGGGTGGCTTATATCCACATGGCCGGGCATGAACAGGTTGCACCGGACCTGATCATTGACACACACGGTCAGCCCATCATTGACCCGGTGTATGATCTGTTTGAATGGACCATCGGAAAGATGAATCCTGTTCCGGTCCTGCTGGAAAGAGATTACAATTTCGAAGATCTGGATCAGCTTCAGGCAGAGCTGCTCCATTTGAAAAACATTATTAAAAAGAACTGGAGGGTTGAACATGCATCTGCATAAGGAAACGGCGCGGATCCAGGAGCAGTTCGGCACCTATTGCCGGACTGGAGTGGAAACCGGTCTGCCCGGTGTGACACCCGGCAGGATCCATCATTACCGGAGGCTGGTGAACAAGGTGGTCAGGGATGCGCTTGATTCAGCCTTCCCCATATCCCATGCGGCATTTGGTGAGGAGGCCTGGGACCTGTTGGTGCAGGATTTCTTTGTACATGGAGAACCCAAATCACCACAGTTGTGGAGGCTGCCCTTTGAGTTTTACCGGTACCATGCAAACAGGAAAACGGGGAAACAGATTCTGAAACCCTACCTGGATGATCTGCTCTATTTTGAATGGATGGAAATAGAGGTCTATAACATGCCCGACAGGACTTTTCCGGTATATGATGCCCGTGGAGATCTCCTGGGTGACAGGCTTGCATTAAACCCCGAGCTTGAGATCATCAGGCTGGAATACCCCGTACACATGCACCCTGCCGCAGAGACTCCGGGGATGAAAGGGGAATTTTTTGTGCTGATCTACCGCTCTCCCGAAACGGGCTATGTTCATTTCATGGACCTGCCGGCCATCAATATCTTTATACTTTCCAGCCTTCTGGAGGAGGA
The DNA here is from genome assembly GCA_964453785.1 of uncultured Bacteroides sp. Taxonomy (GTDB): domain Bacteria; phylum Bacteroidota; class Bacteroidia; order Bacteroidales. The sequence continues at coordinate 38,346 of CAYVRK010000004.1, forward strand.
TATCCCGGTCAATGAGATCAAGGGGGAGATTGCACGGACCACCGGCATTGAAAGTGGCAGGTACCTGGATGATGTGCTTAAAAAATTTATCGGTGACCTGATGGAAAAAAGAGTGATCCTCGGGTTCAAAAAGGAATAATTCAAAACTTATTGAAAATGAAAACCTTGTACAACAAATACGTAGAGGGAACAGGAAAATTACGTGATCTTTCGCTGTTGCTGTTCCGCCTGGTGCTGGCCTTCGGATTTTATGAACCTGCCATGATGAAAGTGAAGAATCTGGCCGGAGTGGCCGAATGGTTCGGCATCATGAATTACCCCATGCCAGGTGTAAGCGCCTTCCTGGCCATGCTTACTGAGGTGGGAGGGATCATCCTTCTGACCCTGGGACTCGGCACGAGAATCGTTGCCCTTCCCATGATGTTTGTGATGGTGGTGGCCACCTTCACGGTCCATATAGCCAATGGTTTCCCGGCAGGGGATAACGGTTTTGAGATTCCACTTTACTATTTCCTGATGCTGTTTGCCCTGGTGACATCCGGAGCGGGAAAATACAGTGTGGACCATCTGATTCGAAGGAAGAAATAGCGATAAAAGTGCATTTTCTATTTTGTGAATCCGTTGAGAACATCTATATTTGTGCCCGCAAATGGGGGCTTAGCTCAGCTGGTTCAGAGCACCTGCCTTACAAGCAGGGGGTCACTGGTTCGAATCCAGTAGCCCCCACAGCAAAATCAACCCGACCGGATTTCCGGTCGGGTTTTGTGTTTTATGGCGCTGTCCAAGCTGGGCTGATGGTTATTTAACGATCACTTTTTGGGTCAATATTTTTCCCTGATGCTCTATTATGATTACATAAATGCCAGGGGGAAGTCCCAGATTTTTCAGGTCTATCTCAAAGCTATAATCACTTCTGCCTGAAACAAATTCGGTGTTTATATAGACTGGCTGACCAAAGGTGTTTACAAGTGAAATATTTAATTGCCCTTGGGCCAGGGAAGAGGTTTCGAGTTTGATGAAGATCACATCCTCTGCAGGATTTGGACCCAGAGACAAAATTGTTATAAATTCGTTTGAAAGAATTCCGGCTGCATCCCGGGTTTCCATCACATCCCATTCGTCAAGTCCTACCGGTTGCTCCCCTCCCTCAATGAAGCTTGTAAATGGACTGATTACACCGTAGTTAACACTTAGTTCTATGATCTCATCCTTTATACTTTCAGCCAATTCCTGATTATATATGTTCAGATAATATTGTGATAGCAATTCATCAATTTTGACTTTGGCCCAGAGTTTCATTAAGAATTGATAATTATGGTTTGTAGTGTCAGATAATGCCAGGTCATACTGATAAACTACATCATTGGAAAAGGCAGTTCCTTTGAAGGTTATTGATATGGGGACTGCTTCGGAATAACGTCCGAACAACATCAGTTGATTTCCCTTATAAAGATTTTGTAGCTCAACCGGATACCTTTCTGCAATAATATTTGGATCGAATTCAACACTTGTATTCAGCAGAACCGGATTCTGAATCATCAGGTAAAATTCAGTAATGACTTCCTCAAGTTGGTTGTTTTCAAGGAACTCGGCCAGCCCCTTATTATTTCTGGCTATGGTTGTTAACAGGCGCGCATTGGTACTTGAGCCAATTCCAAAGGTGAAGATTGTAACTTCCTTTTCAGAAGTTAGCACCAGGTTGTCTATATGGGTTATCAATTCATCCGTATCTGTAATGCCTGAAGTCTGCTCACCATCAGTCAGGAATATGATAATATTGGCAGTGGTATTATCTGCATACAAAAACTGGGGAATAGCAGTGTCAAAAGCTCCCGATATATTGGTTGATCCGTTAGCTTCGAGAGAATTAATATAGTCTGTTGCCAAACCCTTATTTGTCTGATTATATTCCACATGACTTGGCCTGAAGCTACTGATATCAGTTGAGAATGATACAATATTGAATTTATCACCTTCATTCAGATGATCCACAATGAATTCAGCAGCATCCCTGGCCTGAACCATTTTATTTCCCGACATGCTCCCTGAACGATCAATGATCAGTGTAAAAACCTTCTCGATGGTTTCAGATTGATCACTTGGGTTCGGTTCAACAATTAATGCAAAAAAACCTCTTCCGTAACTATCAACACTCAGGGAATCATGAATGTAAGTGGATAATGAAAATAATCCTAAATCGTCTTGACTCAAAGAGTACTGTAGGCTGTAATTCGCATCAGCGGGCTTTTCATACATTGCGCAACTCAAATAGCCCTCGTAACTGGATATGGAGGATGTATCTGCAGCGTGACTTAAAAGCATAAAATCAGTAATAATCCGATCCGATTTAAGAGAAACGCTGATGCGCTGTTCGTCGATCAGGGTAGTGTTTATTTCCCTGTAATCATTTGGATAACTGTAATTTACTTTTCCGAATTTGTATTCCAGGAGTTCAACGTATGTTAACTCTACAATCACAGTTGAATCTTCTCCTATGGCTTCTGTCAGATCGAAATACAGTGGGTTATTTCCCAGATAGGTTACAAGTTGTTCATCCACATTGTCAGAAGGGCTGCCAGTTGCAGTATCCTGAGGAGCCGAAGAGAATACTGCTTTGTGCCACCTGCCGTTCAACCGGTACTTTAACTCGGTTGCGCTGGCATTTAGCGGGACAGGAAATCCATATTTTATAGACAATGAATCACCATACTGGTTCAGAAAAGTCTGGGTAGATTTGGTAATCGCTACCTGGTTTTCAATATTTACCTCAATGCCTGAACTCTTTAATGATAGATATGTCCCGACAGCGTTCTTTTTAAACACAACACCATTGGCATAGATAGAGATAATCACAAAATTGAAGAGTGCGAAAAAAAGCGTCTTTCGGATCATTTTGGATATTTTGTGGGGTTTTGCGGTAAATTGATAGAGCTATAATAAATACTGATCCTGAAAGTTTCAGAGATTGATCAGTATTGTCTACATTCCTTCGGGCCATAGGCAAGTTATGAAGAATCCCAGGAATCTCATACTAAGATGTCCCATAACATGACCAACAGATAATAAACCCGAACAAGATGACTATCTGTAATAATTATTTAATTCCACCTCGGCAAGAATAAAATACAATAATAAAACGCTTAGTAAGAGACGCAGAGAATGGCTTCCAGGATCTCCTGCTCAGTGATGCATGGCGACCCGGTCAGCCCTGAAGGATTGCACATGTCGTTGGCCAGCTCGGTGGCAGCATCGGTACAGTCGGTACCATCGCATTCATACTTCTTGCCATTGTACAGGTAATAACAGTGAAGGGCAGTGCAACATGCCGTAAATGAACCACATACACTGGTTTCAGTGACGCATTGTTCCATTGGATTTTTATCGCAGGAAAACATGCCTGCCAAAAACATAAATACGAAAGCACGAAAAAAGAAAGATTTCTTCATTTTGGGTGGGTTTTAGGGATAGTTGTTCAAGTTACGAAATTCGCATACATGAGTCAAAATAGCACCTTTGTTAAATCTTAATGAAATCGTGTTCAAGCAGATGATCATCAATTTATTTGGCATATATTAGTGGTACAAGACATCTTTAAGCACCTCCCATTTTCACCCAATGAGCAATCATCCCATTGCCAATTCAAATTCGGTTCTCGATCCGGTAAAAGAGGAGCTGCGGATCAATTTCATTGATGTGCTCAGGGGGGTGGCGGTGCTGGGAATCCTGTTGTTGAATATTGTGGGGATGGCCCTGCCCGACCCGGCCTACTGGGATCCTTCGGGATATGGTGGGGACAGCGGGTGGAACCTGGGGGTGTTCTTTGTCAACAGCCTTCTGTTTGAAGGGACCATGAGGGGCATATTTTCCATGTTGTTTGGTGCAGGGGTGATCCTGTTCACGGCACGGAAGGAGGAAGAGGGAGCCGGGCTTGAACTGGCCAATGCGTGGTACAGAAGGACCATCTGGCTGATCGTTTTCGGTTTGTTTCACGCTTACGTTCTGATCTGGCCCGGGGAGATCCTCTATTTCTACGGGATTGTGGGAATGTTTATTTTCCCCGTCAGACATGTGGCACCGCAAAAGCTTTTGGCTTTCTCCTTATTTCTTTTTGTGGTGATCACTATGCTGGGTATCCATGATAACATCAAGGTCACCCGGATTTACGAAAAAGCGATTGTGGCCGAGGAAGTTTTGTCACATGGAGGGGAGCTTACGGCTGATCAGGAAAAG
>CAYVRK010000004.1:42675-60614 GCA_964453785.1 uncultured Bacteroides sp.
TGTGGCCGAGGAAGTTTTGTCACATGGAGGGGAGCTTACGGCTGATCAGGAAAAGGATCTGGAGGAATGGAATTATACCCTGACGGAGCTTAAGCCGGACGAGGAGACCAAGAAAGAGGTCCTTGAAAACATGCGGTCAGGTTATTTTTCGGCGGTGAAAACCATGGCACCCCTTTCCCAGTTTATCCAGACCATCTATTTCTTCAGGCATGGATTTCTGGATGTCTTAAGCATGATGCTGCTTGGGATGGCGCTGTTCAGATGGAAGGTTTTTCATGGTGAGCGATCCTGGAAGCTCTACGGTTTGTTCGTGCTCATCGGTTATGGTGTGGGGATCCCGGTGAACTGGTTTGAGACCACAACTTACATCGCTGACCATTTCAGTGTGCTGAGTTACTACAGAACACAGCAGACTTACGAGATGGGCCGCTTATTCACCACCATGGGACACGTGGGCTTGGTCATGCTCTGCATGAAGACCCGCTTGCTGGGTTTCCTGAAAAGGTCCCTTGCTGCCGTGGGGCGCATGGCGCTTTCCAACTACATCATGCATACGGTGATTGCCACCACCCTGTTCGGGATTTTCAGGCAATATGGCCAGTGGCAACGGTACGAACTTTATTACCTGGTCCTGGCCATCTGGATAAGCCAGCTGATATTGAGTCCCCTGTGGCTCAGGTATTTCCGGTTTGGGCCCCTGGAGTGGCTCTGGCGGTGGCTGACCTATGGAAAGCGCCCAAGGCTGAGCAGGAACTAAAAATTACAAACCAGTTTCATTCTGAAAAGGGATAAATGCTATCTTTCCCGGCATGATTCAAAATTACTCCAACATGAAAAGAATCCTGTTGATTGCCGGGTTGATGGCTCTTATCTCCCCGGTGATTTCCCAGACCAATGTTCCGGTGGTGGGTGTCAGTGATGAACGCCCCGGAATCTATGGCCTGAAAAACGCCCTGGTCGTTACCTCATTCGATCAGGCGCCTGTAAGGCGTGATATCCTGATTGTCAAAGGCCGGTTTCGGGAAATTGGTAAAAACCTCGACTTCCCTGCAGGGACCGTGGTCATCGACATGGAGGGCAAGACCATCTACCCTTCGTTTGTGGACATCCATTCCAGTTATGGGCTGCCCGTTTCCGATGTGAAAGAGACCGACCCCATGGCAGCCTTTTTCTCGCAGGGCCAAAGAGGACCTTCCGTACCGGAGAAGCCCAGGACGGCTGATTACTGGAACCAGGGGATCAAACTGAATTACAATGCGGTCAGCGAATTCAAGCCTGATCCAAAATCGGCCGATGCACTGCGAAAGGCAGGTTTCGGAGCAGTGGTCACCGTGAAAAAGGATGGAATTGCCAGGGGAACCTCGGCCCTGGTGAGTCTGGCCGATGACAAGGCAAACAAAGTTATCCTGATGAGCAGGGCCAGTTCCAACTACTCTTTTTCACACGGGACCTCCGGGGACGCCTATCCAACGGCCCAATATGGGGCCATCGCCCTGCTCAGGCAGATGTACCTGGACGGGGAGTGGTACGACCAGCTGCCCGATGGTGTTTTTTATGATGACGCCCTGGAGGTTCTTCAGGCCCACAAGGCCCTTCCGAAGGTTTTTGAAGTGAAGGATAAATACGAAATACCAAGAGTCAATGCCATCGCTGAAGAGTTTGGATTGAAATACATCATCAAGGGAAGCGGCAATGAATACCAGCTCATGGATGAGATTCGGAATGCCGGCGTTGCCCTGGTTATCCCGCTGAAATTCCCGGACCCGCCCGATGTAAAGGATCCCTATATGGCCGCATCGGTTCCCCTGAGCACATTGAAACACTGGGAAATGGCACCGGCCAATGCCGGGATGTTAAGCAAAGCCGGGATTGAGTTTGCTGTCACAGCCGACGGGTTATCGAAACCAGGTGACTTCCTGGGTGCCCTGCGCAAAGCAGTTGAGATGGGACTGGAAAAAGAGGAAGCGCTGAAGGCAGCCACCTATCTGCCGGCCCGGATGATCGGCGCTGAGGAGCTTGTGGGTGGCATTCAGAAGGGCATGGTGGCCAACCTGCTCGTGACCTCCGGAGACCTGTTTGACAAGGAGTGCGTAATCTACCAGAACTGGGTGCAGGGAAAACCCTACACTTTTGTGGATCCCAAATTGAAAAGCATGGCAGGAGAGTATATCCTGGAGGCAGGTGACAGCACCTACATCATGACCATCAAAGGGAAACCGGATAAACCCGAAGTGGAGGTAAAATCGGGCGGGAATGAGGTGAAGTCTGCCATTGCCTGCAAGAACAATCTTGTGACCCTCTCCCTGACCACCCAGAAGGGCATGATCAGCCTTTCAGGAGCCTGTTACGATGGCATACTGAAAGGGGAGGGGATGATGGCTGACGGCAAGTGGATCAACTGGAGTGCAAGACCGGGAGCCGGGACAGCAGATTCAGTCAGCAGGGTAGATACTGCAGGCATGAAGATAAGCGACAAAGGGTCGGCAAAGAACTCCATGGGCAAGGTCATCTACCCCTTCAAGGCATTCGGCTGGGAAGAGAAGCCGGTGCAGGAAACAATCCTCTTCCGGAATGCCACCGTATGGACCCTCGATCGGAAGGGAAAGTCTGAGAACACCGATGTGCTTGTCTCAGGCGGGAAGATCTCGGCAGTGGGGCAGAACCTTCAGGTCAGGGGAGCCAGGGTGATTGATGCCACAGGCCTGCATGTGACCCCCGGGATCATAGACGAACACTCCCATATAGCCATGGCATCCACCAACGAGGTGGGGCAGGCCATCACCTCGGAGGTGCGGGTGGGAGATATCATCGATCCGTCCGACCTGACCATCTACAGGCAGTTGTCAGGCGGGGTTACCGCGGCCCACATCCTGCACGGATCTGCCAATCCCATCGGGGGTCAATCGGTCCTGATCAAGCTCCGCTGGGGCTCATCTGCGGAAGATATGAAGATCGCAGGCCAGGTGGGATTTTTGAAACATGCCCTTGGAGAGAATGTAAAAAGGAGCGCCAACCGATATCCCAATACGCGGATGGGTGTGGAACAAATCATCAGGGATGCCTACCAGCGTGCCGGGGATTACAACGATGCATGGAAAAAATACAATGCACTGAGCGATAAGGAGAAAGTTGGAATGATTCCCCCCAGGCGCGATCTGGAGCTGGATGTCCTGGTGGATGTCCTGGAGGAGCGCAGTTTTATCGTCTGTCACACCTATGTGCAAAGCGAAGCCATGATGATCATGAAACTGGCTGAAGATTTTGGCATCAAGGCCCATACGCTGATCCATATGAACGAAGGATTCAAGCTGGCCGACAAGATCAGGGAACATGGGGCGGCTGCTTCGGTATTTGCCGACTGGTGGGATTACAAGTACGAAGTGTATGAAGGGATCAACTACAACGCGGCCACTCTGGTTCAGCAGGGGGTGCTAACCTGTATCAATTCGGACGACGGAGAAATGGGGCGGAGGCTGAACCAGGAAGCCGCTAAGGTAGTGAAGTACGGAGGGATTGATGAGATCGAGGCGCTGAAACTGGTTACACTGAATCCGGCAAAAATTCTTCACCTGGACCAGCGGATGGGGAGCATTGAACCGGGTAAGGATGCAGATATTGTTTTATGGAGCGATCATCCTCTCTCTGTGTATGCCCGCGCGGAAATGACACTTGTGGACGGGATTGTCTATTTTGATGAGGAGAAAGATGCAGCGATGAAGGCCTCGGTGGATGAAGAGCGAAACAGGATCATCCAGAAAATCCTGAAAGAGGGGCCAAAGAAGCCAACAGCGAACAGTACATCCAAAAAACCAATTTAGCTTCTGCGATCATGAAAACAAGAATCATAGAATTGGCAGGCATCATGATGTTTGCTGCACAAATGGCAACAGCACAGGTCCTCCCCGTGGTGGCCCCCCCTCAGGCTGGCCCGGTCATTCTCAAGGGAGGTACAATCCATACCGGAACCGGGGAGGTGATTGAAAACGGCAGTATCGCATTTAAAGCAGGGAAGATAACAGCTGTGGGCAAGGAGATCCTGCTGGCTGACAAAGCTGAATATACCACCATTGATGTGAGTGGGAAAGAGATCTACCCGGGATTGATCTACGTGAACACAACGCTGGGCCTGTTCGAGATCGGGACCGTGGATGTGACACTCGACATGCAGGAAATGGGACAGATGAATCCCGGGGTGCGCGCGGCAGTGGCCTACAATACCGATTCGCATGTGATCCCGGTGGTTCGGTCCAACGGAATCCTGCTGGCACAAATCACTCCGCAGGGCGGAACCTTTTCCGGAACCTCAAGCGTGGTCCAGCTGGACGCATGGAACTGGGAGGACGCTGTGTATGAATTGGATGAAGGTATACACCTGAACTGGCCCCGGATGGCACCCCTCACCGGAAGGGCTGCCATGCGTGCCAGGTACATGGGAGGAGATGCCGGGGGCAATTATGACAAAACGCTTGAAGCGCTGGAGACCATGTTCACAGATGCAGCAGCCTACGCCGGGATGCAGGGTCCGGGGCACAGGAATCTTCATCTGGAGTCGTTCCGGGGACTTTTCGACGGGACAAAGACGCTCTATATACACACCACCGAATCCAAAGGGATTATTGCCTCTGTTAACTTTGCCAAAAAGCATGGAGTAAAGCGCTTGGTCCTGGTGGGGGCCGGTGAGGGTGCCTGGATGGTGAAGGATTTCATTAAGGAGAACAACCTGCCGGTGATCCTGGGGCACATTCACAGCATGCCGGAGTATGAACACAGCGATACAAGGCTGCCCTTTAAGCTGGCCAAGATGTTTGCTGATGAAGGTATCCTGACCGGTATAAGCTATGCCAGTGCTGCCTATGGCTTTAACCTGCCCTTCGTGGCCGGGCAGGCTGTGGCTTACGGGCTGGGGAAGGAGGAAGCGCTCTCCATGGTCACACTCAACAATGCCAGAATACTGGGTATTGATGACCGGACAGGTTCACTTGAGGCGGGAAAGGATGCCAACATTGTGGTTTCAAACGGGGATCTCCTGGACATGATGACCAACGATGTGGTACAGGCTTACATCTGTGGAAGGAACATCGATCTGGATAACAAGCACAAGATGCTCTACCGCAGGTTCAGTGAGAAGTACAAACAGCAGGCCGCCAACCAGGATTAAAACCCTGGAATGGGTACAATAAAAATGGCTAACTTGTTTCAGAATAAAATCTCAACATATGAGACACGGATTTGCTGCCATCGTGATCACTGCATCCCTGCTTGCAGGGTGTAATTTGGCAACACAGTCGGAAAATGATTTCAATGCATTGTTAAATGCATATGGGGAAGTCTGGAATACAGGGTTTTTTAATGGTCTGGATACCCTGGTGGCAGAAAATTTCGATTTCAGGTACAACTCCTCCGGTCCATTTACAGGCATCAAACCCCTGATCAGCGGCATTGAATCTACCCGTGACCCTTTTACAGATTTCTCTTTGATATTGAAGGAAAAATGGGAGGTATGTGATACGGTTTGTCTGATTAACTGGGAGATTAGTGGAAACAGAAAAACAGACAACGAACCGTTTTACAATAAGGGCTTCAGTGTTATTTTTCATTCAGATGGGATCATCACAGGGGAATGGATCAGTTATAGTGAGATTGACTGGATTACAGGATTGGGATACAATATAGCTCCACCTAAATAATTATTTAAGAACCAATACTTTCATTTCAGATGCTTTTTTTAATGTATAGGACCGTCCGCTTAGCCCCTTTTATTGCCGGGGTTCTGTTTCTTTTATGCACTTCCTGCAACCAGGAGAAAAGGGATTCTCTACCGCCTCCCAATATCCTTTGGATCAGCTGTGAGGATATCAGCCCTGCACTGGGTTGTTATGGTGATACTTATGCGAATACGCCCACCCTTGACCGGCTGGCTGAGGAAGGAATCGTCTATACCAGGGCTTATGCTCCTGCACCCATCTGTTCACCGGCGCGTTCCACACTGATCTCGGGCGTATACGCCACCACACTGGGGACCCAGCATCTGCGTTCGGCCATACCCATGCCGGAGGACTTCAGGATCCTTCCCCAGTACCTGTCCGAAGCCGGTTATTTTTGTTCCAACAACGACAAGACCGACTATAACTTCAGCTATGAGGGAAGATGGGATGACCAGGGGAGAGAGGCACACTGGAGGAACCGAGGGGAGGGACAGCCCTTTTTCAGCGTGTTCAACCATGGCATTACCCACGAAGGGCATGCCAACAGAATAAACGAATCGGATGTGGAATCCCTGGCAGTGAAGCACGACCCGGAGAAGGCCCAGTTGCCTCCCTACTACCCGGACACTCCTGAAATGAGAAAGATCTGGGCACACCAGTATGACCTGATTTCGGAGCTGGACCAGCAGGTAGATAGTCTGATCGGGCAGTTGAAGGAGGACGGGCTCTATGACAACACCATCATCTTTTTCTTCTCCGATCACGGGTTCGGACTTCCGCGCTACAAGCGGTGGCTTTATAACTCCGGCTTGCATGTGCCGCTGATCGTAAGGGTTCCCGATCAGTACAGGTACCTGGTCCCGGGTGAACAGGTGAAACGGACAGACCGGCTGGTCAGTTTCGTTGATTTTGCACCCACCCTGCTGAACCTGGCAGGGGTGGAGATCCCTGCTCATTTTGCCGGCGCTCCTTTCCTTGGAAAAGAAGCGGAACAGGAAAACCGCTATATTTTCGGGTCACGAAGCAGGGCGGATGATATCTATGATGTATCCCGCCTGATTCTTGATGAGCGATTTGTCTATATCAGGAATTTCATGCCCCACCGGCCCTATGTGACGGATGCCATCATTTTCAATGATACCAAAGCAAGCTTCCGGGAGTTGATCAGGTTGAGAAAGGAAGGAAAACTGAATCCTGAGGCAGAACAGTTCTGGCAACCCAAGGAGTGGGAGGAGCTCTATGACCTGGAAAGTGATCCGTATGAACTGAATAACCTGGCAGGAAATCAGCAGCATGCTGACCGGGTATTGGAGATGAGGGGCAAGCTGTACGCCTGGATGGTGGAGAACCGGGATGTGGGATTGCTCAATGAATCTGAGATGATGCTCCGCTCGGCGGGGAGTTCGCCCTATGAGATGGGTTCATCAGAAGCCTATCCTGTGGAGACCATTCTGGAGGCTGCCAACCTGTGCGGAAATCCGGATGCCACACTGGATGAGATTGTGCCCCTGCTGGATCATGCCGATCCGGGAGTAAGGTACTGGGCCATCCTGTCGCTGTATGCCGTCGGGGATGTGGACAACCACGTCCGGGAGAAGGTCCGGGCCATGCTCGCGGACGATTCGCCCACTGTCTGCGTTGCTGCTGCCGAACTTCTGGCAAACATGGGCATGGTAAAGCAGGCGCTGCCCGTTTTGCAGGAACAGTTGATGAATCATGAAAATCCCACGCTGGTGCTGCAGGCAGCCATCGCCGCCAGGAACCTTGGAGCAGAGGCCAAGCCCCTGATCCCGGTGATCGAATCGGTATTCCCCCAGTACCGGGGTGAGGTATCCGGAAGGTACAAGGACTGGTTGTACCCCATGTTTATCGGGTTTGCACTGGACCAGGTTTACCTGAACTGCGGGATGAAAATACCAGAATAGCCCGGATATGACCTCCAGAGAAAGACTCCTGACTGTGCTCAGGGGGGAGATGCCCGACTGTGTGCCCGTGGCTCCTGATTTTTCCAACATGATCCCGGCCCGCCAAACCGGAAAACCTTTCTGGGATCACTACCTGTACAATGATCCGCCCATGCCCTTGTGGGAGAAGTTTATCGTCCTGAGGAACAGCGACCGCATTGTGGTTCAGGAGTCCTATCAAAAGAATGGGAAACGCATCTGGAAGGAAACGGTGGATGTTTACTATGTGGCCGATCCGCCCACTGAAGGGATCAAACCCGAATCGGTGGGTCTGCGTGCCATTCCTGAGAAATTTGTTCCGGTGGAAGGTGGGCGGTTTATTCTTTCCACAGGAGACCAGTGCGGCCGTGATACGCCCGATGAGAACCTGATGGCCATGGTGGAAACGGCACGGACGTATGGGAGATATTGATACCCGGTAAATGCTGCGGGCCAATTGACCTGCGGGTTACTTACTCAGGTCCAGCAACTCAATTTTCCTGAAATCATAGGGATGGCTCTCTGCCTGCAGGGCGATGTAGCCTGACGTGAGCGGTTCTCCTTCTGCCATGGGGAAGCCTTCCGGCAGATCCCCGCCGATGATGGGTTTGTAGTAGGTCAGTACTGTATCGCCGTCAACCAGATGGTGGATCACACTATCCCCGTATACCACCAGTTCGAAATGTACCCACTCCTCCCCGTTGTATGTTTTTGATGTGGAGTTGGTGCAGTGCTGGGTGACCAGTTCGCCATTCATCATGACATGGGTTCCCGGTGTACAGAGGTTGGCTGTTGGACGTTCCCCCTGGCCGCTCCCTCCCAGGAACTGGGCCTCCAGGCAAACCGGGAACTCCTGGTCCAGGCCCATGGATTCGGGTGACTGGGCATGGAACATGACGCCGCTGTTCTTATAGGCCCATCCCTGTCCTCCTGGCACCTGTTCTCCTACAACGCGGTACTCCACCCTGAGCTTGTAGTGGGAATAGGGCGTTTTGTAGAAGATGTGACCGTATTCCCCATCGAAAGTGTCGTACTGGTCATACCGGGTGACCATCATGCCGTTTTCTACCCGGAATGTGTTGTTGAAGTTCTCATTCAGCCGGTGCTTGGCCATTTTGATGGTCCACCCGTCCAGGTCTTTCCCGTTGAACAGCTGGATCCACTCCTCAGTCTTGGCTGGTTCGCTTTTGGGTGTCGGGGTGTTGCATGAGAGCAGCATGGCCATGCAGATGGTGACGGGGATCAGGGTTTTCATTGCAAGATATTTTAGGGTTGTGATTGAATTATTCCGGAAAGATACTCAATTGGCGCCAGCTTTCCTGAACTGTCTGAAGCTGATCAGTTGTCCGATCTGTTCATCCCACAACCGGAACTTCAGGGTCTGGATTCCCTTGAACATGGAGACCGGTTGAACGGAACCGAACATATCGTTCTCTTTGTGGCAGCGCTCCAGGTTGTAGTTCGGGATCTTTGGACTCAAATGGTGGATGTGATGAAATCCGATGTTACCCGAGAACCATTGCAGGATCCGCGGGAACTTCAAAAACGAGCTTCCCTGGAGGGCCATTTTCTTGTAATCCCATCCATCCTGGCGTGTCCAAACCACACCCTCAAACTGGTGCTGTACATAAAAAAGCCAGGTCCCCACCGCTGTTGCAGTATAGATCACCGGGAGCTGGATGAGAAGGAAAGACTTCCAGCCCATCAACAGAATGGCACCGGTAATGTAGGCCAGAATAATCAGGTTTGTCACATGACTGTTCCTCTTTTCCATGGCTGTCTGGCCCTTTCTCATGAAACGGAACCACACCACGAAAAGAAAGAACGGTCCTATCCCAAACAGGATGACCGGATTCCTGTATATGCGATAAATCAGTCTGCCCCTGGGACTCAGTTCCCTGTATTCCTCCACGGTCATTGTCCACAGATCCCCAACCCCTCTTTTATCCAGGTTTCCTACTGTACTGTGGTGGATGGCGTGGTCATTGTGCCACCGGTCATATGGGGTAAATACCAGGCTGCCCAGGATGATTCCCACTGCACGGTTGGCCCTGGCGGATTTGAAAAAAGAGCCATGGCCGCAGTCATGAAAAATGATGAAAATGCGGACCAGAAACCCGGCAGCCAAAAGCGATAATCCCAGCGTGATCCAGTAGGAGATGGAGAGCGAATAGTACATCAGCACCCATAGGATCAGGTAGGGTCCCAGGGAATTGATGATCTGCCAGATGCTGCGTCGTATATCCGGTTGATTGTATTTCCTGATCACAGCGACCCAGGATGTGCCGTTTTGTTCGTTTGATTTCATGCTGCGAAGTTAGGGAACTCTCCGGACTACCACTATTCAAATTGAATATGAATAGTTAAAAGTGACAGAATTGTATAATCTGGGACAGAATTGCTATTTTCACGGAAGAATGAGGTATGGCATACTGATAGGAAGCCTTCTGATCCGGGTCAGCACACTGATCAGTCAACCTTTTGTTATACAGGGGAATATTCAGTATGCGGAGAAGGGGATGATCTACCTGGCCTCTTATTACGGGGACAGGTTCCAGGTCACAGACAGCATGGAATCCACTTCCGGTTCATTTTACTTTCTCTTGTCCGAAAAGGCGCCCGTGGGGGTCTATCGCCTGATCTACCCTGAAGTGTACCAGGGCATCATGACCAGGAACCGCTTCGTGGAGTTTATTTACAACAGGGAGGATGTGTCCATGAACATAACCCTGGGGGAAAAGGGCCCCGTTCCCTTTTTTGAGAATTCCCTGGAGAACCAGGTCTACTTTGAGTTCATGACTTTCCAGCTCGACTACGAGGCACAGCTGACAGAGACTTACCGGCTGTTGTTTCCCGCCCTGCCCGGAGATTCCGTATATGATTCTGCAGTTCAAAGGTACGAAGCGCTGCAACACAACAGGTACCGGTTTATGGATTCCATTTCGTCGCTTTACCCGGACCTGTATGCCACAAAAATCATGAATGCATTCCGTGCCCCGGTGATGGCTGGTTCCATGACACACGCCCAGCGCATCCAAACCCTGAAGCAGGTCTTTTTCGACGGGAATCCCATTGACGATCCTGCTCTGCTTCATGCTCCCGTTTATACCTTCCGGATTATTGATTACCTGTCACTTTACAGGGTGGATACCCTTTCCATGGAAGGTCAGCAGGAAGCTTTTATGGAAGCAGTGGACCGGATCATGGACCATGTGGCCCCTCTGAGCGAGCTTCACTCGTTCGTGGTGGAGTTTTTATTGGAAGGCTTTGAACTGCTCGGCATGGAGATGGTGCAGGTTCACCTGGCCGAGAATTATCCGGATGAGTCGTGCGAATCGGATGTGGCCGGAATGGTTCTCTCCAGGATGGAGGGGTATAAAAAAATGGCAGTGGGTTCCATTGCTCCGGATTTTATCATCAGGGACATTCACGGGAAGTACCACAGGCTTTCAAAGCTGCCGAACCCTTACGTTCTGGTACTCTTTTGGGCTGGCACCTGCGAACACTGTGCAGCCATGATCCCTGAGTTGCACCGGTGGTACCTGGATGAGAATGATCTGGATATGGAAGTGGTGGCCATATCCATCGATTCGTCCGCTGCGAATTTTGAAAAATATATACGGGATGTTGATTTGCAATGGATCACCTCTCATGATCAGCTGGGATGGAACGGGAAGGTGCCGGGAGACTACCATGTTTATGCCACCCCATCCATGTTCCTGCTTGACAGGGAGCAAAAGATTCTTGCCCGGCCAGTCAACATGAAGAGCTTCCGGAAGGCAGTCAGGAAGCTGGAACCCTTGTAAAACGGCCTTTGGACTCCTGCCAGGCCTCTTCCCATGCCTCATATAATTCCGGGGTGGGATCACCTCCGAAGGTTATGGGTAGTCCCTTTTCCCTGAAATACGGATTTTCCACTTCTCCCACTTTTTCCAGTTGTTTAAAATAGTGCGGCAGTTGGTCAGAATACCCGATGTAGATCACATAATCCGCTTCAGGTTTTCTGGGGATCCACTCCATAAATGCATCGTTGAAGCTGAAGACTTCGGGATAGGACGGATCGGGACGGTAATAGCTGGCTGCTCCGGCAGCACCATAGTGTTCTCCGTAGACCAGCGTATGCGCCTTCACCGAATCGGGCAATGCGTCATAGAAAGCCCATACTTTTTGACCCAGTTCGTCCCATCCGATCATATCTGCGTAGTCCTGGGGCAGGTCGTGGACCTCCCCGCCTTCCCACATGAGCATCACCTCCATCCCCCGTGCAATCATTTTCCGGTCATATTCCACCATCCTCTCCGGCTGGTAAATCGGCAGGCTGAATGGCAGAATGTAAATCCCGGTCTGGATGGTCATGCCCAGGACCATCAAAACGAGGAAACGCCTGGGTTTTACTGCCCATTGTTCCCATGCCAGTCCCCCGAATACCACCAGCATGGTATAGGCTGCGATGGTGTAATAGAATTTGCCCCTCAGCAGGATGATCAGCAGCAGGGTAAGTCCGAATGCCCAGGCAAAAAGCCTGAACTGCCGGTGTTTGGGATTGAAGATAAGCCAGATAAGGCCTCCCAGCCAAACGGGCAGTGCCGGCATGTGCATGAACACCTGGGCCAGTAAAAAGTCTTTCAGCAAAACATTCCCCAGCTGGGTTTCCTGGAGTGTTTGCATGTGGAAGAAGACGGGCCAGTTGTGCTGGTACTGCCAGATCAGGTTGGGAAGGATCAGTATGATCCCGCCTGCCAGTGTGATGGGAAGATATTTGGTCCAGAGCAGTTTTCGGTGCGGAGTGAAAACAAGTGCAAGCAATAGTGCCGAAGCGTAGAAAATGATGGCGTATTTGTTCATCCAACCAAGGCCAAGAACAGGAATCATCCAGAGAAGCAGTTTTGGATCCTGTTTCCGGACCATCTGGAAAACCACCACCGCAGTCAGCAACCAGAACAGGTGGTTGAAGATCACCGGTTGGAGCAGGGCAGCGGGCCTGAGGAAGGCAGGCGACAGGAGATAGGCTGTGAGCCCCAGTACCTGTGCAACCACACCCCCTTTCAGCTGGCGGATCAGCCATCCCACGATAAATATGCTGACAGCACCCACCAGGGCGGGAAGCAACCGGACGGCCAACAGGGAATCGCCCCAGAGTTGCATGTGAATCCGTGTGATGAATGCCAGCAGGGGCGGGGTGCTGAAATAACCCCAGTCCAGATGCTGTGACTGGGCCATGTAGAGGTATGCATCCCTCTGGAAACCGTAATGGGTGGCCGTGAGCAGATGGATCAACAGTTTGGCTGATGTAAATGTGAGTATGATCGCGTTATCAGTGATCCATCGTACTGTTTTTTGCATAACGGTTTGTTTTAAGTCGGTTGAAATAGTCCCTGGAAGCCCTGACCACCGAGGGTGAGAGGATCAGGGCCGAGATCATGGTGGGGAATGCCATCAGGGCATAGGCCCCGTCGAAGATGCCAACCACGGTTCCCAGGGTGGCTGTGGCTCCTATGGGGATGGTCACAATATAGAACCATTTATAGAGATGGCTTCGTTTTGCACCGAATACAAAAGAGAAGCACTTGGTTCCGTAGTATGGAAAGGAGAGCATGGTGGAGAGGGCAAAGACGAAAACACAGATGGTAAGCAGGTAAGCTCCGAAGCCTGGTATGGAGCTTTCAAATGCTTTGGCGGTGAGCGTGATTCCGTCCGCTCCTCCCGAATCCCATACCCCGGTGATGATTAAAGCCAGGGCGGTCATGGTACATACGATGATGGTATCAACCACCGGTCCGAGCATGGCCACCAGGCCCTCCCGTACAGGTTCATTGGTCTTTGCGGCCCCATGGGCCATGGGTGCTGTCCCGATCCCGGCCTCATTGGAAAAGGCAGCCCTTCGAACCCCGGTTATGACCAGCGCTCCCAACGCTCCGCCCAGTACGGAGTCGGCGGTGAAAGCATCCCTGAAGATCAGTGCAAAACCGGGAATGATCCGGTCCGGCCGGGAGAAGATAATATACAATACGGAGATCACGTAGAGCGCCACCATGACCGGTACCATGCGCCCCGTAACCTTACCGATCCGCTTGATACCGCCGAAGATCACCGCTCCCACGATGAGGCTCACCAGCAGTCCGGAGACCAGGTTGGTGGTGAATCCGCCTTCCACCCCGTTGGGGATCAGTACCACGTCACGGACGATTTGAGTCAGCTGGTTCACCTGGAACATGGGCAGCACCCCGATCATTCCCATGAGGCAGAAAAAAACAGCCAGGGGCCTCCAGTTCCGGCCAAGCCCCTCTACGATCACATACATGGGTCCTCCCTGAAGCTCTCCGTTTGAGTCGCGGCCACGGTACATGACTGCCAGCGTGCAGGTAAAATATTTGGTGGTGACCCCCAGCAGGGCGCTAACCCACATCCAGAAAATGGCTCCCGGCCCCCCCATGGTAATGGCCAGGGCAACCCCTGTGATGTTCCCCATCCCCACGGTGGCTGCAAGGGCAGTGGAGAGCGCCTGGTAATGGTTGATCTGACCCGGTTCGTCGGGATTGTCATATTTCCCGGCCAGGATGCCAATGGCGTGCCTGAAATGCCTGAACGGGAGCAGCCTGGAGTAGACCAGGAAAAAGATCCCTCCTCCCAAAAGGAGAATCAGCAGGGGGGTGCCCCATGCCAGGTCGGAGAATCCTGTTATTATTCTTTCTACTGCGGATATTTGAACTTCCTGTTCCTGCACGACTCCGGATTAATCCATGATTCCCATCTTTTTCATGAGAAATGAGGCATTCATGTTCGTGGCAATTCCTTTCCGGATGGTATAATCAAATTCCAGCTCCAACTCTTTGATATAACTTTCAAAACAGTAGTTCACAACCTGTCCGGGCAGCTCTTTTTCCAGTTCACCCAGTGAGAGGTCATGGGTGGCGATAAAACAGCGAACCGGGTGGGGGAGGGAGCGTTTGATCAGGCCCACGGATCCACGCCTTTTATCGGTGGTATTGGTGCCTTTGAGCACTTCATCCAGAAGGATCAGTATGGGATGACCCGCTTCCATCCTGCGTACAATCCGCTGAAGTTTTTTGATCTCAGCCAGGAAGTAGGACTCCTCATCGGCCAGGGAGTCGGCCGTTCGCATGCTTGAACAGAGCCCCATGAATGGGGTTTTGAACCGGCTGGCACACACGGGACAACCGGCGTAGGCCAGGATAAAATTCACACCCAGAGACCTGAGAAATGTGGATTTCCCGGCCATATTGGCCCCCGTGATAATGACGATTTTTTCATCTATAATGGTGAGGTGATTGACCACCCGTTTTCCCGGGGGGATCAGGGGATGGCCCAGGTCGTGCAGCTCCATGGAGTTGTGTTCCTCATTCATCCGGGGCAGTGTAAAATCCGGATGGTTGTAGGCGAATCCTGACAGGCTGATCATGGCATCGGTCCACCCGGTGATCTCTATCCACTCCAGGATCTTTTCACTGTTCCTCTTTTTCCATGATTCGAGCAGGTGCATCATGATGAAATCGAAGAGGAACAGGCCGTTGAATAAAGCGCCCAGCAACATGTTCAGCCGCTGGTCAAAAAAGCCGAGCAGCCTGGAAAGCTTTTGAACCTCTTTCATTCCTTCGCGGGCTTTCTCCCTTTTTTCCTGAAGAACCGGATGGTCAAAGTTGTTTGCAGCAATGATCTCCAGCAACCGGGCATATCCTTCCAGCAATTCATGTTTTTTCGAAATGGTTTCCTGGTAACGGTTGGTCCTCATCAGGAAAGGGGAGAGGAGGGTATAGTTAAACAGCAGCAGGGGAAGCAGATACCTGAAAACACCCGGATTCAAAATACCTGATACGATGATGGCCAGGGCGATCCCGCTGACTCCCAGCGCCAGGAAGAAGAGCCATCTGTGCTGAACAATGTAACCAGAAGCAGTCAGCCATTTAAGAATGCCCGGGAGATCATCATCCTTCTCTTCGACAAGGGAGCCGCGTGCAGTAAATGTTTGCCGGAAATTGATCTTTTCCCGGAGGTTTTCATTGATCCCCTGCCTCTCTATGATCGTTTCCGGGCTCCCGGGTTCGGTGGTCAGAATCCCGGCAAGCATCTCACTCCCTTTCAGTGTGGCTGTTCGGTTCAGGTACTGGTAGAGGGAGCCTTTTCCAAACAGGTCCAGGTCATGGGACCAGGGGTGGGAGGGATCGGCATATTCCATTCCGTCGGGAAGGGCAGTGAACCTGTGCTCCTGGCATGCCTGCTCCAGCTCATTCAGATCCTTCAGCCGGGTATTCAGGTTTCTCAGGTCTTTCTGCCTGTTGTACCGGCTCACAAGAAACAGGAAGCCGGTCACCATCACTGCAGCAACACCATGGTACAATGGCTGGTTGTTTTTGACAGCCAGGACCATGAACCACACCAGTAGGATAAGCGATGCCAGCCGAAGCAATGCGATGTAATTCATCATCCTGACATGTTGCCTGGTGGCGGTCTGAAACTCTTTTATTCTTTGGGAATAGGTGTCCCGGAGCTGATCTTGGAGCATAAAAAATGCGGGTTTCCCCAAAGATAGAAAAACCCGCTAAATGGACCAGTCCCCCTTTTTACTGCCACATGGAGCAGTCGATCAGGTGGATGGACAATTCTGTAACCTTTCCCGGGAAAACCTCCACATACCCCGGTCTGTGGGAACTGATAAAGGCATCCATATAGAAGCCGCCTTCCGTCCTGACCAGATACAGGTATCCTCCCGGATCCATGGGTACCTGGAAGAAGCCGTCCGAGTTGGACCGGACAATGGCAATGGGCTCTTCCCAAATCATTCCTATTGGAATATAACAGTCCATGGGAGCAAATGTGTAGATGGAATCGAGGACGTAGTATGGGAATAAGTACACATCCCTCACCATGGGATAAATGTCATAGTTATCTGTAGTCCCATCAACATAGATTGGCATGGTAATCTGGCCGAATATCCCCTGTTTTATGTTGGGTTGAAGCAGTCCCTCGGGTGTAATGATCACATCTCCTCCTGGTTCAGAGCCGATGATCAGGGGCGGGAATTCCTCCCCGCACCTGAATTGCATCATTTCCTCAAGCCCGAATTTCGCCTCCAACAGCGGCTCACCCTGACAGCCGAATGCCACAATGGAATAATATGTTTTCATTACCGGAAGATTGAAATGGTTCAAGCCCTCAACAAGTGGTTCATCCAGCACCGGGATGTCTCCGGCCCAGATGGTGATCCTTGGCTGGAAGATGGGTACGCCGGCCGGGTCGAACATGGGAGTTGTATCGTTCCAGTATTGCTCACAGTGGTAGTTGAGCAGTACCTTCAGGCAAAACCGGTTCACAAATTCAATGTTGAATTCTGCATATCCGAAATCCCCGGGCCGGTAGTCGTTCACTCGGATCACCTGAATATCCTGGCTTGTGGTTATATTGGGCTGTATACTAAAGTAGTGGGGCAAAGGGTCTCTCACAAGACCAGCAAGCATGGAGCTCTCTTTGGGTGTGGCCCAGATCACCTCTCCGGCTGCATCGACGAGCAAAAACTCTGTGAGCATGAATTCACCCACCGGCATGGTCATGGCGCGTGTCACAAACCGATCACCGAACCGGATCAGTTCAAGATACTCTTTGTCAAAGATCATTCCATGGTTCATATCCTGAACGGATACCAGTGCAGCCACTACTTCGCTTCCTTCGGTGGCCGCTTTCAGGGTTGCGTCTTCGGTGAGATCAAGCCCGAATTTGAGCTGACCGGACTCCTCAACCTGGTTGCAGGAAGCAAGGAGCATGATTCCCAGCAGGGTGGCCGAAATCAGGTGGAGATAGGTTCTCATGGTTGTCATTTTTGTTAAGGTTACACTATATAGACGTATAAATGGTGTCATGGGTTGCGTAAGGGGATCCGCTCCAGTTCAAGCTTGAAGTAGACAGGCAGCCCTGTTTCAGCATCGTTAACGGGATCTCCATCCTCCGTCTGCCTTCTCTGCCAGATCACCGGAGTGATTCCGCTGACTCTTTTTATAACAGTGGCTGAATCCGGATCCAGAATCCAGGTTTCATGAAAACAGACCGATAAAAGCTGATCATCCAGGTTGTAAGAGCCGGCTGTTTCCGAATACAGGGATACCATGGATACCATGGGCGCATGAAGGTTGTTGGCATGTTGGTTTTCCGGATCCATCAGCATGAATTCGTGGGAAACCTCCCCGATCCTTGTCTCACCTCCGCCTGGTGAATGCTTCCGGACCATGCTCCAGAAATCAGTTTCCGGGTCACCAAAGATCCTGATGCTGTCAACCCTTTT